>JBGTBD010000001.1:0-30863 GCA_041749475.1 Rickettsiales bacterium
GCGTGAGGGGAGGTTGATCAAACCGATACGCGTGTTCCTTTCGGGTTTTGTGCAATAATTGAAAACCATAGGAGCAAACGATGTCGATTACCTCAGAACGTAAGCAAGACGTGATTAAAGAGAACGCCACCAAAAAAGGCGATACCGGATCCCCCGAAGTGCAGGTCGCGATTCTGACCGAACGTATCAATACGCTGACCGACCACTTCAAAACTCATAAGAAAGACCACCATTCCCGTCGCGGGCTGCTGGTCATGGTCGGCCGCCGCCGCCGCCTGCTGGATTACCTGAAAGCCAAGAATCCCGCCGGCTACAGCGCGCTGATCGAGAAACTCGGCATTCGTAAGTAAGCCGATTCTATCCGATGCATAGAGAGGTCGCTGCCTGAACAGGGCGCGACCTCTTTTTTTGCTGACTTTACACACGATTATCCAGAATCATAGGCTTCAAAAGCCGTAATATCCTTGCCCTACAGGGTGTTTGGGTATATAAAGCCTTTGCTTTGCGCGAACTACGCGCCGTGGCGACCTTTCTGCGGTACTAAAGCTGTTGGGTTACAGAACGCTTCCAATAGGGGAAGCGAGTGCGGTGTTGATAGCGGATGAAAGCGGTTTGGAAATAGAAAAGTACTGTCTCAGAAAGGACAACACATGTTTGATATCGTCAAAAAAACCATTACTTGGGGTGGCCGTGAGCTGACCCTGGAAACCGGCCGTATCGCCCGTCAGGCCGACGGCGCGGTGCTCGCCACCTACGGTGACACGGTCGTGCTCTGCACGGTCGTCGCCGCGAAAAAACCGAAGCCGGACATCGACTTCTTCCCTCTTACGGTGCATTATCAAGAGAAGACGTTCGCCGCAGGGAAAATCCCCGGCGGGTTCTTCAAGCGCGAAGGCCGCGCGACGGAGAAAGATACGCTGACCTCGCGTCTCATCGACCGTCCGATCCGCCCCTTATTCCCGGATGAATTCCGTAACGAGACGCAGATCATCTGTACGCTGCTGTCCCATGATAAAGAGAACGATCCCGATGTCGTCGCCATGGTCGGTGCATCCGCAGCGCTCACCATTTCTGGTATCCCGTTCTTCGGCCCCATTGCTGGCGCACGCGTCGGTTATATCGACGGGGAATATATCCTCAACCCGACCCTGCAAGAGCTGGAAATCAGCGACCTCGAACTCGTCGTTGCGGGGACGGAAAGCTCCGTGCTGATGGTGGAATCGGAAGCGAAAGAGCTTTCCGAGGAAATCATGCTGGGTGCGGTATCCTTCGGTCACAAAGGCATGAAGCCGGTCATCGATATGATTATCTCGCTCGCTGAAACTGCAGCGAAAGAGCCGTGGAACCTCGTCGAATACGAGAAAAAAGACGAGCTGTACACCAAAGTGAAAGCACTGGGCGATGCGGAATTCCGTGCGGCCTATGCCATTACGGGCAAGCAGGAACGCAGCAACAAGCTGGACGAGATCCGCGCTTCCATCAAGGACGCGATGGTCGCCGAAGAGTTCCCGGAAACCAAAGTCAAAGGTGCTATCAAGAAGTTAGAAAAATCTGTCGTCCGTATGGATATGCTGAAGTCGCAAAAACGTATCGACGGGCGTGGGCCTGCCAATATCCGTCCGATTCTGGCGGAGGTCAATATCCTGCCGCGTACGCATGGTTCGGCGCTGTTCACCCGGGGGGAGACGCAGGCGCTTGCCGTCGTCACTTTGGGGACGAAACAAGACGCGCAGATCATCGATGCGTTGACGGGGGAATATAAAGAAAGCTTCATGCTGCATTATAACTTCCCGCCATACTCCACCGGGGAAGCGAACCCGATGCGTGCACCGGGCCGCCGCGAAATCGGTCATGGGAAACTGGCATGGCGCGCCCTGCGTCCGCTGATTCCGTCCGAGGAGCAGTTCCCGTACACGATGCGTATCGTCTCCGAGATCACCGAATCTAACGGTTCGTCCTCGATGGCGACCGTGTGCGGTGCGTCGCTCGCGATGATGGATGCGGGGGTTCCGCTAGAACGCTCCGTCGCCGGTATCGCGATGGGTCTTATCCTTGAAGGCAAGGATTTCATGGTCATCTCCGATATCCTCGGCGATGAGGATCACCTTGGTGATATGGATTTCAAAGTAGCAGGGACCGAACAAGGTATCACCGCGCTGCAGATGGACATCAAGATCAACGGCATCACCGAAGAGATCATGAAGATCGCGCTTGAGCAGGCGCATGGCGGACGTAAACACATCCTCGGCGAGATGGCGAAAGCCCTCACTTCCGCCCGTGGCGATGTGAACGCCAATGCACCGCGCATCACGACCATCAAGATCAACAAGGACAAAATCCGCGAAGTCATCGGCTCCGGTGGGAAAGTCATCCGCGAGATCTGCGAGACGACGGGTGCGACCATCGACATTCAAGACGATGGCACGATCAACGTCGCCGCGGTGGATGATCAACAGTCCAAAGCCGCTATCGACTGGATTCTCTCCATCGTCACCGAGCCGGAAGTGGGCAAAGTGTATCAGGGTAAAGTCTCCACCATCGTTGATTTCGGTGCGTTCGTGAACTTCATGGGGCCCCATGACGGTCTCGTCCATGTGTCGGAAATCACCGGTGAGCGTATCGCCGATGTCTCCTCCGTGCTGGAAGAGGGCCAAGTAGTCTATGTGAAACTGATCGAAGCGGACAACCGCGGTAAATACCGCCTGTCCATGCGCATGGTGAATCAGGATACCGGCGAAGAGATCGAAGGGCTGGAGCCTGCGCAGGCCCGCCCCTCCAAGCCGCGTCGTGAGGACGGTGAAGAAGGTGGTCGCGGTGACCGCCCCCGTCGCCAGCGCCGCAACTAGGCTCTCAAGACACCTATAAAAAAGCCCTCCGCGACCTTGTTGCGGGGGGCTTTTTTGTCATCGAACCGTCATGTGTTTATCACGCAAGTGCAACATGAAGAATCTACTTCCTTATGTAACTATATGGGGAAGAGTAGTATGACGGACGTATTTGATGAAGAGCAGAGACCTACTGAAGTGCATAATGGTGTGTCGGACGACCACCAAAAAGTCAGGCTTGCAGGTCTTATGCGGCGGGACAGCTTGGTAAGGAATGCAGGAGGTGCTTCCCTGCCCACATTTAAAGAACCTGCCGATCTTATAAGGATGATGACGCAAGCTTGCATCGCCCCTGCTAAATTCTGGTTCCAAATGTATACTGGCTCGTTCCTTCAGCCTGCCGGGTCTACAAAGGATTTTTCGTTGCTCTCCGATGTTCGTGGAATGGATCGGATGGAGCGTGTGAGCGTTCCTAAGGAGGCGTTCTTCCAATACCTCGAATATAAGCATGACGATGCATGCCATATGTTCCTCGGAGGTAGTCTTCAGATGTTGAAAGATAATGGCAAGGTTGACGATGAGATGCTGGCTTCTTGGATGAAGACGGGCACTGTCCCGGATGCAGTGCAGGATATGCTCCTTACCGATCCTAAAGTGAAGCAGTTGATCGATGCTGCCAGTGCGTTCTTTACGCCTGTGTAGGCGACAGCTGATAACTGGCAGAGGCAGACGAAGACGGTTGACTTGACCGGAACGACCGAGTTCTTCCAAGAAATGCGGCAAGTCCGCCAAAAATCCAATCAGGCATTTCCTAAGCCGGAATTGTCGGATGTACAGGAAGCGACCATCGAACGTATGCTTGGTATCTTTAATGTGATGATCGCCGAGCAATTGGGCGACATTCATCAAAAGAATGAACGTTATCGCCAATAAGACTTTTAGAAACTTCCCGGTGAGCCGTACCCGCCCCCGCCGGGGATATGTGTTCCGTGTGCCAATCTGCCACGCCCCTGTTCAAGTAGTTGAACGCGACCTTCGAGTTGGGCGAAGCGTGTGCCGAACTCATCCATCACTTCATTACGAAGTCGGTTGTAAGGGGTTTCATTTGTATCGGGTGGTGTATGGTTTTGCATCATTATCCTCTTTGAATATCATCGTGAAGATAAAAGATTTTCGGTTCAAGTGGATGAAGGTTTGATGAAAACTATCTGACTAGTCCATCTCTGCATTTGCACACCAAGTATTGTGCAATGCAGCACAAGTATTTGTATTTTTAGCATTTTCCTTAATGGATTTGTCATATTCATCCGCTAGTGTCAGGCGATGGAAGTACCGCCTGACATTCTGCCAAATACTGCTTCAGTATACCCCCCTGATGACCTTCACTCATCGGGTGCGGTGAATGATAATGCCGCGCCGAATCCTGTCGTGCGGCATGCGGAGCTAGCTTCTGTGACGCCGCTGGCAGAAAAACTGCGCAACCGATTCTGTAATATTATCGCGCAGAGCGGTTATGAGCCAATTTACGGCAAGGGGGGTATTGCGCCATCTGTCTCTCGTGTGGCAGAACAGCATGGGAATATGGAACATGCCAGTTATCACTATGCGTCCCATAACGGACATCTTGACTATCAATATGATGTATCCGCTATGTTCAACGGGTTCCTGTTGGGGATGGCACAGGCGGTTGGGGCAGATGAGCGCCAAGTTCAGGTTGAGGGTGATAAGATTGTTTTCCGGAACCGGGTTCAAGTGGAAGATGGTAAGGTTGTATTTCGGGATGAAGAAATTGAGAAGCGGATTAACGCCGTGCTGGATGGTACTGCCAAAGCTTCGGTGAAAGTGCCAACGGAAGCGAATATCAGTGCTCCACAACCAGATTTATTCTCCAACATGATAAAAAGCGCGATGGCAGGAGCTAATCTACCTTCGCCACGTATACACATTACGAACAGCGCGGGATATGAGATAAAAGCGCATCGCGAGACGGATGAAAAAGGCGCTACTCTCCGTTACGACTATATTGTTGCTGGGTATATGCTGGGTGTACATAGTGTTGCACAAAGCGTCGGTAAAGCTCCCCACCCGGTGAATCTCATCATTAATAATTCCAGTGTCCGCGTCCATGTCAAAGATCCGTCGGATATGCAGGCGATGGAAAGTCTCGTCAGCGGAACGCTTCGTGTATCTTCTGAGCGCGCAGGGCAAGCACTTTAGTCACAAACAAACATCAACCAGATAAAGAAAACTACCCTTTCTTACGCAGTTCTTCGGCGACGAGGAAAGCGAGTTCCAGGCTTTGCGAGGCGTTGAGGCGGGGGTCGCAATGGGTGTGGTAGCGGTCGGAGAGGTTGACTTCGGAAATCGCCTGCGCGCCGCCTAGGCATTCCGTCACGTCCTGTCCCGTCATCTCGAAATGCACGCCGCCAGCGTAGGTTCCTTCGGCTTTGTGGATCTGGAAGAACTGGCGGACTTCGGAGAGGATGTCGGTGAATTTTCGCGTCTTAAACCCGTTGGGGGACTTGATGGTATTGCCGTGCATGGGGTCGCACGACCAGACGACGTTGCGGCCTTCTTCTTTGATGGTGCGCACATGTTGCGGCAATAGTTCGCCGACTTTGCTTGCACCCATGCGCGCGATGAAGACGAGGCGTCCGGGTTCGTTCTCCGGGTTCAACAGGTCGCAGACTTGCAGCAAATGATCGCGCGTCATGGAGGGGCCGACCTTGCAGCCAATGGGGTTGGCGACGCCGCGCATATATTCGATATGCGCTTCGCCCGGCGTGCGGGTGCGGTCTCCGATCCACAGCATATGGGCAGAGGAGGCGTAGTATTTCCCGTCATCCTCGTCCCGGCGGGTGAGGGCGGCTTCGTAGCCCAATAACAACCCTTCATGCGAGCTGTAGAATTTCGCTTCGGCCATCTCTTCGACCGTGCGCGGGTTGAGGCCGCAGGCGCGGATAAAGTCGAGGCATTCATTGATGCGCTCGACCAGCTTGGTGAAACGCTGGCCTTGCGGGGAGGAGGCGACGAAATCCATGTTCCATGCGCTGATGTAATCGAGAGAGGCATACCCGCCGCCGAAGAGGGAGCGCAGGAAGTTCATCGTGGTACCCGACTGGTAGTAGGCGTGCAGCAAGCGCTCGGGGTCGGGCTTACGGAGTCCGTCCTCGAACTCCATGCCGTTGACCATGTCGCCGCGATAAGAGGGGAGTTGTTGGCCGTTCAGCGTCTCCATCCCATCCGAGCGGGGTTTGGCGAATTGTCCGGCGATGCGGCCGACCTTGACGACCGGGCAACCCGCACCGTACATCAGCGCCATCGTCATCTGCAGCATCACGCGGAAGAAGGAACGGAGGTTTTCTTCGTTATATTCCGCGAAACTCTCGGCGCAGTCGCCCCCTTGCAGCAGGAACGCCTCACCCCGGCAGACGGCGGCGAGCTCCTGCTTCAGCGTGCGCACTTCCTTGGGCGAGACCAGGGGCGGCAAGTGGGAGAGGGTACGCTCCACGCGCGAAAGCTGCGCCGCATCGGGGTATTCTGGTTGCTGCTTGATAGGCAAACCGCGCCAGCTATCGGGGGTCCATAATGGACTGGATGGGGGGGTAACGACCTGTTTCATTGCACCTGACACTTTACTCGCTCGTCCTTTTCATATAGTGAACGGGGGAGCAATATGTAAGGTATGACAAGGGAATAGTCCAGAAAAACCATGAGCGAACAACCAGAAAACACTATAGCTTTCATGGGGGTTGAGGGGGCGAATGCCGACCTCGCCTGCCGCCAGAAGGAACCCTACATGCACACGCTGGCGCTGCCCTCGTTCGAGGATGTGTTTGCGGCTGTGGAAGATGGGCGCGCACGGCTGGGGATGATCCCCATCGAGAATTCGCAAGCGGGCCGCGTGGCGGAGATCCATAACATCCTGCCGCGCACGAATCTGCATATCGTGGGTGAGCATATCCAGCATATCGAGCATTACCTCGTTGCGCCCAAGGGTGCTACATTCGAGGGTATCAAACACGTCTATTCCCACCCACAGGCCCTGCTCCAGTGCCGCCAGAACTTACTGGGGATGAAAGTGGAAACGCATCCCTATTCCAACACCGCGCAGGCGGCGAAGGATGTGGCGGCGTGGAATGACCCGACCAAAGCCGCCCTTGCTTCCGAACTGGCGGCGGAGCTGTATGGGCTGGACGTGGTAAAGGCGGGGTTACAGGATTCAGACGATAACATCACCGTGTTCGTCGTGTTCTCGAAAGAGGCCTATGACCCTGAGCCGGATAAGGGCATCACGCTGACATCGCTGCTCTTTGAGCTGCGCAACATCCCGGCGGCACTCTATAAATCGCTCGGCGGATTCGCGACCAACGGGGTCAATATCAATAAGCTGGAAAGTTATATCCGCGGCGGGCATTTCACCGAATCCTCGCAGTTTTTCATGACATTTGAAGGCCATCCGTCTGAACCCCGCGTCCAACGTGCGCTGGAGGAGCTCGGTTTCTTCACAAAAAAAGTAAAAGTTCTTGGCGTTTACCTTGCCGATATGAAGCGCGCTAAATAATTTCCATATAAATCATTATATTAAACAAATACCCGTGCTTTCGCAATTAACTAAAATGCGATGGTTTGTTTAATATTGTTTAAATATTGGGGCGTATTATCTAAATTACTTGAGGGGCAATGACCCCGCTTATCCACGTACGGGTAAGAACCAAAAATCGGTGCCACAAGACACCATATAGGAGGAGTAAGATGGTAGCCAGTGTGAATGGTCAATTGACCGCAAGCGTATTGAGCCTGCTCGGAGTCGGCTCTAAGAATATTGGACGATCCATATCCGCCCTCTCCAGCGGTAATCGGCTGGTCAGCGCATCGACGGATGTGGCGGCGTTGTCGGTGGCGACGGGGTTGCAGACGCAAGTCTCCTCGCTCCGAACCGCCCAACTCAATATCACCCAAGCGCAAAGCTTCCTGCAGGTGGCGGACGGCGGTCTCTCGCAGACCAGTGCCATCCTCGACCGGATGCAGGCGCTCACCGTGCAGTCCAATAGTGGGGCGCTCAGTAATTCGGCGCGCGTGGGGCTGAATACGGAATTCCAGCAACTGCGTGAGGAGCTCGACAGGCTCTCCGGCAACACCAATTTCAATGGCATTAACCTGCTCGACGGGTCGCTCTCCAACAGCAGCACAGTGAAAACCGATGCGACGGCGGGAACGCAGGCGACAGGGGCGCTGAACTTCACTGCGAACCTGACGGCCGGGCAGACCATTAATCTTGATGGAAATACCCTCGTCGCCGGAACCGATTTTGCTATCGGTGGGACGGCGCAGAACACCGTCGCTAATATTGCCGATGCGCTGAATAACGATAGCCGTTTCGAAGGCTTCACCTTCGGCGCAAATGGTAATCAACTCACCATTGAAGCGGATGCGGCAGGGGAGGCGGGCAATCAGTTCACTATCAACCGCGCGGCATCGACGGCGGCGTTTACCGTCAATGGGGACGCACTGTCCACTCCGAATCTATTCACGCTTTCGGGCGGGACGAATGACGGGCTGTCTTCGGGTGATACGTCCGTGGCGGGTACGGTGAGCAATTCGCTCGTCTCCGGCGCGACCGGTTCCAAGGCGAACACACAGTTACAATTCAACACCGCATCCGACATTCAGGCCGGAAACACTATCTCCATCGCCAATGGCGAAGGCGGCAACACCACCTTCACCTTCGTGAATGGAACTCCGGTAGGACCAAATCAGGTGCAGATCGGCGGGACGCTGGAGGAGACACTCCAGAACACCGCCAACGCGATCAATAACTATACGGGCGCAGATGATTACGGCGTGCGCCAGCTCACCGCGACGGTGGATGGCAATACGCTGAACCTCACTGCCAATCAGGATGGCGACGCCACGGGTGTTACCGGGACGCCGCTCACGGTGGCGCTCGGGACGACGGGGGGGAACCTATCCCGTACGACGCTCGATAACGGGACGACGGGAGGCGTGGATGTCTCCGGCGTGACCAACGGTGCGTTCCTCGGTAGCGTACAAGGCTTTTCGGCGACGTATCAAGGGCCGAACAGCATCACTGCTTCCATCAAGGTCGGCAACGAGACCTATACGGCGGATATCTCCAACACGGCTCCGGGGACGGATACGACCGTGCGCTTCGAGTCGGCTAATGGCGGCTTCTTCGACGTGACGCTGGCGGGCGGACAAGGGCAGGCGGTGAACGATCAGGCGGGGGCGGATAGTTTTGCCAATCGTCTCGACGCGTCTTTCGCCGGACTGAATTTCAGCCAGAACCGTGACGTCACCAACTTCACACCCAACGCACAACTGTTTGGGTCGTCACTGACGCTTGACTCCAACAATTTCAATAACCTGAAATTCGACGGGGTAGAGGTGCAGAGCGGCATCGGCGGGACGGGGGCGATCTCGGTGTCCATTAATGGGGAAACCTATCGCGCTAACAACCTTGGAAAATCCATTGGGGCGGGGGAGAGCATTACCCTCACCAGCGGGAATAACCGCACCATCACCTTCACTAACGGGGTGAACGAGCTTGACCTTTCCACCAATGCCGGGGCGCAGACGTTCGAAGACTCGTTCCGTCAATCGCTCGGTATTCCGGGCGGTGAGGGGGCGAGTTTCCAGATTGGCGCCACTGCCAGCCAGACGCGTGAGTTGACCATCGGGGATACGTCCTCGCGGTCGCTGTTCAACGGGGAGGATATTGACATATTGACGGCGGACGGGGCGGCGCGGGCTTTTGGCCTCGTGCGCTCGGCGCTTGATTACGTCACCGGCCAGCGGGCAACCGTCGGCTCGGCGCAATCGGCGCTCGATTATTCCTTCGCGGAAGTCGAGTCGGCCATCCAGAATCAGGAAGCTGCCCGCGCCTCCCTTGCGGATACGGACATCGCGTCCGAATCGACCAGCCTCGCGCAGGAGACATTACGCCGCCAACTCCAGATCGCCAGCCTTGTGCAGGGCAATCGGCTGAATGGTAGCCTGTTGAATTTGCTGAGTAATTAGTCTAATAACTGCTCCTCAACGGAACACACGCTTTTTACAAAAAGCGTGTGTTCTTTCGTCATACTGTCATAAATGGGTGGTATTCAGTTCCGCCATGACAGAAAAATTGAAGCCCCTTCGTATGCCGCATACGTCCTGCATTAAAGGATATGACCCGGAGACGCGCCACACGTTCCAGCAGCTGAAGCACACCATCAAGGATATAGAACAGGAACTGAAAACCTGTGATTCCGCCATTCAGGAGGATGCTGCCCAGCATGGACAGCCAGTGTCCGCGGCTGATGGAACGCCACGATTCCCGAGATACCGTCACGCCATCGAACAGATCGAGCGGTTGGTTATGGGTATGCACGATCTCATCGTTTCCAAACAGGAAGATCCCCTCGTCACGCGATGCAGCATTCGGGAATTGCATGATTATCCTGCGCGTTGTGCCATTGATAAGCTGTGTGCGATCTACCGTGAAACCAAAAGGGAAGAGTTCAGGGAATTCGGCGGAGACTATGCATCCGCCGTGGAAGAGATATGTAAACGAGGCATCAAGAACATACTCCGTGCTAAAGGCGTGGATATTTTCCTGCCCGCTGAAACATTGCTGAAACATGAACGCCCGGAGCAACTTCTGTTTGCTTCCAACCAGATGATCGGTTTACAGGATAGGCAATCCACTCCTAATTATCGGCCGCAATTGAGGAAATTGATTACTCTGGCGCAACAGGGGATTGATGAGTGGCACGAGACATATTCCAAGACAATGCTTGAACCTGACCGCATGACCAAACGATGCGTCAGGGATATGGAGGCATTAATTTCGGGGACGTATTATACGACGTATTACAAAGACAAACCCGCTGAGGCAGATAATCCGTTTATACAGCGGATGGAGGACATCGGAGTCTTAAGCGCTATGCGCGCGATGTTCAACGAAAGGGATGTCGTTGTGCTTAACAATATCAGACGGGATGTGGGATTCGGAATGGATGATGGCATGAACCAGTATATCGTGCAGCGTCAGTTATATCAAAAATTGCATGATTTGCAGGCGCAGGAAAAAGAGGTGGCGCGGGATCTCTTCAAGGAGAAGGTGGTGCGTGCCAATCCGTCTATCGACGCACTGCATACCACCGTGTTCTACGAGATATTATGGAGTATGCCACAAGTGGCGAAAACGGTTGATACGCTACTCAAACAAACGGATGCCGGTTCAGGTTCCGTAGGCGAGACCATAGAGCATTCAGAACTATTTCACCTACAAGCCGCATTGAAGAAATTTCTTCCCGCGACGTATGGGAATGCTCCGTCGCGTATCACTGGCGATGATGTGGATATGATGCTGACTCTGTTTGATGATGACATGAATCCACCAGAAGTGAATAAGGTTCTACAGGAAACGGGTCTGGATGATTTTCTGGCCATTTTGCATGATGCAGCATCTCCGCCCGATTATGAGATGTATGGATTGGATATGGAGAAACTCGCAAAGCGCTTCGACGAGGCGGTACGCAACCCTCTGCTAGGGCGTATGCCGACTAGCATTGTGAGTGCGCCGGAAGAAATACCTTCGTACACACTGGCCCCAGATCCCACCAAAATACGCCGCGTCTGAGCACTCTATGACACAGCCGCCTATCCAATTCACCTTCCCCGATCGCTACGCAGTAAAGCATTTCGGTGGAGAGAACGAACGTAGTTTTAGGAATATACGAAACTGCATACAGCGGTTTCAGGAGCAGGCGATACAGATTGTTGCGCAAGGTCAGCTCAACGGTATCGTGCGGGAAAGCGGGAAGGAGAATGCGCTACCGCATTCACAATCCCGCTTTTCAGAATCGGCGAAAGCGGGTCACGGTATCTCTCCTGCGCGCAACGCGTCGTTGCTGAGTTATAAGGCGCTTGCGACCCAATTGGCCGAATTGGAAGAGGGGATGGGCGATTTTTTGCGGCCCTCGCATGCTGCAAAGGAACGGATTCCCTGCACCGGGAGGGAGGTGCTGGATTACTCCGCCCGTTCCGCCATCGGGGTGCTGGCCGCCACGTGGCGTCATGTACGGCTCAGCAGCAATATGCGTATGGAACTCGGGCCACACGCCGACCTTTTGCAAGAGGCCTGCATGGCTGCCGCGCAGGAGATCGCCCATATGCCCCATGTCCATCTCGGCGTATCGGTGGAGGAGGTGTTCTCCCACAAAGACCCCTGGCACGTTCTTTTTTCACGGAAGAATCTACCCTATACCAGACAGCCGCTGAATAACGCGCAGAAAAACTCGGTATTTGACCTGATGAGGAATGCCGCCGAGGTGATTGATATATGTGATCGTCAACCGAGCAAGTTTGCCATTACGCGGGATGTCATGTCACGGGTGAAGGCCATCAGGAATGGGGACGTCGTTGCTTATCCGACCTGCGGTTATCCCAACAGCCTAGGGATGGGGCAGCGCTATGCGGAATCGCAGACCATGGGTTATTTGCGCAATCTTCTACTGGTCCAGCAATATGACGCACTTTTTACCCCGTCCGATTATAGATCCATGGGTGCGATGGAACATCAGGAAATCGGTGCATACCTGCGGCAAGGGTATGGGAGCTACGCCGCGATGCAGCGGCTTTACGCCAAGCAGGATGCATTACGCGAATATGCGCCTTCCCTTGTGTATCAGGTCGGGCTTATGCGTGGTCCTGTGCTTCTTGAGAACCGCCGCAAATCCATTGATTCCATTCCCGACTGGGTGTTTGAGATGGTGGCCGAAACATCGGGTGCGTTCCTGGAGGAGAAGAATACACACACTCCTTTGCCGAATGCCAGCATGAACGCCTCTCTGGAGGCTGCCACGGCTGCGTTGAAAAAAGCCGAGCATATGCGGTGTGCACCGCAGTTGACGGAATATCAGGTAGCGGCATTGCTCTCCATGGCGCATCAGTTCGAGCATTTTCCCTTGGATGTACGGGTAAATGCCGCTCACTGTGGGTTGCACGATGCCGTCAGTCAGCTTATTGGTTTTCTTTCCGATGAGCCTATGGATCATCCCATCGATTATCAGCGCTTGTCGCAACGATTTGACGACATCCTGTCCAAGCCAAAAAATATAGACGATCCCAAGCGTCTGGCAGTCAGGACATTCGGTGCGGAAGTCGGCACCATCCATCCATCGTTATTCTTGCGGGCGGTGTAAGCGCCTACGCCGACTTGCGCGACTTCTTCTTGGTGACGACGGTGCGGCCTGTGGGGCCGGTGAAGAGTTGGCGGGGGCGTCCGATTTTCTGTTTCGGGTCCTCGATCATCTCTTTCCACTGCGCGACCCACCCTGCCGTCCGTGCTACCGCGAAAAGGACAGTGAAGATGCTGGTGGGGATGCCCATCGCGCGGTAGATGATACCGGAATAGAAGTCGACGTTCGGGTAGAGCTTCCGCTCGATGAAGTATTCATCCTCCAGCGCGATCCGTTCTAACTCCATCGCGATTTCCAGCAGGGGTTCGTGCTTGATGTTCAATTCTTCGAGCACTTCCTTGCAGGTCTGGCGCAATACTTTGGCGCGGGGATCGTAGTTTTTGTAGACGCGGTGGCCGAAGCCCATCAGGCGGAAGGGATCGTTCTTATCTTTCGCTTTCTTGATGAATTCAGGGATGCGGTTCTTGCTGCCGATTTCTTGTAACATGTTGATGACCGCCTCGTTCGCGCCGCCATGGGCGGGACCCCAGAGGGAGGCAATACCGGCGCCGATGCAGGCAAACGGATTCGCGCCGGAGGAGCCAGCGAGACGCACCGTGGAGGTGGAAGCGTTCTGCTCATGATCCGCATGGAGGATGAAGATTTTCTCCATGGCGCGGGTGAGGATGGGGTTGACGGTGTATTTCTCGCACGGAGTGGAGAACATCATATGCAGGAAATTCTCGGTGAAGCTGAGTTCGTTATTCGGATAGACGAACGGCTGACCGATGGAATATTTGTAGCACATGGCGGCGATGGTCGGCATCTTGGCGATCATGCGGAAGGCGGCGAGCTCCCGCTCCTCCGGATCGTTGATGTCGAGCGAATCGTGATAGAAGGCGGAGAGTGCGCCGACTGCGCCCACCATGATCGCCATCGGGTGCGAACGACGCGGGAAGCCGCGGAAGAGGAAGTGCAGCTGTTCATGCACCATCGTGTGCAGGGTGATCTTGCGGTCAAACCAAGTTTTTTGTTCGGCGTCGGGGAGTTCCCCGTACAGCAGCAGGTGGCTAACGGAGAGGAAATCTACGTTCTCTGCCAGTTCGTCAATGTCATATCCGCGATAGCGTAGGATGCCCTGGTCACCGTCGATATAGGTGATGGAGGATTCGCAGGCAGCGGTGGAAAGGAAGCCGGGATCGTAGGTGAAATAGCCCGTCTCTTTGTAGAGCGCGCTGATGTCCATCACGCTGGGGCCTTCCGTGCCGTCGAAAATCGGGAATTGAATCGGGTTCTGGCCTTCGATCGTGAGCGTGGCCGTCTTCTTACTTGTGGTCATACATGAGCCTCCATTGATATCATTCGTGATGCGATGCACCATGGCCCAAATATGGGGTGGTGTAAAGCCGGAAATACTGTTCTTCTCGTAGTGTTACGCCAAATCGTTTATATTATATTAACTATTGAAATATAATGCTTAAGTGTGAGAAAAAGTTAACATATTTTCTGTTTCAGCGATGGAACGGCGTTCGGTGGAAAATTTAATGGATTTTAAGGATTTTCCGGGGGGTTAACGTCATACAATCTTCATACAGGCCGTTTCTGTCTTTGATATACTAAAGTCAGGATAAAATATTCATTATGGCTACACCGCAAACACTTCCCGGCATTCAAGCCACCCCCTCCTGGTTCGGGGGAACGAGCTACCGTGTCCCGTCCCGTGCGGAGCCGAGCTTCTGGGGTGAGGATACCAGCTTTGGGCTGATGATGGGGTCGTTGCTTTCGTTGGGGCTGACGATGCTCGATCCGATGAATATCATGACCGGGGGGGCAGGATCGGTAGCCTCTTTTGCCCTGCACCTTGCGCCTGTGCTGGTAGGCGGCGCGATAGGTGCGGTCGTCAATAAATCACGCATGGAAAAAGAATTGGAAGAGGGCAAGGAAATCTCGCCGCCTTCGTTCTTGAATCGTGGGTTGTTGGAAGGAACTCTGCATGGTGTTGGTATCGTCAGCCTGATTAATTTCGCGTCATCATTCGTGATGGAAACGAGCCTGCTGAGTACGGCTACATCGGCAAGTACATTCCTCGCCGGGTTGACCGGGTGGGGTATGGCGGCAGTCGCCGTCGCTGCCGGTATCGGTGCAGTCCGTGCTGCAATGAAACGGCAGGACGACCAAGAACATGTGTATAATTTCGTTGAGAACAGCCATGCCTTGCAGAACGGGCTACCGATGAAGGAAAAAAGTCGGGGAATCACACAGTATGTCGCGCCGGTCGCCGGTGTCGCTACCGCTATCGCTGCGGGTCTGCCGGGTGACCCTATCGGTGTCGGCAGTTTGCTGGGTGATAAGCATGGAGCCGCGGCAATGCTGGCGGAGAATATCGGCGGCGTAGCCGCGCAGCATAAACCATCCGCGTATCCTGATTTCAGTGATATCGCCGATCATCCAGCCCATCGCCGTGGCGATTATAGCTTTGCTGATGCGGAGCTGGCGCGCCGTGGGGCGCGTGGTGTGTCTACCCCTGCTGCGGGAAATGCGGATGCGCCGAATTACGGCCAGTTTACCGACCGTCTCTCCGATCAGCGGATGGCTGACGCCGTCACGGCGTTACAGGACGGGCGTAGCTAGTCTCCTCATTCTTTTCCTAAATATATATTACTGCTGTCACGCGGGGGCTAGGAGGCGCATGATTTTTTCTTCGACGCGCGATAGCGGCAATGCGGCGACTTGTGCCTCGCTATACCAGCCTTTGCCACGCGCTGCGACGCCGGGGAGGAGATAGACTTCCGCCTCCACCTTGAAATGGGAATAGGTATGGGTGACGCCGCCTAGCATCTTTAAATCGCTAAGGCGAATGTCGCGGCTTTTCCATTGTATCATTAATGAAGTAAGGGACGTTGAGGGAAACTCAGGGAATGCATACAGCCCCCCAAGGAATTGCGAGCTACGTGGTGTGAGGTACAGCTTCCCTGAGAGCGATTGCGGGACGAGGATGGTGACGTTGCGCCTCGGCACGGGTTTCTTGAGTTTCTTCGCTGGGTAGGCGAGCGGGTTTTCCTTTCCCGCACAGCGATAGGAGAGAGGGCATTCCCCACAGCGCGGCGCGGTGGGGGTGCATATCAGCGCGCCGATGTCCATCATTGCCTGATTGTGTTCGAATGGGTGCGCGGGGTCGAGCAGGGCATGGGCGGCATCCCAGCATTCCTCTTCTCGCATGGCAGGCTGGGCAAGCAGGCGGTGGAGGACGCGGCGCACATTTGCCTCCATCACGGCGACCGGGTGACGGTACGCAAAGGCGGCGATGGCGTGGGCGGTGTTCCTGCCGATGCCGGGCAGGGCAAGCAGGCCAGGGACATCCTGCGGCAACTTCGGGCTCGTCAGTTGCGCCGCTTTGTGCAGATTGCGGGCGCGGGAGTAATATCCCAGTCCCTGCCACGCTTTCAGCACTTCCTCCTCCGATGCGTCGGCGAGCGCGGCTACGGTGGGAAAGCGTTGCAAGAAGGGCGGGTAATAGCGCGTGCGTACGGTTTCAACCTGCGTTTGCTGGAGCATCACCTCACTAATCCAGATGGCGTAGGGGTCGGACGTTTGTCGCCAAGGCAACCCCTGTCGGCCATATAATCCATACCAGCGGTGCAAGGATGTTTCAGGTGCTATCGTTGGTTGGCGCTGGAACATGGAAGATGCTGGCATGACTTGCGTTGGTTCAAAGAAAATATATACTATTACGGATAAGGATACAGCACATGCATACAGTTTTTCTCGGGGTTATCGTCGCATTTCTCGTTAGTATATCTTCTCTCTCTCCCGCCACGGCTCAATCCAGTAAAGATCCGGTGAAAATCGCCATCATCGGGGATGATTTTATCAACGGCGCGGGGCTGTTCAGCCCTAACGACAGTTTTGTCGTTCAGTTACAGCGTTTTGCCAGAAAAAAGATGGATATCAGGGACTATTCCAAAACCGGGGCGACCACCGCCAGCACCTATTCCCAGATTGACGCTATCGTCGCCGATGCGCCTGAGATCGCCATCGTGGCCATCGGGCTGAATGATGCGCTGGCCCGGACGAACCCTGATGTGGTCTATAGTAACCTCGATAACATCCTGCGCGAGCTGGGCCGGGGCAAGATATATACCCTGCTCATCACCATGCAAGCGCCGCCGAGCGTAGACCAGACCTATGCGATGTCCTTCAATTCCGTGTATCCCAAGGTGGCGCAGCAGCATAACGTCGTGATTCTCGACCAGTTCTATAGCCCCATCTTCAACGATACGAAATTGTTGCAGATGGATCGCCTGCATCCTAATAAATTTGGGGTGGAATTGATGGCGCAGAAAGCCGCCAAAGTAATTAGTAGCGTGATGATCAATAACCTTAAGGAGGCGCGCCGTTGTTATAAGCAGGGAGCCAGCCGTTCCTGCGAATTCAGGAAGCAGAAGTTCTAGCATTTTCCCTTGTATCTTGCGGTGGTACGACTATCTTCATGAAAGACTCACTTTTCCTGAAGGTTTCCCAGCATGTCCGCACCCCAAACCACCTCTAAAAACACCGTCCCTGCAACGCCCGCTCCACTAGCTCCCATCAAGGTATCGACGGGGCCGATTCCGGGTTCGCGGAAGACGCATGTGAAAAGTGCGGATGGCAGCTTCACTGTGCCGATGCGCGAGGTCGTCCTCAGTGAGGCGGCGCAGGAGCCGAATCTGTTCCTCTATGACACCTCCGGCCCCTATACGGACGATGCGGTGACCATCGACATCCGCAAAGGCTTACCGAAGCTTCGTGCGGAATGGATTCGTGCGCGCGGCGATGTCGAGGAATATGACGGGCGGGAGATCCAGCCGCAGGATAACGGGTTCAAGGACTGGCAATCGGCGAAGCCGGTGGAAGCGTTTCCGAACATCGTGCGCACTCCCCTTCGCGCCAAAGCGGGGCAGGCGGTGACGCAGATGGCCTATGCGCGTCGCGGCATCATCACCAAGGAGATGGAATATATCGCCATCCGTGAGAATGAGGCGCGGCTGGAGTATCTGGAAAAATGGAAAGCCTATCCGCAAGGTTTCGGGATTGAGCAGGCGGGTCGGCGCCTTGCGCGGCCTGATAATGCGCATGTGGGTAATAGCTTCGGCGCGTCGATCCCGGCGCTCATCACGCCGGAGTTCGTGCGGGACGAAGTGGCGCGCGGGCGTGCCATCATCCCCAATAACATCAACCACCCGGAAACCGAGCCGATGATCATCGGGCGGAATTTCAAGGTGAAGATAAATGCCAATATCGGCAACTCGGCGATTACCTCATCCGTCGATGAAGAAGTCGAGAAAATGGTCTGGTCGATCCGCTGGGGTGGCGATACGGTAATGGATTTGTCTACGGGTCGGAACATCCATAATATCCGCGAATGGATTATCCGTAATTCGCCTGTGCCGATTGGTACGGTTCCCATTTATCAGGCTTTGGAAAAAGTCGGCGGCGTGGCGGAAGACCTGACATGGGAGATTTTCCGCGATACGCTTATCGAGCAGGCGGAGCAGGGCGTTGATTATTTCACCATCCATGCGGGGGTGCGTCTGCCGTTCATCCCGCTGACGGAGAAGCGTTTGACGGGGATCGTCAGCCGCGGCGGTTCCATCCATGCGAAATGGTGTCTGACGCATCACAAAGAGAATTTTGCCTATGAACATTTCGACGAGATTTGTGAGATCGCGCGGGCGTATGACGTGTCCTTCTCGCTGGGGGATGGCTTACGTCCCGGCTCCATCGCCGATGCGAACGATGCGGCGCAATTCGCGGAGTTGAAGACGCTCGGAGAACTGACCCATCGCGCATGGGAAAAAGATTGCCAGGTGATGATCGAAGGCCCCGGCCATGTCCCGATGCATTTGATCAAGGAGAATATGGAAAAGCAGCTGGAGGCGTGCGGCGAAGCGCCGTTCTATACGCTTGGGCCGCTGACCACGGATATCGCGCCGGGGTATGACTATATCACGAGCGGCATCGGTGCGGCGATGATCGGCTGGTACGGCACGGCGATGCTGTGTTATGTCACGCCGAAAGAGCATCTCGGATTGCCGGATCGCGACGATGTGAAACAGGGCGTCGTCACCTACCGTATCGCAGCGCATGCGGCCGACCTCGCGAAGGGTTCGGCCTCGGCGCAATTGCGCGATGACGCGCTCTCCCGCGCGCGGTTCGAGTTCCGCTGGCGCGACCAGTTCAACCTGTCTTTGGACCCGGAAACCGCACTGCAATATCACGACGAGACGCTTCCCGCCGAAGGCGCAAAAGTCGCGCATTTCTGCTCCATGTGCGGCCCCAAATTCTGCAGCATGAAGATCACGCAGGAGGTACGCGAATTCGCCGCCACGCAGCGTTCCGAAGCGGGCACGGCAGCGGCAGGTGTGCATGCCGAACAGGGCATGGCCGACATGTCCCAGAAGTTCAAGGAGCAGGGGAGTGAGATTTATCTTGATGCGCGGAAGAAAGTGGATGCGTAATGGATGCCCATACCTTTGCTTTGGTGGGATGTAGATTAGGAGCTGTATTTGTACTCATCATTGGGCTTCCTTCTATAGTCTCCACGGTTATCAGTTTGTTTTCGTATTACAACAACCATATTACATCTCAGCCGGAGGTGGTGTGGTATCACGTTGCGCTTCTGGTTATTTATCCTCTCGCATTCATTATTCTGTGGAGAAGCGCACCGCGCATTGCGCGGGCTATGATAGTAGAGTAGGTATGGATGCTGAAACAAGTTCAGCATGACAAGGTATAGATAAACTGTCACCCTGAACTTGTTTCAGGGTCCATCTTACGTGAACATCACATGTCTTATTATGTGTATATCCTCGCCAGCAAACCTCATGGCACGCTTTATGTCGGTGTGACGAATGACCTGATTCGCCGGGTGTGGGAGCATCGGGAGAAGTTGGTGAAGGGATTTACCAAGCAGTATGACATTGCGCGGCTGGTGTATTTTGAGCAGACGGACTCTATAGAATCGGCCATTACGCGTGAGAAGCAGTTGAAGAACTGGCATCGACCTTGGAAGATCAATCTTATTGAGCAGCAGAATCCGGAGTGGCGGGATTTATATGCTGAGATATGTGGCACGATGGATCCTGAAACAAGTTCAGGATGACATTTTTTAGATTGCTGTCATGCTGAACTTGTTTCAGGATCCATTCTTTTATTCATTGTAGCCATGACCCAACTTCTCTCCGCCACCAAATTCATCCCCCATCCCTACGCTCAGCTCACGGGTGAAGAAGCGATCCTGCCAGGGATGACGGAGGCGTTGTATCAGCGCGCTCTAGACCGTTACGAGGCGATGGAGGATTTTTCGATTGAGCGGATATTTTATAAGTCGCACGGGTGGAAGGTGACGGGGTTGCGGATGTCGCCCGTCGAAGCTGCCGAAGGGTCACTGCCGCTGATCATCTTTAATCGCGGGGGGAACAGGGAGTATGGGAAGCTGACGATCAATTATATCATGGCGGTGCTGATTCCGTTGCTTCGCAAGAAACCGATGCTGATGCTGGCGCCTCAATATCGGGGGAATGACGGCGGTGAGGGGCGTGAAGATTTGGGGGTGGAGGATGTCGAGGATGTGCTCAGCCTCATCGCACTCGGCAAGGACGACCCGCGGTGGGACGGCAAGAATGTGTTCATGTTCGGCTGGTCGTTCGGCGGGTTCAAGACGTATAACGCGATTCGTGCCGGGGCTAAGGTGAATGCTGCCGTCATCGGCGCGGGGCCGGTGGATATGGGGGCGACGGCGGCGGCACGCCCCGACATGGAAGCCCATGTCTATGCCGAGTTGATCCCCGACTGGTACGAGAATCGGCAGGCGAATATCGAAGCGCGGTCGGCGATCTACTGGCCGGAAAAATTGAAAGATACGCCGCTGCTGCTGCTCCATGGCGATAAGGACTGGCGGGTGGATGTGGAGCAGGCGCGGCGGATGGATGCGGCGCTGACCGCTATCAACGCACCGCATCGTTATATCGAATATGCAGGTGGGGATCATGGGCTGATGCATCAGCGCCCGGACTGGATGGAAGCCATCGTGAATTGGCTGACGCAGTACCAACGCTAGGCAATAGGAACTTCCTGAGGCTTTATCTGTTCTTCGTCCTTCTTGATGATGCTGATATGCCCGTTGCCTTCGATGCAGGCGGATTTCACGTCGCTCGCCTTGTCGATTCCCTGTTCGCGTAACTGACTCAGCAATTCTTCCCTGGTGATGTGGTCGCGTTGCATATTGCGGCGCTGCATCTGGCCGTCCTTGATGAGGGGGACGGGGGAGGGCTGGACAAGTTTGCGTACCCACGTGTATTTATAGGACAGCCAATCCAGCGCGAAACTCCAGAACAGGATGGTCAGCACCAGCATGATGCCGGAGGGGATGGATTGATATTCTCCCGCCATGCCGTTCTGCGCCGCGTCCGCGATGAAGACGATCACCAGTACGTCCGGCACGGCGAGCGTCCCGCCGAGGCGGCGCAGTGGTGTGCGGAAGAGGAAGAAGATGGTGAGATACATGATCGTCCCGCGCAGGAAAATTTCCAGCAGGCTCATGTCGAGCGTGAACACTTTATCCCAATCAATGGCCGTGAGCCAGTCCATGTTTTCGCTCCCTGTCGTGATGCAGCATGCGTTCATGCGGAATAAAGAATCCATTATCGTCACCATTCCCAATGCGGTTGCATCCACCCGTAACATCCACTAGGCTCCTTCCATGCAACAGGTGAGCCGCATCCACCATATGCCGACTGCCCCGCTGATATTCGCGGCGGGCGTGGGGATGGTGTTGATTCTGATGCTGCTTTCCGCACGCGGGGGCACGCAGGTGGCGGATGAAACATACGTGATGAGCCGGGCGACGCAGTATGTCGCTGCCGTGCGCCATTTCCACTCAAAACATCTCTATTGGCCGGGCGATTATCCCATGGCGGAAGCCAGAGGCTGGGGGGCGAACGGTGACGGTAATGGGCGCATCGAAGGGATGGAGCGGCAGGCGGCGTGGCAGCATCTGGTCCAGGCCGGGCTGCTGAATTGGAAAGGCAGCGATTTTTCCGATACGACGCGGACGCAGTATGGTGTCAATGTTCCGCCTGCTGTGCTGCCGGGGCTGGGATTCGCGTTCACGCATTTCATCTCGGGCGATGCCAGTGGCAATGCGCTGGTATTGGGCAACAGCACCAGTGCCTATCATTTGTCACCCGCTCTGCTGCGCGACTCAGATCTCTATCGTTCTTTGGGTTCCGAGCTACGCGACGCGGCGGAACGTCCTGAGGAAGGGATATGTGGTGGCGTGCAGAATGATGCGGTGGCGGGGGATGAGGACGCGGCGACCGGGTTCGTCTATCTCTGGCTGAGCCGCGATAAGGCGATGTGCCCTTAGGATTTGGTGCGGGGGGGGGTTGCCCGGAAGGCCGGGTGTTTTCAGCGGTGGTTCGGCTGTCGCCGCGGAGTGCAGTATGGATGGGATTGAAACGTGCACCGGAGCGGTTTGCACAGTGTGTCCTTTTTCTACCTGCGATAATGCGCGTGCTGCGGCTGCGTTGAATTCACCGCGACCCACAATGGCTCCTTCATCGAACTGTCTCAGCATGGCTGCCCCGACGAGAGTTTCTACCGTTGAAGCGGCATTGCGGTAAGGATTGGCTTTACCCGGTTGCGTTTGCGCAATCCGTTCTTGAACCAGCTTGGTGACCGCTTCGGCGGCTTGCCCGGTCAAGGCTCCGTCACTCGCGGCGATCACGATGGAGCCGCCCTGTTGAAGACGAGCATGAAGAGGATGGAATGGGTCGGTCAATACTGTCATAATAATATAGGGTAATAGTATAGACGATATTCGTTAAAAAACACGCTTTTTCTGTAAAAAACAGGGTGTGGGTTGAATGCGTGGTAGGGGTTTATTATATACTATAGATGCTGCGCCGCCTTGCCATTCTCCGTATCTCCCTCTCTGTTGCGCTTGTCTGGGGGTGGTGGATGGTTTCGTACCCTGTTCT
Source organism: Rickettsiales bacterium (assembly GCA_041749475.1). Taxonomy (GTDB): domain Bacteria; phylum Pseudomonadota; class Alphaproteobacteria; order Rickettsiales; family UBA998; genus JBGTBD01. Next base: position 23,032 of record JBGTBD010000001.1, read on the forward strand.
CGCCAAGGAGGCTGCAATGCGTGATGTCTATGGTTTTTCATTCACCGGGATTGATGGGACATCGGCCATCCCCCTCAAGCAATATGAAGGCAAGGCCATCCTGCTGGTCAATACCGCCTCGCGCTGCGGGTTTACGTCGCAATACAAGGGACTTGAGGCTTTATGGCAGCGGTATCGCGCACGAGGGCTGGTGGTGATCGGCGTGCCGTCCAACGATTTCGGGGCACAGGAGCCGGGGACGGGGGAGGAGATTCAACGCTTCTGCGAAATGAATTACGGGGTGAGTTTCCCCCTGACGGAGAAGGCGTCGGTCAGCGGTAAGTCAGCCCACCCGTTCTACCAATATGCGCGGGATACGCTGGGCTGGGTAGCAGCGCCCAAGTGGAATTTTCACAAATATCTAGTGAATGCGGACGGGGAGCTGGTGGAATGGTTCGCCTCGACTACGGGGCCGGAGTCGGAAAAATTGGTTCGCGCCATCGAGAAGGCGCTTCCCCCCGAGGAGAAACCCGCGAACGATTAGTTACGCAGCAGACCACCCGCGTCGCGCTTGATGTCACCCAGACCCCGTTTGGCGTCGTCTACCCCGTCCTGCGCGCCTTCTTTCCAGTCGGCGTATTCTTCCTGCGCGATATAGACGATGTTGTTGACGTAGTAGGTGATCTTGGCTTTCATCTCTTCGTCTTCGGTGTAGAAGGCGTAGCCATAAATCCCACCGAAGATCAATACGAGCAGAATAATCAGATTAAAAAGCGATTTCATGATGCGATATACCGTTTCTTAAGATATGACTCAGTATAGTATATTTATATGAAACTGTTACTCGAAATTTCCTGTTTTACGTTTTTCTGTGTCACAAGCCTGTACGGGTATGCTGGCTACACGGAAAATTATAAGATGACGCGCAAGCTCGATAATCTGTATAACGGCGTGGCGTGGCACATTAACGGCGTGCAGGAGCGGGCGGAAGCGCGGATTCATTTGCAGCGCGAAAAGGTCGATCTCTAAGCCTATCTTCACTCCTATCCCTGTTTACAAGTCCCGACATCCGCGCTACATAGCCTTATGGCCCACGTGGGCGGGTGTAGTTCAATGGTAGAACGGCAGCTTCCCAAGCTGCATACGAGGGTTCGATTCCCTTCACCCGCTCCAGCTTTTCCCTGACATTCCTTATTCCGCCGCTTCCGGTTTTTGTCCGGTGACGGGGCGGCGGCTGGTTTTTTTCTTGAGGTTGACCATCGAGGTGAAATAGCCTTGCTGGGACGGGGTTTCGCCGTTGACCGTGGTGGGGGCTACGGTTGCTTTGCGGCGGCCTGTGTTAACTTTATGGTCGATGTAATACCCGCCTTCGTCGGCTACCTCGATGGTGAGGACGTATTTCTGCAAGGGATTCTTCGCGTTTTCGGCGCGGCTGAAGACCATGATGTAGAGCTTCTTCGGGTTGGGGATGGAGATGTCGGGATATTCCTCATGCAGCTTCATCAGCAGGGCTTCGGCGTCGGCCAGATTCTCAAAAATCTTTTTCTTCTTCACGGTACGCAGCAACGGGTGGCCCCAGTTGGGATGTGTCGCGGTCTTTAAGTATTTTTTCTGCGGATGGGTGCTGAGCGGGCGGGCCACTTTAGTGGCGACGAGGCTGAAGATAGTCTTTTTCTTCTTGATGACGATATGGGCGAAATTGCCGGCGTAGCCTTCGGCCTTTTCTTCCTCGGTCAGGGCATAGTCCTTGATCCAGAGGGTGAGGGCGTCGGGCGTGATATTGTCCCCCGCGGCGCGGGAGATGACGAACTGATCGCGCAGGAAGGCTATCTTCTCGCGTGCTTTTTCCTCCGAGGCGAGGCGCAATAAGCCGGACAAGACCGACAATATATGCGGGTTGTCCTTCAGGGCGATGCGCTTTTTCGAGGTGGGGCGGGCGGTAGGGACGTTCATGGCCGATCCATTATGCGTTCAGACCTTGAGCCTATCAGCAATTGTTAAAAAATCCCTGAATGTCATGCGATTAGGATTTCCTTAGTGGAATCAGCGGTCCTTCTTGGTGAAGACGGTAACTTGCTGGATGCTGTGCGAGCAATAGAACTCGACCCCGCTGATAGAGAATTGCTTGGAGCAGGGAGAGGATTTCGGCGCGTATCCGTAATATACCTCATAGCTATTTGCATCTCCCCTCGGAACGATATCCGGCGTCAGCAAGTGATCGTTCGACTGATGCAGGAAGGCCGCGTTATTGTCGTATATTTCGCGGTGGAAATTGACTCCATCGGTCGAGTTGAAGCGGGTGATGCCGTTATCGAACCCGGCATTGGCGACCATGACGTATTCCTTGCCGATACGGGCTACGGAGGCACTGGAATAGGCCCCTTGATTGGAGTTCGGTTCCTTATCCCATTTTTTGGCGACCGGCTCGAAACGCTGGATGCTGACCGCGTCCTGACGGTCGATCTTGAGGTTCGCGTAGTCGATACGGGCGCGCATGAAGCCGGATTTTTTGCCGTGGCGTTTATAATAAAGCCAGAGTTCGTTGCCGTTGAAGAAGGCCGAGGGAGAGGATGCGGCTGTTTCTTCCCGCCCGTCCCCGATGCCGATATAGGGGGCTTTGTCAGAATAATCTTTCCAGCAGATACCGCTGCCGTCCGTCGCCGTGGAGCAGGGAACGCCGTAGGCGACGCCGAGGGCAAGCCGGTCAGCGCGGGGTTTATAGAGGCCCGGTTTTGGCGGCATCACCATCGAATAGAACATCAAATACCATTTGCCGCTGGGATGCATCACCACGCTTGGCTCATCCAGTTCGTAATCGGCCTTGACGAGAGCGGGTTTGGGGGCGGACCACTCGTCCCCTACTTGCTGCATATAGTAAATCGTGTCGTTTCCCATCGTCTTACGGTCGATCCAGCCGACCATCCACATCCGCGTCCTGTCGGAGTCCTTCAGGATATCCGGGGAATGGACGTGATAGAATTTGCCGACGATGGGACGGTTCACCATTGAGGTGATGACATCCAGCGCCTGCGCGTGCGTGGAGATGGCCACCCCGGCCAGTACAAGGCATGCAGCGATACGGCGTAAGGTGAGGTGAAGTACAGAAGGGAAATGTGGTTGCATGACTACAATTTTAAATGAGTTTTATTTATAATGCAATGGAAACAACTGCATTATGGTAGCACGAAGCGCGCATTGGGACTGATTTTTATGCCATAATCAGGTTTTCGGGATAAGGCAATTCCCGATTTTCTCCGCTTTGCACAGGGAATAACAGAGGCAAACGTTACCAATATCGTAATATCACTGTAAAGTATCATTGCTATATTAAGGGTATGTTAGTGAATGGCGGGTATTGTGGACACTCATAATCATATAACAAAAGCGACCTCGGCCATTCCTATCCCATCCTCACTGTCCCCTGCGCTGCACCCGGCTCTTGCCGAGGGGATCGCACATTTGAAAATACTCACCGGGCTGGATTTTTCGTTGAAGCCTGATGCGAAAGCACTGGTGTTTGATGGCCCGGTTCCCATACCGATATATGACCGCCTGTATCATCTGGGGCAAGAGGGGGCGGTTGGGGCCACTATCACCTATCCGCTTCAGGAGGCGCATACCCTCAACCAGAAAGTGGAAGTCACCGAGTTCGACCTTGCTAGGCTCCAGAAGCTTAGTCAGGAAGAACCGCAGCGCCGACAGAAGGGTGAGCAGGCAGCAGAAATCATGACCCGCACCACGGGAAGAATATTTGCCTTCGACGGATTCTCGGTCTTTACCGAAGCCCCTCCGCTTGGAGATAAGCTGTATACTCAGCTTTCAGTCTTGCATAAGGGGGGCGCATTTCCGGGTTCCAAGCCATGGGATGTGATTCCCGTGGTGGCGCCGGAAGGCAGGCAGTTATCCTATATCAGTTTCAATGATGTTGATGTGGCGCGAATGCGCGTCCTTGCATCCACACTACAGGCGGATGCCGCGCGTGAGGGCGGGATGGGCCGCTGATGCGGTTTTGCTTGCCAAGGCCGTTTTTTTGATAATGATGAAGCTATGGGTGTAGATCTTTACAAACGTTTCCTGGCTTTCGCGCATCACGATTTCGGCATTTTCATGGCCATCGTGTTTTTCGGCATCGGGTTATATAATATCGTCAAGGACACCCACCGTACGAAGAAAGGCTTCTTCGATTACGGTCTTGCGGTGGTGATGATGTGCTTCGGGATCTATATCCTCGGTCTCCATTTCAAATTCCTTTAAGGCTAGCGTCTAACGCACGTGGGTGAAGGGTGAGAGCAAAAGAGTGGCTCTCCTGTCTTTTTTGTTTTCGCTTAACACTTTAATATTCTATGCTAGAAGCCCATATAAACTGAACGTGTAAATGTTAATTCGGTGTGGAAAGCTTAATGCAGATTCCGTCTTCATCTGAAGTGTCGTTGCGAGCCGTGCCGCCCCGCGCGGGCGCGATGAATACGCTCGAACTGGAAGAAAGCATCCGCCGTTTGCGCACGGAAATGAACGCCGTCATTCTCGCGCATTATTATCAGGATGATGATATACAGGACATCGCGGATTATGTCGGCGACTCGCTCGATCTTGCGCGCAAAGCCTTGGCAACGGATGCGGATGTCATCGTCTTCTGTGGCGTGAAGTTCATGGCGGAGGGGGCGAAGATACTGAACCCGTCCCGGACCGTGTTGTTACCCGATCTGAAGGCGGGATGTTCGCTGGAGACCTCCTGCCCACCTGACCGATTCCGCGCATTCCGCGAGGCGAACCCCGATCATATCGCCATCACCTATATTAATTGCTCGGCAGAGATCAAGGCGCTGTCGGACATCATCGTCACCTCGACCAATGCAGAAGCGATTATCCGCCAGATTCCGGCTGACCAGCCCATCCTGTTTGCGCCGGATAAGCATCTGGGGGCCTATCTTTCCCGTAAGACCGGGCGGGAGATGTTGCTGTGGGACGGGAGTTGCATGGTCCATGAGCGGTTCTCCGAACAGGAGTTGGTGAAGCTGAAAACGCGTCATCCGCAGGCGCATGTCATCGCCCATCCGGAATGTCCGCAAGCGTTGCTGGAACATGCGGGGCATATCGGTTCCACCTCGTCGTTGATTAAATTCACCGAAACCCATCCGGGGAGTGAGTTCATCGTGCTCACGGAGCCCGGGATTTTCCACCAGATGAAGCAACGTTCGCCGGGCAGCGTGTTCTATGATGTGCCGGGATGGGATAGCGCCGGGTGCATGTCGTGTAACGAATGCCCGTATATGAAATTGAATACGCTTGAGAAAATATATCTGTGTATGGAGAGTCGCGCGCCGGAGATTCTGCTTGATGATGCACTCATCATACAGGCGCGCAAACCATTGGAGCGGATGCTGGAGATGTCGAGCGCGATCCCGGCGACAGGTAGTGCTATAGCGGGAGTGAGGGTCTGATGCGTGTTGTGTTGGTATTTTTGGCTCTTCTCATCATCCCTATAGTGGCGGTTTATTTTTTCAGTCAGGGGCGGAAAGCCGAATTGCAACAGGTGATCGAGGCGAACGTCACCGACTTTAACACCAAGTTATCGGGATTGAAGGAAGGGGTCACCTTCACCTATGACCGTATTGAGATTGAAGGCTTCTTTACCTTGCCGGATGCGACATTCATCAATCCGCGTCTGGCGCTGACGATGTCCGGACGGAAGATGACCTTAGCCGCCGAGTCGATGACGTTAAGCCCCGAGAGTAGTGAGTACAGCACCTTCCGCGTATCCGTACCGCCCGTGATGCAGGCAATCGATAGTTTTCAGGGGAAGGATTTCACCTATGAGGTGCGGCCCCATCCTATTCCCCGGCTAACCTTGCGGACGCCGAAGGATGAGTTGATGGAACAGAAAGATATCCAGAATCCATCGCTGAAACGTTATTATAATGGCACAAAACCGGAGGAGCTAAAAGAGCTACCGACGGATATTATTCACCAATTTTCAGTGAATTGGCCAGCGAACCTGAACATCAGCGTGAACTATGGCCCACGGGCGGCGCTGTTGCATTATAAATTCCAGCCCATGCCGTTCGGGCGCGCATGGCAGCGGACGCATTATTACCTCAAAGGGAATATTCTGTGGTTCTTCGGGCAGGTAACCAAGGCGATCATGGATGCGCCCCCGCCGACCGCTCCCGCCGCTCCCATTCAATAATTCCGGATTTCAGGCAATACCGAGTTGGCTTCCATTGTCGCCGTGTCGAAACGCACGGCCTGGCGTGAACAGTTGGGCTTGTCGGTGACAGTGACGAGCGTGTGCGCCAGCCAGTGATCGTCATCCCGCACGGGGCAGTCTGAGCGGTAATGCGCCCCCCGGCTTTCGGTGCGGAACTGGGCGGAGGCGAGGGTAGCCAGTGCCTGCAATAACAGATTCTCGGTTTCGATGGCGGTGACGAGGTCGGTGTTCCAGATCAGGGAGTGTTCACGCATCGCGCAGACGTCGGTGAAGTGGGTGCGCATGGCTTGGCAGGCGTCGATACCGCGCGCCATGGATTCCCGGTCACGGATGATCCCTGCGTGATCCTGCATGGAGTGTTGGACTTGCTGACGCAAGGTGGCGGGGTGGCTATCGCCTTTGGCGAAGCGGAGAGAATCAAAATGGCTTAATGCGCGTTCAATCGACTCGGGCGCGATGTCGCTGGATTTAGGGCGGGCATGGCCTTTGGCGGCGTTGGCGGCGAGGCGGCCTGCATATTTGCCGAAGACGACGAGATCGAGCAGGGAGTTACAGCCTAAACGGTTCGCACCGTGGACGGAGTTGCAGGCGGCTTCGCCGATGGCGTAGAGGCCTTTGATGGTAACGTCGTTCAGACCCAACACTTCGCATTCGCGGTTAGCGGGGATGCCACCCATCGTGTAATGCGCGGTGGGGGTGACGGGGATGGGGCCTTTGGTGACGTCAACGCCTGCGAAATAATGGGCGAGGCTTTGCGTGGTGGGGAGTTTTTCTTCGATGATGGCGGGGGGAAGGTGAGAAATATCGAGCAGGACATGGTCTTTATTCGGCCCCGCGCCACGGCCTTCGCTGATTTCCTGGATGATGGCGCGGGTGGTGACGTCACGCGAGGCGAGTTCGCGGTATTTGGGGGCATAGCGATCCATGAAGCGTTCGCCGTTGCCGTTCAGGAGATACCCTCCTTCGGCGCGCGCGGCTTCGGAGATGAGGATGCCGACGCCGTATAATCCCGTGGGGTGGAACTGGACGTATTCCATGTCCTTTAGCGGTAAGCCCGCACGGAGAACCATCGCGTTACCGTCACCCGTGCAGGTGGAAGAGGAAGTGGCGGCGGCATAGACTTGACTATAGCCCCCGGTCGCCAGAATGGTTTCGCGGGCGAGGAAGACGTGGAGTTGGCCGGTTGCCAGTTCCCATGCAAGGGCGCCGATGCAGGAGCCGTCCTTGGCGAAGAGGAGGTCGAGGGCGAGGAATTCGATGAAGAAATCGGCGTTATATTGCTGCACATATTTGTAAAGCCCGCGCATCATGGCGTCACCCGTATGGTCGGCGGCGGCGCAGGCGCGGTAGGCCATGCTGCCCTTGCCGAAGTGGGTGGACATGCCGCCATAGGCGCGCTGGTAGATGTTGCCGTGTTCGTCCCGGCTGAACTCGACGCCCATCTTGTCGAGATCACGGATGGCGTCGGGGGCTTCCTTGCACATGAAGGCGATTGCGTCCTGATCGCCCAGCCAGTCGGAACCGCGGATGGTATCGTACATATGCCAGCGCCAATCGTCCGGCGAGACGTTGCCCAGCGCGGCGTTGATGCCACCTTGCGCGGCGACCGTATGGCTGCGCGTGGGGGGCACTTTGGTGAGCACGG
>JBGTBD010000002.1:0-122495 GCA_041749475.1 Rickettsiales bacterium
GATTCCAGCCTGCGCTGGAATGACGAAAATGTGAAAAATCTGTAGGTTTTTACATGGAGATGATGGGATGACTTCTAATGAGGCAAAAACTGCCGTTGCACGTCCCCTTTATGAGGCAGGATAAAGCTTTGCGTTCACGGGCCGATTCGTTTACAATCTTGGGTATTATTACAGACAGGTGTGACGTTTCCGCTCACGATGAAAATTGATTCTGGCCAACCTTATGCTTCCACCGCCTCCATCCGCAAGAAGCGCGCTTCTTCGCAGGTATCGGGTTTCAGCGGTTTTCTGGACGGGGCGGGGGAGACGGAGAGTTCCGGTGCTACCGAGAATTCCGCACCTGCTGCTCCGTTAAGCGATGTGGGGCAGATGCTTCTGCTACAGGAGGTCTCCGATGAGGAGGCGCACCGCAAGAAGGCAGTCCGCCACGCGCATCTGACACTCGATGCGCTGGATGATCTGCGTACCGCGATTCTGATGGGGGATGTCTCGGAGCGGCAATTGCAACATATCGCCAGTATCGTCACCCAGCAGCGACAGCTCATCGTATCCCCGCACCTTCAGCAGGTGCTCGACGATATTGAGCTGCGCGTCGCAGTCGAACTCGCCAAATTCGAAATGGGTGACGATTACTAATCCTTCTATTCCCATGACTGGCACAGCCTTTGCATTGTCCTGTACGATACACAACAGGACATTACATGAGTTCCATTCTTTCTCTACTCGTTCCTTCCGCCGCTGCCACCCCTCAGAGTGAGGACAGCAAGGGTTCCGCCTTACTCGGCGCGAACGCGCTATTGCCCACCGCACAGGCTCCGGGTGTTAAAGAGCTATTCAGCCAGCTATTGAACGGCACGAACGTTACGGGCGGCGTCGCGGACGGAAAAAACATCACGGCATTGCAGTCGACGGGTAAGGCCGCACTGCCTGATGCACAGCAGCAGGTAGTCAATGCGTTGGCCGATACGACCAAGAATGACGCGCAGGTGCTGTCATACGCATTCCAGCCGTTCCAATTGACCGCAGAGCAAATCGCCACCGTGCAGCAGACACAAGTCGCGGCTCCCGTGGTGCAGCCTTCCGGCGCTATCCAATACACCGCGCAGGCATTTCCGCTGGTGCAGTTGCAGCAGCAGATGAAAGACGCTGCCTTCAAGCAGGCGGAATCCGTCAGCCAGAATATCTCTTCCGTCGCCGCCTATGCACAGGCACACGCGCAAGGCACGAAAGACGTGCAGGCGACCGACTATGCCGACCTGATCGAGCAATGGTCGATGGAAGGCGGGCAGGGGATGTTCCCCGGTCACGCAGACCCTCATGCACGCATCGTGAAGACGGGGGATAGTTTCTCCATTCTTTCCGGTGAGGCTGACAGTAACTCGATTATCGACTATTCATTACATGGCGGGCTGTATAGTGATACGGCTGCTAGCGGGCAACAATCGGTGCCGGGTGTCGCCATTCCCGTGGCGACGGTATTGCCGTCCACCGTTCCACTCATTCCGGTGACAACAGACGTGGCTAACGCGATTGTGGATGATGCTCTGCAAGCGGGTTCTCCCCTCATGACGTCACTGCAGACCGATGCAGCGGACATCGCTGTGGACGATACCCCGGATGGACTCTTCACCGCGCCTGACGATATGACTGAATCCGGAGCGCGTGACTTACTGTTGCCGCAGGCCGTGAAAGCACCTTCGATGGGGGCGAGTGACCTGTTATCACAGCAGACGAAAACGGATATTGCGCCATCGATACCTGTTACCGGGGCGACTAATGTCGATGTTACGCAGACCACCCCGACATTACCCGTCGGTCTCAGTGTCATTCAACCCTCATCTGCCGCTTCCGTGGAGGGGGATGGTGTTACCATACAGACCGTGACTCCCGCGCAGGTGCATGATCAGGTGAGCGTGCGCATTCGCCAAGCCATTGATGGCGGTACGGATGAGATCAGCATCAAACTCAATCCGCCGGAACTGGGCCGCATCGATGTGAAAATGAGTATCGGGCAAGACGGCAAAACGCACCTCGTCTTCAACGTCGATCAGCGCGATACACTGGAATTATTGCAACGCGATACGCGGGGATTAGAACGCTCCTTACAGGAAACCGGGCTGAAGACCGATAACGCATCCATGCAGTTCAATCTGCGTCAGGACCAGCAGGGACGCCAGTTCGGACAGAACGAGCAAGACCCTGCGTTCACACCCTTTTACAACGAGGGTGACGAATATGGCACGAAGGATGCATTAGTCAAATCAACGATTACAGAAACAACCTACCAGATGTCCGTTACCAACGGGCTCGATCTGAAAGTATAAGGAGAGTATCATGGCAGTAGACGCAACCGGAAATTTGGCACTGGTCAACCAGACCACTAATCCGTCCAAATCAGAAACCAGCCGCCTCAAACTGGCGGATGACTTCGACAGCTTCCTGAACCTGCTGACCACGCAGCTCAAGAACCAAGATCCGACTGAGCCGCTGGACACCAACCAGTTCACGCAACAGCTGGTGCAGTTCTCCGAAGTCGAGCAGACGGTTCAGATGAATGATTACCTCGAGAAGATGCTCGCGGTGATGAACAATCAGGTCGGATCCGGTGTCAATTATCTCGGCCAGACGATTGAGGCGGAAGGCAACGCAGGCTTCCTCAATAACGGCGTCGCCAACTTCACCTATAATCTTCCCGCTGCAGCTTCCAGCGTCAGCGTCGTTATCTCTGATATCGACGGCACGCCGGTCTTCGGCGGCAACGGCTCGACTGCCACGGGCAAGAACCTGGTGCAGTGGGACGGCTCCAACAGCTACACCGGCGCGCAAATGCCGGAGGGGGATTATTATATCAATATCGTGGCGAAGGACGCCGCGGGGGATGTGATGGAAGACACCACCACTTCCACTACCGGTACGGTCACCTCCGCCGAGATGATCGACGGTGTGCTCAACCTCGTCATCGGCAATATCAAAGTGCCGGTGGACAAGGTCACCGGAGTCCGTCAGCCGACGCAGGTCGCGACGGCGCCATAATATTCGTAACAACAGGAACAATAACACAGGGAACAGGAATTTCAGGAGGTCATTATGTCGCTATATGGTGCATTATTTACAGGGGTGTCGGGGCTGGGTTCGCAAGGCCAGAAAATCGCCGTCATTTCAGATAACATTTCCAACGTCAACACGGTGGGTTACAAGCGGGCGGAACAGACGTTCTCCACGCTCGTCGTCAACTCCGCTCTCGCTTCGGCCTATTCGCCGGGCGGCGCGGTCGGCAAGGCCCGTTACCATATCGACCAGCAAGGTCTGCTAACCACCACGTCGGCGCCGACCGACATCGCGATCACCGGACAGGGCATGTTCGTGGTCAGCGCCAACGGCGACGGCAGTGGCCAGAATCTCTACACCCGTGCCGGCTCCTTCCGTCAGGACGAGAGCGGCAATTTCGTCAACTCGCAAGGCTTCTTCCTGAAGGCATGGCCGCTCGATAAAGCGGGCCGCCTGCCAGGGGTTCCGGGCAACTTCAATACGACCTCCTTCGCCAACGTCGAATCGCTGCAGGTGGTCAACGTCGAATCCCTAAGCGGTGAAGCGACGCGTACGTCCAGCGTCTCGCTCGGCATCAACCTCGATGCGGGCGAAGCCATCTATCCGGGTGAAGGCGTCACCGCGGCGATGGATTCCAACGCGCTTTCAAGCAACAACTATGAAATCGGCGGGAATGACATCATCGTTCCGGATGAATTCAGCGCGGTGATACCGCCTGCATCCTTTGCGCTGGCAACGGCCAACAACCTCAACCGCGGCGATAAATTCACCATCACCACCGGGAGCGGTCTGCAATATGATTATGAGTATGGCGGCTTCACGCTGGGCCGCGATATTGACATCGCCAACACGGCCAATATCGGGGATGGCGGTAACGATCTCAGCCCTACCACGTTGCCCGCAGGCTCCATCACCACGGACGGCGCTACCAGCACCATCACCGTGGCACTCGGTGCATTGCCCACCGTTACGGTCGGTCAGTCGATCAACATCGCCGGGTTCGCGTTCGATCCCGCCGGTGGTACGGATACGATTCCGCTTTCCGAGATCAACGGCATCCATACCGTCACCTCGGTCGGTGCGACGACCTTCACCTTCACCACGACGAACGGTACGGTCTCCACGCTCGCCGATACCAACCTAGTGGGTTCCAGCTATTCGACGCGTCTGTTCGCTGGGAATATCCTCGATGCGGATACCGCTTCCGAGCCGCTGATCGACCCGACCAACCTCAGTAACTATACGGTCAATGCGCGTAGCTTCACCATACAGACCACGGCGTTCGGCCCGTATACGTTCACTTTCACAACCAGTTCGCCCAGCGCTGTCGCGGGTCAGTTCAACAGCCTGAACTCCCTCGCCGCCGCTATCGATGCACAGCCGGGCCTCAACGCTCGCGTGGTTGATGGCCGTCTGGCCATCAGCGCGGCGGATGCGACCGAAGCGGTGACGTTCGCCAACGTTGATGCTACCGGTTCGGGTACGTTGAGCGGGATCGACTGGGTGACGGAACTTGATGTATCCGACGTTACCACGCAGGCACGCCGCTTTAATACGCTCAGTGGTCTGACCGCTCTCGTCAACGGGGATGAAGGGGTTTCCGCGGTCCTCAATGACGCACCGGATGGCGCATCCCTTGAGATGTACGTGGGTGATCCGCGCGATACGGTACGCTTCCAGGATTTCCAGAGCACTCCGGTCAACGTGGGTGCTGGTAACGCGGCTATCACCGTCGCCGGTGTACTTGACACATTGCAAGTCACCTATCCCGGACATGGGCTGGCAGTGGGCGATAACGTCGTTCTCTCCGGTTTCGCCGATTTCGGTGGCGTGCTGGGGGCGGAGATCAACGGTAACACCTATCAGGTCGTCGCCGTGACCGCCAACACGTTCGATATCCAGATCACCAGCGCGGCTGCAGCGGTCGCCGATACCAACACCAACGGTCAGATTTCCTTCACCAATAAAGGGAGTATTCTGTCCGAGCTCGGGGTGACGCCATCACTCGCCGGGGGAACCTATGTCCGCGGTGATACCGGGGCGTTGGGGCCGAAATACGATGCCAGCGCCGTCGTCGGCGAGAATATGGCATCTGGCGATATCCAGCCGCAATACAGTAAATCGGTTCGCATTTACGATGCGCTCGGAACGGGGCATGACATCAATTACGGGTTCATCAAGCTCGATGACAATCTGTGGGCGGTGGAAGTCTATGCTACCGATGCGTCCGAGATCAGCACGACGCTGGTCGATGGGCAGATCGCTACGGGCGTCATCCAGTTCAACGGGGATGGATCGCTCGCGAGCATCACCAGCGGCCTGACCGGAGCCATCCAGATCAACTGGACCAACGGCGCGGAACCCAGCACGGTCAACTTCGACCTCGGGACGGCAGGCTTGCCGTTCGGTACGGCCGGTGCGACGCAATATGGCGATACGGACGGCTTACGTCAGTTCGACGGCGACTATTCCACCATCTTCGTAGAGCAGGACGGATCGCCGGTCGGTGACCTGGTCAGCATCACGATCGATAAGGAAGGGTTCATCATCGCTTCCTATACCAACGGGGAGCAGGAGAAGCTCTACAAGATCGCCGTGGCCGACTTCATCAACCCAGATGGCCTGCAACCCATCACCGGGAACGTATATGCCGAAACCAATCAATCGGGCGACCTGATCCTGCGTGAAGCGGGTACGGGTGGAGCTGGTGACATCGTCGCCGGAGCTCTGGAGCAATCCAACGTGGATCTTGCGCAGGAGTTGACCGACCTGATTGTCGCGCAACGGGCATACCAGTCCAACACGCGCGTTATCAGCACCACTGACGACCTTCTGGATCGGTTGACGCAGCTGTAATTCAAGCCGCGTTATAGAATACCTTTTCTTACTCCTCCCCTTACCGGGTTACGGTTCGCCGTAGCCCGGTTTTTTCTTTATGCATTGATTTTTGGATGGTTTTTCTATGCCAATTGTGGTTGACAAAGCGGGTGACGGTCACTAAATCTTAGCGTACACAAAATTTGTTAACCATTAACACATTTTTGTTACCGCAGCACACATCGAGAATTAATGTCTTTTTTCTATGGGTGCTGTGTGAAAACGGGTTTTATGGCCGTGTTTTCATCCCATTTGTTCAACGGCTCACTATGTTAGGATCATCCACCCATGGCGTATAACAACAAGCTCCTCAGCAAGTTCAATCTTACGGGCAAGCTTCCTGCCGGTGTGGAAGGCGATCCGGAATCCGATGTGATGACCGACGCGAATTATCTTCGTCAATCTTCCACGCTTATCAATGACGCGCTGCAGAAGGGCTTTGACGTTCTCCAGTTAGCCGATGGCGATATCGTGATGACGGGTGTGAAAACGGTCGTCTACCAATATACCTGGGATGAGTCGAAGAAGAAGCTCGTTCGCACCAAATCCAAGACCGTGAAAAAGCGCACTGCCCTTTCCGCTCCGAAAATCGACTTCGAAGAGGATATGCTGGAAGAGGAAGAAGAAGCCTAAGCAGGTTTCAGGTTAGTAAGAATCTCACTGATACCTGACACCTTACTTAAGCGGGAATTTTCAATATATCGATAGAGATGGCGCGGCCTTTTAGGTCCAGCTTTACCATCGCTCCGCATAATGTAGGGGTGGTGTTGGCGGGCTGCAGACGGTTCTTGGTCATTTTCTGGGTGAAGCGCTCCAGCGGTGCTGCAATGTCGAACCCAATAACTGAATGATAATCACCGCACATGCCTGCATCGGTCTGGTAAGCGGTGCCGCCGGGGAGGATACGTGCATCGAACGTCGGGACATGCGTATGGCTGCCGATGACGGCGCTGACCTTGCCGTTGAGATAATGGCCCATCGCGTTCTTCTCCGATGTGGCCTCCGCATGGAAATCGACGAAGATGGCATCGACATTGCCGCCGAGGACGACTTCCGATAAGGCTTTCATAGCACCTGCAAAGGGGCAGTCAGGCGGGTTTTTCATGAAGACCTGGCCCATCAGGTGTAGCACGGCCATTTTCTTGCCGTTTTGTAGGGTGTATATCCCAAATCCCTGACCGGGGGAGTTCGGCAGATTATAAGGACGTAATAGGCGCTTTTCTTTGCCGATATAGGGAATGATGTCCTTTTGATCCCAAATATGGTCGCCGCCTGTCACCACGTCCACGCCGTTGGCCAGCCATGCTTCGCAGATATCCGGGGTGATGCCGAACCCGGCGGCGGCGTTATCGCCATCGACGATCACGGCGTCGGCTTCATATTCCTTGCGGAGGCGGGGGACGTGCTTGGTGATGGCTTCACGTGCGGCGCGACCGACGACATCGCCGAAGAAGAGGATCGTCGTCATTGGGGAAACCGAAGTATACGCTTGTCAGTGATCACGGCGTGCAATCTGACATCATGCGCTTCGCTTGGCAAGGACTCGATTTCCTGCCAGTCATAAGCGAATCCGAGGCGCTTCGCGCCCGCGTACAGAGGGTCGTCGCCGAGCCGGTCATAATATCCACCGCCGTAGCCGAGACGATGGCCTGCCCGGTCAAAGGCGAGGAGGGGAATGAGGATAATGGTCGGGATGACGGGCGTGCCTGTGGAAGGCTCCGCGATGCCGAATGTGCCGACGATCAGTTCGCTGGTGAGTGAATGCGGATAATACCGTAGATGATTACCTTCGATTTTAGGCAGGGCGCATCGAATATGCTGGTGTGATAGGGGCGCAAGAAGTGAAACTGGCGATATTTCAGCCCGAATTGGGCTATAAAGACCCATAATATCGCTTTTATTGAGCGAGAATGACTCTAATAGGCGTATACAAGCAGCTTCTGAGGCAGCTTCCTGCTCGGAAATGGTCATTTCTTGCCGTAAACGCATCATATTACGGCGAATATCGGTTTTTTGGAGCTGTTCAGGCGGCATGTCGGTAGTGAGTGATGCCCTCGAGTTCCAGCAAGTAATATTTCAGCGGCATCCCCCAGCCGAATCCGCCGACGCCGTCGGTCGCCACGATACGGTGGCAGGGAATCCAGAAGGGTACGCGGTTCGCGCCGCAGGCGGAAGCGGCAGCACGCACGGCGCGCGGATTCCCGGCGCGGCGGGCCAATTCCTTATAAGAAATGACTTCACCATACGGCACACGGGCGATTTCTTGCCAGACGCGCTGCTGGAAAGGGGTTCCCGTCACATGATACGGGACGGTGAATGTATGCCGTTCGCCGAGGAGAAACTCAGAAAGTTCCTGCTCAGCCTTATCGAATAGGGAGGAAATGGCAGGGGGCATCACCGCGTCTGAAAGCGTTGCATCCTCTGGACCCGTTATATGTCGGAGAGTGAGGATGCACTCTTCAGAAGCGGTCAATTCCGCTGTCAATTCCCCCCTGTTTCCGAGGGGCAGGCGCAACATGCGTGACCATGTTGGCGCGTTGCCGTATTGAGTGCGTGCCATTGTTATCCTCCATTATATTGAGCATAACCCTAGCTCACAGCCTGTATTCAGACCAGCGCAAAGTTACGCGACTTCCGCCGCGCGGCTTTCACGTGCATCCCGTGACCTCACCCGTTTTTTCAAGCGGATGAAGGTGAGTAATTCGTCCGTCAGATCCTCCACCTCATCAGAAGCAAGACTATAAGGTGCTGACTCCGTGACGCCCTTGCCTTCCATAAGACTGGAGGCGAAGACAACGCGGTTACCAAGTACGCTCAAGACGGTATCCCCGAGCTGCTCGCGGATCAACTCCGTGAGGCGGGCGCTGGGATGAACCCTATTGAATACAATGCGGAAAGGAATCCGCTCGGATTGACAAAAACGAAGCGTGCCTTCGGTCGCCCACAGGTCAGCCGGACTGGGCTGGACAGGGACGAGGACGAGGTCGGCGGTACGGATGGCGGTGCGGGCATCGGATTCCACGTGTGGTGGACTGTCGATTAGGATGATATCGCAAGTGCGGCGCAAGCGTGAAACCTCGCTGCCCACACGCCAACCGGAAGAAGTGACACATTGGAGACCGGCCAAGTCTGGGTCCAACATGCGCAGTTCGTGCCATCTGGTGAGGGTTCCTTGTGGGTCAGTATCGATCACGGAGACCCGGTAACCACGCTGCATAAGGGATACGGCGAGATGGACGGCTAGCGTTGTCTTACCCGCCCCTCCCTTCTGCTGTGCAATGGTGATGACCTGACAAACCATAGAAATTTTCCCCAACAAAGGATATACATCGTACGATATATAGTAGGTTCACTATAGAAGTTGGCCTTATCTTGTCAATATGTAGATATTTTTATTCTGTCCGGCGAAGGGTGCGCAGGCTGCTGGCGGGTTAGAGAAGGCTTGCCTCAATGGACAGAGTGGGCTACTCCCCGGCGCAGGATGGATATCACGTCACCGTATTGAGTATGAATCACCCCGCTATATCATTTGCCATTCTTAAAGACGACGATACAGATATCGCGCTTGCGGTGGAAATGTTGCGTGCGGGGAAACTCGTCGCGTTTCCGACGGAAACGGTCTACGGGTTAGGAGCGGATGCGACGAACCGGGAGGCGGTGCTCTCTATTTACACGACAAAACAGCGACCCGCTAATAATCCACTCATCATGCATGTCAGCTCACTGGAAATGGCGCAGAGATATGGTGATTTTTCGTCTGCTGCCACAGAATTGGCGCATCAATACTGGCCTGGGCCATTGACGTTGGTAATACCCAAAAAAGCTTCAGCTGCGGTGTATAATGACGGTAGAGAAGAAATAGCTACAATAGCTATTCGTTGTCCGGCCCATCCAGTTGCACAACATTTAATCACCGGACTGGGGCGTCCCATCGTTGCGCCAAGTGCGAATCGGTCGGGAAAAGTGAGTGCGACCAGTGCCGATCACGTAATCAGCGAATTCAGCGATGCCCCCGGTAATCTGGCGGGTGTGATAGATGGTGGGCACTGTGCGGTAGGGATAGAATCCACCGTTGTGGATTGCACGCATGGCAATATGCGCGTATTGCGAATCGGCTCTACTATTATCGATGAAATATCATATGATAAAAATTTTTCCGTATCTGTTAGTTCAGCTTCGGAGGTGATGCCTTCGCCTGGAATGCTGGAAAGTCACTACGCGCCTTCTTTGCCGGTACGGCTGAATGTTGAGAGGCTTGAAGAAGGCGAGGTACTGCTAGGATTCGGGAAGGATATGGCTATAATAGCTACTAACGGATTGAATCTCAGCCCCAGCGGTGACCTGACGGAAGCGGCCCACCATCTGTATGACTATTTGCGGCAATTAGATTCACCCCAATATAAGGCTATCGCTGTCATGCCAATTCCTGATGAGGGGGTGGGTATGGCTATCAATGATCGCCTGCGTCGCGCCGCCGCACCGCGATCCTAAGCTGTTTTATAGATAGCTAAAGTAGCTATTCTAACTTCAACGGTTTGGTTCTTAAGGTAAATAAAATCGGCAGGTCGGCATTGGGGCGTTGGGTCGCGGCGCGGGTCGCGGAGTGTGTGCCTGTGGCCCATCCCTCCCATGTGCGTCCTCCATCCAGACTGTTTTGTGCCTGAGATTGCTTATCTCCCCATACATAGAAGGTATCCCTCGCGCTTCCGGGGGGTGTTTCATTCGTCCCAATCGCATACTGGGTTGCGACATCGGTAGAGAACTGGATGGCGTAGTTTTTCCCCTCCGCCAGAACTATTTTTGGGGGCAGGGCGATATAGCTCCATGGCAAAGGACTGGTTCCGCCAGCCGTCGCCTGCGGGATGGCGGAGGAGGGAATGCTGATGGTGGCGATCTGGGTTCCGTCCTGTGTCAGGTTCGCATAGAGCGGCCCGGTTCCCAGCTGGCGGCGCATACGAATGTGGAAACCGGTGACTTCCTTATGGCCGCCACGGACAGTGAATAGCTGACGGACGATGGATGCGCTCGTGATGATTTGCTCATGGGCATTGGCGGCGATGGCGGGTTGTCCGATCACCATCCGGTCGGAGTAATTGACCGTGAATATGGGTTGCAGGGTCGGCTCATAAGACCAGCTGCCTTTCATATCATTGCGCCACATGACGGCATTGGAGCATCCGTAATACGGGCCGCCGGGAGGGCTCAGCGGGGATTTTGTGCTGTTGCCGACCAGTGCTACGAGGCCAGTGGTGGGGGAGGTTTGCGTAAAGACGATGTGATATAGCCTCCCCGCCTCCACCCGAGCGAGGCGATCCAGCTTCACGGCCGGGAAGGGATCGGAATGCTTCGGGGCGATATAGGTGATGCCGTCCAGCGTGCCCAGGGTTTCGGCATGAAGGCCGATGGGCGATACGTCCCGCATGCCGCTGGCGAGAATCGTGTCGGAAGGAACACCCTCGCCGTTATCGGGACGGAGTTCAATTCGTAGTGTGCCGCCGTTGCCGCGATGGGTTCCGAAATCGCGCAGGGTTTTCAGGGCTTCTTCCACTTTACCGCCTTTCTGGGCGAGCAATTGGTCCCAGCTACGCCCGGACTCAAACAGGCGGTTGTAGAAATTCACCGCATCGAGCATCCCCGTGCGTTCGGCACGGAAGCGGATACTTCCCTGTGCGCTGAATTGCTTGCTGTAGCCGAGGCCGTCACCATGGACGGCCATGCCATAGAACATCCCGCCGAACGCCTGATTGCCATCCGCCGTGGCGGGCCATGTGGAACGGCATTGCGGAACGGGGATGAGGGCTGATTGCATCGCAGGCGTTTGCACCGTGCCGGGTGCGGCCGCTGCTGGGTTGGTATTCGCGGGTGCAGCGACGGGAGGGGGCGCAGGGGATATGGTCTTCGTCACCTCACCTGCGACAAGGGTGAAGGCATTGGTCGTCAAGGGTACGGACTGGGTAAAACCACCGCCGTTATTGGGAGTCAGGCGGTAATGGTTGCCATTTATTTTTACGTAGACGATGGTGGTCGCGTTATAGGGAATGAACATGTTTGAGTAGCGGGCTTTTAGAGCCTCGACTTCTGCCGGGGGAACGGTCGTGGAGCCCCATTGACCGCCGCCTGCGGGTTGTAGCCGGTAGATGAAGCGGTCGTCCTGCAAATATAGTAGAGGGGAGTTCGTGCCGAGGTCGGCGACCAGTTTATCCTTGCTGGTGACAAGGAGGTTATACGCAGGCGGCGGCGCCGCGATGGCGGGAATGGCCATGCAACAGGTCACGAAGGCTGAAATAATCGCGTATTTCAGTGCCAACATTCCCCTCCCGGTGTTCTGTATATCAACAGTATTCGCAACCATTGTATTATTTTATACTTTGTTTATTATAGAATTATTATACCACCTCGTCAATGAATAACCCGTAAACATCTATGGTAATTCATGGATTTATGTGGTGACGGCGGGATATCGGCGAGGCTGACCGAAGAGCATATCCCACTCCATGCGCAGAACGGCGGTGCGGAAGCGTGCACCACCCAAGCAGGTCTTGACAGCAACGCAAAGCTGTGCGAACAAAGTGCCTCCGTAAATCGGAGTA
Source organism: Rickettsiales bacterium (assembly GCA_041749475.1). Taxonomy (GTDB): domain Bacteria; phylum Pseudomonadota; class Alphaproteobacteria; order Rickettsiales; family UBA998; genus JBGTBD01. The sequence goes on from JBGTBD010000002.1 coordinate 12,516, forward strand.
TGTTCCCCGGTAGCTCAGTGGTAGAGCAATCGACTGTTAATCGATCGGTCGCTGGTTCGAATCCGGCCCGGGGAGCCAATCTTGACGATTTGATGTGTTGACCAGCATATTGAAGGGTCTTCGCATTGAATATTCAAGGTTTTTTCCTCGAATTTTCAAGTTCGAGAATACAAATCCCATCAACTGCCGTTTTTCCTCTATCTCCGAACTCACAAACAGGTCGTAGGCGTTGGAAGCTATGTCCAGCAACGATGACACCGTGAAAGCGAAGGATTCATCCGCGCTCGTCTGACCTTGTAGCTTTTCGTTGAGTTGGTGTTGTTTTAAGCGGAGTTTTGACGCGATTTCGTCGTACTGCTCCTTAGTAATACTCCCATCGAGGCGCATTTCGAGCGCATTATCTAGCCTCTTTTTCGTTATGTCGTAATCTTTGCGGATTTGAGCAATGGCGTTGAACTGATGCTCTTGCTCTGATTCAACACCCTTTTTCAGATCACCTTTGATTTGTGCCAGCAGATTTTCTGGAAAGCGTATTGTTTTGAACGCATCCTGCACCTGCTCCAGTATGACTTCCTCGCGCATGGTGTAGCACTCGCATTTGCCCTGCGATTTGGTCGGGCGCAGGTAGCGGTATTTCTCCTTCTTTATTTCGGTAGAAAAAGCGCAGTCGCAATCCGCGCAGTAAAGCATCCCGCGAAACAGGAAGCCTTTGCCGCCATAGCTGAACGGCTTTTTGTTATGCCCAAGCCTTACAGCTTCGCACCGCTCAAACAATTCCAGCGGGACTATGCGCTCATAATGGTGAGGGTATAAATTGCCGTTCACTCGCATGAATCCTGCATAAAACGGATTTTGCAGCAAATTGTGGACTTGGCTTTTGGCAACGAGCTTGCCGCTCTTTTTATTGGTCAAGCCCCACTGGTGCGATCTTCGCGCAACTTCTTGAACGCTGACTGTGCCTGTGGCGTAGTCCTCAAACATTTTACGGACTATGAAAGCGCGTTCTTTGTCTATAATAACGGTGCGCTTGTTTTTGACGGAATCAAAATCATTCCAGTAACCGAGCGGCGCGGCGGCAGCCCATTCTCCGTTCTTGAGCTTATGCTGGATGGAGCGTTTCACGTTCTCGCTTAGGGAGGTGACGTAACTTTTCGCCATCACCACGGAAAAATCCCAGCGTATAATATCGCTGCTGCTGGCATTTTTACCAATTATCATGCCCTCACGGTTGAAGTGGATTTCAATTTTTTCCTTATCCACCAAATCTTGCAGGATAATGCTTTCCTTGAAGCTGCGCTGCACCCTAGACAACACTGCAAAAGAGTACTGTGCTCACTCAGATGGACAAGGGAAGGATTTAGTTAAAGGTACAAAGGCACTAGCTAGTGCGGCTGGTTCAATTGGAGAAGTGACTGCGAGTGCGATAGAAATATTTTTAGATCCATTTCGCGTAACAATATATGGATATAATAAACTTAAGGAAAAGTTTATTCCCAAAGTCATAGAATATTTAGAAAACATTCCTTCGGAAAATCTTGTTTCACCAGAAGAATCGATAGCAGGTCCCCTTCTAGAGGCTGCAAAATTTAAAACTAATGACACAGAAATTAGCAATTTATTTGCTGCATTGCTAACTTCATCAATGGATACAAGAGTTAAGAGTCATGTACATCCGTCTTATGTACAAATCATCAATGAAATGAGTTCTGATGAGGCAAAAATTCTAAAATATTTATCGCTTCATAATTTGGATTCTTATCCAATACTAGATTTGTATGCAAGGGAAGCCGGGGAAAAAATATCTAAGAAAAGTATATTATCCAATTTCACTGACATTGGGTACAAAGCAGGCTGTGAGAATCCTGATATGACAGCAACACACATTGATAATTTAAGTAGATTAAAGCTTATTGATATCCCTTTGGGAACCTCTCTTTCAGATAAATCACGTTATGTGGCTTTAAGAGAGCACGAAATTTTAAAGCCGTGGCTGGAAAAAATAAAAGAAAAAAATTACCAAGCTCTTTTTGATGAAGGCGTAATTAAAATTACCTCTTTTGGTTATGGGTTTATATATTCATGCAAAATAGATTAATCAATCTATGTAACTAACTAAAAATAATCTAAAATACCACCATATTTTAATGGGTTATTAATGATTTGGGTGTAGGGTGGAATCTTACCCATTCCACTTTTTATATGCACAGATCACACCGCTCTTTATGTAGGGATACGCGTGGCGCAACGGCCGTGGAGTTTGCGTTGATCGCGCCCGTGCTGTTGTTCCTGATGATGGCCATCATCGAGGTATCACTCGTCATGTTCGTACAGAACGTAATGGAGAACGCAACCTTCGTGGCATCTCGGCTGGGCAAGACGGGATTCGTCGAGGAATCGAGCACGCAGCAGGAGACCGTGATCCGGCTCATGGAAGAGCGTGTCGGGGATATCCTGGATTCCGACCAGATCGAGATCGCAACATTTTCGTATTCCCGGTTCGATCAGGTGGGGGAACCGGAGCCGTATATCGACGCTAATGGCAACCATGTACGCGACGAGGGTGAGAATTACACCGACATTAATGGCAACAGTCAGTATGACACCGACATGGGAACCGAAGGGCTGGGCAATGCGGGCGAAATCGTGGTTTATACCGTATCCTATCCTTGGCGCATCATGACACCGCTGATGGACGGGCTGTTGGGAGAGAACGGGGTGATGACCATTTCCGCCCGTGCCGTCGTTCAGAACGAGCCGTACTGAGTTATGCCCATGCGCCACACAGGTCACATACGCAGATTCATCCATGCCGAGCAGGGCATCGCGGCAGTAGAATTCGCACTGGTGTTACCGTTCCTCGTATTGTTATTCCTTGGGGGATTCGAGGTGAATCGCTACATCCTGATGCACCAAAAGGTGGAGAAGGTGGCATACACTCTGGCGGACGTGGTGGCGCAATCGACCTCCATCACTACTGCACAGTTGAATCAGGTTTACACGGCGGCGGAGCAGATCATGCTGCCATATAGTTTCGGGGCGGATGGTGTCGTCATCGTCAGCTCCATCTATAAGTCCGGTACGTCTAGCCCGGTCATCCGCTGGTCGTATCGCGGGGGAGGGACGCTGGACCGCAGCAGCATGATAGGAACCGTGAACGGCGTGGCGACGCTGCCGCCCGGACTCATCTTGAATGACAAGGACAATATCATCATCTCTGAAGTATTTTACGTCTATCGGCCCGTCCTGACAGGAACCCTGATCGGGGTGACGGATATTTACAAGACCGCACTTTTCAAACCACGTCTCGGGGCGTTGCTGACAGCCCCCAACTAGGAGAGTTCCATGACGATACGCAGATTATCGCAGAGCGTGAGAATATGCGCGAATACAGAGGAGGGGGCTGTGCTGCCGCTGGTGGGGCTGTGCATTTTCGTGCTTCTGGGATCGGTCGGAATCGCAGTGGATACAGGCAGAGCGCAACTGGTGCAATCGAAGCTTTCCAGCTCTCTCGACGCGGCAGGGCTGGCGGGTGGCTCGACGGTGAGTACGGTCAACCTGAATGCGGAGGTGGAAAAATACCTTGCCGCCAATTTTCAGGATTATCTGGGCGCGACCCTCATCGATACCGACATCGAGGTGAATGCGGATAATACCATTATCACCCTGTCGGCGACAGCGAGTTTGCCGACGACGTTCATGCAATTATTTGGACGTGACACGGTGGAAGTTACGGCCCGTTCGGAAATCACGCGCGAGAGCCGCGGGCTTGAGCTGGTGATGGTGCTCGATAATACAGGGTCGATGGCGGGGACACCGCTGGAAAGCCTTAAAACTGCGGCGACGGATATGGTCAATATCCTGTTCGGGAATAATGAGGCGCTGGAGGATTTGTGGGTCGGCGTCGTCCCGTTCTCGCAGACGGTGAATATCGGCAATACGCGCACTAGCTGGATGGATTCGACCTCCTACAACTGGGGGCCGACCAGTTGGGGCGGATGCGTTGATGCGCGTCTTAACGGTTATGACACTACGGATGACCCGCCATCGGTGCGGCTTTTTACGCGCTATTACTGGCCCGATGATGATGATAATAACGACTGGCGGCGTAGCGACGGTACGTATCGATCGGTCAGTAGCACGCGTGGCCCGAACAAATATTGTCCGCAAACTGTGCTGCCGATGATCTCCAGTAAATCCGCCGTGCTTTCATCCATCGACAGTATGGAGGCAGTGGGCAATACGCATATCGGGCTGGGCGCAGTGTGGGGGTGGAGGATGCTGTCGCCGCGCTGGCGCGGATTATGGGGTGGGTCGATGAATGCGAGCAGCTTACCGCTTGATTACAATACGCCGCTGATGAACAAGGCCGCCATCATTATGACCGACGGTGAGAATACGATGAGCAATTCCGTACGCTCGGCCTATTGGTATCTCAGTGACGGAAGGCTTGGAACCACCAACGGTAGTACAGCGGTGACGCGGTTGAACACTCGCCTCACCACTGTGTGCAACCGGATGAAGAACAATAACATCATCGTCTATACCATCGCCTTCAACAGTCCGGGGACGAGCGTGGAAAACCTGCTGCGGAACTGTGCGACGCAACCGGATTTCTATTTCGACTCACCTAACTCGGCGGATCTGCAGCAGGCGTTCCGTACCATCGGCGATTCGCTGGCCAATCTCCGCGTCAGTCGTTAACGAGAGTCTTCCATCTTTCGGCTGGTACGTCCGCGCCGTTTTGCTATGATTCAGACCTATATAAGGAGTGACTCCATGCTGCGCTATCTTCTTCCTATTTGTATGATTCTATCTGTGTACGGGCTAACCGGATGCGACCAGTTGGCTCCCTCTGCCGGGTCGGGAGAGCTTACCAAGAAGGAAAGCAGCCTGCTCACGCTCGGGCGCTCGATGCAGGAAAATCGGAATTATTCGCAGGCCGAGAAATTCTTCCTTGAAGCGAAATCAATGGATAGTGGCGGTATTGATTCCGATTTGGCTCTTGCGGGGCTCTATTTCGAGCAAGGTGATTCTGAGAAAGCGGGAGCGGCGCTGGCGGAGGCGGAGAAGCGTGCGCCCGACAACGCGCAATTGAACCGTGCGCTGGGTAAACTCAATGTCGAGCAGGGAAAGCCGGAGAAGGCGCTCGGGTATTTCGAGAGAGGGCTGAAGACGTCCCCCGACGACATCAATTTGCTGAACGGCAAAGGCGTGGCGCTCGATATGTTGTCACGCAACGATGAAGCGCAAGCGGTCTATCAGGAAGCACTGACGAAATCGACGCCGGAAGATCGGTTGCAGATCGATAATAATCTGGCGCTGTCCTATATCATGGCGGGGAAATACGACAAGGCCATCACGCTTCTGGAGAAGATCAAGGGTGTGGAGGATGTCGCCGTGATGCGGCAGAATCTGGCGCTGGCCTATGGGTTGAAAGGCGACATGAAAAAAGCCCGCGAATGGGGAGGCAAGGATATGGACCCTAAGAAGCTGGAGGAGAATATGCGCTTCTACCAGCAATACCGCAATAGCCTGATCCTCAAGAAAACGCCGCCGCAGCTCAAGCCAGTTCCCGCACGCAATTAGAGATTCAATATCGCGATGATGGCAGGGGCGATGATGACGACCATCAACGTCGGCAGGATAAACACGATCATCGGCACGGTCATCAGCGCGGGTAATTTCGCGGCTTTCTGTTCGGCGTGCAGCATGCGTTCGGTGCGGAAATCCTTGGATAAGACGCGTAACGCCTGTGAAACCGGAGTTCCGTATTTCTCGGTTTGCAGTAGCACGTTGACGATACTGCGTATCTCGGGGATGTCCACGCGTTCGGCGAAATGCTTGAGAGCGGTGCTGCGTTCCGGGAGGAATCCTATCTCGACGCAGACATAGCTCAATTCTTCCGCCATATGGGGATAGGCATTGCCCAGTTCCTTGGCGACGCGATCCATCGCGGCGGCAAGACTCAGCCCCGCTTCGGCGCAAATCAGCAAAAGGTCGAGCGTATCGGACAACGCCCGGCGGATTTTATGGTAACGCTTCTTGCGGGCGCGGTTGACGATGAAATCGGGAGCGCGGGCGAAGATGAAGCCGACGCTGAGAAGGATGAGCCAGCCCACCGCCTCATCCAACACGAACGGATTATCCCACTTGATGCCGGAGAGGAAGACGCCGAGAAACAGCCCGATGAAAGGCATGGTGAGTTTACCGAACGCATAGACGGTGATGGCATCCTTGGAGCGGAACCCGGCTTGGATGAGGGTTTGCGTGACACGCTCCGCCTGACTGTCTTTTAATACTTTCAGGTTGGTAACGAGGGATTTCATCCAGTCTGTGTTTTTCTGAACGGGCTTTTTGCGGCGCTGGGGGGTGATCATGGCGCTGCGCAATTCTTTGCGGCGTTCCTGTATGGCTTTGAGGCGCGGAGTCAGTCGGTCACGCTGGATGAGGCCGTTGCCGATGATCCACACCATGCCGAAGGCGATAACGGCGGCGATGGCGGTATATAACTCGTCCTCGCTCATACCGGCGGGGAGGAAATCGGAGATGCTGAGTGGCTGGCCGGGGGTCATCGCTATATCTCGAACCGTGCCATCTTGACCATGATACCAATACCGAGCGTGAGGCTGGTGAAGGCCCCGAGCAGGGCAATATTACCCCGGAAATCGTCGAAGAGTGGGGACATGTACGTGGGCGACACGACGGAAACCACGATGAACAGGATGAAAGGCAGCGAGCCGATGATACCCGCGGAGGCACGCGCTTCGGAGGACATGGCCTTGATCTTCAACTTCATCATATGGCGCTGGCGGAGGACTTCGGAGAGGTTGCTTAATATCTCCGTCAGATTCCCGCCCGTCTCGCGCTGTAGGGTGATGCTGGTGACGAAGAAATTGAACTCGGTCATGTCCAGCCGCTTGGCGACTTCGAGCATCGCCTTCTCCAGGGTGATGCCGAGCGTCACCTGATCGGTGATTTCGCGGAAGACGGAACTGACGGGTTCGGGGACTTCGGTGACGATAGACTGCATGGTCTTCGCGACGGGCAATCCCGCGCGTAATCCGCGGACGATGAGGTCAATGGCGTCGGGGAAGAGTTTCAAAAAAGTATTCTTGCGGCGTGAGATGAAGAAGCCGACATATAGATGCGGTAGCCCGACGCCGAGGATGAACCCGACCAGTAATCCGAGCAATATGGGTTGCCCGAGGAAGAGGGAGATAGCGAGGGTGACGAACGCCATGATGGTGAGGTTGAGCAGAAGGTAATTCTTCACCGAGGCGTGGAGGCCGCTGATCTCCATGCGGTAGCGCAGCCATACGGAAAGGTTCATCGCCCCGAAGCCGGTTTTCTTGGGTTGGATGCGACGGAGCGAGAGCTTGAGAAGCTCCTGTTCGGTTTTGGCGGTGTGAGTGTGTTTGATGCGGGCGATGCGGCGCTTCATGCGCTTGGTTCGGCGGGCGTTGAATAGCAGGATGATGACAAGGCCCGTCAGGATCGCGCCGACGCCGACGAGTGCGATGTCCATCCCGCCCGCCATTATTCCAGCGCCTGTAGCAATGCCTGCCCCAGTCCGAAATATTCGGCCTGCTTGAAGAAATTGGGGCGGAGGCCCGTGGATTTGAATTCGCCGAGCAGCATGCCGTTCTCGTCCTCGCCCTGAAACTCGTAGACAAAGAGGTCTTGGGTGACGACGACCTGCCCTTCCATGCCGACGACTTCGGTAACATGGGTGATGCGGCGTTTACCGTCACGCATACGCTGAATTTGGACGATCATCTGCACGGCGCTGGCGATTTGATGGCGGATGGCGTGGCTGGGGAGTTTGCCTTCGGCCATGTTGACCATGTTCTCCAGACGGGTCAGCGCTTCGCGGGGATTGTTGGCGTGGAGCGTGCCCATTGATCCGTCATGGCCGGTATTCATCGCCTGCAGCATATCGAGCGCTTCGGCGCCCCGCACCTCGCCGAGGATGATGCGATCGGGACGCATACGCAGGGCGTTTTTCCCGAGGGTGCGCATGGAAATTTCGCCTTTGCCTTCTAAGTTAGGCGGGCGGGTCTCCAAGGGGACGACGTGCGGTTGTTGCAATTGTAATTCTGCCGCGTCCTCGATGGTGACGACGCGCTCGCCGTTGTCGATCAGCCGCGAAAGGGCGTTGAGCAGCGTTGTTTTACCGGAGCCTGTACCGCCGGAAATAATAATGTTAAGACGCGCGGCGGCAGCGATTTTGAGGACGGTGGAGAGGCGCTCGGAGATGTTGTCCTGAGCAGCCATCACGTCCAGCGTGATTTTTTTCTTGGAGAATTTACGGATGGAAATGCTGCAGCCTTTCAGCGATAGCGGCGGGGCGATGACGTTGACGCGGCTGCCGTCCATCAGGCGGGCATCGCATATCGGGGTGGTCTCGTCCACGCGGCGGCCAATGGCGGTGACGATGCGCTGGGCGATGTTCATCACGTGCGCGTCATCGCGGAAATGGATGGGGGTCAGCTCCAGACGGCCTTTGCGCTCGACATAGACCTGAAACGGGCCGTTAATCATGATGTCGGTGATGGTTTCGTCTTTCAAGAGTGGCTCAAGCGGCCCCAGTCCCAGCATGTCATCGACAATCTGGATGGCGAGTAGTTGTTGTTCATGATGGTTGATGACCAGTTTTTGTTCGATGACGATATCGCCGATCAGGTCGATGATCTGTTGCCGCAGATCCGCTTTGTCGAGTTGCGAAGCGGTCTGGAGGTCGATCTGTTCCATCAAGATGGTGAAGATCGTTTCCTTGGTCTTTTCCAGGCTGGCATCTTCGCTGGATTTTTTCGGGGCGACGGATGTTTCGGAACCGGCATTGTCGTTCAGTTTGAGTAATGGATTCTCTGGCGCGGGTGCAGGCGGTTCGGCAGGTGGGGGGATGGATGCGGGTAGGGCGGCGGGGTCTTCGCGGGTGAGTAGCGGAGAGGACGATAGCAGAGAAGGGGCTTCAGTACCACGGCGGCCGAACATCAGGCTTTATCCTTCCCTATCCAGCGCAGTTTTTTCTTCTCCTCCTTGGTGGCGATGATGGTTTCATCCCCCAGCAGGCGGCGCGCCAGTTGGTGCAGGGCATCCTTGCCGGCAGCGTTATGGGTGGTGGCGACCAGCATATCACCCGTCGCGGCGGTGGCGAAGGCCTCCAGCATACAGGGGATGTGGATATGCACCGCCTGTCCGTAATGCTTGTCGAACTCCTTGCGCGGTATCTCATGTTTGCTGACCAGCCCTTCACGGTTGGCGACGATGAGGGGCGTCTTCTTGATTTCCCGGAGATGATCGGTCAGCCGCATCACGTCACGCAGGCCATGCAGGGTCAGCTCGGTGACCAGCACCACCTGATCGGCGTGTTCTAGGATATGACGCGTGAAGGGGGTGAGGGTGCGCGGGATATCGGCGCAGATATATTTGTATTTTTCACGGGTGATGCGGAGCAATGTTTCCGCAGCGTGGGCGGACATGTTGACAGTGTTGCGGAGAGGTTCCTCGGCGCTCAGGATTTTCAGACCGGGGCTGACATTCGCCATCACGCGGTCGAGCGAGAGACTGTCCACGCGGTCGGGATTCTCCAGAAGGGTTGCGAGACCGCGCGTGGGTTCGATGTCGAACGCCATCGCCGCCGTGCCGAAATGGATGTCAAGATCGAGGATGGCGGTGCTTTTTTTATAGTCTTTGTCTAGCAGGTAGGCAATGTTGGCAAGGATGGTGGTCGTTCCCACCCCGCCACGCGTGCCCATGAAGGCGATGACTTTGCTGGGTTCGCTCTTTTCGTCCTTTGCCGTCGTGGTCGTCGTTTTTTATTCTAACGCGAGTGCTAATTGCTGCGTCGTGAAAGGCTGCAGCAAATACTGGTGGACGCCGACCTCTTTCAGCCAGACAAAGAAGCTATATTGATTGACTGTGCTGGTGACTAGTACCTTGATGCCGGGGTCGCAGCAATCAGCGAGTTTATCCAGCATATCCGGCGCTTTATCGGGGTCGGTGATTTCTACTAACAGGAACTCCGGCGAGGGATTTTGCTGCAGATGGGTGAGTGCGGTTTCAATTGTGCCCTGTTGCACCGCATCCGCTGCCCAGCCATGTGCATGTGCCAATTCTTTCGTCGCCGACAGGCTTGCGGGGTCGGTGAGGAAGGCGAGGAAGGGTTCGGACTTATGGATCGTGGGACCTTGTGTCATACTACTCGTCATCCGTGGTGCGGCTCTCCGATGCTTCCGCCTGAACAGGGGTGGCGGTGGGCTGGAGGGAACCGTTATAGATACCAACCGCGCGTACGGCAGTTTCCGTTACCGCGCCGCGTTCGGAACGGGGAAGGAGAAGGTCGTTCTGATTCTCCACCATCGCGCGCATGTTGTTAGCGGTGCTGCAGCCGAGATTGCGCTCGACCGCATTGGTGCTGTTGAATGCGCCCTCGGAGAGCCATTCACCGCATTCTGCATAGGTGAGGTAGCTCCGATAGCGTAAGGTAAGGGTGACGCCGTCGATGACAGAAGGCTGCTGATCGTAGAAAATATTCTTCATGGTAAAGCCGCGTTGCAGGAGATAGGATTCCAGCCCTTGCACTTTTACCGCGTTATCGACTCCGCCCTGTTCGATGATGGCGAGGCGGATGGAGTTGGCGGGGACAGTGGCGAGCGTGGCATCCAGACCTGCCGTGTCCTCTTGCGTTAAACCCGTAGGACTGGCTGCGGAAGAGAGGTGGTAGGAGGTCTCCTTGAGCGGAGCGGATTCGGATTCATAGGTGTAGCTATCGCACCCGATCAGGAATCCACATGCCAGAATCACAAACAGTTTTTTCATCACAACCTCACTTCGTTAGCGCATGATAAATCCGGCGGGGCCGTGTAGCTTGGCCTGCGTCGGGGTGTTCTCTTCTTCCGCATCCTTTTCCTTATTGGCGTAAAGTTTGCCCATCAGGACGCGTTCCATATCGCTGACGGGTTTGTACCCGTCCGTCGGGGTGGCGAGTTTGGCTTCGCTGGTTCCCTGCACGATATAGGGGGTGACGAGGATGACCAACTCGGTCATGTCGTTACGGAATTCGGTCGAGCGGAACAATGCGCCGAGGACGGGGACATCGCCAAGACCGGGGACTTTCGATACGTCATTGGAATTATCATGCCGCAATAATCCGGCAACGGCGAACGTCTCGCCCGAGCCGAGTTCCACCGTGGTCGAGGCGCGGCGGGTGAGCAGGGTGGGGATGTTGAAGCCGTTGGCCTGAATGGAGTTCAGTGCGCTCAACGAGCTAACTTCCGGGCTGACGGTGAGGCTGATCTTCTTGCCGTCCAGCACCACGGGGGTGAAGTCGAGGCTGACCCCGAATCGGCGGTATTCCACGGTGACGGAGCCTTCTTCACCGACGACGGGAATCGGGAATTCACCCCCGGCGAGGAAGTTCGCGGTCATACCCGACTTGGAGGTGAGGTTCGGTTCGGCGAGGATGGTGACGAGGCCGTCATCCCCCAGCGCGTCGATGAGCCCGTTGATATTGGTGGAGCCGTTATTATAGCTGCCGAGCAGGTTATTATCCAGTTGCGTCGAACGCAGCACCGCTCCGGCGGCGTCGAATATCGGGCGGCCCGTCGCCACGCCGAAGACGAAATTGCCGGTGGAGAGAATGGCGGAGAGATTGATGCCGAAGCGTTTGAGTTCGGTGCGGGAAACCTCGGCGATTTTGACTTTCAGCATCACCTGATCGCCGCCTTCAGTTTGCAGCATATTGATGACGCTTTGATCCTCTCCCAAGAAAGAAGCGGCCATGCGTTGAATCTTCTCGGCGACGACGGGGGATTCGACATGACCTTTCAGGGTGATGCCGTTATTGGTCGAATCGAACACCACTTTGGAGTTGGGCATAGCGCTGCTGACGGCGCTTTTCAGGCGGCCCAGATTATGGGTGACGTTGATGTTGGCCTGCATCAACACATTCTCGCCTTCGCCGATGACGATGACGCTGGTCTCGCCCACGGAGCGGCCACTGATATAGACGAGGTGTGGGGTGACAACCTGCACGTCCGCAATATCGGGATTGGCGACGACGATGGTGTCGGCCTGTTTCTCCAGTTTGACGAGGCTGCCTTTATTAATCTCAATGGTGTAGTTATTAGCCTGTGCGATTTTGCCGATGCCAAGTGATAATACTAGGCATAACGTCCATAATAGCTGCTGTGCGATGTAGTGCATGCGATCCATAGAGTATCCTTCTCAACGTCCACGTTGATCAAATTCGATTTCTTCGCGTTCTTTGCCGCGGATGACTTTCACCTTGCGGGCGGATGAGTCGTCGGGGCTGAGCAGGTCGCTCACGTCGCTCTCACGGGTGTAGTGCTGCCGCACTGTCACGCTGTCGTTCTGGGTGGCGAGGCTGCGGAGACTCAGCGAAATTTTCCCTAAATCCTTGGCCACGTTTATTTTCTCGACTTGTTCAGGCGAGACTTCGAGAGTCACGGTCTTCGCGAGCATCGCGGTCTGTTCGGGATTATCGAGCGACTGATCAACGGCGAGGACGCGGGCGTTCTCGACGAACGTCTCGCTCGCCAGCATTTTCTTGGACTCGCCGGAAGCGTTATCTGACGTAGAGACGCTGTGGGTGATGATAAGGTCCACCTTGTCACCGGGGAAGATGAAGCCGGCGTTACCCGTCGTCGAATCGACCGCGATGGAGATGGCCCGCATCCCCGGAGAGAGTACGGCGGACATGAATCCACCTTCGTTGGATTTTACCAGCGCGTTATCGATAATGGGTTCGCCTTTGAGGATTTCCCGGCGGGCGACCGCGCCGTTCAACTTCTCGGCGTCGGCCTTACCTTCAACCAGCAGGTTGGCGGAGAGATTCTCTTCCGGCCAGGATTGCCAGATGAGTTGCTTGTCCATCTGCACGAAACTGCCTTGGGGAATGTCCATTGAAGCTACAAGGACGCGTGTAGTGGGCGCATCGCCGCTACCACCACCACCGCGCATGACCATGATGACAGCGAGCGCAGCCGCGCAGGATATTACTAATAGTAATAGCGATTTCGTTTGCATTGCCTAATACTCGCCAAGATGTTTTTGAAATGGGACTTGGACTCTTTTATAGTTGCATCCTAACAGGACGAACTTAACATTGCGTAAAGGAAAAGTTAATTAACATCGCAATTTATATCAATTTTTTGATAATTGTGGGGAATGCTCAGGCAGACTGGGAGAGGCTGCGCTGTGCTACGGGCGAAGGGGCGCCGATGAAATATCCCTGAAACAAATCGACATCTACACTCAGTAGATTATCGTAGATGGCTTGACTCTCCACACCTTCCGCAATGACCGTGATACCCCTATCATGTGCGGTCTCCACTATTACTCCGATCATCGACAATGTGCGTTGTAATTCCGCGTTACGGGTGATGGTGAGGTCAAGCTTGATGAAATCGGGTTGAATGATATGCAGCAATCCTTCGAGGCTTTTCAGCGAGGTGATGTCGTCAAGCGAAATGCTGTAGCCTTGCTGGCGGCAGTAATTACATATTGAGCGTAAATGCTGCAGATTGCGTTGTGATTCCGATTGAGTGAGATCGAGAACGATGTTCTTCTCGGGCAGATTATATTTTTTTACTACGTGGCTCAGCCCTTCGAGATAAACCTCGGGACGTTGCACGAAACCGGACTGGAAGTTGATGAATAGACGGTTTTCGGCATTGCTGGCAACAAAGGATTCCACGGCTTTCTGGTGCAGGTAGCGGTCGAGCTTGAATTCGAGATTGAGAATTTTGCTGGCAGCAAAGATTTCTTTTCCACCGACGAGTGTCTCCTCATCCAGATAGACACGCGCGAAGGATTCATAGCCGAATACTTTGCTGCGTCGGTCATGCACGGGTTGCAGGAAGCAGGTCACGCGGTCGGCGAGGAGGGCGTCACCCAGCCAAAGACTGCTGGTGATATACTTAATGTCGCGTACTGAGCGGAGGTTGCTTTTGATAACGGAGGCGGCGGGCTCTTCCTCCGAGGCGATGACGGCTGCGTGTAGCGTGTCGGTCACCGTCATATTTTCGATAAGCTTTTCCAGCATCTGCCAGGCTTCATGCCAAGGGCAGTGAACTTCTTTTATATAGAGGCCTTCCCCGCGCATCTGGAACTCGCTACCGAGCTTCAGTGATGACGCATCGCTGCCGGACAGCACGATCCAGTAATGGGCGGGCTGGGTGATGGGGAGGCTGTCATTCGGGAAATAGTTCATTAATCGCCTTTCCTGCGAACGGAGGAACAACGCTTTCTTATCATCCTCCCGTTGCATGAAGATTCGGTTAACAGGCGTGATTTTCTAAGGTGTTCCATGTTCCCATACCCTTTCATACATAGATTGCTTTTGTGCTAATTTATATTCTCTCCCTTCCGGTGTAAGCCGCTCTCCCCCAAAGTCTTTCTCCATCAAAGGAGAGAAGCATGTATTTACTGAATGCGCGGACGACGAACGGGTCGGGTACGGCTCATGAGAATTATTCCTATCTGCAATCGGTCTATTGCTGGGGAACCTTCAACGGGGCAACGGTCACACTGGAAGGCTCGCCGGATAACACCGAGTGGTTCAGCATCGCCACCTTCACGGCCAAGGGGGTGAAAGGCATTGGCGTCAATGCACGGTATCTGCGGGGGACGGTGGCGTCGGCGGGTGGGTCAACCAGCGTTCAACTGCTGTTATCCTGAGATGAAACGCCCCCTTACGTTGCCCGCCAGCGGGCCGGTCACGTTCGGCCCGGCGACGCGCATGTTCTATGAAGGCGGGGCCATGCCCAATACCGATGATGCAGAGGCGACGGTCGATGCTGATACTATCCTTACCGATTCATCCCAGGAGATGTTATGACCTTTATCCAGACCGTGAACACGGGAAGTGCCGCCAATGACGGTACAGGCGACGCGCTGCGTACCGCCTTCACGAAGCTTAATGACAATATGAAAAGCATTCGTAGTGATATCACCAGTGCACCCCATGCGGTGATCGTCGGCGATAGTTTGACGGCGCATCAGACGGAACTGATCTCACCCAATGGTGCGGTGCATGGCGTGCGCGGCTATTTCAGTTGGTTACAAGTGCGGCTGGGGTTTCCGTTCAATTACACAGTGGGCAATACCGGAGCGGCGGCGACGAAGGGGGACAATAAAGGTATCAGCGGGGATACGACGACGGGCGTGCTGGCGCGGTTGCAAGCGGATGTGCTCGACCGTCGCCCCGATATCGTGTTCGTCTGGTGCGGGACGAATGACATCAATAGCGGCGCGAGTTATGCGACGGTGACATCCAACCTTAACACTATTTACCAGCGCATACTGGATCAGGGTGCGACGGTCATCGCCGTTCCGGTGACGCCGCGCAATGCGGCGGCGGGGACGGATTGGGCGGGAGCGTCGCAACGCAGGACGCATCTTGCGGTGAATCATTGGATCAATCGCAAGGCACAGGAAACGCAAGGAATGTTGCTGATCGACCCGTGCACAATATGGACGGACCCGACGAGTGCGAACGGTGATGCGCGCAGCGGCTTCTCGACCGACGGTGTGCATTGTTCTCCGACCGGGGGGTATTGGATGGGTGAGGCGGCGGTGGCGACATTGGGCGGATTGATCCGCCCCATCCAGCAAGTCGCGGTCAGCCAGTATGATCAGTATGACGCAACGTATAACCCATCCGGCAACCTGCTTTCCAACGGGCTATTGACAGGCACGGGTGGGACGGTGGGGACGGGGGCGAGCGGCACGGTCGCCACCGGGTGGCAATTGTCGCGTAGCAGCGGAAGCCATGTCACCGCAACAGGCAGCAAGACCACGCGCAGTGACGGGTTGCCGGGGGATGTGCAGCAGATCGTGCTCACGGTCAACGGCAGCGGTAGCGGTACGGGTATCGTCAATTTCGCGACGAGTCCTTCCTCGGTCACTACGGGCTTAGCAGCAGGTGCATGGGTGGAAGGTTCATGCGAGATCGAGGTGTCGGCATCGAGCGGGGGCGGTAGCCCGGTAGAAGCGGTGTATCTGGATATGCAGGATGTAACTTCGGGCGGGTCACGCGTGCGGTGCTTCCAATCACTCAATGGGTATAAATATCCGAACGTGGCATGGAAGGGAGTGTTCAAGACGCCGCCGCTTCAGCTGGTGGGAACGGACGGGCTGCGTATCCGCATCACGGCGGAAATGGCGGAAAACGTCAATGACAGCGTGACGGTGAAGCTCAGCAGGATGACGATGCGTAGACGGTTGACTACGCCCGTATTTTAGTAGGTGGCGAAGAGGCGGAGCATCAGACTATTGGCATCGTACTCGACCGTGGCGTCGTCGGAATTACGGGTGACGAATCCGTATTCCACGCCAGCGTGGTAAATCTCGGTGATGTCATAGGTCAGCCCGAGATTGAGATCGACGATATGGTCTTCCCGGCTGGGGCGACCATTGGTATTGTTGATCTCGAAATCATAATTGGTGTAGCGCAGTAAACCACTTGCGGTCCATTGCGGCTGGAAGTGGTATTCCGCTCCCCCGCCGACGCGGGTGCGTAAGTACCCGGAGGAATCAGCCAAGGTCGATTCCTCGACGCTGCGGCTGAGCACCCCGATAAGTGTCAGCTCGGGCAGAACGTCCCATTGCAGGTTCGCGTTGGCGGCGAGGCCGTCTACATCCTCACGGAAGTCATCGTCGTAATCCTGCGAGAGATAACCGAGGTTGACGTTGAGGTAATATTCTTCCTCAAGGCTGCCTTTCTGGATACCGGCGACGGCTTCGTAGCCACTGGAATCAAGGCTGTGCAACGCAGTGCCATCGATCATCTTGTCATAATCGCGCCAGTTCACCGTGCCTTTGACGTAGAGCAGCGTATCCGTCGTCACATAATAACCGGGGCGGGCGCTGAGTTCGTATTCGTTACGGTTCCGGTCTTCGTTGATGATGGTGGTGTTGGCAAATGCGTCCGTATTGTCGTAATCGAACGTGCTGGCTTGAGCATCCAGATCGATGCGCAAATCGTCCATACGCCCCGTCGTGCCAAGGCCGAATTCGCCGCGGCGGTAGAAGGTCGGCTCCGTCGCCTGACGGTCGGGATCGTCGATGAACGCACCGATGGCGACATGGTCGAAGCCATAGCGCGCTCGTCCGTTAACGCTCCAATAGGGGGAGAGTTCCGTCGAGCCGTCGAGCCGGAAATCGGCGTCAGTGTAGTTATTGCGGCTTTCGGTGAAATACTGGCCGCGTTCGAGTTCGGCGCGGGCTTTTATGACGTATCCGTCATCATGCGTGCGGAATAATACGCCGGGACGGATGAAGGCAATGCCGTCGCTCTCCTCATTCGTCGGGCTGCGATAAATGTTATCGACGAACCTTACGCCCGTCTCCCCGAACAGGGAGGCGGTGACCAGCGCTTCGCTGGCGGCTTGCTTCTTCGCCTGACGGACAAGGGTGGGAACCTCTTCGTCTTCCTCGATATTGGTTTGGGCCATCACGGGCAAGGCAACACAGCTAAGTGCAGCGGTGCAGAGGAGGCGGGTGAGGTACAGACGATTGATCATATTGGTTCCTTGGCTGAAGCTGTACTATACTTCAAACCAGTTAACAAATATTTGTTTTTAAGATTATTCCGACAGGGTGGAAAGCAGGGCGGATGCGCCGGGATAGCCGTGTGTGGCGGCGAGTCCAAGCCAATGAGCGGCTTTGGCTTTATCCGCCGTCACTCCCGTTCCGCGCGCATAGGCCACGCCCGTTTGGAATTCTCCTTCCGGGCTGCCTGCGGTGGCCGCTTTTTCGTACCATGCGAAGGATTGGGCGTTATCGGCGGTTATTCCCCGGCCAAGACGGTAGGATTCCGCCACCATGACCATCCCTTGCGAGGAGCCTTTATCGGCCGCTTTCTGGAACCATTGGAAGGATTGCTCCATATCCACCGTCGTCCCCTTGCCACTGAGATAGGCTTTGCCGACTTCGATCATGGCCTGAGTATCGCCACGGGTGGCGGCGGACTGGTAGTGGGCGAAGGCGGCTTCCGGGGTGGCGAAGGATTTTTTGCTGGAGGATTTTCCTATTTTTGCCGGGCGATTGAGCTGGGCCAGTGCTTCCCGCGCGCCGGGTACGTTCGTGCTATCCGCCATCTGCAATAAATGGCGACCCTTGGCCGTATTCTGGGCGACACGCTTGCCGCTGATATAGCTGCGCGCTTGTGAGACAAGGCGGTTGGGCTGGGCGCTGGCGGCTTTTTGCAGCCATTGGTTTGCTGAATCCTTATCACTAGTGACGCCTGTACCCGTCTCGAACGCGTATGCCAGTTCACCCATCGCACGGGCATCGCCCCGTTGGGCGGCGACGATGAACCAGCGGACGGCTTCCGCGTCGTTCCGCGGTGTGCCGTAGGCGGTGCTGTGATAGAGGCCCAGATAATAAGCGGCTGGGATGTCGCCATATTCGCCGGCGCGCTGCATCCACGCGAAGGCTTGCTCAGGATTCCGGGCGACGCCTTCCCCGCGTTCACTCATCCACGCGACGCGGCGCATGGCGGAGGCAACGCCGAGCTCACCGGCTTTGACATAATAGGTGATCGCCTGTTTGGGGTCTTTGGGCAGGCCGATCCCATCCCGATGGAGATCGCCCAGGGCCACCAGAGCGGAAGGGGTCTGGCGGTTGGCGGCTTCCTGATAATAGGCGATGGCGGTGGCGCTGTTTTGCGGTACGCCCGTGCCGTCACGATAGGCGTGGCCCAGTTCGACGATGGCATTGGTCGAGCCGAGCTGCATCCCGCGCCGGAGGAATTTTATGGCCTTTTCCCTATTCTGGATGAAGCCGTGGGAGCCATGCATCGCCAGTTTGCCAAGCTCGGTATAGGCTGTGCCGGAATCGCGCTTGGCGGCTTTGATGAACATGCGTACGGCATCTTCCGGGGAGCCGCTTGTCCCTTCTGCGCCGTTCAGGGTGAGGATGGCAAGGGAGGTAAGGGCATCGACATCGCCCAATGCAGCGCTCTGTTTATACCAGATAACGGCTTTATCCGGCTGTGGCCTGCCGCCGATTTTGCCGCTTTCGTACAGCTGGCCGATGCGCAGCATCGAAGTGGCATTGCCTTGTTCCGCGCCTTGTTTCAGGAGTAATAACGCATCGTTCACCGGGTCTTTGCGGGTTTTCTCCTCCATCCACATATCGGCGAGTTCGACGGCGGCGGAGGGGTTACCCTGCGCGATGGCCTTGCGATACCATTCTTCCGCCTTGGCGACATCCTTATCCACATAGACGCCGCGACGGTAGAACTGGGCGAGGGTGACCATTGCCGCATCGTCATTGGCGCGAATCATCTCTTCGATTTCCGGTAACGTAGCGGGAGAGTAACCTCTCGTAACCTTGGCGGTTGCCGGGTTAATTTCCCCTGTATCGTGCATCGTGTTCATCGCCAGCCGCGCCTTGGGGATGACGTCGGCAATGGTGCTATATAAGTAGTAGGCTTCAGAGGGGTTCTTCGCGATACCCTCGCCGTTGCGGTACGCGGTGGCGAGGCTGTGGGTGGCGGGGGCGTATCCCAGGGAAGACGCTTGCTGCAATAATTGTGCGCGCTTGGTCAAATCAGCGGGGACGCCCTTGCCGCCGCTGTAATAATCAGCGAGGCGCGCCAAAATCTCGGCCCGCTGGCTGGAAGTCCATGCTTGATCGAGAGCCGCTTCATATTGCTGGATGGCGAGGGGGTATTTCCCTTGTTCCTCATAGTGTTCTGCCTGACGCATCTCGGAAGCGCCGGGTTTTTCCATTACGACGAAAGTACAGGAAGTGCTGACCAGCAAACTGGCAAGACATAGCTGACGCCCTATCGAAAAACGGTTAAACGGCATGAAAATTCCTTACTAATCGCTGGTTTATAGCCAATGGATAGCAGCGTGGAAATAAAAAATGTGTGTGGCGGGCATTATAACTGCATATTCCCTCTAGCTTTCTTAAATTAGTGTGGATAATCCTGCCGGGTCACGCTAATGATAAGCGCTTCACAATACTGGTTTTGTAGGAATATACGCCGCATGTTGTTTTGGTTGGGCCACGTACTTTATATTACAGTGTGGACATTGTTCGCACTCGCGTTGCCTAAGGTGATCTGGGATCCCGAGGCGGCACAGTTCCTGTTCATCATCGGGTTCATCGCCATCTGGCGCTACTCATGGGGGGCGCTGAACTGGGTGCGGCATCACATCTATACTAAATCCGTCTTCCCGCGCTGGCGGAAACATGCTGAATCGCTAGGGGAAGTGGGGATGCCAAGCCATGTCTATCTGCTCGTCACCAGTTTCCGCATCGGTACGGAGACCACGCGCCGGGTGTATCAAAGCGCGTTCCGTGAGGCGATCCATTACGGACGCCCGGTGACCATCGTCGTCTCGGTCGTCGAACGGGCAGACCAGACATTCATCAAGCAGATGTTCATGCAGATGCAGCCGCCGGAATCGGTGAAGTTGGTGTTCGTGCGTATCGCGGGGACGGGTAAGCGCGACGCGCTGGCCTGCGGGTTCCGCGCCATCTCCAAGCAACAGCCACCGCGTGATGCGGTGGTGGCGGTTATCGACGGGGATAGCATGCTGAACGAAGGGCTGATTGCCAAATGCGTGCCGTTCTTCACCTCCATGCCGAATCTGGGTGCGTTGACGACGGATGAAGTCTGCGAAGTAGACGGGCGGTGGGTGTTCAAAGAATGGTATAATCTGAGGTTCGCGCAGCGACATATCTTCATGTCTTCAGTCAGTATCTCGCGCCGGGTATTGACGTTGACGGGGCGGATGTCGATGTTCCGGGCGGATATTATTTGTGACCCCGATTTCGTGCGCGCGGTAGAGCTGGATTGGGTGGATCACTGGCGATTGGGACGGTTTAAGTTCCTGACGGGGGATGATAAATCCTCCTGGTACTATCTGCTGAAAAAAGGCTATCCGATGATTTATGTGCCGGATGTGCAGGTGGTGACTATCGAAACCCCGCCCGACCCCAGCTTCTTCAAGAGTTCCGTGGTGTTGATGCGCCGCTGGTTCGGTAATATGTTGCGCACCAATGCGCGCGCTATCGCGCTGGGGCCGGGGCCGATGAACTGGTTCCCGTGGATCAGTATCATGGATCAGCGAATCTCGATGTGGACGTCGCTGACCGGTTTCGTCGCCGCTATTCTCGCCACGTTCGCGCTCGATCCGTTTGCATTCATCTATTACCTGCTGTGGATCGGACTGACACGGTACGTATTGACGCTTAGCTTACTTGCTGCGCGTCCCAAGGTATCGGCTTTTTATCCGTTCCTGCTTTATTACAATCAAATCGTGGGGTCGTTCATCAAAACGGTTGTATTATTCCGGCTCGACAAACAGAAATGGACGCGGCAGAAAACGACGCTTCGTGTCACCCGCACGGGAATGATGGAGCGGATGGTTGCGTTCAGTTCGGCCTATATGCATCTATTCGCATTCGGGCTTCTCGTCGCGGCACTCTCTACCCTCGCCAATATTATCCGTGCGCCGGAATTGGGTTTCTGGTATCACATGCTGAAAGGTTAATTGTATGCAATCGACGAACATTGTGCATGAAGCGGAAGTCCAGCGTCAGCATATCCGGCTCCAGCTCCCGACCGAAATCACGGTGGGGGAACATACTTACAGTACGTATGACTGGTCGAGCGGCGGATTCGGAATCCAGCTGAACCCTGCGGGAGCGGATGCTGCAATGCAACGTTTCGCGCAAGGGACCATCGCCGAAGGGTTGATGAAATTCCAGTTCGACGGGTTCCAGCTCGTCGTCCCTATGCAGTTCGAGGTGCGTTATTGCAATACGAAACAGCAACGTATCGGCTGCCGTTTCACGAATGTCGATAAGCGTCATATCGCTATCTTCCAATATCTTGTCAGTGCGTATGTGGCGGGTGAGGTGGTGCAGATCGGTGATCTACTGGACGTCGCCGGGCGTAATAATTACGTGACCGCGGCCAAGATGCCTGCAGCTAATGACGGGTTGTCGAGTGGGCAGATCGCCCGGCGCAAGGCGCAGAAATTACTGTGGTCGGCATTGATAGTTGGCCTTTCCCTCGGTCTCGTCCTCTATCTCGGTCTCAGCTTCTATGAGCGTATCTACGTTGTGAAAGCGACCAGTGCGGAGGTGACGGCGGATATGATCTCGGTCGACGCGCCCGCCGGGGGTAAGGTGAATTATGTGCAGTTACCCACGGACGCGAAGGTCGGCAAAGGCGATCCGCTGGTTTCGATGATGACGGATACGGGATCGCTGCAGAGCGTCGATTCTCCATGCGATTGTATCGTGAAGGAACGTCTGCTCAAGAATAACCAACATGCCAGTAAAGACCAATCCCTGTTGATGCTTGCGCCCATCGACGCACAGCCGATTGTAACGGCGCGGCTGCATTTCGAGGATGCGGTCAAACTGCGTACCGGGCAGGAGGCGTTGCTAACCTTCGCCGGAAGCGGGGAGTCCATGAAAGGCGTGGTGCAAAGCGTGCGCGCGCGTGGCGGTGAGGAAGGTGCAGGCGCGACGGTGCTTATCCAGCCCCAAAATTCCATTTCCGCCACTCAAATTGACGATCCTGTGGAAGTGACGTTCGACACAGGGATGATGCGTTGATCGCTTCCCGGAAACCACGGCCCCCCCGTCGTCTCACCCGCTTGTTGCGGTGCGGCGTGATGGGGGTGTACCTGTTATCACCTCTGCCTGTGATGGCGGTAAGCCCTGCGCAGCAGATATATCTTCAAGCCGAGCAGCAGAGTGATCCCTATCAAGCGGCAAAGCTGTGGAAACAACTCCTCGATAGCAAGGATGTGTCCGGTCTCGGTAAAGGCATTACGCGCGAGACTGTGCAGCTTAATCTCGTGCAATCGCTGCTCAAAGCCGGGTCGGACAAAGCCCATGTCAACGCATTGCAGGAAGCGTTGGGGGTGACGGACTCTATCACAGACGTCAATACGCGCGTCTGGGCGTTGATGGCGGTAGCGCGGGAATCGCAAGGGCTGAACAGGCCCGACATCGCCAGCGAAGCACGGGAGCGCACGGCGAAATTCCTGAACCAGCTGCCGGATGCGCGCACGAAAAGCGGCGCGGCCTATGGCATGGTGGCGACGCTGATGCGCGGTGGGCCGGAATTCGAGAAGGATGCGCGGCGCTGGTTGCCGTTGATTACCGTAGGGCGGCAACATGCGCTGGCGTTACAATTGATTGCCACGGCCAGCACGGAAGAGAAGGATGCAGAAGTCTTATACAAGACTGCCAAAGATGCACTGAGGGATGATGATTATAAAAAAGCCCTCCACTATGCGCTGGCCTTGCCGCTGGAACCCAAGGACAGACGTCAGGTATTATTGCTGTCGATTTACGAGGGCGCAAAAGATGATGATCAGTTCCTGCTGGCGCTCGATGCGATTTCCGGTATGGAGCCGGATGATACGCAGACGGAGCCGATGCTGGAATGGGTCGAGGATTTGACCGAAGATGGGGAGCAGGAAAAGGCATTGCAGGTCGCGACCCTTATTGCTGAACCGGGTGACGCGGCGCGCGCATGGGGCACGCTCGCCAAGTATTATAACGAACAGGATGAACAGACCCGCCTGCGCTTTGCGTGGGATCAGATGCAGGCGTCGCTCGATTTGTTGACGGACGGGGCGCGCAAAGCGGATATTGCGGCGGAGAATGCTAAAGTATATGCCGAGACCGGCAGTTCCGAGCGTGCGCAGGCCGCGTTGAAGGTAGGGGAGGATTCTCCCAAGGCCGCGAAGTCGCGTGCCTCGGTGATCAAAGCATTGACCGATAGCGGCAAGCTTGACGCAGCGAAGAATGAACTGGAGATCTTGAAAGAAGCCGAAGGCGCCGAGGAGTTCTTGCCCAAGCCAGTCGGCGAACTAGCGCGGGCCTATGCCAAGAAGGGCATGGTCGATGAGGCGCAGGATGTGCTCGATGATTATGACGATGTGGAAGGCGACGCGATAGATAAAGCCCGCCAAGAAATTATCCGCCAACTCGCGAAGCAAAAAAAAAACTCTGAGGCAGAAGACCTCCTCCCTTTGATTCAGAATTCCGCTACTCGCCGCGAAGCGAGGGCGATGCTTTATGTGGCCGAACCTCGCGATGGAAAGGTCGAGAATTCGGTTGCCGGCATCACTCTGTTGCTTTCCGAAGCAGCCGGGGATGAGCGCGAGGTCGCCACACTGATGCGATACGGGCTGGAGCTGGGGATGGTGCAAGAAGCAGAAGCGCGGTATGCAACGCTTACGCTCCCCGCCGCTCGTGCGCGTCTGGCAAAGGCGCTTGCGCGTTATTATATCATGCAAGGTAATACCACGGAGGCGGTCGCGTTGCTAAATGCAATGCCGGATGGTGCGCTGCGTGACAAGGTGCTGGGGTATACGGCGGAGCTTCTGGCCCAGCGTCATCACGTCTCGGAAGCGACTAAGCTGTCGCGCTACATCGTTGATTTCCGCCACCGTGTGAAGACCTATCGCCGCGTGGCGGAGATACAGGCGCGTTATACGGATTTCTACGGCATCATCGCGGGGAAGGGTAAGCCCCGCACTCTGGCGGTGGATGCACATAATACCATGCCCGATCCTGCTGATTTGCCGTTCGATAAACCTACCCCGCAACAGGTGAAGGCGTTCGAGCAGCGGATCGCCGAGATGCAGAAAGAACGCTCGACTACCATGTTGATGACGAAGATGATGCCTTCCGCGGTGGGACGCTATATCCCCCAGCCTGTGCGTCTTTCCCGTCTGGAGGTGGATGAGGGCTATGTGCGCGGGAAAATGCCGGCGGCGCGAACGCCGTTCCAGTATCATATCATGGATTACCGACTCAGCCCGTATAACGAGAAATTCGTCGATACACTAGGTTCCGCAGGGTTTGAGACTGCGCAGGACACTGTTTCAGCCAATGTCATCTATATCCATTCCGGTGCGGTGAGTATGCCTGCGCTCTATGACCGTCTGAAGGCGGATGGTCATGGCGAGTACCTCGTGAAGAAAGGGAAAACCTACACCTTGCGTGCGCCCATCGTCATCGGGGTGAAGGCCAGTTTCGCCGTGGAAGGCCCGTCGGTGGAAGCGTTGCGAATGTCCACCGAACGCAGGAGCTATATTGTCAATGCGGGGGAGTTATTCATCGTCGGTACGCGTGTGCTGGGGTGGAGCGAAGAGAAAGAAGCGCTGCAAACGGCCAAATATAAAGAGAAATATAGTTTCCGCCCATACATCACTTCGTGGAGCCGGTCGCATACTTATATGGCGGGGAGTGAGTTCGTCGCGCTTGGATACTCGGGAAGTAAATCTTACGGCATCTCGCTGACGTCGGGACCGAAGCAGTTGGTGAAAAGCCAGATTGACGAAGCGGCGCGGCCACGCGCGGTCATCACCGATAACTCTTTCCGTAACCTGCTTTATGGATTCTATTCCTACGAGGCGGATCACGTGGTGCTGGTGGGCAATGAATATGTGAAAAACATCGTCTACGGCATTGACCCGCATGATCGCTCGCGCTGGTTCACCATCGCCTATAACACGGCGTATGACACGGAAGAAAAGCACGGCATCATTATCTCGCGGGAGGTGAATTTTTCTACCATCCTCGGGAATATCTCGTTCGATAATATCGGCTCGGGCATCATGATCGACCGTCAGAGTTCGGGGACGCTCATTTATGCCAATAGCGCCTATACCAATAAGCAGGACGGGCTGACCATCTTCGAGAGCAGTTGCAAGATCATCGCCAGTAACCGTTTCTTCGATAACGGCTCCTCCGGTATCCGCGTGCGCAACAGCACGGATGTCGGGGTGTTCTATAATGTGCTGAAAGATAATAAGAGCGCGGGCATCTTCGGCTATACGGCAGACCTGACGAAAGACCCGGCGCACGCGCACCGTGATTTTGCCCTTGATCCGTTCTCGGACGTGGTGGCGTTCAATGCCGTGGGTAACTGGGTGGAGAAGAACGGGGCGGGTGTCAATGCCGCTAACGTGGCGGGGATGACGCTGCGCGCCAACCAGTTCGTCGATCAGTCGCCTAAATTGCTGCGCGGGGAATGGACGCGGGACATTCCCGATTTGCTGACGCGGTATGACATGAAGAATGACGGTATATTCCTCACCCGCCGTTGCCCAACGGCTGTCATCAAGCGTAAAGAACCCTGCTCGTTCCGTGCATCCGGATATTTCCGGGGGGATGGGCAATCTAATCTGATCGACCGTATCTTGCATTCGTCCTGCGAAGCACCTGCGGCAGCGGGAGGTGCGTAATGATGCGCCGCATGATGATGGGTATCTGCGGAAGTATGATGCTGGTGCCATCCGCATTTGCGGACGGTGCATTATTCGATGTGAAAGCGCGAAAAGCGGAGTTGCAAACCTCTGCTTTCGCCGTGGCAAAATCCTATTGCATGGCAGACGGGGTAGCGTTCAAAGCGAAGCTGAAACCCATCACAGGATTAAAGCCTACCGAAGGGTATGGCAGTGACAACCGAGCGGAAGATTTCAGTTGGGCCGTGATGGTACTGGGAGGCCGCGCGTTGGCGGGGGATGCTGATTCCACCACGCAACTCACCGATATGCTGATGAAATGGGCGAAGGCGGATGCGTTTGAGAAAACGACCGAGTCGCACGATTCCTATTATGCGCTGAAGCGCGTTTTGCTGCCGGTTATCGTCAGTTATTCCATTATCTATGATGACCTCTCGCCTGCGGAGCGTAAAACACTGGAAACATGGATCGACCCGCTGGTGCGGCGAGTGGATAAGAAATTCAACGGTGATGTGGATGTCAATAATCACCGCTACCTCGCCGATTCGGTATTGATGGCGTGGGGACAGATGATGGGGGATGACGCACTTTATCAGAAGGGCATCACGCAGTATAAACGTGCGCTTTCCCATGCGCGGGCCGATGGCGGGTTGCCGCTGGAAGTGCGGCGCGGGGCAAGGGCTGCATGGTATATGCGCCAGTCACTGGCCAATCTCGGCGTGATGGCGGAAGTGGCGCGGCAGCGCGGGGAGGATCTCTATGCGACGGATGTGGATGGGAAGGATTACGCGCTGCTTTTGACCTATTATCTCAACGTAGTGCAGACGCCTCTTATCGGGCAGGCGGATGCAGCCGATAATTATAAGCCGGGGCCCGCCAGCGATTTCCTGACGCAGGATCGCGGGATGTTGGAAACGCGGCCTAACCAGCGCCATTACATGGCGTTCGCCGAAGCGCTGTTGATGCATTACCCGGACGGTTTCATCAAGCAGCGGTTGCAAGGGTTATTCAGCCGCATGCTCGCTAAGCGGCGTCCCCTGATCGATGATTTCAGCGGTGGTAACGGAACCTGTTTCTGGATGGGGGGCAAGTGATGCGTCATTCTATTCTCTTTCTAGTAGCTATCATTATTTTATGGTCGCTACCTCACAGCGCCTCTGCGGTGGAGGTGACGGCGGTCGATAAGTCTATTCTCGTGATGGAAGATGCGGCGCGGGCGGGGGATGATGCGGTGCTAGAACGGGTGCAGGCCGATTTGGTCGCGTCGGGTTCGGCGGAGGCGTTTTACAAGCTCGGTGTGTTCTTCATGGCGCGGCCTACGGTGCATTATCTGAGGCGGGCGGATTATGCCAATGCGGTGAAATATTTCGAGGCGCTACTGGCGCTCGACGCACGTGGGGAAGCGGACGAGAAATGGAACAACCGCGCGCGCAAGCAACTGGCTGACCTCTATTATCTCGGTGAAGGCGTGAAGCAGGATCAGGAAAAGGCGCTGGCGTTATTGCAACGTGCCATCAAGCTTGGCAGCGGTGAGGCGACCTATCGCTACGGGACGATGCTGGAGCGCGGTATCGGCGACGCTCCGGCTAATCCCGTTCAAGCGGCGAAGATGTATCGTTATGCGCTGAGGGACCGGTACGGCCCGGCGGCGTTTGCACTGGTATCGCTCTATCGGCGTAGTCTGGTGGAGCAGCCCAAGCCGACCTCGCTTGCCGATATGCAGGCGCTGGGGTTGAGCCTTCTATTGCAGAAAGTAAAAGAAGGCGACCCGGAAGCGGCCTATTCCCTCGCGCGGCTTTATGAGTTGGGGGAGGATGTTCCTGCCGACCCCGTGCAGGCGCTAAAATGGTATGAGGTGGCGATGAAGGCCAACAAGGCGGAGGCTTTCCGGGGTGCGGCGCGGATTCATGGGAAGGGGCAGGGCGTGGAACGCGATACTGCAAAGGCGGCGGCGTTAACGGAGAAAGCGGCGGAAATGGGCTCGCTCTCGGCAGCGATGGCGTTAGGAAAAGCTATCCAGCATGACCCCGGATATTATATCACCACATCGGACGAAGTGGCGCTCACTTGGTTGAAACGCGCGTCAGCGGTGGGGGAATCGAACGCGGTCAAGCTGATGGCCAATCACTATTTGATGCAGGGCGATGTCGCGCAGGCGCTCGATTATCTGGAGGATTCCGCAGCCGGTGGCAATGGCGGGTCGATGCTCAACCTCTATAAGCTCTATTCGGACGGGACGCAGGTTCCTGCCGACCCCGTCAAGGCGAATCAATATCTGCAGCAGGCGATGAGCGCGCCGCGCCTCGCACTTGCCGACCGGGTGAAGATCGGGAAGCTGTTGATGGACCCGCTCGACGCACGGTATGATCCGAAGCGCGGGGTGGAGTTCCTCTCCGGCGCGGCGGAGGCGGGACACAAGCCGTCTATCGTCCAGCTCGCTAAATTCTACAGCAACAAGCGAAGCACTTATTACGACCCGGAGCAGGCGTTCCTGTGGCACGGGAAAGCGGCAGCGGACGGGGCGATGAACTCGATGCTATGGGTGGCGGAAGCCTATGCCACGGGTGTCGGCGTCAAGAAGAGTAACGCCAAAGCGCGCGTCTATTTCGAGCAGGCGTTGCAGCGGGTGAAGACGGGGGATGCGCAAATCCTGACCCGTATCGGGACGGCATATAAGCTGGGATACGGGACGGAACGCAACATCTTCGAGGCGCTTAAATGGTTTGAGCGGGCGGCGAAGCTGGGCGAGCCGAACGCTAAAATTGAATTCGCACGGGTGGTCATCTGGGATACCGTGCCGGGCTACACCTACCTCGATGCCATTCGCCTGATGCGCGAAGCGGCGGCGCAAGGCGAATCGAGCGCGTATCTCGAACTCGGCAAACTCTACGCCAACGGCATGGGGGACGAGGTGGACGATACGACGGCCTTCTATTATTTCACCAAGGCGGCGCAGGCTGAGATCAACGAGGCCTATTATTACCTAGGGTTGATGACGATGGGTGGTCGGGGAACCGTGAAGGACATGGAACAGGCCAAGCAATATCTGATGCGTGCTGCGTCAGGCGGACAAGCGGCCGCGTCGCTGACGCTGGGCGTGTTGTGGCAGGAGGGTGCGTTCGGCAGCGTCAACCAAGCACAGGCCATCACCTATTTCACGCGGGCGGCCAACGCGGGCGTGCCTGAGGCGCATTACTACATGGCACTGGCATACCTAAATGGTAATGGCGTCGGCCAAAGCCGGGAGCGGGGTCTGGAAGAGCTTGCAAAAGCCGCAAAAACCGGGCATATCCCCGCCAAACAACTTTATACCTCCATGGTTGAAGCAAAGTGATGAAAACTCCTCACCAGATATCCCAACTGTTCGCGGCGTATGTGTTTCTGGCTATGCTGGTGACGGCGTCTGTCCTTTCGGTGATGACACTCGCCTATAAGCGCGATGGCCTGGCGCAAGACGACGCGACGTTTGAGCGGATCGTCACCGGGAAAGCGACGCTGTTGTTTGAGGAGAAATACGGCGAGCATCTGTGGGGGCGCACCGGCGTCATCACCCCATGGAACGCGGTGAGTTACGCCTTGTTCCAGACGGGGGACAAGAAAATCATCCTCGGCAATGAGGACTGGATCTATTTCCGTGAGGAAGTGGCCCAGCAACCGGATGAAGCGAAAGAGACGGCGCATAAGTTGAGACAAATCGCACAAGTGCGGGATTATCTGGCACAGAAGAATATCGCGCTCATCGTGGCGCTGTTGCCGTCCAAGGCGCGGGTCTATCCGGAATATCTGCGCGGCGGGAAGTTGCCGGAATATAAGCAAGCGGTGTATAAACAGGTGCGCGCGGAATTGCTGAAAGAAGGTATCCTGACGCCGGACCTGCTGCGCTATTTCATGCAGCATCGCAAAGATACGCTGATGTTCCTGAAGACCGATACGCACTGGTCACCGCAAGGGGCGACGCTGGTGGCGAATGAGTTGGCGGCACAGGTGGCGACGCATTGCACTGGCGTGGCGTGGAATATCGCGCCTTATAAGACCTATCTCAAGACGCCCAAGCCGTATGATGGCGATTTGCTGAAATTCATGCCTACAGGATTCCTTCGCTCCCTTATTGGCCCGGAAGGGGAGACCATCACCCCCGAGGTGACGCATCTGGAAGAAGGCGCTGCGCCGGTGGGAGATTTGTTCGGTGACCAGCAAATCGGTATCACGCTGGTGGGGACCTCCTTCAGCTTCATGCAGCATCTGAATTTTGAAGGGGCATTGAAAGCTGCGTTCTCCACGGACGTGTTGAATCTTGCCACGGAAGGGCAGGGGCCGATGAAGCCGATGGCGGAATATTTGAAGAACACCGACTTGTCGGTGAACCCGCCGCAGCTCATCATCTGGGAAATTCCGGAGCGGTTCATGCCTATCGCATATAAAGACGTTTCGTTCGATTTCCTGAAAGAGAAGATGCAGGCGGATTTCACTCGGCCAGCAGATGCGCCCGTATGCCAAACGCAAGGGGGAGTTGAATAATGGTCTTTTCCTCGCCCATTTTCCTGTTCATGTTCCTGCCCATCTTCCTCGGCATCTATTATGCCGTGCCGACGCGCTGGAAATCTTTGGTCATCCTGCTCGGAAGCTGCTTCTTCTACGGGTGGTGGCGCGCGGATTTCCTGATACTATTCTTCGGGCTGAAATTCTACAGTTACACCATCAGCCGCCATCTTGCGAAACTGGAGGACGGAACGTTACGGCGTAACTGGATGTTACTCGGCGTGGCGGGGAACATCGCGGTGCTCAGTTATTTCAAGTATTTCAATTTTGGGCTGGACTCGTTCAACAGCATCATCACCAGCGCCGGTATGCCGATGTGGGAGGGATGGAAAGTGATTCTCCCTATCGGAATTTCATTCTACACGTTCCAGTCCTTGAGCTACGTCATCGACGTCTATCGCCGGGATGCCAAGCCCGCGAAGAACTTCATCGACTTTGCCGCGTTCGTAGCCTTGTTCCCGCAGCTCATCGCAGGCCCGGTGTTGCGGTATAAGGATTTGGAACATCAGTTCCACAACCGGACGCATAGCTGGGAGAAATTCAACGAGGGGGCGCTGCGGTTTGCGGTTGGTTTCTCCAAGAAAATCCTGATCGCCGATAGTCTCGCGCCGCTCGCCGATGCTTCCTTCGCGATGCAAGATCCCAGCTTCTTCGATGCGTGGCTAGGCATCCTCGCCTATGCAGCGCAGCTCTATTTTGATTTCTCCGGCTATAGTGATATGGCTATCGGTATCGGGTTGATGATGGGCTTCCGTTTTGTGGAGAACTTCAACCATCCCTATATCAGCCGTAGCATCACCGAGTTCTGGCGGCGGTGGCATATCTCGCTTTCCACGTGGCTGCGGGATTATCTCTACATCTCGCTCGGCGGGAACCGGAAGGGCAACTTCCGCACCTATCTCAATCTGTTCCTGACCATGATGCTGGGTGGGCTATGGCACGGGGCGAACTTCACCTTCCTGCTGTGGGGAATGTGGCATGGCGCGATGCTGGCGCTGGAGCGTTATCTCGGCGGGAAGTCCGGCTCGCCCTATCCACGCCTTATCGCCTGGCCACTCACGTTCTTCAGCGTCTTGATGGGCTGGGTATTGTTCCGCGCGCCGACGCTGGAGGTGGCCGGGGAGATGTATGGCGGGTTGTTCGGGTTCCACGGGATGGGTATTTCGGAATCGCTGATCTGGGCGACCACGCCGCTCCAGATCGGGATGCTGGGACTGGCCTATATCGTCATGTTCACCGCGCCGCGCATCATGCGTGATGTGCCGGTTATTCCCGGGGAGTTGAAACCGAGCTGGGTCTATGGGCTGCAGTTGAAATACCAGATCGCGCTGATGGTGCTGCTGTTGCTCAGCGTATCGAAGATGGTGGCGCAATCCTTCTCGCCGTTCCTCTACTTCCAATTCTAATATTAGCTGCGGATGGGTTCCTTGTCCGTCTTGGCAAGGGTCTCGACAGTGGCGTTCTCGGTGAGGACGCGTAAGGAGTCGGGGTCTTTGATGGCGGTATCAACGGCGTGTTCCAGTTTTTCAAGTTGCTGGGTGT
The DNA here is from genome assembly GCA_041749475.1 of Rickettsiales bacterium. Taxonomy (GTDB): domain Bacteria; phylum Pseudomonadota; class Alphaproteobacteria; order Rickettsiales; family UBA998; genus JBGTBD01. Next base: position 44,864 of record JBGTBD010000002.1, read on the forward strand.
GGTCGTGTACGGTCTGGATTTTATGCTCGAAGCGCGTCTTGTTGGTGAGGTCGGGCAGGGTCGTGGCGGCGACAATGCCGCTCAACGGAACGAGCAGTGTCAGTTCATCCCCGACTTTTTTCCAGTCGGTTCGTTTGAAGAGGGGTTTGCCGGATTTCGCTTCGAAGAACATATCGACGATGGCGCTTATCGCGCTCCATGATGCGGCCATGGTAGCCCCTGCCGTGAGACCTGTCAGTACACGCTGCTTCAGCGAAGGCTTGTCCGCACCCTTCCGGATGAGGGCATCTTCCTCGCTTTTGGCTTGCGCTATGGCGTCTTTGATGTCGCGTGTGGTCACAGAGAGTCTCCTACCCTACTACTTTAGGGCAGAGTGATGACAGTTTGATGACATCAGGATGATAAATAATACTAATATAAATCAGTTATTTGGAGAATAGAAGGGTGGTGCTTCCGCCGAGGCCGGAATTGGAGAGGGGACGGTAGCGGTTCAGCATCGTTTCATGTTCCATGGAGGCGAAGCGGCTGTGATAGATTTCCAGCCATGCCAGACGGTTGGCGGTGACCTTGCCATCGGGGAGGGGAATCATCTGGTTCTGCGCCCGCTCCTGTAAGCGGGACGGGTCGGTGACGGAATGGACGGTGGCGGCGACGAGGCGGTGCAGTGCGCCGTCATTCTCTTGATAGAGATCGACCCCGTTAGCGGCGGCCATTTCCGCCAGCATGATCAGCGGAGCGGTGGCATAGAGATGATAATCACGGGCTTTCTTGGCGCGGGCGAGTTCGCGCGGCAGGAATCCTTCCGGGGTGATCTGTTCGATGCCAATGCGGGCGCTATCGATCCCCCAACTCAGGAATTTTTTATTACCCGTGGCGATGCCGACGGCGGCGACGCCCAGCCCACCCCAGTAGCGGTGATTGGCGAAGGAAGAGTTGGAGCTTTCGTTGGCTTCATAATAGGCGATCTGCTGCTTGGCGAGGGTGATAAGCCATGCGCGGATTTTCTTGTGACTTTCAGGCGGAAGCCCCGGGTCGTTCTGCACCTGCATGTAGCTTAGTGCCATCGCGGAGAGGGTGGGGCCGAAGCCCATCTTCGCCTGCTTGGTGGTCAGTTCGGAAAACGCCTTGCGGTTTGCCCAGCCGTGTATCCAGCGCATCACGCACATGGCGACTTCCGGATGCGGGGGGGATTCCTGCACGTAAGCATTGGCCATCTTGGTGATGCGGGAGATGTAATCCCGCACGGGCTGGATCATAGCGAGGTATTGCTTCTGCGCCTTGGAGTCGATATTGGAGCGGGTCTTGTCCTTTTGATCGTAGACGCTGTTAGTATCCAGCCGCACGATGGCTTTCGGAATCTTGCCGCAGGTGACGCGCATCAGGCGGTTCGGTGCGCCGTGGGCGGCGCGTTGCTGCGCGATGTTAAAGGGAGGATTCAATTGTGGTAGCGGTGCAGGTGCGGCGGCGAAGGCTGCATTGCAACTGAGGATGGCGATGCCGAGATAGCAGGGGAGGCGTGAGGTCATGGGGCGGTGTAGCCTGATTCTTGCATATTCTCAAGGTAGGTTTTGGCTTGGACAGACCCGGCGGCGGCGGCTTTTTTCCACCACTCGAGCGCTTTCTCCTTGGATTCGGGAACGCCGTACCCGGCGGCGTAGGATTGCGCGAGTTCGACCATCGCTTTGATGTCGCCTGCATTGGCAGCTTTCTCGAACCATGCTATCGCCTGTTTCGCATCCCGTTCCACGCCTTGGCCGGTGAGGTAGACATAGCCCAGTTCACGCATCGCGCGGGCGTTGCCGCTATTGGCGGATTTGTTGAACCAGTAGGTGGCCGTCGCGCCATCCTTTTCCACGCCGTAACCTTTGGCGTAATCGCGGGCGACGGCCATCATCGCCTTCACATCACCCAGAAGGGCAGCGCGCATGTGCCATTTGGCGGCATTCTGTGGGCTGCGGGGAACGACGCTACCACTCTCGTATAGATATGACAATGCCATCGCGGCCTTGGCGGAGCCATATTCGGCGGCCTGAGTGAGATAGGCCACACCCTTCGCTTTGTCCTGCGGGACGAGTGTGTCTTGCAGATAAATCCGCCCCAGATATTCCATCGCTTTCTCATGCTGTTTGGCAGCAGCTTGCTGGAAGAGTGCGATGGCATTGCGCGGGTCGGGCTTCAGGGCCTTGCCCACTCCGGTCAGGGTGTATTTTCCGAGTGTGTAAGCAGCATCAGCATTGCCGAATTGCGCGGCTTTCTCTAGCCATGGAACCGCTTTTTCGATGTCTGGTGTGGGATTGAGGATATAGATATCGGCCATCGCCTTGAAGCCCTGCTCGCGTTTCTCCCCTTCTGCGATACCGCGGGCGAACCAGTGCTCGGCCTTGTCGTCATCCTGTTTTACGCCGCGTCCATCCTGATAGGATTCGGCGAGGAGGATCATCGCCTTGCGGCTGTCATTACGGATAAGGCGCTTGAGGATGATGATGCGTTCTTTCAGGCTTTCCGTATCGCCTTTGGTGGCCAATGCTTCTGCTTGTAGTAACAATGCGGAATCCGACCCGGCGGCTATGGCGCGGTTGATCCAGAGCTGTTGTTTTTCGGTATTGGCGACGACGCCGATACCCTTCTCGTAATTATGCGCCATCTGCAACATGGCGGAGGCGTTACCGTAGGATGAAGCAAGGCGGAAGAAGCGCAGCGAGTAAGTCGGGCGTTGCGGGGTTCCGCGTCCGAAAAGATGGGCTTGGGCCAGTCCTTCGATACCGTCCGGGTTACCGCGTTGCGTCGCCTGTTCCAGCATGGCGAATGCCTTGGCGGTGTCACGCGCCGTGCCCGTTCCTGTGCCGTACGCGGAAGCGAGTTCGACCAGAAGGTCGCTATCGACGTTAGGAAGTTCAACCGCTTTCTCCAACCAGTAGACGTGCTGAGCGGCATCGAACGGCTGGCCGTATTTGCCACGATAGATTTGGACCAGTGCTTCGAGCGAGCCCATATGGTAGCGCTTGGCGGCGAGGGTGAACCATTGCACGGCTTTATCCACATCGGTGGGTAATCCATTGCCAAGCAGATAGGCCATGCCGATATCATACATCGCAGTCTCCGACCCCATGTCGGCGGCCTTTTTCCAGAGCATCAGCGCCTTGTCGTTATCGCGCTCGACGCCGAAGCCTTTGTTATACATATCGGCGAGGCGCAATATGGCCTTGCGTTCCCCGGCGCGGCTAGCGACTTCGAACCAGCGGGCGGAAAGGCTGGTATCGACGGGGACGGCCTTGCCGGTGAAATACATCATCCCCAATTGATAGAAGGCGCTGCAGTCGCCCAGCGCGAGACTCTTCAACATCATGTCCTGTGCGAGGATGATGGCGTCTTCATACGCGGTCGGCGTGGGGGAAGGGATATTCTGTTCACGGTAGAGGTGGGCGAGTTCGAGGACGGAGCCGATGCTGCCCAGTGCGCGGCCTTGTAGGAAATAATTCCCGGCCTTGCTGAAATCGGCTGTGGATTCGTAGTAGTGGCCGAGCGCGTAGGCGGCTCCGGCATTACCGCTTTTCATCGCCGCTTCGAGGAGTTCGATAGCGCGGGCGGTATCCTGCGTCACCCCGTCGCCGCGCAGCAATAATACGCCGAGGCCGAATTGGGCTTCCGGTGTGACTGGAGAAGATTTATCGACGAGGATCGCTTCGTAGAGTTTTGCAGCCGTGGCGGGGTCGGCGGGTACGGAGTTGTTGCCTTCCGTATAAAGGATTGCGAGACGGTAGAGTTCGGAGGCGGGGATGCCCGCCGTCTTGCCGTCCCATTTCGTCCAGTCCCGTTCGGGCGAAAGGATGCCGGGAATTTTTTTGCAGATTTTCTCGATGTCGAGCTTCGGCGGTTCGATGGGTTTGGGGTCGGCGGCGTAGGCAGTATTCGCCAACACCAGCGTCATCGCCGCGCCACAGCACCACCCGCGCAGCCCGGCGAAGCGGGATGAGGGGATGGTGCGATGTGGCGAGATGCTTTGCATCTAGACTAACGCTGAACCGCGTTTTCCTGCATCAGCGTGACGGGCTTCTCAGCCGTTCCCGCTAATACGAAGGTCGTGCCAGTACGGCGTTTCAGTTCTACGCCGGGGAAGCTTTTGACTTCCTTGTCACCCGCTTTGATGACAAGCGATAGGGTCAGCGGATTAACTTCGCGCGCGCCGCCTTTTCCGGGGGCTGTGCTAGCCACGATATCCGCTTTATGTTCGCTGGCGAACAAGGATGCCGACGGTACGGTGGAGAGGTTATAGAAATAAACCACCGATTTCGCCGGGTTGGAAATAATCGCATCAGGCAATACGGTTAGGGTGGGTTTGCCTTCGGCGCGTTGCAGGGCAAGCGTGTAATACTTACCCGCTTCGACTTTCACGGGGAAGGAGGCTTCGCCCAGCTTCATCGTGTAGTCGTTTGCTTTCAGCACATAATACGGCGAGATGGCAGGTGAAGCGAGATCCTTGAAGGAAACGGAGCCGACGCTGGTGGATAGCTTCGTCGCATCGCCCGTGGCGTTGATCAGGCGTACGAAGGCGGAATCCGCAGGCGGAGCCGGATCATAAAGTTCCTGATCGTTCGCGAGGGCGGGCGTGGCCAGCCCCAGCATCGCGAATAGTAGCGTAAGTTTTTTAACGAGTGACATGATTCCTCACTTTGGTTTGGTTGGTGTTGACGTGGTGCAAAGACGCGCGGTGAGCGACGTATTTACGTTGGAAAGCTGTTGGATGTGAACTTCCTTCAAGTTGCTGGAGATTTCGTCATCCAGCTCCACGAAGAAGCGGCCCGTATTGTTGAAATGTTCCGAACGGTCGACCTGGAACCATTCCCCATCGCCATCATCGTAATCCAGTTGCAGCGTGAACTTCGCGAGACCACGGTTCGACGATTCGACATAAATATAATAGTGGCTTCCGGATATTTTTTGTGCCGGATCAAGCGGGAAGAGGAGGCCGCCTTCGCCTTTCTTGACGTCCAGCGTACCCGACGCGATGGCCTTTTCGGGTCCGCAATCCCCGGCGATGGCAGGGAGAATCTGGCGGAAGAAGGGAGTGGAATTTTGGTTGAGGTCGTATATCCCCGGGGCTTCCCAGATGAGGAACGGGGGATTGGCGCCTGCGAAATCGGGAGAGGCGGTGTAGGAGACGATCGCGTTGAAGAGGAGTCCGGCGGAGAGGGCGTAGTTGGCGATTTCCATCCCCGTTGCTTCCGACAGGAACCCGTCGAAATTGAAGTTCGCCTGCGCGCTGAAGCTGGAGCCGACGAGGACGGTGGGGTCTGCCCCGGCGCTGTCACCGAACAGCGCATCCTCACCACTGCCCGCCGCGGCTTGCAGACGGGTCTCGAACTCGGGGTAAGGTTCAGAAGGGATCTGGCTGGAGCAGAGGCGCTGTATCTCGTTGGCCATCGTGTGGCGCATCTCCAGCTTGCCCGTTTCAGTGGTTTGATAGGTGGCGGGTTTGAGGGCTTTATAGGCGGGGTCGTCCTTCAAGGCGGCAGCGATGGCTTCTGCGGCCTGACGTGCGCCGAAGGGAGTCCAGTGGTGATCGCGTTTGAAGAAAAAGGGCGTCTTGGTATCGGGTGCGTCTGTCGATAGTTTCATCAGGTCGGGAACGAGCATTCCTGTGGCGCGTAATTTTGCGAGCATTTCCTGATAGGATGTTTCTACTTCTTTCACCGCGTAGTTGGATTGGGCGGGTTGAGTGTCGTCAAAAAAGGCCTGACCTGCGATGCCGCGCGGGGGAACGGAGAGGAAGACCATCTGCGTGCCGCGTACTTTCATCGCTTCGGCGAGGCGCGTCATGTACCGCGCCGCTTCGGGCATCAGGTCATAATCTTCCTTGAGATCGCCGCTGATACGGAAGAACCAGCCGTTCATACCTTGGGTCATTTCCGCCATGGTGCGTTTCTGCGCGTTGGCCAAATCGGGGCACTGGTAGAGGACTTGATCGGCGGACGCAACGCTGCCGATGCTTGCGGTGGCAAGACAGGTATATAGAAAGAGGCAGGAGCGGGTGATACGCAGCATGTTCATGTCCAGGATTTTGCTTAGAGGGGATTGGCCATCAAGTCAATTCGTGGCCGGGGGAATACGAGGGGACGGTTCGTGGTCACGAGTGATGGTATCGGGTGTGGCAAATAAGGAAAGCTGGTGCGGACTGATGCCATCCTGCCGGAAATTATCGATAAATCGGTGTTCGCGCAGATGTTCGACAGCTTTGCGGGCGAGTTCAAAGCGGGCGTGGGGTTCGTCCGGTGAGGTGATCTGTTCGCTGAATAATACCGCTTCATCGGGTTTAGGCCCATGGACTAGCAATGATACGTTATAGATACGCTGATGCGTTGTACCGTTCTGTTTCTCGGAGGTGAAGCGGATGGTAAGCTGGTGATCCTTTTCAGCCTCATGCAGCACTTTGATGGGGTCTTCGGGGATGGTGTAATCGACGATGATGTCTTTGGGCATCAATTGTTCGACCTCGGGTTTGCCGAGCAGGTTGCGCGCGGCGCGGGCAAGGGCGTCTTCCATTGAGAGCAGCGAGTTTTTACGACACCATAATGCGCCCGCGGCGCGGTATTTTTCACCGCGTTCCGGGGTTCCGGCGATGAGGCGGGCGATGGTATCACCACTTAATGTGATGGATGCGCTGAAACCGCGTTCCACTTCTGTATCGCCGAGACGCGGCTCGGTGCGGCGGTTGCCGTTCCATTCACTCTGGGTGATGTGGTAATGGATGTCGTTCTTCTGCGCGATGTCGAGCAGCAGATCGACCGGGTACATAACGCGGCGGATGGAGGCGGCCATCGTATCCGGCAACGGCACATCTTGAATGGGAACCAGCGCATGGTTCGCCAGCGATTCGAGGAACTGGTAGCGCGACATAGCACGCGCAAGAGCGGCGTGGCCCTCGGGCATGGTGACGTAGGAAGGGGAGGCCAGCACCTCATCCTTCAATTTCGCAACGCAGAGCGAGGCATGCAGCGGATGGCTGGCGATGTCGAGCAGGTTCTGGTTTTCCATCACGATAGAGAATTTCCCTTCGAACATTTCCTGGATGTTATCCAGCACATCATCGACACTGCCCGCATCAAATTTCAATTCGTCGAGCACCAGTTTTTTCAACTGCCGCCAATAGCCTTTTTGGGTGTGATCCTGCTCCTCATAGGCGGTTTCGCTATCATCCGGGGCATAAGCGAGGATGCTGGCATAGGTGACGATAGGGCGGATGCCTTTATGTTCCTCGATACGCGCGCGGATCTCGTTGAACAATGCGCCGTTGATCTGCCCGGTGATGGCGGCACGTTTAATGAGGGTGGTGAATTCTTCGCTTCCGGCGGCGGCGAGGATGTCGGGGTCGGGGTGTTGCATGACGCGGCGTAGCCAGCTGTCGATACGTTCTTTGCTGAGGCGCTTTTTCTCCTCCTGCGGGACGTGGAGGACGTGGTTCAGATGTTCGGAGATCTGTTGCAGATCGGAGATGCGGTATGGTAGTGCGACGGGTGGTGAATCCAGCAATCCTTCGGCCATGGTTGTGAGTGCGGAAGAATCGGGAGCTGCGATTCCTGCCGCAGTGGCACAGTGTTCCGTGACATCTTTTATCAGCGCGATAGTGGCAGGGCGTAATGCTTCCTTATCCGGCGGGGCGGCGGCATGGTATTCGTAGATCGGGCGGGTGAGTTTGCCGCCTTCCTGCCAGAGATGCTCGTGCAAATTCTGTCGGTTTTCTTCTGTGACGGCCAATGTGGATTCGACCGTGGAGAGCATACCGAGTGCGTAGCTCATCATTTTCTGGTTGACGATATCGACATAGCGGCGCAGAGGCGAGGTCGTATGGGCGTAGGCTTTGCTGCCAACCCCTTCATGGCCGTGGCAGGTCGCCTGATACTGGGCGCGGATGCTAATGAAGTCGTTGATCTTCTGACGGGTGGCGGAACGGGTTGCTTCGTCATCGGCGCGGAGCTGATGGACGTCGAACCGGATAGGTAATCTGCCGATTTCGTAGTCGGGGACATCGGGGCCGTGGTTGCGGTAGATCAGCGGCAGGCCGTTTGCATTCGCCCATTCAGCGATGGCGGTGTTGCCGAGGATCATGGTTTCCTGGATCATGCGGTGGACTTTATGCAGGCCCGGTTGGCTGGGTTTCCAGCTGCCGACCGTGCCTTCCAGCCCAACGTCCAGCCCGGTCAGGCTATCGCTATGGATACGCTGCGTCACCTGTTCGCGGTGATGGCGCAATTGCTGCATGCGGTCGGCCATCACGCCTAGCGGGTGTGTGGGGTCTTCCATGCGTTTCGCCGCTTCCTGATGGACAAGGGATTGCACGGTGACGCGCGAACGTGACAGGCTCGTGCCGATGATGTTGCCTTTGCGGGAAAGGTGGACGCTGGTGACCAGAGCGTTGCGTTCTCCGTCCCACAGACCGATATCTTCATACCAATGCGATTCCAGCATGGGGATGTAGGAGGGCATGTAATTGGATTCACCGCGACGAGCGGCTTGCTTGTCGGAAAGACTACCGAGAGGGATGGCAGTGCTATCCACTACGGCGACATGCAGCATCGTCGTTCCGTCGGGCAGGGTTTCCATGGCCACCGCATCATCCGGGTCCCGGTAGGTGCGGTGCGTGTCTTCGCTGTCGATGGCGTAGAAGGTAAGGTGGGAAAGGGCGGTGGAAAGGGGATGGCCCGATGGGGCTGGCGCGAGGGTATGGGCTTCGTTGCCGCCTCTACCTTGCATATTTCCTGCTCCGACCCATGGATGCATGATAGCCTATTTTCCTTGTAAAAGCACGCATTTGAGATAAAATTAACAGGCTTACCGTAAATGATTAACAGCATCTTAAGAGTGCTGGGGTATAGTCAATAAAAGATAACGAGGAGAACAGTATGAGCGCAGTCACCGGAATCGCCCTAAGCGGCCTTAATGCTGCCAGTCTCCGTCTTGCCAACAGCGCCAATAACGTCGCCAATGCGAATAGTACCTCCCGCACCGTGAATGGTGAAAAAGTGGAAGGGGCTTACCGCGCGACGGATGTGGTACAGACCAGTGTTTCCCCGCAGGCAGGTGTTAGCGCCTCCGTCCGTGAACGTGATCCGGCGACGACGCAGGTCTATGCGCCCGATAGCGCGGAAGCGGATGCGAACGGCCTGCTGGAAATCCCCAATGTCGATCTCGCGCAGGAAATCGCCGGGGAACAGATTCCTGCGGCGTATAATTTCAAAGCCAATCTGAAAGTCCTCGAAGCGGAGGATGAGATGATGGATAGTTTGTTGGATATTACAGCGTAGTATTAACGCGCTGCCGCTGCCTTTTGCTCACGCTCTACACCACCTCTATCATGTATTGTTCCCCTGCTTTCCACTGGAGACTTAATTCCTCTGGCAGGCTCCTCAAAAACTGGCTCTACTTTTACCACTCTATTTCCCTCAAATGTCGCGCCGAGAAAGTAGGTGGGAGAATCATAAAAAGAGCAGCCGGTGATATGAAATTTCTTCGCATTAAACATCTGGCCAGTCATAGGATTGTCCGGGTGGATATGCCCAAAAAATACATCGGTGATAGTGTTGTATGTCTCTCTAAGGTTAGTGCGACATTTAGTGGCAATCTCTTTGATTTTTGTTAGTTCAAATCCTTCATCTTGTCTCTCAAAGAACGAGCTTGCCCTTATTTTGCGCTTCATTCTCATTTCCTTTGGTGTGCGAGTGGAATGGTCATGGAAGTCTCCATGTACAAAAAGAGCTTCACCCATGCGCAAGGCGTCGCATACGATAAATCGATCTCCGAATTGGCGGTGCAGCAATTCCATTGCATGAAGAAATCCATGATCCCGGTCATGATTGCCGATGACAAATATTACTTTCGCTTCTGGGTTTATTGTCAGTAGTTTTTCGACTTTATTTTTTACTTTGCGAGTATGGGAGGTTCTTTTTTGGCTGCCGGAGTAAGGTTCACGATCTGTTAGGTCCCCGTTGATAACCAGTACATCGAAGCGTTTTTCACGTAATCCAGCTTCGATAAATTCCCAACCAGGTTGATAAAGCGCATCATCATGCCCCATATGCAGATCAGAAGTAATCAGCGCCCGTACATGGCCCTCGGATGGCATAGGAAGGTCATATACCCAAAACCGTTTTTCCCTGAGTGGGGTTGTAGAGTGAGCGCCATTCATTGTCATGCGGCGTTATCTAACGCATGAATGCGTCAATTTCATGAAGCAAACCTTATGATGGGCTTGTTGGCCTTATTTAGGCAGGTTCGACCGCGATTACTTCAGGAATATAATGTTTTAGCATGTTTTCGATACCCTGTTTCAGGGTCGCGGTGGAGGAGGGGCAGCCGGCACAGGAGCCGTGCATTTCTAAGCGTACGATACCATCCACGAAGGAATGGAAAATAATGTCGCCCCCGTCCATCGCTACGGCGGGGCGGACGCGGGTTTCGATTAATTCTTTGATTTCCTTGACGATTCCTTCGTCTTCAGCGGCGGCTTCAGCTGGCGAGGTGGCTTTCTTTTCCTTCAGAATGGGCATGCCGCTGACGAAGAAATCCATCACGGAGGAGAGGATGTGGGTCTTCAGCAGTGACCAATCTTCCTCTTCCGCCTTGGTGACGGTGATGAAATCGCCGCTCAGGAACACCGCATTGACGCCTTTGACCGCGAACAGGCTATGCGCGAGGGGGGATTCCTCCGCCGTCTTCGCATCCGTGTAAAACTTCGTGCCCTGCGGTAGCACAAGCTGGCCGGGAACGAATTTCATCGTATTAGGATTCGGCGTCGATTCCGTCTGAATAAACATTTTTTTTCTACCTTTTTGCGTCGCCCGGTCTTGCGAATGGGGGATTGGATGTGTATTTCCGACTTAAATAGTAAAGAATTACGTTCGGTGCAAGGGCTGTATTGGAGAATGACTAGATATTCTGCTCGTCATGGCCCGAATCACGCAGTGATTATAGGGCCATCCAGCCGTGCCATAGGACTGGATTCCCCTATAATTTTACGTGCGTAAAATTCGGGGAATGACGAAGAATATTACGATTTCTTCTTATTCTTCGCCCGGGCGGCACGGAATTGTTTGGCCCAGCCGGATTTTTCGATGTGCATGGGGCGGGTCATGGCGAGGGCGTCTTGTCCTACGTTCTGGGTGATGGTGGAGCCTGCGCCAACCATCGCGCCTTGGCCTACTTCGACGGGGGCGACGAGGGAGGTGTTGGAGCCGATGAAGGCGTCATCGCCGATCTTGGTTTCATGTTTCTGGTAGCCGTCGTAATTACAGGTGACCGTGCCCGCGCCGATATTGACGTCACGCCCGATCTTGCTGTCGCCCAGATAGGAAAGATGGCTGGCTTGCGAGCCGTGGCCGAAGACGGAATTCTTGATCTCGACGAAGTTGCCGACTTTGTTCTCACCGGAGAGGTATGCACCGGGGCGGAGGCGCGCAAAGGGGCCAATGATGCATTCCTTGCCGATGAACGCGCCTTCGATATGGGAATAGGCGCGGATCTCGACGAAGTCTTCCACGGTGACGCCGGGGCCGAACCAGACATGGGGCTGGATGGTGATGTCCTGCCCCAGTTTCGTATCGATGCAGAAATAGACCGTCTCAGGGTCGATCAGCGTGACGCCGTTTTCCATCGCGCGGGCGCGGAGGCGGTGTTGTAAAATATATTCGGCGCGGGCGAGTTCGGCGCGGGAGTTGATGCCGGTTAGTTCGTCCTCCCCTCCTTCGACGACGCCGCATGTCTGTCCGGCGTCATTGGCGATCTTCACAAGGTCGGTGAGATAATATTCGCCCTGAGCGTTCTTATTGTCGAGCTTGGCGAGGAAGGGGAATAACTGGCCATTGCCGACGGCCATCATCCCGGCATTGACGAGCGGGATTTTTTTCTCCTCCTCTGATGCGTCCTTATATTCGATGATCGCTGTGAGGGTGCCGTCAGGGCTAAGTTTCAGGCGGCCATAGTGGGCAGGTTTCTTCGGGCGCATACCGAGTACGGAGACGGTATTTGTTGCGGTGGCGGATATCAGTTTCTGTAATGTCTCGGGGGTGATGAGGGGGCTGTCGGCGTAGAGGATCAGCACGTTGCCCTGATGGGCTCCGAGCGCGGGTTCCGCCGCGTGTACTGCGTCGCCCGTGCCGCGTTGTTCTTTCTGTATGGCAATGTGGATGCCGGGGGAGATGAGGTGGGCGAATTCCTGAACCTGCTCCATCCCCGGTGAGACGACCAGCACGGTCTTAACCGGGTTCAGGGATTTGGCGGTTTCCAGTGAATGGCGCAGCATCGGCCAGCCGGCGATAGGGTGCATCACCTTCGGCAGGGTCGATTTCATGCGCGTGCCCTTACCGGCAGCGAGGATGACGATGGCGAGGGGTGCGGTAGCATTCATGTTTGCAGAACCTTTTCAGTATTCTATAGTCGTAAAACGTTCCCACTCACCCTGCAATAGGAAACATGCCCATGGACGCCGACCTTATGCTGATAGTGCTCGCTGTTGCCCTCCTCATCATCGCCGGGATGGCGTTCATGCTGTTCCGCAAATCTGCACCCGGGCAGGATAGGGAAGAGATGCAGGATTTGCGTACTTCACAGCAGAATCTGTTGCAGGAACGTACCCGCGCCATCACCGAACGAGACGAGATGAAACGCCAGATCGATGAGGTGAAAGAAGAGCGTGACGCGTTGCGCGAACAGGTCGCTATGGCTGAGAAGCGCGTCCATCAGGCCGAGAAACATGCGGAATTGGTGCAGCAAAAGAACGCGCAGCTGGAAGCGCAAATGGGCGAATGGGAAAAGACCAAAGAGGAAATGACGAAGGGGGCGCAAGCGGCATTGCTGAAAGCCGGGGCTGACCTTTCGACAAAACTTCTGGAAGATCATAAACGCGAAGCGACCGAGCAGAAGAAATTGCAGGAGGAACAGACGCGGCAGACGACGGAGAAGTTGTTCCAGCAATTCAACGAGGTGAGTAAGACGGTGTTCTCGTTGCGCGAAGATACGGTGACCAATCGCCAGCAGATGGAAAACGTCATGCGGGCGCTGACCAATCCGGGTGGAGCGGGGGCGATGGCGGAGATCGGGTTGCAGAACTCGCTAAAGAATCTCGGGCTGGAGCCGGGTCGGGATTTCGTGATGCAATATCATATTGCGGGGGAGGAGCGGAACCTGCGCCCTGATGCGGTGATCTTCCTGCCGCAGGATATGGTGATGGTGGTGGATGCGAAAGCGTCGAAATTCCTGCTTGAGTTGGAAGAGGTGAAGGGGACGGAACGCGAAGCCGAGGTGCGCGAGAAATTGAAGAAGACGATGCAGAAGCATGTTTCTGACCTTGCATCGAAAGATTATAAAGCGGCTATTCAGCAGAGTTACCGCGAGGCGGGGCGTGAGGGGAATATTGGCCGGGTGCTCAACGTCATGTATATGCCGACGGACAATGCGCTCGGGCATATCCAGCAGGCGGATGCGGGGTTCGCAGAGCGGCTGGAGAAGTGTGAGATCATTCCCACGGGGCCGACGGGGCTCGCAGGATTGTTCGTGCTGGCGCGGATGCAGATCGCCGAGGCGCGGCAGTTGGAAAATCATGAGCGTATCATTGATGTGGTGCAGCAATTGATCGACGGGGTGGGAGTGATGCTCTCGCATGTCGATAGTTTGGGTAAAGGGATTCGGACGACGGCGGAATCGTTCAAGAAACTGGGTGGGTCGGCGAACCGGAATGTGTTGCCGAAGCTGAAGAAGCTGGAGAAGTTGGGCGCGTTGTCGGGCAAGAACCGTGAGTTGCCGAAACCGGTGGTGACGTATGAAGTGCATCGCTCGGAAGAGGTGATTACGCTTGATGCGGAGGAGGTGGAGATGGCGGAAACCGAGATGCGTCCGCGGTTGTTGGAGAACGTGAATTAGCCTTCAACGTCATTCCAGCGAAAGCTGGAATCCAGTCGAGAGCGCCGTGGGCACGATATATTACTTAAGGGTTTGCCTGCACCGCAGACGCGGTGCGTTGGATTCCGGCTTTCGCTGGAATGACTATGTTTGAGATTCAATTATACTTGTCATGCTGAACTTGTTTCAGCATCCATGGACCCTGAAACAAGTTCAGGGTGACAAAACCATTAAAACGGCAATCGCGCGCGTAATGCTGCGCCCAACGTTCCTTCATCGAGATAATCCAACTCTCCGCCTACGGGAATACCTTGGGCGAGGCGGGTGATTTTGACGCCCGCGTCTTTTAGGCGTTCGGTGATGTAGTGGGCCGTGGTCTGGCCGTCGACGGTGGCGTTGGTGGCGAGGATGACTTCTGTCACCTCCGGGGCGCTGGCGCGTTCGATGAGATGGCCGATTTTCAACTGGTCGGGACCGATGCCGTCCATCGCGGAGAGGACGCCACCGAGTACATGGTATTTTCCGCGATAGAGAGAGGAGCGTTCGATGGCCCAGAGGTCGGCGAGGTCTTCAACCACGCAGAGCATCGCATTGTCGCGTTTTGGTTCATTACAGATGGCGCAGGGCGAGGTGGTGTCGAGATTGCCGCAGATGGAGCAGGTCTGGATCGTGTCGGCGACGATTTGGAGTTCGCGAATCAGCGGCTGCAACAGGCTTTCGCGTTTTCGGATCAACTGGAGGACGATACGGCGGGCGGAGCGTGGCCCCAGCCCCGGCATCTTGCCGATGAGTGAAATCAGGTGTTCGAGTGGGGAGTGCATAGTATGGTCGTACCGCGAACAGGACTCTATTTCCACTACGAAAATATGTCATTCCCGTGAAAACGGGAATCTATGGTGGTTTATGGGAAGATGGATCCCCGCTTTCGCGGGGATGACAACATTATGGGATGAGAGACTATTTAGCGGCGGCGCGGATGTTTATTGGTGCGCGGGTCTTTGAAGATGAAGAGGGATTCCTGCAAAGGATGGCCGTATTTGGCGTTGCTGAGGGAGACGTTGGTTTCCTTGCCCTCTTTGTCCTTGAGCATGAGGTTGCGCAGTTGCAGGGGGCTGTCGGTTAGTTCCATCGTCAACTCACCGTCCTCGGGTGCGTCCTGTAAGGTGATACGGATGCGGATGACGTTGTTGACCGCTTCGGCTTGCAGTACCTTGATAACATCGGGGTCGAAGTCGATCTTGGCTTGGGCGAGAAATCCGGCCAGGGTGTCGTCCAGCGGGATGTTGCTGACCTGCTGCAATTCGTAATCGTAATAGATCAGAAATTTGCCGTTGGAGATCATCAGCACGGGGATGGGTGGGTCATATTGCCAGCGCATCTTGCCGGGGCGCTTGAGAAAAAATTTTCCGGTAGCGAGGGAGCCGTCCGGCGCGAGCTGGACGAAATCGGATTCTATAGTGCTGAGACTGTTTAGATATTTTGATACGCGTTCCAGCAGGCCCGCTTGTGAGTTCACCGGAGCCGCGGATGCTGTGCTGGAAAACACAGTCAGCAGGCAAAGAAGAGCAAGTGCAGGGCGAAAGCGTGGCATCATACTTAAGAGATAATGCAAAGTGTGCCTTGCAGCAAGATGGTTTATCGCGCTAATACCTCACGTTTGCCGATATGGTTGGCGGCTCCGACGAGGCCTTCCTTCTCCATCTTCTCGATGATGCGGGCGGCGCGGTTGTAGCCGATCTTCAGGTGGCGCTGGATGTAGCTGGTGGAGGCCTTGCGGTCACGCAGGACGATCTGGACGGCGCGGTCGTAGAGTTGCTTATCCTCTTCGGTTTCCTCTTCCTCTCCGAATTCGTCGGCGGCTTCTTCATCGTCATAGGTGACGGCTTCGATATATTCCGGTTCGCCTTGTGACTTCAGGTGTTTCACCACGTCTTCCACTTCCGCGTCGCCGATGAAGGGGCCGTGGATACGGGTGATGCGCCCGCCGCCGGCCATATAGAGCATATCGCCCTGTCCGAGCAGTTGTTCCGCGCCCTGTTCACCGAGGATGGTACGGCTGTCGATTTTGGAGGTGACCTGGAAGCTGATACGGGTCGGGAAGTTGGCCTTGATGACACCCGTGATGACGTCCACGGAAGGACGCTGCGTCGCCATTATGAGGTGAATCCCGGCGGCACGCGCCATCTGTGCCAGACGCTGGATGGAGCCTTCGATTTCTTTCCCCGCCGTCAGCATCAAATCGGCCATTTCATCGACGATGATGACGATGAAGGGTAGTGGTTCGGTATCCATCTCCTGATCCTCGAAGATGGGTTTGCCGGTCTCGGGGTCGAAGCCGGTCTGTACCTGGCGTTTCAATACTTCGCCGGTGCGCTTGGCTTCTTTCAGGCGTTTGTTATAGCTGTCGATATTGCGCACGCCGAGCGTGGACATCAGGCGATAGCGGTTTTCCATCTCGCGCACAGCCCATTTGAGGGCGACGACGGCTTTGCCCGGTTCGGTCACTACGGGGGAGAGGAGGTGGGGGATGCCGTCATAGACGGACAATTCCAGCATCTTCGGATCGACCATGATGAAGCGGCACTGGCTGGGGGTGAGGTGATAGGCCAAGGACATGATCATGGTATTGATGGCGACGGATTTGCCCGACCCGGTCGTCCCTGCAACGAGCAAGTGCGGCATGCGGGCGAGATCGACCACGATGGGGTCGCCACCGATGTCGCGGCCTAATGCGAGTGGCAGGGCGCATTTGCTGTCGGAGAAGGTTTCGTCCTCCAGCAAGTCACGCAGGAATACGGTTTCGCGGGTGCGGTTGGGTAGTTCGATACCGATGCCGTTCTTACCCGGGATCACGGCTATACGGGCGGAGATGGCGCTCATGGAACGGGCGATGTCGTCCGCCAAGCCGATGACGCGGGAGGATTTCGTGCCCGGTGAGGGCTCCAACTCATATAAGGTGACAACGGGGCCGGGTTTGATGCCTGCCATCTCGCCATTGATACCGAAGTCCTGCAATACCGCGCCGAGCATCTTGGCGTTCTGCTGGAGGGAGGCATCGCTGACTTGTGTTTTCTTGGATTTCTCGCCGGATTTCAGCAAAGTATAGGCGGGGAGTTCGTAATCGCCTTGTTTGGGACGGAGTTCGAACGAGGCCTGTTTCTTCTGGGGTTTGGATTTGCGCGATACGGCTTGCTTCACCTTGATGGCGGGCGCGTCGTCCTCATCCTCTTCTTCGTACTGGAATTCGTCTTCTTCGTCATCGTCCTGCGTCAGGGCGATCTGCTTGGCGCGGGGTTTCTTCTTCGCTGGCTTACTCGCTTCACCACGGAAAGCGTCACGAATCAGTCCCGCGACGACGGTGGCGTAGGCGCTGATGATCAGGAAGAAGCCCCCGATGTACCGCCATTCATGACGGCTGAGCGCCATTGAGAGAGTAAGTAAGGCGATGGACAGTCCGAAACAGATAGGAACCATCAGGAAAGCAGGGAGAATCATCGTCGCTTTTTCATAGAGCAATAGCCCCATCGCCCCGCCAAAGCCGCTGGCGATGGGCCAGAAAGTGTAGGGCTTGATGGCGGCGAGAGCGGTGGAGAAGGTCATCAGTGCCAAGCAGAAGAAAGCGACGCGTAACCAGAACAGGCGCAGTACATCTCCGGTCACCAACCGCCAGCCCCATGCGAAGAGGAGCGCGGAGACGAGGAAGCTGCCGAGGCCGAAGGTCTGCAATATAATGTCGGAAAGCGTCGCGCCGAAGGGGCCGCCGAGATTCTTCACCGGCTCGCTGGTGGCACGGTTCATCGAGGGGTCGCCACTATGGTAGGTGATGAGGCTGAGTAGCAAGAAACCTGCGATCAAAAAGCAAAGCACCCCAGCGAAACGTCCATAGCGTTGTACAGCAAAAAGGGGCATCGGTGCGGTCATTGCTTTAGCCATAACATCCTCACTCTTATTTATTTGAGTATATCAGTGTCAACGTAGCCTTTTTAGCGATTCACTAGTTAAAGCTTGGTTAAGTTCTGGCTTTTCTCGGACTGTGACGTAAAAACACTTTATTAAGCCTCTCCCACCGGGAGAGGCTGGATTTCTCCTTAGAAATCCGAGTGAGGGCCCTTTCGCCGTCCGCCCCCTCACCCAGCTTCGGCTAAGTTCGCTAGCGTTCACTAAGCCTGCGCAACCCTCTCTCTCAGGGAGAGGGAAGAGGGGCAAACGCCGCTTGCCAATCATTTCGCGAGTCTCTACATATATTCCCGGCTGGCGGCGGGCGATGACCCCGTGAACCCGGTCAGGTCCGAAAGGAAGCAGCCGTAACGGATTGTTTATCGGGTCGTCCGCCAGTCCTTTTCCTACTCCCCTCATTGTCATTCCCGCGAAAGCGGGAATCCATGCCCATTTATGCACTAATCCTATGTGGATTCCCGCTTTCGCGGGAATGACAGCATATGTTAGGAATGACAAGATACTTAGGCGTAAAAATTAATATTATCTGTTGTCGCCACTACCCCCCCGCACTATAACTGGGGTCATGTCCGAAACCTACCGCGTCCTTGCCCGTAAATACCGCCCCCGGAATTTCGATGATCTCGTCGGTCAGGAGGCGCTGGTGCGCACCCTGTCCAACGCCATCCGTACTGGGCGGATCGCCCATGCATTCCTGCTGACGGGAATTCGTGGGGTGGGGAAGACGACGACGGCGCGCATCATTGCACGGGCACTCAATTGCACGGGGGCGGACGGGAATGGCGGGCCGACGGCGAA
Organism: Rickettsiales bacterium; assembly: GCA_041749475.1. Classification (GTDB taxonomy): domain Bacteria; phylum Pseudomonadota; class Alphaproteobacteria; order Rickettsiales; family UBA998; genus JBGTBD01. The sequence goes on from JBGTBD010000002.1 coordinate 63,506, forward strand.
TCCCTGCGGCGAATGTTCCAACTGCGTGCAGATCGGGCAGGATCGGCATGTCGATGTCATCGAGATGGATGCGGCGTCCCGCACCGGCGTGGGCGATATCCGTGACCTGATCGAGACCGTGCCTTACGCCCCGGCGCAAGGGCGCTATAAAATCTATATCATCGACGAGGTGCACATGCTCTCGACCAGCGCGTTCAACGCGCTGCTGAAAACGCTTGAGGAGCCCCCGGCACATGTGATCTTCATTTTCGCGACGACGGAATTGCGTAAAATCCCGGTGACCATCCTTTCGCGTTGCATGTGTTTCGATCTGCGGCGGTTGGATACGGATAGTTTGCGTGACCATTTGAAGAATATCTGCGGCAAGGAGCAAGTCTCTGCCGACGACGATGCGTTGCAACTTCTTGCTATTGCCGCAGAGGGGTCGGTGCGGGATTCATTGTCGTTGCTTGACCAAGCGATTGCGCATTCTGCGGGCGAGGGAAATACGCTGCATATTGATACTAACACGGTGCGTTCCATGCTGGGGCTCGCCGACCGGACGCGTGTATTCGCGTTGTTGGAGACGTTGTTGGGGGGGGATATCCAGCAGGCGCTTGTGGAGTTGCGCGGGCAATATGCATCGGGCGCAGACCTTGGGATGGTGTTTCAGGATCTGTTGCAGTTGATTCACCTGACCATGCGTCTGGCGATCGACCCTAAGGCAGATCTCGGGCCGGGATATGCGGAAAATGAAATCGCCTTGGCGAACAAGTTAGCGGCGGCATCGGACGTGCCCTCCCTGTCACGCGCATGGCAGATACTGGGCAAAGGCCTCGATGAATTGCGCCGCGCCGGGGATATGTTGATGACCGCGGAGATGGTGATTATCCGCCTTGCATATACCTCTACCTTGCCGACGCCTGCAGATATCGCAGCGATGCCGGATGATGCTTCGGGGAGCAATCCCGCACCGCGTGCTGCCGTTACGGCATCCGGTGGTGGGTTCAGCGGTAGCGGTAACAGCAGTTATGCTGCGTCTGCGCCGATTGGCAATGGTGCGCCGATGGCGGCGCGCCATATGGAGCCGGTTGCACAGTTGGCTGAAACGCCCGTTGCTAAGGCGCAGCATCTGACGCTGGCGGCGCATAACCCGGCGATTGAGTTGCATACGTTACAGGATATTTTAGAGCTTTGTGATCGCCAGCGTGAACCGTCATTGCAATATTTACTGACACATCAGGTGGCGGTCGCCGAGGTGGCAGCGGGTAAGGTCGTGCTGGCCGAATCCGTGCATGCGACGTCGGAAACGATGCGGAAGCTTGCGCAATTACTTGAACGGGCAACAGATACAGAATGGTCTATTACCACCACGCGCGCGCCGGAGGTGCTGACGGTGGCCGAGCAGAAAAAAATCATATACCAGCAAGAACTCAAAGATGCGGCCAATCACCCGAACGTGAAAGCGGTGCTTGACCTTTTTCCCACCGCCACGCTATTAGACGTGACCGACAAGTAATGAAAGGATGCGCGAGAGCGCGGCATTCAAAAACCAAGGAGAGAGAAAATGAATATTCAGCAGATGATGAAACAAGCGCAGAAGATGCAGCAAAAGATTGCCACGCTTCAGGAGGAGATGGAAGGTCGTGAGATCGAAGGTGCGGCAGGTGGCGGTATGGTGAAGATGACGCTGACCGGCAAAGGCAATATGGTGAAAATCTCTATCGACCCATCGCTTCTGGTTGCAGATGAGAAAGAGATGCTGGAAGACCTGATCGTCGCTGCGCATAACGATGCGAAAGGCAAGGTGGAATCCACCTTTAATGACGAAATGTCCAAAGTCACGGGCGGTATGGGGTTGCCGGCTGATTTCAAATTGCCGTTTTAATTATTCTCTTTTCTTGCTTAGTAGCCTATCAACGGGATGGGCTAGGTAATAATTCCATCATTCCTGCGAAAGCAGGAATCCAGACATTCTGGATGCCAGCATTCGCTGGCATGACGCGGAATAATACGGGTGTTTGTACATGAACTCTTCCGGCACATCCCTCTATTTTCCGCACCTGAATCTGCTGCGCGCATTCGCGGCGTTGACGGTGGTCCTCTATCACATCATCCGGTTGAAACCGTGGCCTGAATTCCCGGCACATACTTTCCCGTTCCAGTGGTTCGATTACGGGTGGATGGCTGTAGATATCTTTTTCGTGCTGAGTGGGTTCGTTATTATGCTGACCGCGCAGGCGGAACTGGCGCAAGGGGGACAAGCGCAGAAGCGGTTTGTGATCCGGCGGCTGACGCGCATCCTGCCGCTTTATTTCCTGACCCTGTTCGCCGACCTCTTCATTCGCCAGCCAGAATTGCTACAAAATGATATGTTCTGGGCGCACCTGATGCTGCATGTGGGGATGATCCATAACTGGTCGATCGCCGCGCATGATTCCATCGACGGGCCGAACTGGACGCTGGCGTTCGAGATGCAGTTCTACCTACTGGTCTGGGTGTTGATGCCGCTACTGGCGCGGATGCGATGGCAATGGTTATTGGCGGCGGTTCTTGTCATCACGTTCGGGTGGCGGGCGGCAGTGTTCGCTATCGCGGAATCGGAAGGGTTCGAGCTGAGCTGGAAATTCATCTACGCGGTGCAGGTTCCGGGGATGCTTGACCAGCTTGGGTTCGGTATGATCTTGGGCAAATGGGTGTTCGGGAATCATCCTTATTATCAGAAAATGATGCAGTCGCCGCAGCGTAACGGGTGGTTACTGGTCGGCGCAGCATTCTTCGTATTTGCGCTCGGGATGGCGTTCATGTGGCCGGAGCGGCGGGATTATTGGGATACCTGGAGTATCGTAGTGTTCTTCCGCAGTTTCCTTGCGCTGTCCTTCGCACTACTAGTGGCAGGGATGGTAATATTACCGCGTTCCGAGAAGCCGAATGTGGCGCTACGCACCGGCTATTTTCTGGGTGAAATCAGTTATGGCATCTATCTGTGGCATATGATCGCGCTGTGGATGCTGAGGCGGTTGGAGATTGTCAGCGGCGGCGTCTTCACTATCTTACTGGTGGCGGTTTCCGTCACGCTTGCTATCATCACCTTTTACACCGTCGAACGCCCGGCTATGCGCTGGGGACGGAAGATCTGCAAAACACTTTAGGAGGACATCATGCCCAGTTTCGATATTGAATCTAAAACGGACTTACGCGAAGTCGATAACGCCTTGCAGAACGTGCAGCGGGAAATCGATACGCGGTTCGATTTCAAAGGCAGTAAAACCAGTATCGAACGCAAAGATAATGAAATTACATTGCTCGCTGATGATGAGTATAAACGCGAGCAGGTGGAAGGGATGATCAAGGGCCATATCACACGCCGCAAACTGGATGCCAAATCGCTGGAGTTTAAAGATCCGCAAGGGGCGTCCGGCAATACGCTGCGGCAGATCATACTCATCAAGCAAGGCATAGATACGGAAACGGCGAAGAAAATCACCAAGTTCGTCAAGGAATCGAAGTTGAAAGTGCAAGCCTCCATTCAAGGGGATTCCGTACGAGTGACGGGCAAGAAACGCGACGATTTGCAGGAAGCTATCGCGGCGATTAAAGCAATGAACCTTGAGTTACCCTTGCAGTTCGATAACTTCCGCGAGTAGTTTCTCTCCTGAAACTAATGCGGCAATGCCGCTGTTCAAACTGATTATAAATCGGCGTAGACGTGTTTCTCTGCAGATGCGCCGGGGTGGGTGAGGGCGCCCTTTTCGGCGGAGCCGACGATTTGGGCATACTTCCAGAGAGCGCCGGAGGCATACATATTCTCCCGTGATTTCCAGGCTTTTTTGCGCTCGGCTAGCTCTGCCTCAGTGAGGTTGACTTGGATGATGCGTTTTTCGGCGTCCAGCGTGATGATGTCCCCGTCTTTCAGCAGGGCAATAGGGCCACCTGCAGCGGCTTCGGGGCCGACATGGCCGATGCAGAAGCCGCGCGTCGCGCCGGAGAAGCGCCCGTCGGTGATCAGCGCCACTTTGTCGCCTGTTCCCTGACCGTAGAGGGCAGCGGTGGTGGCCAGCATCTCGCGCATGCCTGGGCCGCCTTTCGGGCCTTCGTAGCGGATGACGAGAACTTCGCCTTCTTTGTAATTACGTTGGTCGACGGCTTTGAACGCGTCTTCCTCACAATCGAAGCAGCGGGCGGGGCCGGAGAAGACGATATTTTTCATGCCCGCAATTTTGACGATAGCACCTTCGGGGGCGAGATTGCCGCGCAAGGTGACGACGCCGCCCGTAGGGGAGAGCGGTGCGGAGGTGGGCCGCACAACATCCTGATCATCGCGCAGGACGACGTTCTTCAAATTCTCGGCGACGGTCTTTCCGGTCACGGTCATGCAATCGCCGTGGAGGAAGCCGCCGTCAAGCAATGCTTTCATCACTACTTCGACACCGCCTGCGCGGTAGAGGTCGAGCGCGACGTATTTGCCGCCCGGTTTCAGATCAGCGATGTAGGGAGTGCGGACAAAGATTTCCCCGACATCATGCAGGTCGAACTTGATACCCGCTTCGTTGGCGATTGCGGGCAAGTGCAGTGCGCCGTTCGTGGAACCACCGGTGGCGGCGACGACCGCAGCGGCGTTCTCCAATGCTTTGCGCGTCACGATGTCACGCGGGCGGATTTTATCTTTGATGAGGCGCATGACCGCTTCACCGGAATCGAAGCATAGCGCGTCACGCGACTCATATGGCGCGGGGGCGCCTGCGGAACCGGGGAGAGCGAGGCCGATGGCTTCGGACACGCAGGCCATGGTGTTGGCGGTGAACTGGCCGCCACAGGAGCCGGCGGAGGGACAGGCACCTTTTTCGAGTTCTTCCAATTCCTCGTCCGTCATCCCGCCGACGGCGTATTTACCCACGGCTTCGAAAACGTCCTGTACGGTGACTTCTTTGCCTTTGTAATAGCCGGGGAGGATGGAGCCGCCATAGAGGAATACGCTCGGGACATTCAGCCGCACCATCGCCATCATCAGGCCGGGGAGGGATTTGTCGCAACCCGCGAGGCCGACGATCGCATCGTAGCAATGGCCGCGCATGGTGAGTTCGACGGAATCAGCGATGACGTCGCGCGAAACAAGGGAGGATTTCATACCCTCATGACCCATCGCGATACCGTCGGTCACGGTGATGGTAGTGAATTCACGTGGGGTTCCGCCGGCGGCGGCAACGCCTTTTTTGACGACCTGCGCCTGACGACCAAGGGAGATATTACACGGTGCGGCTTCGTTCCATGTGGTCGCGACACCCACCAGAGGCTGGGCGATCTGCGCCTTGCCGAGCCCCATTGCGTAGAGATAGGAGCGGTGCGGGGCGCGTTCGGGGCCAACGGTTACGTGATGGCTGACGAGAGTGGATTTGCCGAATGTCTTGGTCATGGGGAGTCCTTCTATCGTACGGGAAATCCTTGCATATCCCAGCTTCCGGCAGATGTCAAAGACCCGTTGTCATGAAAACTTCACAACCCTCCGCCTTCCGATTTGGTATAGTGAAGTCATAGTAAAACAAGGCCTCACAAGGAGTGATCAATGACGCTGCATAATGATGTTTCCGGGGATATAGAGATGATGGAACACGCCATGACTGACGCAGCTGCACAGGAATTTCTCACCTATATCAAGCCTGTGTGGCTAGGTGAAGGCACATGCTATGCTGTGTGCACCGAGGATGGGGTGGAACTGGCCGTATTCGGCACTCCAGAAGGCGCGTATTACGCCGCCCGCCAGCATAATTTGACCCCCGTACGGTTACACTAGGAGGGTTTAAGATGCTGATATCTATTCTACTTTGGCTTTCCAATCGCTCTCAGCCTGCTTTTTCTCGACTCCGTCCACCATCTCGGTCACGGTAAATAAGCCGCTGTAATCGCCTGTAGGCCACGCTTCTTCCTTTAATTTCACCCCGACATACCGCACGAACTCCAACTGGTACTTCTCCGGCTTGATGGGCGCTTTGACGAGGGTTTTGTCGTGCGGGCCTTTGAAGTGCATGGTGATGGTGGATTCCGGCTGCAGTCCGTGGCCATAGACCCAGTAATAGAGAATTTTGGAATCGGCGGGGACGGAGGCGTCACGGAACTTGCCTTCGCGGATGCCGTCAATGGTGGGCACATCTGCGCTGATACCCGTCATCAGGACTTGGGTCTGGCGGTATTGCAGTGCTTCCTGCGCTTTACCGTTCCACATCGAGACACCCGTCTGGCCGCAGGCGGTGTTCATCGCACGACCCGTGAAGGGGTCGATGATCTTTTCACCTTGCGCCACCTGGAAATGGAGATGGGGCAGTTCGGTCGCGCCGGAGAGGCCGATCATGCCCAGGGTCTGGCCCGCTTTTACATCATCCCCGGCTTTCACCGTGATGCTGCCTTTTTTCAGGTGGCAATATTGGGTAGTGTAGCCGTCCTCATGCGCAATACGTACCCCATTACCGCACTCGAATCCGGCGATGCGTTTCACGTCGTAGGTCTTGGCGGACATATCGAGCAATTTGTCGCGCGCGCCCATGACTTTTCCCTTGGCGGCAGCCACCACTTCCGTGCCGGGTTCCATATCCTGCATGGTGAGGAGGCGGAAATCCGTGCCTTTGTGCCCGTCGTCCGTCAGGTGACCGCAGCGATAATCCATCGTGCCCTTGCCGCTGTCATGATCCACCAGTTTCATGATGAAGCAGGTGCGCCCGATCTCACATTTCACGGGTAAGCGCAAGGTGAGGGAGGAGGCGACGTAGGGGGCCAGAGCCATCAGGCTTGCAGAGAGTATAAGAGAAAAACGCATGGGTAAAAGACCTTCCTACATGGAGAGTTGGATGAGTACCGGGACGTGGTCGGATGGGGTTTCCCAATCGCGGACGTCACGGTAGGTGATGCTGTGGTGAAGTGTGTCCTTCAACGAAGGGGTGACCCAGATATGATCGAGACGGCGGCCACGGTTCGCGACTTTCCAATCGCGATTGCGGTAGCTCCACCAGCTATAGAGTTTCTGGTCGGCGGGCGTAAACTGGCGGGCGGAATCGACCCAGTTTGCGGCGTCGCGCATATACGTCATCTTCTCGACTTCGATGGGCGTATGGCTGACGACTTTCAGCAGTTGTTTATGTGACCAAACGTCATGCTCACCGGGGGCGATGTTGAAATCGCCGACAATGATGGTTCCTTTTTTGTCCTTCTTCACATCCTTCGACCAGTCGCGCATGGCATCGACGAATTTCAGCTTGTCGCGGAATTTGGGATTGAGCTCGACATCGGGAATATCCCCTCCGGCGGGAACGTAGAAATTATGCAGCCGTACGCCGCTCGGCAGTGTGGCGGCGATATGGCGCTTCTCGCCGTTGCCGATCATGTCCGTAACCTCGACATCCTTCAAGGGGACGCGGGAAAGGATAGCGACGCCGTTGTAACTTTTCTGGCCGGAGAAAGCGATGTGGGGGAAGCCTAGTTTCACCAACTCATCCATTGGGAATAGCGGGTCGTCTACCTTGGTTTCTTGCAGGCAGAGAATATCGGGTTTTGCAGTATCCACAAACCGCTGCAATAACCCATTGCGGATGCGCACCGAATTGATATTCCATGTGGCGAGTTTCAGGGTCATCCCGTTTGGGTAGCGGAAATTTAGCGCCGCTGCAACCCTTGTGGGAGACGGAATTTGCTATATATTATTCCCATAGGTACTGTGAGCCTAGGTGTAAGGGGTTAAAAACATAGTTTGTCATGCTGAACTTGTTTCAGCATCCATCCTTGTTTCGGCATGGACCCTGAAACAAGTTCAGGGTGATATGTTGGGATTGCATGCCATGCATTCCGGATTCTTCTCAAAAAAACTTTCTTTGAAGCGGGTGGTACGCCCGTCATAGCGCAGCAACTTTCCGCTAATCGGTGTGCCTGTATCAGCGATGAGTTTAATCACTTCCACCGCTTGCAAACTTCCCATCACTCCGGCGATTGGGCCGAGGATCCCGTGCACCGCGCACTCGTTTGTGGCGGGGGGAAGGTCGGGAATCAGGCAACGGTAGCAGGGGCTTTTATCATCGGGGATGAATACGGATAGTTCGCCTTCCCAACCCCGTATCGCGGCATGTACCCATGGTTTGTGCTCTGCGATGCAGGCGTCATTTACACTAAAGCGCGCTGCGAAACTATCGAGTGCATCGACGATGATGTCGTAGTCTTTCACCAACGCGCGGGCGTTTGATTCATCAAAACGAACACGGTGGGGAATGACGGTACAGCCGGGGTTTAACTCCTCGATGCGATCCATTGCGCTTTCGACTTTGTTACGACCGATGTCCCCTGTCTCGTGCAATATCTGGCGGTTCAGGTTGGATAGCTCGACGACGTCGTAATCGACGATGCCCAGTGTGCCGATACCGGCGGCGGCAAGGTAGGAAATAGCGGCTGCGCCAAGCCCACCTGCACCGATGACGAGTACGCGCGCATCCAGCAATGCCTGCTGGCCGGATTCACCGATGCCTTGTACCAGCAGGTGGCGGGCGTAGCGGCGTTTGGTGCTGTCATCCATGCTCATGCCACTGCTAGTCCCGCGCGTTTGCGCATTTCCTGATAAGCGAAGGAGAGATAATCCCATGCGAAGGCAAGGAAGGCAAACCCGATCACCTCTGCTGCGAAAACGAACCAGTGCAGTGCCGGGTTCTGATCGAGATAGGCACGAAGGAAGCTGGCCATCAGGATTCCGTGCAGTAGCAGGAGGAAAAATGCGATGCGCCCGGTGACTTCCGTGATGCGACTCAAAGAAATGAAGGTGCATAATTCAGCGAGCATTCCTATCACGATGATCGATCCGGCCGTGAGCAGGAACAGCGAAAGGGTGGGGGGCAGGTGGATGATGTTATCACCCAGCGCAAACAATGTGGCAGGAGGAAGTAAAAAATGAGCGGCGATGCCAGTCGCAAAGAATAGTGCCGCTAGTCGGCTGGCGGGCGGAGAGCGGAAAATGCGCCCGGGATGAAAGGCGATAAGGCGCAGTAATACTGTGCCGAACAAGGTGAAGGAAAGATATGGCACAAGCGGAAACCATCCGGCGACGGCCCATTGCCGGACGATGTCCTTCCACGCTGCAGCGCCCGCTTCTCCGGCTGGGAATGCCTGCGGGAGGAAGAGCATGTCAGCTAGCATGTGCAAGGCCAATCCGCCGCCGAACAACGTCACCGCGCCTATCGTCAGGACGAGGCTGGGAAGGGCATAGAGGCAGGCTCCGATCCATGTCATCACGAGTCCGGCGGGGAGGAGTTCGGCGCTTGCCATTGGCAGGTGTGAACGCAGCGCCATGTCCGACCATGTAAGGATGATAAGCAGGATGGCGGTGCGGAGGGTGAGGCTCAGCCATGACTGCCCGGTCAGCCGCGCATACCCAGCCGTCATCGCGGAGGTGGTGAGAAGCAATGTACCTGCAAAAAATATGAGATAGGGCCAGACGGGGTTCAGGGGCGTTGCCCCCATGCCGAGACTGGCGGCAATGACGCCCCAAAGGGCGATGCCACGTGCGGAATCGACGCCGCGCAGACGTTCGGGCAAGGTTTCGTGATCCCGCATGATGAGCGATAGTTCGGCGACCGGCATACGCGCGGCCCTCGGCACTAGAGGTCAGCGAACAGGTCGGTGGAGATGTAGCGCTCCGCCGACGAGGCGATAATAACGACGATGGTCTTGCCTTTCATCTCCGGGCGTGCGCCGATTTCAAGCGCTGCGGCAAGCGTCGCACCGGAGGAGATGCCGACGGGCAGGCCTTCCAGTTTGGCAGCTTTGCGTGCGGTAGCGAAGGCGGTTTCGTTGGCAACGGTGACGACTTCGTCAACCACGCTTTTATCCAGATTGCCGGGGATGAAACCTGCGCCGATGCCCTGAATCTTGTGCGGGCTCGGGTTTCCGCCGGAGAGCACGGGGCTGTCCTCCGGTTCGACGGCGATGATTTTCACCGATGGTTTTTTCGATTTCAATACCTGGCCCGTGCCAGTGACTGTACCGCCCGTGCCTACGCCCGCAATGAAGACATCGACTTTGCCAGCCGTGTCTTCCCAGATTTCAAGCGCGGTGGTGTTACGGTGGATTTCAGGATTCGCGGCATTCTCGAATTGTTGCAGGATGAAGGCGTTCGGAATCGTCTTCGTCAGTTCCTCTGCTTTGGCGATGGCGCCTTTCATGCCTTGCGCGGCGGGAGTGAGTTCCAGTTCGGCGCCAAGCAGTTTCAACATCTTGCGGCGTTCGAGCGACATGGATTCCGGCATGGTGAGGATCAGGCGGTAGCCTTTGGCGGCACAGACGAAGGCAAGCGCTATGCCGGTGTTGCCGGAGGTGGGCTCTACCAATGTTGCGCCGTCTTTCAGTTTGCCGGAAGCTTCGGCGGCTTCGATCATCGAGAGGGCGATGCGGTCTTTGACGGAGGAAAGCGGGTTAAAGAATTCGAGTTTCGCATAGATTTCCGCAACGCAACCTGCCTCATCGGCGAGGCGGTGCAGGCGCACCAGCGGGGTGTTGCCGATGGTCTCCAGTACGGAGTTATAGGTGCGGCCACGGCCCGGGCGGTCAAGGGTGGCTTTGGTCTGGGCAAGTGCGGTGACGGTCATGGTTTATTTTCCTTCGTATATTAGATGGCGAAATCGGGACGCGAGATTTTTTGTGCTTCCTGATTCTGGCGTTTGAATTTCACGTCGTATGCCTTGTCGCAAACATCGGCTAGCGTGATGGATTCGAGATACTCATGGGTGAGCTTGGTGATGTGGTTGCCGATGGGGGAGAAGACAACATCCGCCAGCGACCCCTTGGCGACGCGTTCCTCATCATCCGCCGACTGCAGGACGTGGGTGAGTTCGCCGAGTGTGATCTTGCGGCGTTCACGCGCCAGAACATACCCCCCGCGCGGGCCACGGATGGAGCGCAGGATACCTTGATGCACGCATTGCTGCAGCATCCGCTCCAGATAACGCGGCGGCAAGGCGAGACGTTCGGCCAGCGCTTTCCCATTGAGAGGTGTGCCGGAACCATTCAGCCCGATCTCGACGATGGCCTCAAGAACGTGCGATATTTTTTTATTGAAGGGTGACATTACTATACTCCTGATATGTCTAATTATGCTTTTTTCTGGACGAGATGGACGCCGGTGGAGCCGAAGCCGCCTTCACCGCGTTCCGACGTTTCCAATGATTCGACGACATTCCATGCGCCGCGCGTGACAGGGGCGAGGATCATCTGCGCGATGCGCATGCCACGGGTGACGGTGAATGCTTCCTGCCCAAGGTTGATGAGGATGACGCCGACTTCACCGCGATAATCTGCGTCGATCGTGCCGGGGGTGTTGAGGACGGTGATGCCGTTTTTCAGCGCGAGGCCGGAGCGTGGGCGGACTTGCGCTTCGTAGCCCGCAGGGAGGGCCAGTGACAGGCCGGTGGGGACGAGTTTGCGTTCACCCGGCGCGATGGTGATGTCCGATGTGATAGCGGCGACGAGATCCGCCCCCGCACTATCTTCCGTCGCGTATGCGGGAAGCGGCAAGTCTTTGCCGTGATCGAGGATTTTGACGGCGACGGTGATGGATTCAGACATTCTTTTCTCCTGCTGTTTTACAATATTCTCGTCATTCCCCGAATTTTGCTCCGCAAAATTATAGGGAAATCCAGCTCTCTGGATCGCCCTATAATCGCTGACGCGATTCGGGCGATGACGAATGGGGTTGGGTTAGTATTCATTTGGTTTTGCTTCTGTTTGTCTGTGGCTTTCGCTCGGCGAACCAGGCGGTGATTTCGGTGGTCATGCGCTCTGCGGCGCGGGTCTTGCTCATGGGCGGCCAGTCACTGATGCCCTTGCCGGTGATGAGCGATAATTTCGTGGCGTCCGCCCCGAAAATCGCGCCGCCGGACACGTCATTGGCGAATAGCCAGTCGCATTGTTTGGACACGAATTTATTCTTGGCATGGGTGAGCATGTTGTCGGTTTCGGCAGCGAAGCCGATGACAAGTGTGGGACGGTTCTTCTTGCGTTGGGAAAGACCAGCAAGAATGTCTTTCGTCTCGCGCAATTTCAAAGAGGGCGCGGAATTATTCTGGCGTTTCTTGATTTTGGATTCTGCGACTTTTTCCGGCGTCCAGTCGGCCACGGCGGCTGCACATACGGCAATATCGACGGGGAGTTGTTCTTCCACTGCATCATACATTTGTTCCGCCGTGTTGACGCGGATGATGGAGACGCCTTCAGGGTCAGGCAGGTGCGTCGGCCCGGTGATGAGCGTCACATCCGCGCCTGCTTGCTGGAGGGCGGCGGCGATGGCGTGGCCTTGTTTGCCGGAGGAGAGGTTGCCGAGGAAGCGCACGGGGTCGATCGGCTCATAGGTCGGGCCGCTGGTAACGAGGGCGCGTTTGCCGGAGAGGGCAGCAGTAGTATGACCGCCGGGGCGTGGCAATGAAAGGGTTTTGGGGATCACGCCGCGCAGGACTTTCTCGGCGATGATCTCCGGCTCGGCCATGCGGCCCGTGCCTTCTTCGCCGCAGGCCATCTCGCCCGTGCCGGGTTCGATCAGGATGCGGCCATCTTCGACGAGTTGTCGCAAGTTGCGTTGTGTGGCGCGGTTATGCCACATCTGCTGGTTCATCGCCGGGGCGACGAAAATGGGGACGTTGGCGGCGAGCAGGGTTGCGGAGGCGAGGTCATCGGCGAGGCCGTGCACCATTTTCGCGATCAGGTCAGCGCTGGCGGGAGCGATGACGATGGCGTCCACTTCGCGCGACAGGCGGATATGGCCCATCTCCACTTCGTCCTTTAATGAGAATAATTCATGGTAGGTCTGTGTGCCGGTGAGGGAGGAGACGGCGAGCGGGGTGATGAATTCGGCACCACCTTTGGTCAAAATAGCGGTGACATCCGCCCCGGATTTCTTGAAGAGGCGAATTAATTCGAGCGATTTATAGGCAGCGATACTGCCGGAAATGACTAAGAGTAACCGCATAGGATTCTCCTATAACACAGTTATTGGACGTAAAACAAATCAATTTCCGCAGAATTTGCGTGTTAATTTTGCCACATCATCCAACGGTCTGCAAAAAGCAGGAATATCAGCAATATAGTAAAGATTATCAAGAAGCTATTACGATTGCTTTTGCGCTGTAATTCACGCAACGTCTGCGGGGATAAGGAGAAGGTTCCTTGCGATAACACGCTCAATGTGCGGTCGAATTTATCGAGAACGTCGGGGAGTTGTTGCAGGCGGCTGGCGGTCTCTTTCAGCGTGTGGGCGAGGATGGCGCGCTGGGAAAGATTCTCGCTCGCCCATTTCTGGATCATCGGTTCGGCCAGTTTCCACATGTTGACTTGCGGGTTCAGCATGCGGCCGACGCCTTCGGACAGCATCATGGTTTTTTGCAACAAGAGGAATTGTGGCTGCAATTGCATCTCGAAAGTTTCGGACATCTGGAAGAGCTGACCCAGCAATCCGCCGACAGAGATTTCATTCAGCGGTTTATCAAGCAATGGTTTTGCCACGACGCGGCAGGCTTGGGCGAATTGTTCTTTCGATTTATAATGCGGGACGATGTGCGCTTCGAAATGGATTTCGGCGATGCGTTGGTAATCCTCGAACAGGAAACCGCGTAATATCTCGGCGAGGAAGATGCGGTTCTTACGGTCGAGCCTTCCCATGATGCCGAAATCGACGACGGCGATGCGGTTGTCCTCCAGCACGAAAATATTTCCGGGGTGGAGGTCAGCGTGGAAAAATCCGTCGCGGAACACTTGATTGAAAAAAGCATTCGCGGCGTATTGGGTGATGAGGGGGAGGTCGTAGCCACCGCTCATCAGCATCGCGACATCGTTGACGGGGACGCCGTAGATGCGTTCGGAGGTGAGAACATTCTGGCGGGTCAAATGCCAGTAAATTGTGGGGACGTAGAAACCTTCATCGTTCTTCGTGTTCTGTTTCAGTTCAACCGCGGCGGAAGCTTCATAGCGCAAATCGAGTTCGAAGGCGAGGGCGTCCTCGAATGTGTGTACCACTTCACGGGGTTTCAATCGACGTGTGCCGGGGAGGCCGCGCTCGGCGAGGCTGGCCAGCCAATAGAATAAATCAATGTCGCGTTGCATGATGGCGGCGACGTTGGGGCGGAGAATTTTGACGGCGACTTCTTCGCCTTGCTTGGTGCGCGCGAAGTGGACTTGCGCGATGCTGGCAGCGGCAACGGGTTCGTCCTCGAACTCGGCGAAGAGTTGCTGCACTGACATGCCGAATGATTGCTCGATAATCGCGCGGGCAATGCGGGAGGGGAAGGGCGGGAGTTTGTCCTGCAATTCGGAAAGGTCGCGCGCGATATCATCACCGACTAAATCGGAACGGGTGGAGAGGACTTGGCCGAGTTTGATGAAAGAAGGCCCGAGTTCTTTCAGCGCGTTGGCGAGACGTTTGCCGCGTGGGAGTTTGGTCGGTTTTCTGACCAGCTTGACGACGAAGGTGATAGCGGGGGCGACGCGGGTTTCTTCGAGGCAGAAGAGCGCATCATGCTTTGCCAACACATACGCGATGCGGCAGAGCTGGATAATATGGCGGATGGCGCGGAACATCAGCTTTTCCACCCTTCATGGATGCACACCATGCCACCGGAAAGCGGGGTGCTTTTAGTGCGAGAGAAGCCCGCTTCCTTGATCATGCCTTCGAACGTCATGCGGTCGGGGAATTGGCGGATAGATTCGACGAGATATTGGTAGGCGTCGCGATTGCCGGCGACCTTGTCACCGATCAGCGGAATCACCTTGAAGGAATACCAATCATATATTTTATCGAGCGGGGCGGTGACGGGGTGGCTGAATTCGAGGCAGCAAAAATGCCCGCCAAACTTCAGGACGCGGTGCGCTTCCTTGAGTGCCTTGTCGAGATGGGTGACGTTACGGATGCCGAAGGCGATGGTGTAGGCGTCATAAATGCGGTCAGGCAGCGGCAGGCACTCGGCGTTGCCGACGACGAAATCCGCTTGCGCGATGCGGTTCGCGTCGATGATCTTGGCTTTGCCTTCTGCGAGCATAGCAGGATTGATGTCGGAGACAGTGACCTTGCCGCCGTCTGCTTTCAGGAAGCGTAATGCAATATCCGCCGTGCCGCCTGCGACATCCAGCAGATGCATGGTAGAGGAGGGGGCGAGATGGTCGATAAAGCGGTCTTTCCACGCGTGGTGAGAGCCAAGGCTCATCAGGTCGTTCATCAGGTCATAGCGGCTGGCGACGTCGGAGAATACGCCGTTCACCGCGTCCTGCTTCGCTTCTTCCGCGACGGGGCGGAAGCCGAATGACCCGGCAAAAGCTTTGATTTTTTCCTCGAACGCCATATATGTCAATGTCACTAGTCAAATGAGTCCCCCTGATAACAGGTTTCCTTTTTTAAACCAAGAGATAGTCTTTCCTTATCCGAAGAGAGCCGCCATGCCCGAATTGCCCGAAGTCGAGACCGTCCGCCGTGGGCTGGCGCAGGAAATCACCGGGGCGATAATTCTTTCCGTCCTGTTGAGCAGGAGCGATTTGCGCTTTCCCTTTCCCGAGCGATTCGCGGAACGGTTGAAAGGCGCACGCATTGATAGGGTCGAGCGCCGGGCGAAATACCTGCTTTTGCATCTGGATACCAAGCAGGTGTGGCTGGTGCATCTGGGCATGTCCGGACGGTTTCTGGTACGCGCACAGGGCACATATGCACCGCAAAAGCATGACCATGTGCTGGTGCAGCTGGATAATGGCAAAGAACTGGTATTCAACGATGCGCGGCGTTTTGGATTGATGACGATTGCGGATGTTGCGGATATTGCTGCGCACCCATTGTTACGACATTTAGGGCCAGAGCCATTTATGGAGGAGTTCTCACCTGCCTACCTCAAGGCGCAATTGCTGCGCCGATCGGGGCCGATCAAACCCGTGCTGATGGATCAGAAACTGGTGGTCGGCGTGGGGAACATCTATGCTTCCGAAGCCTTGTTCAGAGCCAAAATACATCCTGCTGCGCCTGCGAAGGACTGTGCAGCAAAAGCGGCGTCCATCATTAAAGAGATTCGCACAGTGCTAGAGGCGGCGATTATCTCCGGCGGGTCGACACTCAGGAATTACGCCCGGGAATCGGGGGAGAGTGGCTATTTCCAACATGCATTCCGGGTGTATGGGCGGGATGGGAAGCCGTGTATGACGTGTGGAGCAGAAATTTCCCGTACTGTTCAGGCGGGAAGGGCGACATTCTACTGCCCTGCCTGTCAGAAAACCCCGATTAAAACATTGAAAAACAAGATAAAATAAAAGAAGTGTTATTTTTCTAATGGTTTAGGTTTGCAAGGCGGATTATTTAATAAAGGGGTGAATTTCTTTGTTGACTAGGGGGAGGCGCGCCGCTAACAATACGCCCCTGCCGCTGGTGGGGATAACTTTTTCGTTTTTCCAAGATTTCAATGGATTGGATGAGTTATACACAGTGGCTTTAAAAAATAGTTAGTTAACAAGGATCTGGTTGAACCATGGCACAACATAAATCGGCAGAAAAAAGACATCGCCAAACCGTCACGCGCACGGAGCAGAACCGTGCACGCGTCGGTGCTATCCGCACTTTCGTGAAGAAGGCGGAAGCTGCGCTCACCGCAGGCGACAAGAAAACGGCTCAGGATGCAGTCCGCACGGCGGAATCGGCATTGATGAAAGGCGTCAGCAAAGGCGTCCTCAAGAAGAGCACGGCATCGCGCAAGGTCAGTCGCCTTTCCGCGAAAGTCAAGGCGCTCGCCTAGTTCTTTCGTCTACGTTTAGTCCACATTCGTTATTCATGGCACGCGGGGCTTACGCTCCGTAGCCTTACGTGTGCCGTTCGCACATCAACATGCAGGGGAAATACCGTGATGCACTATGCGGGTGATATCGTTCCTGAGGAAGCGTGGCAAGCGATTGCCCGAGACCCTGCGGCACAGCTGGTGGATGTACGCAGCGCCCCGGAATGGCAGTTTATCGGTATGCCTGATTTGGCGGCCTTGGGTAAAAAAGTCATCGCCCTGTCCTGGCGGCATTATCCGCAGTTTGCTATCAACGGTGATTTCTGCTCGGCTTTACAGAACGTGATTCCCGACAAAGAGGCGCCCATCTATTTCCTGTGCAAGACGGGGGGGCGATCCTCGGAAGCCGCTACCGCGATGGCGCAACAGGGCTACACAAAATGCTATAATATTCTTAACGGATTCGAAGGTGACCAGAATATGGAAGGCCAGCGCGGCAAGACCAACGGCTGGAAAGCGTCGCGGATGCCCTGGAGGCAAGCATGAGCGATACTTCCATCACTGCACTTGCCTCGCAATGGGAGGCTATCCTCGAAAAGCTGCGCCAGACGCATGGCGATGCGGTATTTCGTAGCTGGTTGAAGCCCATTACCTGCGGTGAACTTTCCAATGGCCAGATCGCACTGCTTTGTCCAACGCGTTTCATGCGCGACTGGGTGCAGAATCATTATATGGACTCGATCCGACAATTCTGGACGAGCGAGAATAGCGGTGTGCTGGGCGTGGAACTCATCGTGCGTCCCGCTGGCTCGCAGGCGCAGGTGATGGCTTCAGAGGAAGCAACGGTCACACACATAGCTCCTCAACAGAGCGCATTCATACCGCGCAGTAGCGAAACTATCGAGGGCGTTGACGGAATTCCGTCTCTGGAACGTGTCTCCAGCCCGCTTGATTCGCGTTATACGTTCGACAATTTCATTGTTGGCAAGCCCAACGAACTGGCATTCGCCGCTGCCAAGCGCGTGGCTGAAACGCCGCATGTGGTCGCGGGCTGTAACCCGTTGTTTCTTTATGGGGGCGTGGGTTTAGGAAAAACCCATTTGATGCATGCCATCGCCTGGCATATCCGCCGTCATACGCCGGAACGCCGCGTGATCTATCTCTCGGCGGAAAAATTCATGTACCAGTTCATCCGCGCCATTCGCTTCAATCAGGCGATCGCGTTCAAGGAACTGTTCCGCTCGGTCGATGTGCTGATGGTCGACGACGTCCAATTTATATCGGGTAAGGATTCGACGCAGGAAGAATTCTTCCATACGTTCAACGCGCTTGTGGATCAAAATAAGCAGTTGGTGATTTCAGGCGACCGTTCGCCGTCCGATATCGACGGGCTGGAAGAGCGCATTAAATCCCGTCTTGGCTGGGGGCTGGTCGCTGATATTCATCCGACGAGTTATGAACTGCGTCTAGGGATTCTCCAGTCCAAAGTTGAAAATATGCGGCTCAACGTACCGCCCAAGGTGCTGGAATTCCTCGCGATGCGTATTACCTCGAATATTCGTGAACTCGAAGGGGCGCTCAATCGTGTTACCGCACATGCGACGCTGGTGGGGCGTGAGATTACGCTCGATACCGTTCAGGACTTGCTGCAAGACCTGCTGCGCGCCAATGACCGCCGCATCAATATCGACGATATCCAGCGCATGGTGGCGGGGCATTATAATATCAAGGTGGCGGACATGCATTCCGCGCGGCGCTCGGTCGCCATCGCTCGTCCGCGCCAGGTGGCGATGTATCTTTCCAAGCATCTCACCACCAAGAGCCTGCCTGAGATCGGCCGTCGGTTCGGCGGTAAAGACCATACGACCGTGATGCACGCCATCAAGCGTATCGACGAACTTTCCTCCCGCGATACGGAATTGAAGGAAGATATAGACCTGCTGACCCGCTCGCTGCAGAACCGATAGTAAAACATCCAGTATAGGATAGTTCTTCTTTCTATTGATTTTTCCGTTGTGTCGCTTGCGGCAATTGCTATAGTCGCCCCATATTCTCTGGAGTACCATCTTATGCAACTCGCCATCGACCGCGCCCATCTCTTGAAATCGCTGAGCCATGTTCAGTCCGTGGTGGAACGTCGCGGGACGATCCCCATTCTCTCCAACATCAAGCTGGAAGCCAGTTCCGACCAGTTGGAACTGACGGGAACCGATATGGATGTCGCGGTGCTGGAGAACGTGAAAGCCAAGGTGGAATCCCCCGGCTCGGTGACGCTGCCCGCTCATATGTTCTATGACATCATCCGCAAATTGCCCGACGGCGCGGAAGTGAAGCTGAAAGAAAAAGCGCAAGGCGCAGGCGTCACCATCTCCGCCGGCCATACACGCTATTCCCTCTCCACCCTCCCGGTCGATGATTTCCCGGCGATGGCGGAAGGCGAACTCGCTCATTCCTTCGTCCTCTCCGCGACCGAGTGTCGCGCACTGGTTGAAAAGACACGCTTCGCAATGTCAACGGAAGAGACCCGTTATTATCTGAACGGCGTCTATCTCCATAGCGTCGATAGCAATGGGACGACGGCGCTGCGCGCTGTGGCCACCGACGGTCACCGACTAGCGCGTCTGGAAGTGGGACTTCCGGCTGGTGCTACGGGGATGCCCGGTGTCATCATCCCGCGCAAGACCATCGGCGAGCTCAGCAAGTTGCTGGAAGAGGCGATGACGGAAGTGAAGATTTCCCTGTCCGAAACTAAGATCCGTTTCGTCTGCGGCAACGCCGTCCTCGTCTCCAAATTGATCGACGGAACGTTCCCGGATTATGACCGCGTGATCCCGCAGAATAACGACCGCCTGCTGGAAATGGATGCGAAAGCATTCGCTTCTGCCGTAGACCGTGTTGCCGTCATCTCCTCCGACAAGGCGCGCGGCGTGAAGCTGACGCTGGAGCCGGGCAAGATGACGCTTTCCGCTAGTAGTGCAGAACAAGGCACGGCGCAGGAAGTGCTCGACGTGAATTACAGTTCCGAGAAGATAGAGATCGGTTTCAACGCGCGTTATTTGCTCGACGTGCTCGGCCAGATCGAAGGCGATATGGTGCAGTTTCTGTTCTCGGAATCGGCTGCTCCGGCACTGATCCGCGACCCGGCAGATGTCGGCGCGCTCTACGTCGTCATGCCGATGCGCGTGTGATCGCTGAATACGCATAGCAGCCTTTCGTCACTCCCCCGAATTTTATGTAATAAAATTATAGGGGAATCCATTTTTTCTCTTATGTTCTGGATGGCCCTATAATCGCATTGCGATTCGGGCCATGACGAGTAGATTAATGATATGCAGTCTGATTCCCCAAACCATATTACGCGTCTAACGCTCCAACAGTTCCGCAACCATGCGGAATATGTGCTGGAGCCGCGTTCCCCCATGATTGCATTGGTAGGGTCGAACGGAGCGGGGAAGACGAATATCCTTGAGGCGATCTCCTTGCTTTCCCCGGGAAAGGGACTCCGTAATGCGTCTTATCGCGAGATGCTTTCCCAACGCGGAGCTGAGCAGGCGACGGAATGGGTCGTCGCAGCGGAGGTGGCCAAGCAGGGGGATTCCATTCCTCTCGGTACACGATTCATCTCCAGCGCCGGAGAAAAACGTGAACTCCGCGCCGAGGGCGAAGCGCTAAAACATCAGGCGCAACTGACGCAGTACCTCACTCTCGTCTGGCTGACCCCGGCGATGAGTCATCTGTTCAACGAAGGCGGAACGGCGCGGCGAAAGTTCCTTGATCGTCTTGTTTACGGGTTCGATACCGAACATGCGTCACGCGTCCATGCGCATGACTACCATGTGCGGGAACGAAATCGATTGCTTTCCGACATGGCGCGACCCGACCACGTATGGCTTGATACGCTGGAGCAAAAAGTCGCTGAAAGCGCCGTCGCCATCGCCGTTGCACGGCGCGATGCGCTGGCGCATCTTTCGACTATGCTCGGTATTTCCGGCGGCGCCTTCCCCGCAGCACAGGCGGAGATTCGTGGGTTCGCAGAGAATTTGCTCGCCGAAGACCAATCCGCGGTAATGGTGGAGGAGGCGATGCGCGAGGCATTGGCATTGAAGCGGGGCGATGATAAGCGCTCCGGTCGCACGTCGCTCGGCGCGCATCGCAGTGAGTTCATCGTATGGTATGCAGAGAAGGAACGTGAAGCTGCGGAATGTTCTACCGGCGAGCAAAAGGCGCTATTATTCTCCCTTGTCCTCGCCCATGCGCGGGCGCGTCGGCATTGGCAGGGAACGGCGCCGATTCTGTTACTGGATGAAGTCGTGGCGCACCTTGATGAAGGGCGTCGCGCGGCATTATTTGACGAGCTGCAAACGGTCGGTGCGCAGGTCTTCATGACCGGAACGGACGCGACGGATTTCGCGGTTTCGGATGCGGTAGAAATTCGCCCTATTTCTGCTTAAAAATATCGTTATTTAACAGCATACTATGAAGGGGTAGTTTTGCCTGTTTTTTTATTGGTAAAAACAGTGATTTTCTTTGTGTTATCGGCTGTTTTGGGCTAAAAATCAGGGGTGAAAAAAACAATGGAAGCAGACGATATGACACAGGCAGCAGCGAAGCTCACCGACGGTAGCGATTATGGCGCGGATTCGATCAAAGTATTGAAGGGTCTGGAGGCTGTCCGCAAACGCCCGGGAATGTATATCGGGGATACGGATGACGGGTCCGGTCTGCATCACATGGTCTATGAAGTCGTCGATAACGCGATCGATGAATCGCTGGCCGGATATTGCGACGCGGTGCAGGTGATTTTGAACGCGGACGGGTCGTGCACGGTGCGCGATAATGGTCGCGGTATCCCTGTCGACATCCATACCGAGGAAGGTGTCTCCGCTGCTGAGGTCATCATGACCCAGCTACACGCGGGCGGGAAGTTCGACCAGAATTCCTATAAGGTTTCAGGCGGTCTGCACGGCGTCGGGGTATCCGTTGTCAATGCACTTTCCGAATGGCTAGTCTTGCGCGTATGGCGTAATGACAAAGAACATACGGCTCGCTTCGAGATGGGCGACACGGTCGAGCATCTGAAAGTCGTCGGCCCGGCGAACGGGAATAAGGGAACGGAAGTCACGTTCCTACCGTCGCTCAAAACATTCGCGTTCATCGATTTCGATTTCGAGACGCTGGAGCATCGTCTGCGTGAACTCGCGTTCCTCAATTCCGGTGTGCGCATCATCCTGCGTGATGAGCGCGTGGAAGAGCCGAAAGAGCTGGAGCTTTATTACGAAGGCGGCACGGCTGCGTATGTGCAATTCCTTGACCGTTCCAAGACAGCCATTCACCCGACCATCGTGGTGCAGGGCGAAGTTGACGGCATCAGCGTCGAGATGGCGATGGAATGGAATGATTCGTACCATGAAAACATGCTGTGCTTCACCAATAATATCCGCCAAAAGGATGGTGGGACTCACTTGCAGGGCTTCCGCGCGGCATTGACGCGGACGATCAATAATTATGCGACCTCGTCGGGCATGACCAAGAAAGAAAAATTGGCGCTGGTCGGTGATGATGCGCGTGAAGGGTTGACGTGCGTATTGTCGGTGAAGGTACCTGATCCGAAATTTTCGTCGCAAACGAAAGAGAAATTAGTGTCGTCCGAAGTGCGTCCCGCCATCGAAAGCGTCGCTAACGAGAAGTTGGCGCGCTGGTTTGAGGAGCATCCGCAGGAAGGTAAACTCATCGTCACCAAGATTTTCGAGGCGGCGGCGGCACGGGAAGCGGCGCGTAAAGCGCGCGAATTGACGCGGCGCAAAGGGGCGCTCGATATCGCCAACCTGCCAGGGAAACTGGCGGATTGCCAGGAACGCGATCCTTCCAAGTCGGAAGTCTTCATCGTCGAAGGGGACTCCGCAGGTGGATCGGCCAAGCAGGGCCGTGATCGGAAATTCCAGGCCATTCTTCCGCTGCGCGGAAAAATCCTCAACGTGGAGCGGGCGCGGTTCGACAAGATGCTATCCTCCACCGAAATTGGGACGCTGATTACGGCCATCGGTACGGGTATCGGCCGCGAGGAATTCAATATTGAAAAAACGCGCTATCACAAGATTGTCATCATGACCGATGCCGACGTCGATGGTGCGCACATTCGCACTCTGCTGCTCACCTTCTTCTTCCGCCAGATGCCGGAACTGATCGAGAAGGGGTATCTCTATATCGCACAGCCGCCGCTTTATAAAATCAAGCGGGGCAATTCGGAAGCGTATCTGAAGGACGAACGCGAGCTTGAGCATTACCTCAAACAGGCAGCGCTCGATGAAGCAACGCTGACGCTGCACGATGGCCGCGCCATTTCCGGTGAAGCTTTACGCATCATGGTGGATGAGGCGGCGGGTATCGCCCGCAATATCCAGAGCCTTTCCCGCCGACTGCCGCAGAACGTGGTGGAAGCGGCGGCAATGGTTGATCTGTTCAACCCGGACATGTCCGAGGAACAGGCGCGCAAAGCGCCGGAAGCACTCGTCGAGATGCTGAACCGTATCGATGTCTCTTCCGAAGGCGGGTGGATCTGCACGATGAATGAATCGGGATTCCTGTTGCACCGCATGGTGCGCGGCGTGGAAGAGCGTCACCTGATCGACGAGAAACTCTTCACCAGCAAGGAAGCGAAAGAATTGCACGCGATGGCGGGCTATATCGCCGAACTGTACAAAGCGCCGCTGAACCTGCACCGCAAGAACGACGAACGCGTGATCGCCACACCGAATCGCCTGTTCGACGCGATCATGGAAATCGGACGCAAGGGCATTGCCGTGCAACGCTTCAAAGGGTTGGGCGAGATGAACCCCGACCAATTGTGGGATACGACGCTGAACCCCGAGAACCGCACCCTGTTACAGGTGAAGGTCGAACATTCGGAAGAAGCGGAACAGGCGTTCTCCACCCTGATGGGCGACCTCGTCGAGCCGCGTCGTGACTTCATCGTCAGCAATGCGCTTAAAGTAGAGAATCTGGATATTTGATTTTTTTCTTTTGTCATTCCTGCGAAGGCAGGAATCAGTAATCTTAGAATTCTGTGGCGCAGACGCACCACGCTGGATTCCAGCTTTCGCTGGTATGACGATTCTATTGTATCCGGCTTAACGGCAGATTCTTTTCAGAGCGTTCCATTCTTCGTCCGTCAGTGCGGTGCGGGTGGCTTTGTAACCGTCGGTCTGTTTGGTGATGTGATGGATACGTTCGCTGCTCATCGGGTGGGTGGAGACATATTGCAGGGCGGTGCTGTCGCTCTTAATTTCGGCGAGGGAGAAGAATTCGGCGAAGGGAGTGAGAGGGAGTCCGGCTTTCTTCAGCGTTTTCACCGCAGCGTCATCCGCCGCGCGTTCGATGGCGCGGGTGTAGCTGGTGCTGACTAGCGTACGACTGACGGTGCTCATATATTCCTCACCCCCGGAACCGCTGAACGCCAGCGAGAACATGGCGCGGAGGCCCAACTCCTGCATCACGCCCTGTAATGGGTGGTTGAACCGCACATGTCCCATTTCATGCGCAAGGACCCCGGCGAGCTGATCGGGTGATGTTGCTCGGTCTATCAGACGGGAGAAAATCAGGATACGCCGTGCAGGAATGGCGAAGGCATTAACGACAGGGGCGTTCACCACTTTCACGTCTGCGGGTAAGGGATTGCCGGAAGCGGTGTGCAAGGTGGCGACGAGTTTATCGAGCGCTTTTTGGCCTTCGGGATGTTCGCACGTGCGAAAATTCCCCGCCATCTCGCGCTCCACTATATTAGCCAGTTCCACCTCCAGAAACTCGGGGACGAGTTTGGCGAACGCGGAGGAAATCGCGGGGAGGGATGTGTATATCCCCACCCCGACGATAGCCGCGATGGCCATGCAGACCGCCAGCTTGGTGAGGGAAAGGTCGAAGAAAATCGCGTTCGGAACCTTGAGATTGCCATGTGCGTAGATCTGTTCGTACAAGGCTTTGTCGGTGAAGACGAGGCGTTCGTCCGGCGCGCCCTTAGCGGTGAGGATATAGTCATGCCCGATGGCGGGGGTTTCCAGTAGCTGAATGGTACGGTAAGGCCATTGGGCGAGGGTCTGGTGGGTGGCGGTGTGTTGTATCAGCAATGCGTCATGACCGAAACCAAGCCGCACGGTGATGGCGGCTGCATTTACCCCGTCATAAAACCGTGCCTGCGCCATTAGATGAACCCGATATCAATGCCCAGAATATCGTCCAGCCCCTCGCCCGATTGTTCGGACATTTCCTGCGATTGGTGAATGAAGGCAGTGTCGATAGTGCCGTGGAAGGTAATGTGGCTGGTGAGGTAGCGCATCTTTCGGTTAATGACATAAGGACGTGCAAAACCAAGTGTAACAAGGGTGAGAAGCCAATTGACCAGTACGAAACCCAGATGCTCGCTACCCTTGAACGTGGCCATGCTGGTGACGCCCGCGATGCCGATGCCGTTGAATTTATAGTGCAGTAGGTTTCCTACATACCACAAGCGCGAAAGACCTAGCGTGAAGGGAAATAAGAGAATGGTCACCCAGTTGGTGGTAAAGAGGCGATGCCCGTCATCCGGTGGCAGATATGTAAATGCCTGCGTGCCGAAGCTCGCATGATCCATCACGTATTCCCAGCTTAGACGGTCAGCGCGGGCGGTGTGAAGGCCTAGGGTGATGAAGTTCAGGGCGAGGAATTTCAGGCGCATCTTGATGTAGCCGTCTCGTCCTTCTTTGGTGAGGCGACCACGGATGGCTTTCCACGTGGTGCGCGAAGCGCGGTAGCGCAAGCTGGAATACCAGCCGAAATACCAGAGCCAAAGATAGAGCAGGGAGAAGAAAATACTTATAACGACCTGTTTGCCGAACAACGATTCGCTTAGCGCAGACACCGCCCCGATGATGGAGAGGACAACGAAGGCGATGCCGAATCCTTTGAATAACTCATGTGGGTGGCCGGTATATTCGAAGCGGTCATCATCAAAACGCACACTGCGGTTGATGTAGCGCCGGATTTTGGTCTTTCCCCAGAAATTATAGATGCCTAACGTGGGAATACAGAGGAGGATGTTGAGTATCCATAGCTTGAAAAGTGGGACGGTGGCTCCGTCATACTCCAGGCGATGCGTGCGGGTCCGAGGCGGAAAAAGTAGGCCAAAAGCCTCCGTGGCAGTCAATTCCATAAGGGGCGGCTCCTGGAACTAGGTGTTTTATACTAAGCGACTTCGGCGTTCTCCGCGAAGGTGATGCCGAGGCGGAAGGTCTTGTCCTCCGTGAAGGTGACGATGGGGCTAATCTGTTTCGGCTGGGCGTCCACCACCCATTCGGCGCTGTGGGCATTGCAAGCGGCCTTGAGGTCGAACTCGGTATTGACGAGGGAGAGCCACACCTGATCCTCGATATCCTCTTCGGTGCTGACGATGATCTCCTGTACCGGGAATTTCAGCGAGACGTTCTTTTCGGATTTGGCCTTGCGTACCGTGTTCAGCATGGAAACCGCGTGGATACCCGCTTGTTCGGCGATGTCGCTGTAGGGATAGAGCTCGGCGTTCGGCCACATACCGCGGGCGTGCAGCGAGCCGGTGAGTTGGAATTCCTGCTCAAAGACGTTCGAGAAAATCTCCTCCGTGATGTGGGGGACGAAGGGGGCGAATAATTTGAGGACGGCGTTCAGGCAGTGCCAGAGCGTGTGACAGGCGGATTGCTGTTCGGCTTTCCCCGCATTGCCATAGGCGCGGGATTTGACGAGTTCGAGATAATTATCGCAGAAGTCGTTCCAGAAGAAATCCTCGACGGCCATACGCGCGTCACAATATTCATAGGCGCTGAATTCGGTCGTGGCGCGTTGGATGGTCTTGTGCAGACGCGAGATGATCCAGAGATCGAGCGTCTCGAAAATCACGCCGGATTCGATGGCATGGCGCGCGGTGGAGGGCGTGCCTTCCAACTGCTCCAGTTGCAGGCCGACGAACTTTGAGGCGTTCCATAGTTTCGTCACCAGTTTGCGGCCGATCTTCAAGAGGTCTTCGGAAAAGGCCGTATCCGCGCCGAGGCGGGAGGTGGAGGCCCAATAGCGCACCGAGTCGGTTCCTTTTTCTTCGATCAGCTCCACGGGGGTGACGACGTTGCCTTTGGATTTGGACATTTTCGTTTTATCTGAGGCCAGACACCAGCCGGAGATCATCAGGGATTTCCATGGGGTGGTGTTCTCATGCAGATGGGCTTTCACCAGCGTGTAGAACGCCCAGGTGCGGATGATCTCGTGCGCTTGCGGGCGCATGTCGGCGGGGAAGAGTTTGCTGTAGCGCGTGGCGTCCAGCATGTCTGTGTCGTTGATGCCTTTGGCGGAGAGTTGCGGGGAGACAGAGGAGGTCGCCCATGTGTCCATCACGTCGGCTTCGGCTTCGACTTCATCGCGCGTGTAACCCTTGGGCAAATCGACCAGCGGGTTGACGGGGAGTTGGTCTGGCGTGCCGACGAGGACTTTGCCTTCTTCACCGGGGCGTTTGGAAAACCAGACGGGGAAGGGTACGCCGTAATAACGTTGGCGCGAAATACACCAGTCCCAATTTAATCCATCAATCCATTGCTCCATGCGCAGTTGCATCCATTCGGGATACCACTTACAGACGCGGGATTTGTCTTTGAGCTGTTCCTTCTGGTCGAGGATTTTGACGAACCATTGGTAGGTGGGGAGGATTTCCAGCGGTGCGCCGGAACGCTCGGCGCATTTCACGGCGTGGGTGATGGGTTTGGATTCGATGAGGTCGCCGGAGGCTGCGAGCATTTCAAGAATTTTTTGCCGTGCGCCGGGATGTTTGGGGTCAGTGTTGGTGACTTTGAGGCCTTGGAGGGCTGCATAGGCTTCCTTTGCTCCGGGGAGAACCATGTCGCCCTCACCCGAAATGCTTTCGGCATTTCGACCTCTCCCGGTGGGAGAGGTGAAGTCCAGTTTGCCGTATTTGTTGAGTACGATCCGCATGTCTAAATCATGCTTCCGCCATTTTTCGATGTCCTTCTCGTCACCGAAAGTACAGCACATCATAATGCCTGTTCCCTTGTCCGGCTCGACCGTATCGTCGGTGAGGATGGGGACTTTTACGCCGAAGAGGGGGGTGATGGCGTGTCTGCCCTTTAGATGCGTATAGCGGTCGTCATCGGGATGGTAAAAAATAGCGACGCAGGCGGGGATGAGTTCGGGGCGCGTCGTGCCGATGGTAATTTTTTCCGACGAGCCATCAATCGCGAACGTGATGTCGTTAAACGTGCTCGGCAG
Organism: Rickettsiales bacterium; assembly: GCA_041749475.1. GTDB lineage: Bacteria > Pseudomonadota > Alphaproteobacteria > Rickettsiales > UBA998 > JBGTBD01. The sequence continues at coordinate 91,510 of JBGTBD010000002.1, forward strand.
TTCTTTATCTTCGATCTCGGCTTGCGCGATAGCGGTTTGGTCTACGGGGTCCCAGAGCATCGGCTGGAGTTTGCGGTAGGCGTTATTCTTGTGGAAGAGGTCGAGGAAGGACATCTGCGAGATCTTCCGCGATTCGTCGCTGATGGTGTGATACTCTTGACGCCAATCGACCGAGAGGGCGGCGGACTGGAAGAGGCGGCGGAATTCGGCGCGGGCTTCGAGAGTGACGATATTGCACTGCTCGATAAATTCCTCACGCGACATATCGGTCGCGCGTTTCTTAATGATCTTCTCGACTAGCCGTTCGGTGGGGAGGCCGTTATCGTCGAAGCCCATCGGATAAAACACGGTCTTGCCCAGCATGCGCTGGAAGCGGGCGACAAAATCGCAATGGGTATAGCTGAAGATATGGCCCATGTGCAGCAGGCCGGACACGGTGGGAGGAGGGGTGTCAATGACGAACGTGTCCTCCCGGCTGGCGGATTCGTCCCAATGGTACGTCCCAGCGGTCAGCCAGTGTTCCTGCCAGTGTTTTTCACGGAGTGTATGGTCATATTGGTCGGGTAATGGGCGCATATAGTATCATATGTATGCGCCCATCACTTAAAATCCAGTAAAAAATGGTGGTTTAGAAGCTTAAACCCGGAATTTCGAAGGGTGTTGACTTGACTCCGGACGTTCCATCGCCACTGGATTGCGATTTTCCGTTCCCACCCCAGCAATACATCTTACCGTTCAGCCGTAATCCGCAGCTGTGATCCACCTGGGTGGTCACATACTGCCAATCCGTGGCTGTGCCGATTTTAGCCGGGGTCGAGATGGAGCCGGTCGTAGTCCCGTTCCCTACGAGACCGCCGGTTTGATCGCCCCAGCAATATAGTTCACGGTTGGAACGGATCCCGCAGGTGTGCGTATTGGCAGGGGCAAGCTGTGCCCAGTCGGTATGGCTACCCAATACCAGCGTGGGTATGTTGCGGTCAGTCGTCGTCCCGTCGCCCACTTGGCCGTCCGAGTTACTTCCCCAGCAATAGGCGCGGTATCCGTTACGGATGCCGCATGTGGTGTCATGCAGCGTGTAGATACCGACCCAGTCGGTATGGTTTCCACTGACTTGCACGGGTGAACTTTGGTCGGTGTTGTTGCCATTGCCCAGCTGACCGGAGCTATTATCGCCCCAGCAGTATGCCCTGCCGGTGGATTGGATGCCGCAGGCGTGTTCTCCCCCGGTGGCGAATTTTACCCATTCATTACTGGAGCCGGCAACTTCGGTTGGGACGTAACGGTCTGTGGTGGAGCCATCACCCACCGTGCCGGCGGTGTTGGTTCCCCAGCAATAGAGGCGGCCGTTATTACGCAACGCACATACGGTGCGGCCATCTACGTCGAAGTCCACCCAGTCGGTATAGCCACCTGAGATTTCAACCGGTACATCAGTATCCGTTGCAGCTGGGCCTTGTCCCAGCCATGGGCCTGCGAAGCCCCAGCAATAGAGTTTGCCGTTACGCAGACCACAGCTACCTTGAAAATCGGTATCGATGGAATCCCAGTCCGTGTAGCCGCCGCTCACCACCGAAGCCGCAACAGCAGCCGTGTCATGATCCACCAGATCGCCGACCCCGAGAACCGGGCCGCCCAGACCCCAGCATCGCGCCACCCCGCTGTCCTCGACAGCACAGGTCATTTTATTCCCGGTCGATATACGCTTCGTACCGTACGCAGGGCAGCTCATGCTGGGAAGAGGAGTAATCCGCGTCGGTATAGAGATATCGGAAGCGGGACGCGGGGTGATGCCCAGTGCGCCCGGCCCGGTGGCACGATCTACATCTCCCCAACAATAGACGGAACAACCGATGCGTCCACATACGGATTCTTCGCCAGGTTTGACTTCATTCCAGCCGGTCTTGGATCCATTGACTGCGGTTGGCGTCGTCGCTTGCGATGCCGTGCCGCCACCAACTCCCAGCGGGCCAAAGGAATTTTTACCCCAGCAGTAGGCTGTGTTGCTGGTGCCACGGATACCGCAAGCCATGGCATAGTTGGCATCCACATACGTCCAGTCGCTGAAGCCGCTATTATTTTCCGTCGGTATCGCTTTATTCGTCGTATTCCCGATACCTAGCTGTCCAACATCGTTCAGACCCCAGCAATAAATACGGTTATTGCGGATGCCGCAGCTGAAATCCTCGCCGACCGCAACGGTTGACCAGTCGCTATATGCGCCGTATACGATGGTCGGGTCATATTGATCGGCGAGCGTTGTATCGTCCCCTAATTCCCCGTGGGAATCATTCCCCCAGCAATAGAGCCGTCCGTCAACCTTAAGGGCGCAGGAATGATTATGACCCCCATCCACCTGCTTCCAATAGCGATATGACGTATCAGGAACAGCCGTCGCCGCCGTAGGTGCAGAACGTGTGGTGGTCGTTCCGTCACCTAGCTTACCGTTGGTATTTGCCCCCCAGCAATAAAGGTGTCCGTCCGAGCGGATGGCACAGGAATGCTGTTGGCCGACGCCGACTTCAGACCAGTCTGTATAAGTCTGCACGTCATTAGGCACTAGATTATTGGTGGTACTGCCATCGCCCAGACTATGGTTGGCGCCACTGCCCCAGCATTGGACGACTCCGGTTTTGTGCAAGGCACACGTATGATCGTCTACCGAGGTGAGCTTCAGATAATTTGTCTGGTTGCCGGAGACCGACACTGGGCCATCCGAATTCACACCGGACCCGTCACCCAAATCGCCATTAACGTTTTGACCCCAGCAATAGGCGCGGCCGCTATCAATGACGCAAGCATGGTCGCTTCCCACAGCAAGTTGCGACCCGAAGAGCGAGGTGGGGTGAGTGCCCCCTGCTACGACTGGGGTGCCGTCACAATTCATATTGATTGAGTCCACCAATTTCGGCGTGGACGAGCTGATGGTGGAGCCATCTCCGAACTGGCCGATGGAATTATCTCCCCAGCAATACATCTGGCCCGAGGCACGAAGACCGCAAATATACTGGCTGGTATTAACGACATAGACCCAATCCGTGATACCTCCTGGCACTTCTTTAGGTAATCTAATGCAATTGGTATTGTTCACTGAAGAGCTGACGGTGGCACAATTGATTGTGGTGCTGCTGGGATCAATCAGGCCATTAAAATTCATTCCCCAACAATACATACGTCCATTCGTTCGAATTCCGCAGGATGTGTCGCCAGGTTTTACATAGACCCAATCATCCCAATAAACCCCGTTTACATCACTTTCCACTTTTACAGGGGTAGCGCGATATGTAATTGTGCCATCGCCAAGATTTCCATAATCATTATCTCCGAAACAATAAGCTTCACCATTGCTACGGACGGCGCACGTGGAACGAGAATTGACGCTTCCTCCACTCGTTACGCTCACAAAATCAGCGAAACCGCTGATCTGGTTGGGGACCTGTCGATGTTGTGCCAACCCTGATCCACCATCCACGTCTCCATCAAGATTGTCACGTCCCCAACAATATAAAAGACCGGTTCCTCGAATTCCACAGGTGTTATTGTGACCACCTGCCATGATTTGAACCCAGTCTGAATAGCCTGGTGTAGAATCATCGGACTTATGCACTTCTTGAGGTGTAGATTTAAAATTGGGGTCGCATTTGCCATCCGAATTCGTATCCACGCAGCCTATTCCTAATTGTCCATAAATGTCTGCACCCCAGCAATACGCTTTCGCAGAACCGGGGGCTCCAACAAGACCACAGGTATTGCTGTTTGCGGCGCTGATTTGGCTCCAATTTGTAAATCCTCCGCTTACCAGTTGAGGATAGGGATATTTGGTATCGGTGGTTAATCCGTTCCCCATACGTCCGTAGGATTCTCCTCGTCCCCAGCAATACGCTTTCCCATTGCTGACCCCGCACGGACCATTGGCACCGCCGGGGGAAATACTCGTCCAATTGGAAAGCCCCTCCACTCGGTTAGGTATGGTACGAAAATCAGGTAGAACCTCGTCTACACCATCTCCATTGGATTCTCCCGTATCATCTCCCCAACAGTACAATTCTCCATTTGCGTCGATGGCACAACTAAAATCAGCGCCTGTGGCAATCTTCCCAAATGTGGTGGTGGCCGTACAGCTGCCGCTGGAAGAAGATGATGTGGAAGAGCTCGTACTCGATGATGTGGAAGAGCTCGTGCTCGATGATGTGGAAGAGCTCGTGCTTGAGGAAGTAGAGGAGCCCGAGGACGACGACCCACCCGATGAACTTGAGGATGAGCTGGTGGTGGCGATGCTGGAGGTCATTTCCTGACGCGTCCGGGTGATCACTACATCGTAATAATAGCCGCTTCCGCTTGCTATATCGATAATGGGGGCATTGGTGAAGCTGGCGTCGTTGTCGCAATTCTTGCGATCCAGTTCCGTTGATCCGCAGGCGGTAAGAACACCGTTTTTGGAATACCCGCCTTTCCGATCCTTCCCATGACTGATGAGGGCATAGGCGTTTACGTCCAGCGTTGTACCGCCGGAGGTGACGGCGTCCGCAGCATCGCGGATTTCAATCACGCCATTGGTCAGTGCGGTCGTGTACCCGTCGTATAATGATGTGCTGCGTGCCAGTTGCTTGATGACCACATATTTAATGCGGTTGCCCCATTTGTCGTACATATAACTATCGGGGATAGAAAGAGCGCGGGTAGGGACCACACCGATGCGTAATGCGTCGGTCGAAGCGCCGCCTGCCGGGGTGGCATCCGCCGTACCTGCCGGTGCGGCCGCGCTACAATCCGTCGGCTTACCAAAGGTTGTAGAATTAGTGGCCGTTACGCCACTAGCGGGGCAGGGAAGATAGCCACGCTTCTGATAGAAAGTCGCCAGCGCGTTCTGGATTTCTTCCATATGGTCGGTCGTGGTGTTGAGGGACGCCTTGTCGCGGCGGACGGTATTGGAGGACAGCAAGCCGGCCATCAGGATGCCAAGTACCGCCAGAATGACGGATAGTTCGATCAGGGAAAAACCGTGTAGATGGCGTTTATGCTGCATCGATCTGTACTCCTCGGGCGTCTACACCCTAAAATTCCAATATTTAATGGTACCTCATCATCATTAATGATTTACTAATAATTGAGATTGCAGCAATAAATACGCATAGTTATGACCCCGGACAGGGCTTATTGTATAATACCGAGGTGTATTTATTCACAATAATAAACAATAATATTTACATTATGCGCATTTTTATTTATCATATATAAATGAAAATTTCATGAGTACATTATGCGAACACTTAAATATACTTTCATATCTGCCGTTGCCATTTTTTTATTTGGTGGAGCGATACACGCCGCTACCGGACCAGTACGTGATAAGGCTAAATCAGGTCTCTATCAGGCAGAGTATACTACACGGCAGACGGCAGACGGGCGCTATGAAGTCACCGCGAAGCCGGGCTTTCGCCGCATATATGTGAAATTAGGCGGCGTGCTACGCTCTCTTTATCTCAATGATTCCGGGTCTTTTCAGCTAGCCCCAGCGCATGCCTCGGCGGATTACAGAAATGCCATTGAGCGTAATCTGGGAGACCGTCTTATCGTCGCCGATGATCTATCGAAACTGAAGATTACATTTATTGGGACGGACGGCAAAAAGTATGACTTGGCTATGGGAGGCAAATATTCAAAGCCTATCCCCCGGCCCGGATCAGGCACACCGGTGCTGGTGGACAATGTGCCTCAACCTGGGGGTATAGGATCGACCAGTAGCAGCGGGGGTGATTCCACGCCCCTATGTAAGCTTACGGGCAAATGTGGTGGCGGTCCTTCCTCATCCAGCAGTAGCTCCTCCTCGGGAGGAATATCATCGAATTCCACGTCTTCCTCTGGCTCGTCATCGGGCTCCAGCACTCCCTTCCCGATAGAAGGCCTGTTCGCGGGTACGGTGTGGAAACAGGGCGCAGGTCCGACTATTTATGTTTCACCGTCTGGTGGTGGTAATGGTAATTCCATCAGTTCACCCACTTCGGTAAGCGCGGCCCTACAAAGAGTTGCCCCAGGCAATACCATACAATTTGCTCCCGGCATCTATCCCGGCTTTGCAATCCCGAAAAGCGGAACCGCTTCCGCACCCATTTTCTTCAAAGCACAAAATCCGGCTGTTACGGTGAATAACGTTAGAACCGGCGCCGTATCCCTTGTGCCTGACTCACAAGCCTCCTTCATCGGGAGCATTAGTACCGGGAAGTCCCCGCAGCATTATATCGTGGTCGATGGGTTTCGTACTAAGCACAGTGGCGGCGGCCTGATTAACATCAATAAAGGAAGTTCGCACATCCTCACCCGCCGGTTTCACCTCAACGAACCCTGTCTGGGAACGGCGAATAATATAAAAGGCGCCCAGTATATCGGCTTCATTGGCGGGTATCTGACTTCCATGGCATCCAGCGATAGCTGCCCTGCCTCGAGTAAGCGGAAGGGAGGCAACCGTCTCGGCTATGGAATCGTCAATTTTGGATCAGAGGAAGTTGAGATACGCGGCAACGTCTTTAAAGGCGCGACCAACCATTTTGATAGTACAAAAGAAGATATTTTCGGTGGCGTCTATTATATTTCCAACTATTTCGAAGGCTGCGGAAATGTGTGCCTTCATGTAGGCCAAAACACAGATTACAGTGATTATGGCGATGGTGATGCAACAAGTAAAAATGCTGTCATCAAGAATAATGTCTTTGTGCACAAGCGCTATCCGACGAAAGATTTGAGCACAGGGATCAGTCTCCAGAATTTTGAACATATCACTGTAGAGAATAATACATTCAGCGGATTTTCTACGCCCATACGAGTAGATTACCTATCCGGCAATGAACGCTATATCAAGAAAGCGAGCCCATGGCGACTTCAGCATAAGGGGGTCACTCCTAAGGATATCCTCATCAAGGAAAATTCTATCAACGGGGGTACCATCCTGCTTCAATCCCGTGGTACGACAGACGATATTTATACGCTCCAGAACAATACGGGGTCGGCCTCCTGCCGCCGTACTAAGATCTGGAACCCTGCGAAATATTTTCCCGATCCGTTCCCGGGTATCAATTATAACATTTTACCTAAGGTTTCTCAGAGCGGCAACTCCTTCACCTGTAATTAAGGCAAGGAAGCCATATGGGGTTTTTAAACGTGCGTGGGGCTGCGGTTATAATGTCGGTTATTACAGGCGTTGTTTATCGCCCGTAGCATGCATGTAACAACGGGTCATCGGCAATGGACATATAGTACGTGATGCGGGGCAGGAAGCTGGGTCACCCCCGCCATACTAACTGCCCCCGCCTGAACTGGACGACGAGCCGGTATTACTGACGGTGGATATCAATGCAGGACGGGTTTCGCTTTTCATCACGTCATCATAAAAACCCATGGTTCCAGGGGAGGTGTCGATAATCTTAGCGGCGGTGAAACGGGCGTCATTATCGCAATTGCGACCGTCCAGTTCTGATAGGTTGCAATTCGATCCCACTCCGAATTTGGTGTAGGCTCCTGATTTGTTCTTGCCGGCGCTGAACAAAACATATCCTGTAATGTCGGTCACCGTGCCGCCGGAGGTAAGGGTTCCGGTTGCATCCTCGATAGCGATCACGCCGTCGGTCAATGCAGTGGTGAATCCGTCGAATGAGGATTTTGTGGTCGCCATTTTTTTAATGACCGCATAGGAGATGCGGTTGCCCCAGCGGTCGAACATATAATGGTCCGGGAGCGAGAGCGCGCGGGTGGGAATCACCCCGACGCGTACCTCGTCACTCGCCGCGCCGTCGGCAGGCACGATATCCGTCGTCCCACCTGCGGAAGGCGCATTGCAATTCGTCGCCTGACCAAACTCAGCCGTGCTGAGGGCCGTCGTGCCGCTGGCGGGGCAGGGAAGGTAGCCTCGCTTCTGGTAGAAAATCGCCAGTGCGTTCTGTATTTCCTGCATGTAATCCTGAGTGGTGGTGAGAGAAGATTTATCCCGCCGGACGGTATTGGAGGAAAGCAGGCCCGCCATGAGAATCCCCATCACCGCGAGGATGATGGATAGTTCGATCAAGGAAAAACCCGATCTTTTTTTTACGTCGTTCATATCAGTATGCGGTCACTAAAACGGGTGCATCTATCGGGGACCCGGCAGTACCTGTGCCAACCTGGCCAAAATCGTTTCTTCCCCAGCAGTAAAGCTGGTCTTTACCTGCGCGCAAACCACATGCGGGACCGCTGATGGTAATGGATTTCCAATCCGTATACGCTCCAGTTACTTCAGTGGGAAGCAAAATGTTTGCCGTACCACTCCCGTTACCCAGCTTTTCATTCAAATCGCTACCCCAGCAGTAGAGTTTTCCACCCGCACGAATGGCGCAGACGGATTGGTAATCCACATCCACATCCGTCCAATCCGACCAGTTTCCTGCACCTGTATCATTCTTAACCTGTACAGGCGTAACCGCGTCTGTTCCTGCCGAGTTGATGCCTAACCCTCCATCATCATTTCGTCCCCAGCACCAAAGCTGCCCCGTACTGCGCAAAGCGCACACCAAATCATCCTCGCTTTTCAATTTTTGGACATCGTGAAAATTGCCAATAGGGGACATAGTGCGTACATCGTATTTATTATCCGTGCTACCATCCGCCAGGCCACCATACTGATTTTTCCCCCAACAATAGGCATTGTAATTACCGGATTGGTTGCGGATGCCGCAACTTAGTTTATAGCCAACAGCGGTATATACCCAGTCACTATAGCCGCCCAACACTTCCTTAGGCCGCAATTCATTTGCCCCGGGAGCGGTCGCCGTGCCCAGCTGGCCCTTATCATTAATTCCCCAGCAATAGAGATGCCCGGCGCGTATGGCGCATGTGTGGTTGGCATCCAGATCGAAGCTCGTCCATCCAGAGTTTGTGCCTCCGATTCCAGCGGTGGAGACGGAGACGGGCCGGACTCTTTGCGTAGTGGTATTATCCCCAAGCTCACCATTCGCATTACTTCCCCAGCACCAGAGTTCATCCATGCCGCGGATACCGCAGGTATTAAGATTATCGAGATGAATGTTCTTCCAATCAGTCCAGAATCCTGTTCCTGTGCTATCTACCACCTGTGTGTAAGTTGTTCTGTCTCCAGTCGTGCCATCTCCCAACTGACCATTCGAGTTGTTACCAATGCAATAAGCCGATCCCTTCGCGCGAATGATACAATTATTTTTCCACCCACCATCCGCCACAACCTTAATGGAATCATCGGCTTCGGCGGTTCCGATCAGGCTGGACAATAAACGCCAGTGAAGGCGGTCGTAATAGAAATCGCCGTTAGATGGGCTGGCGGTATCGGTGATGTCCGCATCAATGAAATTCAGATCATTGTCGCAATTCTCACTATCCTTGGTGGTTCCGCATGCCTCCGTAATCGCGCCGTTCTTCATATAGGCGCCCTTTTTATCGCCCCCATGACTGATGACGATATAGGCGACGATGCTGTCTACGGCCGCTTCTGTGATCTGGTTGTCATTGATGTCGGTGATATGGATAACCCCGTCCGTCCGAGAGGTCTGATAGGTGGTCAGGGTTGAGGTGGTCTTCCCCATGTCCTTAACGATGGCATAGGTGAATCTTCCGCCCCAGGGATCATAGGCGTAGGAATCGGGAAGCATGAGACTGCGCGTAGGCAGCATACCTATGCGTACGGTATCGCTGCCGCTTCCGACATCCACCGTCCCGGCGGGTGCGGCGGCTGTGCAAACCGAACTGCGGCCGAACGCGGCGGTGTTTTCCGCCGAGGTGCGCGAAGCGGGGCAGGGGAGTATGCTGTTTTGTTTGATGTAGCCTTTGATGGCGGCGTCGATCGTCTCCATCTGATCCTGCAGTTTTTTCAGGTTGGTGTTTTCGGTGTGCGATGCGGTCAACGCCAGTACGCTGCCGGTGATGATGCCGAGCACCGCGATGACAAGCGACATCTCGATAAGTGAAAATCCATAAGACGAACGTGAACGGCGCTGTTTCATATCAGAATGTCAATCCCGGTAAGACTTGAGGTGAAAGTACGTTTGTTGAATTGCCATGCTCGAACCAGCAATAGGCTTTGCGATCGGATTTGATGCCGCAGTGGTGCGCTATATCGATCCATCCTGAGCTGCCACCTACGATAAGGCCTGGGGTGTAGCGTGCGGTGGGGGCATTGTTGTCACCTAATTCTCCCTGTGTGTTGCCTCCCCAACATTGTATGGCACCGGCATAGGTAAGACCGCAGGTGGAGTCATTATCGGGTTTTATCTTTTTCCAATCGGTGATGCTACCCGTAACGAGACTGGGCGCAAGGATGGTTCCGCCGGCGGATCCTGTGCCAATCTGGCCGGAAGCGTTTGAACCCCAGCAATAGGCGCGGTTGCCATTGCGAATACCACAAAAATGGGAATGACCACCTCCCACATAGACCCAGTCCGCATATAGGCCGCTTACTTCGGTGGGGAGTGACTTATCCGCTGTAGTTCCATCCCCTAACTCGCCCATTCCGTTCTCTCCCCAGCAGAACAAACGGTTGTTGCGCAAGCCACATGAGCTTAACTGACCAATGGATACCATATTCCAATCGGTCCAGTTTCCCGTCCCGGCACTGTCTCTCACTTGTGTAGGGATGCGTCTGTCAGCAGCGGTATTATCCCCTACCTGTCCACTATCGTTCCTTCCCCAGCAATAGAGCGCGCCCGTACTGCGAATTGCGCAGGCATGAAAGCCGTCGACATCGAGTTTTGCCCAATCCGTGAAATTAGGGGAAGTAATCTGGGTAGGCGTATTGACGTTGTACGTGCCACTTGCCTGATTCAACCCTAAACATCCAGGGTGACCGCCGGAAGCGCAGTTCCCGCCCCAGCAATAAAGTTTGCCGCCGCGTATGCCGCAGGTGAATTGCCAATCGGTTTTGATGATGTCCCAATCCGTATATCCACTTGCCCCTCCGACCTGTCCGCCGGGTGAGGTGGCGTATGTTCCTCCAGAAGCGCCAACACCCAACCTGCCATTATTCGTGCTGCCGCTGCCTGCATTATCGTTTCCCCAGCAATAGGGAATGCCGTTTTGTTCGATGGCGCAGGAATAGAGATTCCCGTTATCAAGACGATCCTCAGCGGTGAACGTGCTGTCTTCCGTTGCTGCAACTTCTCCTTCGCTTAGGACGTCTTGGGATTTCCAGCTGACGATGTCGTCGTAATAGCGGGTTGCGGTGGGGCTATCCACCACGTCACTGGCGCGGAATATGGCGTCAGTCCCATCACAATTCGCGCCGTCCTTGCTTCCGGCGCTACAGGCGATGGTGATTGTTCCTGCTTTGGAATAGGCTCCCTTTTTATCCTTTCCGTGACTGATGAGCGTATAGGCGATGATAGATTTGGTAGAGGCATCAGGAATCTGGTTGCCGTTATAGTCCAGGATATTGATAACACCCGTGGTGGCGGTCGTTGCGTAGTTCTCGTATGAATCCGCGGTGGTGGCGAGGTCTTTGATGAGGGCGAAGGTGAAGCGGTTGCCCCAGCCGTCGTAAAAATATTCGTCCGGCAAGTTAAGTGAACGGGTGGGAACCGTGCCGATCCATATCGTATTTTCACCTGCCCCCCTTTCAATGATGGACGCGGGGGCTGCGGCAGTACAATCCGCCGCGATTCCGAACGTGGCGCTCTCCTCGGCAGCATCCGGCGGGGCCACGCAGGGTAGATATCCGGTGCGTTCGACATATTGGGAGAGGGCGTCCTCGATGGCGTTCATGTGATAGCGGGTGGTAACGTAGCCGGAGCTTTCCAATTGTGCGTTCATGATGGCGAGGACGCCGCCGGTCATCGTCGCTATCAGCAATAGCACGACCGACATTTCGACGAGTGTAAACCCTGCGCGCGACCCTTTAGCAAACATCATGGTGCTTCCCTTTTATTAATAAATATACGCGCAAGGTATTAAATCTCCTTTAATCATGAGCAAAATATAGATTAAATTTTAGGCTTTTAGAGGGTTCGTGAAGCTGTGTACGATTTGCGCTTTCCTTCCGCCGCATGGCATTATATGAAGGCAGTCGATGCGGGTATGGCGAAATTGGCAGACGCACCAGATTTAGGTTCTGGCGCCGCAAGGCGTGGGGGTTCAAGTCCCTCTACCCGCACCACTTCGGAAGTGGCGTACGCAAAAGCGGTCTAAATTAATGAACGGTTCTACCGTAATATTTTGATTAGGGCATTTTAATAGCTATCACTGTGTAGATGGGTATAATGCAATTGTATGCTTTTTATTGCCGTTTTGCCATCCTGGCTCTTGATTGCTTTGGTTGTTTTTGCCGCCTTTAAGCTAGTCACCTCGCTTCCTAAACTTGCCTTGCAAAAGACCTATTCAGTGATGCAATCCATATTTTTTATCACTATGGCAACACTTGCGGTGTCGATTCTTGCGCTGTATTTTACGTACGAATATAGCATATCATCGCCAGCATGTTGGCTAGGACTTTACGGTCGCTATATTAGTTATGCCGCACTCGTGATTGAGGGCTTTATTTTTCTTTATTGGTCTCTCAGGCAACCAAGCCCATTTTCTGCGATACTTTCTACACATAAGCCGTTTATTTATGCCGTTGCGATGTCAAACGCAATCGCATTGATTATCTTCTGGCGGTCTTTATTGCGCTGTACATTTTAAGCTAGTCAGTAATTCAAAATTACTCTTTGCTTATAATCCGATCGTTACCCTCAAAACCTGATTCGAAGATTTTTCGCGCTGATGCACTACTCTTTATATTTTTATTCCGGTGCATGTCGGAGACAGGGTGTGCTTATCCTTCGACGATGAAATGCAATCTCCCAAACATTGTTTGTTCAGTGTCTAAGCTGAGTGGGCGATTTATGCCGTTGCAGTAGCCATCAGATACCCAATCAGTAACCCGACTATTGTATTAGCAAACATTGAGTCGGCTCCTTTGCTTATAGGTGATTGTTAGGATTTGCCTATCAGCTTAGCGTTTCCAATATTCGCTCCGCCACTCCCGCCGGGTCATGCGACTGGGTGATGGGGCGGCCGATGACGAGGTAGTCGGCGCCGCGCTCTATGGCTTCTTTGGGGGTCATGGTGCGTTTTTGGTCGTCTTTATTGTCCTGTGTCAGGCGAATGCCGGGGACGACGAGGAGGAAATCATTGCCGCAGGCTTCGCGTAGCATGGTGATTTCGTAGGAGGAGCAGACGACGCCGTCGAGCTGTGCAGCTTGCGCGAGTTGTGCCAGCATTTTTACCTGTGCGTTCACGGGGCGGTCATAGCCGATCATGCTGAGGTCGTCCTGATCCATGCTGGTCAACACGGTGACGCCGATAATGTGTGGGCGTTCCTGCCCCGTCGTCTCAGCGATGCGCATGGAGGCGTCGATGGCGGATTGGAGCATGGCGCGTCCGCCGGAGGTGTGCACGGTCATCATGAAACACTCAATGCCCGCCGTCGCTTCGATGGCCTTGGCGACGGTGTTGGGGATGTCGTGGAATTTCAGATCGAGGAAGATGGGAACGCCGAGTTCAGTGAGGTAATGGACACCATTTGCGCCGTTGGCGACGAAATATTCGAGGCCGAGTTTTATCATCCCGACATGCGGTTTGATTTTTGTCACCAGCGCGAAGGCGGTGTCAGCGTCGGTCGTGTCCACCGCGCAGATGATGGGGTTATGCGTCAGGCTCATGCGACCTTGCGCGCTTTTCCGACCGCGCCGTATTGATAGACCGTTTCCCCGGCGACGATGGTGCGGATGGCGCGGCCTTTGAAATCATTGCCCTGGAAGGGAGAGTTCTTCGATTTGCTGGCAAGGTCGTCGATGTTCAGTTTCCATTCCATTCCGAGGTCGATCAGCGTTAGGTCGGCAACCGCGCCTTTTTTGATGCGCCCGGCATTCACATGGATGATGTCGGCGGGTTTATACGTCATCGCGGCGAAGATATCCTTCAGGGTCATCTTTTTTTGGTGATAGAGATTGAGTGAGAGCGGCAACATGGTTTCCAAGCCGACGATGCCGAAGGCAGCGTTGGCGAGGGGGACGCGTTTGCTTTCATGGTCATGCGGTGCATGGTCGGTGGCGATGGCATCGATGGTGCCGTCCATCAATCCTTCGATGACGGCCAATCGGTCGCGCTCGGCGCGCAGAGGCGGATTCATCTTGCTGTAGGTGCGGTATTCGAGGACCGCTTCGTCCGTCAATGTGAAGTGATGCGGCGCGGCTTCGCAGGTAACCTTTAGGCCTTTTTTCTTCGCGCGGCGCACAGCGTCGATGGCTTCAGCGGTGGAGATATGGAGGACGTGGTATTGCCCGCCCGTCAATTCCGCCAGCAAAATATCGCGTTCGACCATCACCGCTTCGGCGGCATTGGGGATACCCTTTACGCCAAGCTTGGTGGAGATCGCGCCTTCGTTCATGCAGCCTCCGGCGGAGAGGTGGAGGTCTTCCGCATGCTGCGCGACGGGGACGCCGAGTTCGCGCGCGTAGGATAATGCAGAGCGCATCACGCCCGCGTTCATCACCGGCAGACCGTCATCGGTGAAACCGACTGCGCCCGCTTCTTTCAGCAAGCCCATCTCGGTGATCTGTTCGCCCTTCATGCCTTTAGAGATGCACGCGTATGTGCGCACGTGGCAGTAGGCCGTTTCGGCCGCGCGTTTATGGATGAAATCGACGATGGAGACTTCGTCAATGACGGGAGAGGTATTCGGCATACAGGCGACGAGGGTGATGCCGCCGCTGGCCGCGGCCTTGCTTCCCGTTTCGATGGTCTCTTTATATTCCTGTCCTGGTTCGCGGAAATGGACCTGGATGTCGAGCAGCCCCGGCGTCAGTAAATGGCCGCCGCAATCGATGATCTCTGCACCGGATACGGAATCCATCAGCGATGGGCCGACATCAGCAATCTTATCCCCCACCACCAGCAATTCGCCCTTGATGTCCAATCCCGATTCCGGATCGAGAATACGCGCGTTGGTGTAGAGGGTCTTGTCCTCGTTCGTACGTTTGCGGATGGGTTTGGTGAAGGTCTGGTTCATGATGTTTCTCCCAGCAATTCGAGGACGGCCTGACGGACGGCGACGCCCATTTCTACTTGTTCCAGGATGACGCTGCGGTCGATGTCGTCGGCGATCTCGGTGGCGATCTCTACGCCGCGGTTGATGGGGCCGGGGTGCATGACGAGGGCGTCGGGTTTGGCGTAGGAAAGTTTCTCCGCGTCCAACCCGTAGAAGTGGAAATATTCGCGGATGGAGGGGAAGAAGTTGCCTTGCATCCGTTCGGTCTGCAGGCGCAGCATCATGATGATGTCGCAATCTTTGATACCCTCGCGCATATTGAAGCTAACGTTCGCGCCGAGTGTTTCGGCTTGCGCGGGCATCAGTGTGGCGGGGCCGACGATAGTGACGTCCGCGCCCATCGTCTTCAGCAGCAGGATATTGGAGCGGGCGACGCGGCTATGGAGGATGTCGCCGCAGATGGCGACTTTGAGTCCGGCGATTTTCCCGCGTTCGCGACGGATGGTCAGCGCGTCGAGCAATGCTTGTGTCGGGTGTTCATGCGCGCCGTCGCCCGCGTTGATGACGGAGCATTTCACTTTTTCGGCCAATAATTGCACGGCGCCGGATTCCGGGTGGCGGACGGCGATGAAGTCGGGGTGCATCGCGTTCAGCGTCATCGCGGTGTCAATCAGCGTTTCGCCTTTTTTTACCGAAGAGGCTTGCACGGACATGTTGATGACATCCATGCCGAGGCGTTTCCCGGCGAGTTCAAAACTGGTGCGGGTGCGGGTGGAATTCTCGAAGAATAAATTGATGAGGGTCTGGCCGCGGAGGACGGGGTGTTTCTTGTCCTTGCTCTGGTTGCGGCGGACATGTTCCTCGGCGCGGTCGAGAAAGCGGGTAATTTCCTGAGCCGAAAGCCCCTCGATACCCAGTAGGTGGCGGGCATTATATTTCGGAGCGGGAAGGGCCAAGAGGTCGCCGGACGCGCTGCGTCTTCGGCTACGGCGAAAGAAGTTCAGATTCGCGAGGCTCACCATGTCCTGCCCGTCCTATCTAATTTTGGTGACAAAATACAGTAAAACATGACGCCCTGCATGTAAAATCCGCGCCTGCGTGACAAGAGGGGGGTTTTTGGCTATACAGGGGGCGCTAAGCTGGTATGGTCACGCAGAAGGAAATATCTATGAAACGCCCTGTCCCCGTCTTGTTGTTCACCACCGCTATGATTCTCAGCCTATCGGCGTGCGATAGTATACTGAAACGCCCCAGCCGGGTGGACGGCAAGCTGGTGCTGAACGGGCTGGAAAGCCCGGATATCGACGGCGTCAGCGCGACGATGCTCAAAAGCGCCAAAGAAGCCGAAGACGCTGGCGACTATCGCCGCGCTTCGCAAATCTACCGCCAGTTGATGGATAGCGAGCAGAAGGAGGACGATGCGACCTTTGTGATCGGGTACGCCGAGAACCTGCGTCGCTCGGGCGAGACCGATAAGGCGCTCAATGCCTATGACAATGCCCTGATACTCGAACCTTCTTCCATCGAGGCGAAAGAAGGCCGTGGTCTGGCGCTCATGGATAAGGGCGAATTCGACAAGGCGGGGGATATGTTCTCTCAGGTGATGAAAAAAGACGCTAAGCGGTGGAAGACGCTGAACGCGCTGGGGCTATTGTTCGTTATCAAGAACATGAATGACGAGGGGCAGGCCTATTTCGCGGAATCGCTGAGACATAGCGCCAATAATGCGTCCATCCTCAATAATATCGGACTGACTTACGCGATTCAGGGGAAAACGCCGGAAGCCGTGCAGACCTTGCAGAAGGCAGGGGAATTGGCGGGGACGCCGCGTGTGTCACAGCATGTGGATATGAACCTTGCGCTGGTCTATGCCGTGTCGGGCGATCTGCCTAATGCGCAACGCATCGCTTCAAAATATCTCAAAGGCGCGGCGCTTGATAATAACATGGGCTTCTATGCGCATCTGGCGAATGACGATGCGCTGGCGAAAAGCTACCTGAACATGGCGCTCACCCGTAGCCCACAATATTACCAGCGCGCGTGGGATAATCTGAAGGACATCGAGAAAACCAGCAGGGGCAGTTCCGTCAGCCCACGTACGGGCAGTGCTGGCAAAAACGTCCTGCGCTAGTTCTTCTTGCGATGAATCTGCATCGGGATACCCGGTGCTTGGGCGACAGGCATCACCTCAATACGGTTGATGTTCACATGCGCGGGTAGCGTGAGACTCCAGACGATACATTCGGCGATATCCGCTTCGGTGAGAGGCTCGAACCCATCATAGACGGAATCGGCTTTCTGCTGGTCGCCATGCAGGCGGACGACGGAGAATTCGGTTTCGGCTGAGCCGGGTTCAAGGTTGGTGACGCGGATGGGCGTGCCGAGCAAATCGATGCGGAGGCCAAGTGAGAATTGTTTCACGAAAGCTTTCGTGCCGCCGTAGGTATTGCTGCCGGGATAGGGGTAGTTGCCGGACATAGAGCCGACATTGACGATATGGCCTGTGTTGCGCGCGATCATCCCCGGCAGGATGGCGCGGGTGACGTAGAGCAGGCCTTTGATGTTGGTATCGACCATAGTCTCCCAATCCGACAGCAGCGCGTCCTGCGCGGGATTTGCGCCGAGGGCGAGGCCTGCATTGTTGATGAGGATGTCGATGTCGCTCCATTCGGGTGGCAGCGAGGCGAGGGCGGTGTCGATATCGTCTTTATTGCGTACATCGAAATTCAGAGCATGGCAGTGTGTTGCGCCCAACTCCTTGACCAACTCATCCAACCGTTCCTGACGGCGTCCGGTGATGATGACGCGCGCGCCTTCACTCACACACCGCCGCGCTGTGCCGCGCCCGAAGCCCGATGTGGCGCCGGTAATGAGGATGGTTTTATTTCTGAGAGTTGAATTCACGTTGTTGTTCCTTTGTAAAAAAATTGCAACGATCCGTATTCCATGAAAACATTCTCATGCTAATAAACATCGTGCCAAATTCCTCTAAATGCCGTCGGTCTTTCTTTTTGAGTTTTCTATTTAAAAAGTCAACGTAATGAACGTAATTCTGGGCGATATCACGCTCAAAATTTGGCCATTCTTTTATATCGAATGCAAAGCACTTCATGTCATTTTTAAAGTTCTTTAAAATACTTTGGTATGTTTCATGGCCTTTGTCATATTGAGGTGTAATGGGTATTTTATGAATAGCTAGTTGCTGAGCGAGTGCTGTAGTCTGAATTATTCCTGCACAATAACTTTGCAAGAATTCTTTGTCTGGATGCTTCAGGGCCTCGCGGCAATTATCGGCAAGTTCTAATACATTGAGATAAGGTTTTTTCTGCTCCGCATTAGTAGCGTGGGAAATAGATAGGGCGCATAGCGCAAAAAGAATTTTAAAATGAAAATTTGGCATCTTGTTATCCTATCCGTGTCATTCCCGCTTTCGCGGGAATGACATGCGGGTGGTTTGCTTATTTCTCTTCCAGCGCTTTCGCTTCCTGCCAGAGTGCATCGAGTGCGTCGAGGGACTGGTCGTCCATCGACTTGCCTTCTTTTTTTAAAGCCTCTTCGATGAAGCGGAAGCGGCGTTCGAATTTGCGGTTGGCGTCGCGGAGTGCCTCTTCGGGTTTCACGTTGCAATGGCGGGCGAGGTTGGCGCAGACGAAGAGGAGGTCGCCCAGCTCTTCATGGATATTCTCCTCATCCTGGGCGGCGATGGCTTCTTTCAGTTCCACCATTTCTTCCTGCAGTTTATTGAAGACGGGGATCACGTCCGGCCAGTCAAACCCGACCGTCGCCGCACGTTTTTGTAATTTGGATGCACGAAGCAATGCGGGGAAGGCGTGGGGGACATCGTCCAGCAAGCCTTCTTGCGATTTGGCTTTGCGTTCTTCTTTTTTCAGTTTCTCCCAGTTCACGGTCTGGGCGTCGGCGGTCTTGATCGTCGCGTTGCCGAAGACGTGCGGATGACGGTCGACCATTTTCTCGGATTGGATTTTCGCGACGTCCTCAAAGGTAAACCAGCCGCGCTCCTCGGCCATCTGGGTGTAGAAGACGACCTGAAACAGCAAATCACCCAGTTCGGCCTTCAGCATATCCCAGTCTTCCAGCGCGATGGCCTCGGCCACTTCGTAGGCTTCCTCGATGGTATACGGAACAATGGTCTTAAAATCCTGTTCCACGTCCCACGGGCAGCCGTTCCGGGGGTCGCGCAGTTGGGCCATGATGTCCAACAGCCGAGCAGTCTCGGGAAGGGTGGGGTCGATTTCTTTGCGGCGCTTGACTTGCGTCATGATGTGGCATCCTCTACTGTTCGAAAACACATAACCTATGCTGACACAATACGCAAACCCCACCCGCTTCCTCCAGCTTGCCGACCGGCTCCAGCCGTGGTGCAACGTGGCGTGTGCTACGTTGTTTGCTGCGGGGCTGTATCTCGCCTTCCTCGCCTCCCCGCCGGATTACCAGCAGGGTATCACCGTGCGGATCATGTATGTCCATGTCCCGGCGGCGTGGATGGCGCTGTTTATCTATAGCACCATGGCGATTTCGTCGTTCGTATTCCTCGTCTGGAAACATGCGATGGCGGATATATGGGCGCGGGCGAGTTGCTCCATCGGGCTTTGGATGGCGCTGCTGACGCTGGTCACCGGCTCGCTATGGGGAAAACCCATGTGGGGCACATGGTGGGAATGGGATGCGCGGATGACTTCCATGCTCATCCTCTTTTTCCTATATGTCGGCTATTCCCTGCTGGCGCGGGACGCGGACCATGATCAGGGCCAGCAGAAGACCTGCGCGGTGATGGCGCTCATCGGGGCGATCAATATCCCCATCATCAAATTCTCGGTCGATTGGTGGAATACGCTGCACCAAGGGGCGAGCGTGTTCCGGCTTGATGGGCCGACGATCGCTGCGCCTATGCTGTGGCCGCTGCTCATCATGGCGCTGGCCTTCACTTTTTTCTATATCTGCGTTGTGTTTTACCAGATTCGCATTATAGTGGCGCGCGCGCGGATTTTGCGTTTGAAGAGCCGCCAACTGGCTGAATAACATATAATTTATTGTCACCCCGTCATATGACGGGGTCTGGTCTTGACCTTTTGACCGGATGCCGTCATGAAGACGGCATGACATTGTGAGGTGAGGAAAGCATGACGTTCGTTGTCACTGATGCGTGTGTACGCTGTAAATACATGGATTGCATAGAAGTCTGCCCCGTGGACTGCTTCTATGAGGGCGAGAACATGCTGGCGATCCATCCGGATGAATGTATCGATTGCGGTGTGTGTGAGCCTGAATGCCCGGTGGAAGCCATTGTCCCGGAAACGGACGAATTGCTGAAATGGGTCGAGATCAACCGCGAATATGCGCAGATCTGGCCCAATATTACCAAGAAGAAAGAGCCTCCCGCCGATGCGGATGCGTTCAAGGACGTGAAGAACAAGTTCAAGACGCTGTTCAGCCCCAACCCCGGCACGGGCGACTAGCATGTCCGCCTTCTCGGTGCGGGAGGCGGTGATTGCCGATATCCCATTGATTTTGAGCTTTATCCGCAAGCTGGCGGAGTATGAGAAGCTGGCCGCTGATGTGGTCGCGACGGAGGAGATGTTGCGCCAACAGCTCTTTGGTGATTCCCCGAAAGCACATGTCGTTTTTGCTGTTGTAGAGGGGGTGGAAGTCGGGTTCGCGCTTTATTTCTATAATTTCTCGACGTTTCTGGGGCGCGCGGGGCTTTATGTCGAGGATATTTTCGTCGATGAAGCCCATCGCGGAAAGGGTATCGGAAAAGGGCTCTACGGACACCTTGCCGCGAAGGCCGTAGGGGAGGGGTGTGGACGCATGGAATGGTGGGTATTAAATTGGAATACACCCTCTATTGCGTTCTATGAGGGTATCGGGGCGAGGCCCATGTCAGAATGGACGGTATATCGCTTAGACGGGCCGGAACTCAAGGGTTTTGCGAGCAATGATACGGCTAAAAACTCGTCTTAAAACACCTTTGCTGTAAAAATTATATTAAATTTTAGACATATTTGATAAAAATTGCATTTCGCACTATCTTTCCCCCTTTTTTTGTGGTATAAATACAACGTCTTTCAGGGCATAAATGACGCGTTTTTGTTAGGTTTTTCCTGAGGTCCTTGTTCAATTCATCAGAAGCAAATCGCAATGGTTTCCTTCTATGTACATTTTAAAAAAGGTGAGGCTATGTCCAAAACAGTTAAGGCTAAGAAATCGGATTTTTCTGTTAATGATTACGTAGTATATCCCACGCATGGCGTCGGTAAGATTGTCGGAGAAGAAACCCAGCAGATTGGGGAAGTGGAGCTCCGCGTTTTCGTCATCGCGTTCGACAAGGACAAAATGACCCTGCGCGTACCCGTGACCCGCGCGACCGCTGCCGGTCTCCGTCACATCAGTTCCGGTGACCAGATCAAGAAGGCTATCGCCACCCTCAAAGGAAAAGCAAAGATTTCCCGCGGGATGTGGAGCCGCCGTGCGCAAGAATACGAAGCGAAGATTAATTCCGGAAACATCATGTCCATCGCGGAAGTTGTCCGTGATCTGCATAAGAACGTCGATACGTCCGAGCGTTCTTATTCCGAGCGCATGATCTATGAATCCGCACTGGGCCGTCTGGCCGGTGAAGTGGCTGCCGCTGAAGAGACCGAATACAAGGTCGCTTCCGACAAGCTGCTGAAGATCCTCCGCAAGGAAGCTGCTAAAACCACCGCGGTGGAAAAAGAAGCAGCGTAACGTCTTTACTCTAGGTTGCTCAAAAGGGGGGCGGGATAGCAATATCCCGCTCCTTTTTTTATGTAGAGGAAGTAATGGGTGAGTTTCATTTCATCTTACCCGAATAGTATTTACCCGTCATTAAATCGTCATAGTATTTAATTATAGTTTACTAATATGGTAGATGACATTAAATACACTCCTTTTTGTACTGACACGGAAATTTCGCAGAATGAGATCGGCGCAAACATAGTGCAGTACGGTTCCGCTGGGGTGGGGTTAGTGGTCGGAATATTAGGTGCGGGTGTGACGTCTCCATTAGCAGGCGGCATCGCTGCTGGAGGCTCTGTGCTTGCAGAGGGTATTCGCGCCAAATGCACCGATCAATCCTTCGAAGAAATGGGTAAGCAAACGATGTTGGAAGCGGGGAGTATTGCTATGCGTACAGGAGCCAGTTTTATACCTCTTGGTGGGGTGGCGGGCGATGTCGTCGTGGCGGGTATTACTAGCGTTTACGACGTGGCAACAAGAAATATACCGGTGACTCCCCGTAGTTATGCTAACGAACCGACGGCGATAACTAGGGGGCCTAGGCAACTCTTCCCTGAATCAATTCGAACGCAAGTAGCAGAGGCCTTCCCTGAAACGGCCATCACGCAGCAATACGATGCTGACCCTGCTAAGGGGCATGGGCTCCATTCTACCGGCAAGTCTTCGGGCCCCACTGCCGGTGAATTATATTAGATCTTCCGCTCGACCATCAGTTTCTTGATCTCGGCGATGGCCTTGGCGGGGTTTAATCCCTTCGGGCAAGTCTTCGCGCAGTTCATGATGGTGTGGCAGCGGTAGAGGCGGAACGGGTCTTCGAGATTGTCGAGGCGTTCACCCGTCATTTCGTCACGGCTATCGACGATCCAGCGGTATGCCTGGAGGAGGACGGCGGGGCCGAGATAGCGGTCGCTGTTCCACCAATAGCTGGGGCAGGAGGTCGTGCAGCAGAAGAAGCAGAGGATGCATTCATAGAGGCCATCGAGCTTGGCGCGATCTTCCGGCGATTGCAGGCGCTCACGGCTGGGGTCGGGGCTTTGGGTTTGCAGCCAGGGCTGGATGGAGGCGTATTGCGCATAGACGTGGCTGAGGTCGGGGACTAAGTCTTTGATTACGGGCATGTGCGGCAATGGGTAGATGGTCACTTCCCCGGCGACGTCGTCAATCGGCTTGGTGCAGGCGAGCGTATTCGTTCCGTCGATATTCATCGAGCAGGAACCACAAATCCCTTCGCGGCAAGAGCGGCGGAAGGTGAGAGTGGAATCCATCTCGTCTTTGATTTTAATGATGGCGTCGAGCACCATCGGGCCGCACGTGTCGAGATCGATATCGTAGCGGTCAATATGCGGGTTCATCGGCGTGCCGTTCTCGTCACGCGTATCCGGATTCCAGCGATAGATGTTGAAGCGCTTGACGCGTTTCGCATCCTTCGGCGCTTCAAAATATGCGCCCTGCTTGGTGATCTTGGAATTACGCGGCAGTGAAAATTCAACCATGTTCGTATCCTTAGTAGACGCGTTTTTTCGGTGGGATGGGTTGTACGTCGTCGGTCATCGTGTTCATGTGGACGGGGCGGTAGTCGATGGCGACCTGACCCTGTTCGTTGATCCATGTCACCGTGTGCTTCATCCAGTTGTGGTCATCCCGTTCGGAAAAATCTTCGCGTGCATGTGCGCCGCGCGATTCCTGACGATTGGCGGCGCCGACGAGGGTGACGACGGCCTGGCCGAGGAGGTTATCCAGTTCCAGCGCTTCGACGAGGTCGGAGTTCCAGATCATGCCACGGTCGGAAAGTTGCAGGTCGCCGAAGGACTGATAAACATCGTAGATTTTCTGGCAGCCTTCGTTGAGGACGTCCGCCGTGCGGAATACGGCGGCATTATTCTGCATCACATGCTGCATGTTGTGACGGATCGTCGCGGTGCGCGTGGAGCCGCTGGCGGTGCGGATGCGGTCGAGGCGGGCGATGATTTTGTCGGTCGCGTGCTGGGGCGCTTTTTTCGGTGCGGCGCCGGGAGTGACGGTTTCTTTGGCGCGGTGCGCGGCAGCGCGGCCAAAGACGACGAGATCGAGCAGCGAGTTGGAGCCGAGGCGGTTTGCGCCGTGAACGGAAACGCAGGCCGCTTCACCAATCGCCATCAGGCCGGGGACGACCATGTCGGGATTGCCGTTATAGAGCGTCACTACCTCGCCGTGATAATTCGTCGGGATACCGCCCATGTTGTAATGCACGGTCGGCAGGACTGGAATAGGTTGCTTCGTTACATCCACGCCCGCGAAAACTTTCGCGGTCTCGGCGATGCCGGGGAGGCGTTTATGGATGATCTCCGGGTCGAGGTGTTCGAGGTGGAGATAGATGTGATCTTTTTTCGGGCCGACGCCGCGGCCTTCGCGGATCTCGATGGTCATCGAGCGCGAGACCACGTCACGCGACGCTAAATCTTTCGCGGACGGGGCGTAGCGTTCCATGAAACGTTCGCCTTCGGAATTGCGGAGTATACCGCCTTCACCGCGTACGCCTTCGGTGATGAGTACGCCTGCGCCGTACACGCCCGTGGGGTGGAACTGGACGAATTCCATGTCCTGCATCGGGAGGCCAGCGCGTTGCACCATGCCGCCGCCGTCACCCGTGGAGGTGTGAGCGGAGGTGCAGGAGAAGTAGGTGCGGCCATAGCCGCCGGTGGCGAGCACGGTTTGCTGCGCCCAGAAGCGGTGCAGCGTGCCATCATCAAGATTCCATGCCATGACGCCACAGCATTGGCCGTTATCGTCCATCAACAAATCGATCGCGAAATATTCTATAAAGAATTCGGCGTGGTGGCGGAGCGCCTGCGTGTAGAGCGTGTGTAAAATCGCGTGTCCCGTACGGTCGGCGGCGGCGCAGGTGCGTTGGGCGGGGGGGCCTTCGCCGTATTGCGTGGTCATCCCGCCGAAGGGGCGTTGGTAGATTTTACCGTCTTCACGACGGGAGAAGGGAACGCCGTAATGCTCCAGCTCGATCACCGCGTCGATGGCGTTCTTGCACATATATTCGATGGCGTCCTGATCGCCTAGCCAGTCGGAGCCTTTGATGGTGTCATAGAAATGCCAGCGCCAATCATCCTCGCCCATGTTGCCCAGCGCGGCGGAGATGCCGCCTTGCGCGGCGACCGTGTGGCTGCGGGTGGGGAATACTTTACTGATGCAGGCGGTCTTGAGTCCCGCTTCCGCCATACCGAAGGTGGCGCGCAAGCCCGCACCGCCCGCGCCGACGACGACGACATCGTATGTATGGTCAATGATGGTATAATTCGCTGTCATATCTTTTATCCTAATCCACCATCACCGATTCGCCGAAATGCATCACCAGCACGGCCATGATACTTAATATACCGGCGGTAATGAAGATGATCTTCATGGTGATGAGCATCACCGGGCCACTTACTTTTCCGTGCACATAATCCTCGATCACGACCTGCATCCCGAGCATCGCATGGTAGAACAGGCTGCCCAGCATCAACACCATGCCGAGCGTGTGCAGCGGCGATTCAAACCATTTCATCACGTCCACGCTGTTCTGGTAGAAAGTCAACGACAGCAACGAGGAGATGAACCACATGCACAGCGGGATCAGCATCACGGCGGTGAAGCGTTGAGCGATCCAATGATGTGTGCCGTCTTTCGCGGAACCGAGGTTCCGCGCGTTCTTCATCGGGTTGCGGAAGGGGTCTTTCTTCATGCTCATGATTGGCCTCCGAGCACGGTCGCCCAGGTGCAGACCGTCATCACGATAGTAAGTAGTAATACGAAAACGCCCGACTTCGTCATCGTGCCGATCTCGAAGCCTTTGCCTGCATCCCAGAAGAGATGGCGGATGCCGTTGCACATATGGTAATAAAAGGCGGCTGACCAGCCGACGAGGAAGACGAGTCCCAGGGTGCTGGCAAAGAAGGTGACGACCTGTTTGTAAAGACCGGGGTCATACGCGGCCGCATACAGCCACAGCGCGAAGACGAGTGCGCCCAACGAGAGGGCCACGCCTGTCATCCGGTGCAGGATGGACATCGCCATCGTGATTTGCCACTTGTAGATTTGCAAATGTGGAGAGAGCGGACGCTCGGCTTTGATTTTCGGTGTCGTCACGGAATAACCCCTACCTTTTTTGCGAACGGGATGCGCGGGTGCGCAGAGCTATGCTTTTCCGTCTATATAGCGGAAAGCATGCGAGATGCAATCTTCACAGCGGAATTTTTTTTGTATGGTGGCTTTTTTAGGAAAGCTGTCTCAAATCAGGCGAGAAATGCGCTCTCCACGGGAAGCTTCGCACCGCCGCCCGCCTTGGCGATCACCGGCTGGTCACGGTCCACATCCACTAGCGCGTTTTTGCTGTAGGGGTTATCCATGCCTTTCGCCACGGCGACTGCTGCACCAAGTGCTGCTAAATCCATTCCCGCAAGCCCGGGAGGAGGAGCGGCGTCGCCCCGCATGGGCCCCCCCTCATCGATACGCGGTGCAGGGTATTCTCTTGTGCCCTGCCCAGGAACAAAGGGCTTTTTGGGTTCTTTTGCATGCGGATTGATGGGTTTCGGGTCCCCGATTGACGGGTGTATGCGTGGTGGTTCGGCATGTTCGCGATGGGGTAACGGTTGCAGCTGGTTCGGAATGGGCATTGGTTCGCCATCAGGTAGTTCTACAGTAGTGGGTTGAGCCACTTGAACTGGAGTGGGTTCCGCCACGCCCTGCTGTTGGTCTTTCTTCATCTCGGCTTGCTTTTCTTCCAGTTTTTGCAAGGTTTCCTTTGTGACCTTGCCGGTCGCTTCCAGACCGTTCTCTTCCTGGAATTTTTTTAGTTCAGCAGAGGTGACTTTTCCATTGATGCCATCCACGCCCTCATTCTTGAATTTTTTATCGGGGTCGATGTCATACCCCAGATCTTTCAAGTCCTGCTGTGCTTGTTTGATGGATTCCGCATCGGTCAGAATTTCCGTTCTTTCCGGGCGAGGTGCGGGAATGGTAGGTTGCTGTTGCCCTTGCGGTGCACTCAAAGGTGCGGCAGCGATATCGGTTCCCGCCGGCACCGGCGAATGCAGTGCCGCTCCGTCTACAACCCCTACAGGCGTTGGCGCGGTGGATTGAAGTTCACCCGTGTGAGAGGCAGTGTGTAGCTTATCTCCGGGCTCACCCACCTGAGGCGCCGACTGTTCGGGCATAACGCGATCAGGATTGTTTGCATTGCGGATATTGGTTAGCACCTCAGGAGTAATGGCATCTGCCTGCACCTGAATTTCACCTTCAAGGCTGCGAACCCCCGTAAATATTTCCGCACCAGCATCCTTATTAAGCTGCTGAATCACGGAAGCTCTGTCAGCATCATTGGGAATATTCAGTACAAAATTATTGGCGACGATGGTCACTTCATAGCCCGTGGAAGCTTCTAAATTCTGCTGCGCTTGAACGAAAGTAGCATCTGCAGCTGCTCGTTGCTCTTGCCGCTGAAGCTCTGCCATTTTCTGATCTGCAAGGCGTTCGGCTTCCGTCATGCCTGCTAGATCTTCTTTGATGACATCCGCAATGGATTGAGAGCGTTTGTCTTCGTCGCCGATAACGATGCGGCGCGCTATGCCTTCTTCTGGCTGAGATAAGGCGATTGGTGGTTCCCCGGCTCTCCCTTCCCGTTCCTCTAGAAATGCTCTCATTTGCTCCCCAGCGACCTGACCTGCCGTATTTCCCACGTCTTCCGAGAATGCCATATTAAAACCCCATATGTACTATAATAAAATAATGTACATTGTTACATTATACCCTCATTTTTCTTAACTGTTTATTAAATAAATCATATGTCATGCAATTGTCATATACAAAAAAAAGCCCGCTCTAAAGCGGGCTTTTTATAGTATGTCTACTCGAAGGCGACGGCTGATCAGGCGGTCTCAGGCTCAAGCACCTTCGACTTCTGCTTTCCCACGGGGGCAGCGCCAACCTCCGGTTCTTTGAGGACGTAGCCACGGCCCCAGACGGTTTCGATATAGTTATCGCCGCCGGAGGATTCGGACAGTTTCTTGCGGAGTTTGCAGACGAACACGTCGATGATCTTCAGTTCCGGCTCGTCGATCCCGCCATATAGATGGTTCAAGAACATCTCCTTCGTCAGGGTCGAGCCCTTGCGGAGAGAGAGGAGTTCTAGAATCGCGTATTCTTTGCTGGTCAGGTGAATCGGTTTGCTATCGACTTCGACCGAGCGCGTATCGAGGTTCACGGTCAGTTTCCCGGTGCGGATGACCGACTCAGAATGCCCTTTGGAACGACGGACGATAGCCTGGATGCGGGCGATGAGCTCGCCTTTGTTGAACGGCTTGGTCAGGTAATCATCCGCACCATAGCCGAGACCTTTGATTTTCTGGTCAGGGCCGGAGAGGCCGGAGAGGATCAGGATCGGGGTGGTGACTTTTGCGGCACGGAAACGGCGCAATACCTCATACCCGTCAATATCAGGAAGCATCAGGTCGAGAATGATGATATCATAATCATAGATACGACCGATTTCGAGGCCTTCCTCGCCCAACTGGGTGGTATCGCAAATGATACCTTCGGAGGCAAGGGACAGCTCAATGGCTTTAGCGGTAGATGGATCGTCTTCAACTAGGAGAACGCGCATGGATTTTAACCTCACTCAAAAGTCGTTAGATGGTCGCCTGAAACGAAGAGAATACCTCGCCTTCAGGTTGTCTGAGTTAACAAAACCTTTACGGTAAGTATTAACATAAACTGTTTCTTAAAACAAGTAACACTTTAACCCGAAATCATTTTGCTGCAATCACAATGTTAATTTTCAATATAAAATGACGGAAATGTAGGCAAAATGCGAAACGCATGTTACACTGTCGCCACAATAACGATTGGTTTTATCGATACGTAAATGCTCGACCTCCAGCTAGCAGCCCTTGAAACCCTCCCGAAGACCCGCTTTACCGGTAAAGTGGCGACCGTCCGCGGTCTGATCATCGCCTGCTCGGGCTTACGTGAATTCCTCTCCATCGGATCGCGCTGCAAAGTCTATCGCCGTGACGGGCAGGAGGCGACGGCGATTCTTGCCGAGGTCGTCGGGTTCGATGAGGACTACGCATTGCTGATGCCCTTCGCCGGGATCGACGGCATCGGGCCGGGGGCGCGTATCGAATTACTGGAATCCGTCGCTACCATCCGTCCACACCATTCATGGCTGGGACGTATCGTCGATGCGTTCGGCGATCCTATCGACGGGCTGGGGCCGTTATTGCCGGGGAATGACCCCGTGCCTATTCGTAATACACCTCCGCCCGCGCACCAGCGCCAACGCGTGGTCGGAAAAATCGACCTCGGCGTGCGGGCGATGAACACGTTCCTCACTTGTTGCCGTGGGCAACGGCTTGGCATCTTCGCCGGGTCGGGTGTCGGGAAATCTATTTTGATGTCCATGCTCGCCAAATATTCGCAAGCGACCGTCAACGTCATCGGTCTGGTCGGTGAGCGGGGGCGGGAGGTGCAGGAATTCATCCAGGACGATTTGGGCGAAGAGGGGTTGAAGCGTTCCATCGTCGTCGTCGCAACGTCGAGCGAGTCGGCGTTGATGCGTCGGCAGGCGGCCTACACCACCATGTCTATCGCCGAATATTTCCGCGATCAGAATGAAGAAGTATTATGCCTGATGGATTCGGTGACGCGCTTCGCGATGGCGCAGCGCGAGATTGGTTTATCGGTCGGTGAACCGCCTACGACCAAGGGATATACGCCGACCGTGTTCGCGGAATTGCCGTCACTGCTGGAGCGCTCCGGCCCCGGTGCGCCGGGTAAGGGGTCCATCACGGGGATGTTCTCCGTTCTCGTTGAAGGGGATGATACGAACGAGCCTATCGCCGATGCGGTGCGGGGGATTCTGGATGGGCACGTCGTGCTTGACCGTTCCATCGCCGAGCGCGGGCGGTTCCCGGCGATCAATATATTACGCAGCGTCTCGCGGTCAATGCCGGATTGTAATGCGCATTATGAGAACGCGCTGGTGCAGATGGCGCGGCGTTTGCTCTCGACCTATGACGACATGGCGGAAATGATCCGCCTCGGTGCATACCGTAAAGGGTCTGATCCCGAGGTTGATAAATCCATCCAGTATTTCCCGCTGATCGAAGATTTCCTGCGTCAGCCGATGGAAGAGAAAGCCGCGCTGCAGGACGGGTATGCGCAGCTCGCGAAAATCCTTGGGCTGCCGCAATGGCCACCGATGGCCGCGGGTGCGGGTGAGCCGATTCCGCTGAAGCGTGGGTGATAGGTCGTGGCGCGTAAAGGACTTCCCACCCTCATCCGCCTGCAGGAAAAGGCGCTGGAGGAAACACGCAAGAAAATGGTCGTGCTGCAACAGCGGCGTTCTGCGTTGGAAGATAAATCCGAAGAATTATTACAGCAATTGCAGAAGGAATTGCAGATGGCGGAGGAGCTGGCGACGATGTCCGGTTTCTTCGGGAATTTCTCTGCCCATATCAAGAAGCAGCGCGATGAGTTGGCGGTGGAGATGATGAAGATCGACCGTAAGATCGACGAGGTGAAAGAAGAGATGTTCGAGATCTTCAGTGACCTCAAGAAATACGAGATCGCGCTCGATAACCAGAAGAAGATGCAGAAGAAAAAAGAAGACCGCCGCGAGACCTTCGCCTTCGACGAAATCGCCTCCCGCACGTTTCAAGAGAAGCAACGGGCTGATAAATAATATGATTTTATGTCATCAAGTTGCAATCATTCGGGGGTATAGTGCGGGGATGACATTGCGTAGCCTTTTTTACACCATCCCATGCGTCGTGCTGCTTTCCGCCTGTTCGGATACGACGGAGGTGCAGCGCGTCTATAACGATGTGCGCGATGATTGCCGCGGGTTCGCGGAAAGCAATGTCGGCCAGTATACGGGGCAAGGCGGTTCGGAGAAGGATTATAACGCACAGCTGACCTCTATGTTCAGCGAATGCATGTTCCAGCAGGGCTGGACGGTGGCGACGCCGCCGGTAGCGGTCGCCAGTAACGATGGCTGGGGGGCATCGCCGCAGCATCCGGAAACCATTGCTTCCTCCTCACGCTCGTCGGCGATGGCGACGCAGCCTGCACAGACCCAACCCGCCACCGCAACACAGACGCGCAGCGCCGCATCCGGCCGCGCTGTACCGCGTGAAAATCCGCAGGCACAGCAGGGCGCCGCCGG
>JBGTBD010000003.1:0-66235 GCA_041749475.1 Rickettsiales bacterium
TCGTAACGGTGAGTTTGATTATGTTGCGTGACGGAAAAAGCATAGATGGCGGAAAATTTACCAGTGATAAAAATGGTATTTTGGACATTGAGCTTTCCGAGAGCGTAGTAAGCCCTGTACAGATAACGCTTGAAGAAGTGACCGAGTAGTAAATATGTCAAAAAAACTTTATGCATTGGTTGGGTTGTTAGTGGTGATCGGTGTGGCGGTAAGCCTCATGCTGATTCCCGATACCAAGGAACTTGCGCTCATCGAGTATAAGGACAAGATTTACGACAAGGATAAAGACGCGTATTCCGCGAAGGATAAGTACATCGAGCAGTTGCAGCAGGGGAACCTGTCGATCGACGTGGTCAGCGCACTGGTGGATATTTATCTGCAGGAAGGGAACGTTAATGAGGCGATCAACGTCCTTGAAGCGTATCTCGCGAAGAATCCGAATGACGTTCAGGCCCGTCAGAAACTGGGGACGCTCTATCAATACGCCCAGCGCCCGGATGATTACCTGCGCAACCTCGAAGAGATTAACAAGCTGACTTCCAATAAGGATACGCTGCGCGCACTCTCCGACATCTATCACTTCAACCAGCAATACGATAAGCAGACCGACGCGCTGCAATCCCTGCTGAAGAACAAAGACAAAATATCGCCTGAGAAATATACCGAACTGGCTAACCTGTTGGCGACGGACAAGAAACCGCAAGATGCGATCATCGCTCTGCGGGCGTTACAGAAAGATTATCCCGATTATTTCTCGTTCGAGGATATGCAGTTGCTCGTCAGCCTGTTGATGGATGTGGGTGACCAGAATGGCGCGTATCTCGAAGCGGTGAACTGGCGCGACACCAAGCAGAAACCGCTGGAAGTGGCGCGTCTGGTAAATGTGCTGCATTTCCGCGGAGCACCGCAACTGGCGCAGAAGCTGATCGACCCGTATCAACAGGAACTTTCCAAATATCCGCCACTGCTCATCGAGCAGGTGCTGCTGGACATCACCTTCGGCAAGGAAGATGAAGCCTATGCCATGATGAAAGATCTTTATTCCAAGGACCAGTTGCCGCTGGAGCTGACCGATAGTTTCCTGATGATCGCGCTGAAGAAGAACGACGATGCAATGGTGAAGGAACTGAGCGCGCTGATTACGCCCGCCAATACCAGTGAATCCGAAGCGATTGCTCTGACCGAGCTGGCCGTGGCCACCCGTCGTACGGAATTGCTCCAGTTGATCAACGAGAAGCTGGGGACGCCTGATTACCTCAACACCTATCCGTTGTTCGGCATCGTGCTGTCGCTTGCCAACCAGACGGCGGATGCGGACGACAAGATTGCGGCGTACGTTGCCCAAGGCAATGTTGGTGAGCAGCAACAGCTCGTCATCGCCCGCAATTGTGCGCGTGCCGGGAAAGCCACCTGCGCCAACAAGTTCCTCGACGAGTTGAAAAAAGCGCCGGAAATGACCAACCAGCGACTGGCCGCTATCGGCAGCATCTATCTGGAAATGAAGCAGTATGAGGACGGCTACGTCTTTCTTGAACAGCACCTGAAAGAAGAGGGTGACGCAGAGGTCGAGAAGATCTGGGCGCGTCTTGCCGCCGGCGCAGGGCATTCCGAGCAAGTGAAGGAATGGGTCGCGGCGCATGAGAATTACCTCGACCGTCAGTTGATGAACGATCTGTACTTCCTCGCCGCCGATAACCGTCAGGACGCGCTGGCGCTCGATATGGCGAAGATGCTGCAGCAACGCGAGGACAGCGCACAGACGCGTGAATATCTCGCCAATGCGTATATCCGCACCGGGCAATATCACGAAGCGATCGACCTGCTCAGCAAGGACGGGAATCTCTCCGGCCCTGCGGTCGACACCGTGTTCGCGGCGCTCACCGCACAGGCGAAGCGTGATCCGAAATATAAGGCCGACCTCGCGCAATTCGCGCGTGAGCAGTTGGAATCCAATACGCTCGATAGCCGCCGTAAGATGGGAATGCTCTATGCGCTCATCGATATGGGACGGTTCGACGTCGCCGGGCCGTACATCAAGCGTCTTGCGTTGACGCAAGGGGGGCAGTGGGCGTCGCTCTATGCCGAGAATCTCGACAAACAGGGGAAGTATGAAGAGGCGCGCCAATTCTGGCTGCTCGTCGCCAACCAGAAAAATACCCGTCCTGAAACCAAGCGTAACATCGCCTTCACGTTACTGGAGCGCGGCTACCGGGACGACGCACTTGCGCTGTTCGGTGAGTTGGCGGAGAACCAAGGTCCGACCGGCCCGGATGTCCGTCAGTTGATCTATCTCTGGGGACCGCGGGTGGATGATTCCCAGGCGAACTGGCTGTATAACCGTTCGGCAACGGCGGCTTCCGAACAGGAAAAGAACGAATGGCTGAAACTCATCGCTGATTACACGGGGGATGATGCTGTGGTGCAAATCGCCGAGAGCAAGCCGGAATCGCTGCAACAGGCCGATATGCTGACCCGCTATCTCGCGGTGAAAAGCGCATCGGGCGATAACGCGACCATCGCTGCGACGTTCGCGCCTATCGTGGAAAATAGCAATGATCCAAACCTGCTGCGTCAGGTAGCGCGCTACACGCGTGATACCGGGAATAGCGAGCTTTCCATCCGTGCGTATAACAAGCTGCGTACGCTTGAGCCGCAGGATGAGGAATCCTTGCGTGAAGTAGGTATCATCGCCCAGAACAACGCGGATTATTCCGAGGCGAAGACTTATCTCGGCAATTACCTGCAAGCGCGACAGAACTCCAGCAAACCTGACCCGGATGCGTACAAGGCGTACTTCACCTATGCGGAGTTGATGCGCCGGGAAAAAGAGACCGAAGAATCGCGCAAGTATTATAAAGCGACCATCGACCTCATCAACGCCGAGAACGTGCGTACGGCGGATATGGAATCCAAGTATGCGCAGAGCCTCGTCGGTATGGGCCAGAAAAAGCAAGGCTACGCAAGCTTCCAGCAGGCGATGACGAAGCATCCGGCGGATGATATTCTCCGCGCGGATTACGCCAGCACGCTGATCGAGAACAAGGATTATAAAACGGCGTGGAAAGTCACCGAGCGTCCTACTGGCACGATTTCGGAAGCGGCGTTGCAACAGCCGATGCAGCTTTCCCAAGGTGATTATCGTGGCTATAAGCTGAATAATGACCGCACGGAATTGTTGCTGGTGTTCGATCCCGCATTGACTGGCCAGTCGCGTATCAAGCCTGAGCAATCCGTCAATTACGATTGGGTGAATTTTGTCACCGAAGGCTATGACCGGACGCTTGTTTCCGCGAAGCCGGGCTATAAAATGGAAATCGTCCGTGGGGACGGTAATAACGTCATCATCGTGCCGCAGAAGGAAGTGGCTGATGCCAGCAAGTCCCTCGAAGCACAGACGCATCTGCGCTATGAACTCCTCCGCGCCCGTATCGAATTGGAGACGGGTGACCAGAATTTGGCTGTAGAACGCCTCCAAAAATTGTCAGAGAAATATCCGAACGACGCGCAATTGATGGGCTTTACCGCCAACGCCGAGAACTTCTCCGGTCGCTGGCCGCGTGCACTGAAACTGCTGCGTCAGGCAGAGGCCATCCAACCGCAGAACGAGGATATCGCCATCCTCAAGCGCGATATCGAGATGCTTCATGCCGAGCATGTGAAGCTGGACCATGAATGGCGCATGCTGGGTGATAATAACGAACAGATTACCACGCTGGAAGCCATCAAGAGCATTTCCGACGGGTGGGATGTCGGCGCTGTCGTGATGAACGATTTCGTGGATAGTGATAACGTGCGCCGCGCAGATGGCCGTATCGGTGAATTCAGCGAAGACCGCCAGCAAGGCGAACTTTTCGCTACCTATACGCAGGATAACGGCACGCAGTATAAAGGCTCCGTCTTCGCCAATAACGATACGCTGGGTCTCGGTGGCTACGTCACCTTCATCACCGACCTCGGCCAGACCATCGTCGGTGCGGAATATCACCGCCCGTATTGGGAATTCGTCGAAGGGGTGCTGGATGATGCGACGCGCGACCGTATCGGCGTAAATCACACGGCTCGCCTCAGCGAGAAGCTAACTGTCAGCGGTGGCACAGGCGTGAATCGGTATAACGTCGATATCGAAGACGATGTCGCCAGCTCCGTCGGTGTGAACGTCAACGTGGCGTACCAGATTCAGGAAGAGCCGACGATGGCCATCGTCTACGGATTCGACGGGGAATATGATTCTTCGCATGAAACCAAGGTGGATGCGGCTGGCGTCAGCTACCGTCCGTTCCCGTTCCGTACGCGAGAAATCCACTCGCTCGGCCTCGCCGGGACATATGAATTCAGCCGCGAAACGCGCGCCGAATACCTCGTCGGCTACTCCTATGACCGCTTCGGCGGTAATGGGCCGGTCGGTGAATTGCGCGTGACGCATGACATTAACGAAGACCTGCAAGCGCAGGGACGGGCTTACTACGGACTGGGCGCGGGTAATACCGATGACGACCTGGCACGGGTCGGCGCGTATATCATGTATCGATACTAGAGAATTTGTTCACACATAAGGATTTGTGATTATGGAAAAGCATACGGTAATGGAAAAACACACGACGATCATGGGGTTCCGGGTTTCCGCCCTCATTGAGATGTTCATCTTCTTCGTCGTCCTGCTGGCGATCGATGTATTCTGGGGTGACCAGAATCGGTTCGCGGACAACCAGTTGCACCCGTGCTGGATCATCATCCTTGCGATGTCTGTCGTCTACGGTACGGCGGAAGGATTGCTGGCGGTGCTGGTTTCCATCGTCTTCCTGCTGCTCGGCAATATGCCTGAGCAAAGCTTTGACCAGGATACGTATGCCTATCTTTACACGGTGAGCAAACTGCCGATCATCTGGATTATCGTGGCACTCTTCATCGGCGAATGGGTGCGTCGCAAACAGATCATCGTCCGTTCGCAACTACTCAAAGAACTGGCCATCGCGCATGACCGCGAAGAGAAGATCGTCGATTCCTATGAAGATGTGAAAGAACATAAGCAGCGTCTTGAACTGCGCATCGCCGGACAATTGCGCTCGACCGTGGATACGTACCGCGCGGCGAAAGCCATTGAGAAGCTTGACCCGCAGGACGTCCTCAGTGGCGTACGTGAGTTGGTGAAAGCCGTCCTCAACCCTGAGAAATTCTCCATCTTCCTGCGTGATAACGGCAGCATCAGCACCACCATCATCTCCGGCTGGGCTGCGAATGACGAGTATAGCCGTAGCTTTGACGGCGGTTCGTCCCTGTTCCGCCGCGTGGTGGGGGAAAAAGAATTGCTCTGCGCCGTGAATGAAGACCAGGAGCAGGCGCTCTTCGGTGAAGGTGTCATCGCCGGGCCGCTCGTCAATGTGGATTCTGGAGAAGTCATCGGGATGCTGAAGATTGAGAAGATGCCGTTCTCGGAACTCAATCTCACCACCATCGAGACGTTCCGTGCCATCTGTGAATGGGTAGCGCTCGCTTTCGTCAACGCCGATAAATATCAGGCGATGAAGTCCGACAGTGTCGTCAATCCTGACCATAATCTGATGACGGCCGGGTATTTCAAGCGTCACATGGACTACATCAGCGCGCTTGCGAAACGTCTGAATTTCGACGTGTCGATGATCGTCGTGAAACTGCTCGACGCCGATAAGCTCGACCCCACCTCGCGCGCGAAAGTGGCGAAGCAGCTCAGCACCATCGTCGATAGCGTCCTGCGTTCGGTCGATCTGGCGTTCGACTATCAGGAAGGCGTGGGCGAGTTCTCCATCGTCCTGCCCGCTACCAACAAAAAAGGCGCGAAGATCGTGCAGGAGAAGATCGAGAAAGGTCTTGCTTCCAAAGCACGCTGGCTCTCCAATTCCAGCTTCGCGTTCACCGTTCATTCCATCCACGAGAAGTAAGCCATCATGATCCGCAGCGCTACCCTCGATCAGTACCTCAAAGCACCTGACATCCATGAAGAAAAACGCGCCGGACATATCGGCGCGGGTCTGGCGCTCGTCGCGTCCTTCATCGCGACGGTACTGCACGCCATCAATACCTACCTGATGTTCTGGGAACCTGGCTTCCCGGCCATCGTCTGCGTGCTGTTGCATGTGGTGATCTCGGGCATCATTCTGCTGATGGCGACCGCCTTGCATAAAATGGGACGCGATGCGCGCTTCATGCTGCAGCTTGGTATCGTCTGTATGGCACTTGGCATCTATGGCGCGGGGGGGACGTTCTTCTCCATCCTGATGCATTTCTGGCATACGCGCATTTCTCATACCTTCGCGGAATGGTTCGCGACCATTTTCCCGGTGCAGATTCGTACCAAGCCGGAAGTGGTTTATGAGGACATCATCTACGGGCGGGACCAGAACCCGAAAAATTACTCTGTCATCCCTTTCCTCGACGTGATGAGCATCGGCTCGGAAACACAAAAGCGCCGCGCCATCAGCCGCATGACGGAATATTTCGAACCACAATTCGCGCCCGCCTATCACAAGGCGCTGCATGACCCCAGCAATGCGATCCGCGTTCAGGCGGCCACGGCGGTCTCCAAGATCGAGAACCAGTTCCTTGAAGAGTCGTTGATGATTGCCGGGCTTATTAAAAAACATCCGAAAGATGCCGTATTGCGCCTTGCGTATGCCGAGCATTACGATGATTACGCCTTCACCGGAATTCTCGATGAGGAGCGTGAGCAAAGCAATCGCCAGAAAGCGCTTGAGAATTATCGCCTCTATCTCGACGCGAAGCCGGGTGACCTCCACGCGCGGGTGAAGCTGGGTCGTTTGTTGCTTCGTATGGGGCAATATTCGGAAGCGGCGGACTGGTTCCGCCAGTGCATCGATGGTGGGTATCAATCCGATGCGCTGATCATCTGGTATGTGGAAGCCTTATATAATTCTGGCAAATTCTCGGAGTTGCGTAAACAGGCGCGCCTGTTCCAGGTGACGGCCCAGCAGTATCAGGAGACCAACCCGGAACTGGTCGAGAGCATTCGTTTTTGGGCGGACAACGCCGTCGTGAAGGAGGCATAACATGAGCAAAATGGCCGATGTTTGCCTGATTCTCGAAGGAACCTACCCCTACGTCACCGGCGGGGTTTCCACCTGGACGCATGAGTTGATCCAGCGTCAGAACCATCTCACCTTCCATCTCGTGACGATCCTGCCGCGAGATGGGGAGTTCGAGAAAAAATATACTCTGCCTGCCAACGTGATCGGGCATACCGATATCCGTCTGCAACGCCTGCCGTCACGCGTGATGGCCGCTCGTTCGCTGGATGGTTTGGAGGCGTCGCTCAACAACATCACCGTCGGTACGGCGGAACTGCGCGATATGGAGCATGTGATCCGTACGCTGAAGATGTTCCGTGGCCGTCCGGGTGAAGATGAATTACTGAATAGTGAAGAAGCGTGGAACTTGCTTATCGATATGTACGAAAAGCATTTCGCTGAGAATTCCTTCCTTGATTATTTCTGGTCGTGGCGGTCGATGATGGGGTCGCTCTATTCCATCCTGCTGGCCGATATTCCAGATGCACGCGTCTATCATGCGCTCAGCACCGGGTACGCAGGGCTGTTCGCCTCCCGCGCCAAGCTAGAAAAACAGAAGCCGGTCATCGTCACCGAGCACGGAATCTATACTAACGAACGCCGTATCGAAGTGGCGCAGGCCGAGTGGCTGGCGGAGGATTTCTCCCGTGCGCTGACCATCGACATTACGCACCGTTCGCTTCGTGACTTCTGGATCG
The DNA here is from genome assembly GCA_041749475.1 of Rickettsiales bacterium. Classification (GTDB taxonomy): domain Bacteria; phylum Pseudomonadota; class Alphaproteobacteria; order Rickettsiales; family UBA998; genus JBGTBD01. The sequence continues at coordinate 7,757 of JBGTBD010000003.1, forward strand.
ATACGTTCACCAACTATTCCCGCATGTGCTACGAGGCGGCGGATAAGATCATTACGCTGTTCGAAGGTAACCAATTGGCGCAGGTCGCTGACGGGGCCGACCGGGGGAAGATGGAAGTGATCGCTAACGGAATTGACGTTGCGCGCTTTGCCGCCGTGACGCGCACGGCGAAATCGCGCCCGGCGATTGCGCTCATCGGTCGCGTCGTGCCCATTAAGGACGTGAAATCCTACATCCGTGCCTGTGCGATGCTGCGGGCGCATATTCCTGACCTGAAGGCCTATATCATCGGCCCGTCGGAAGAGGATGACACATATGAACGCGAATGCCGCGAGATGGTCGATTTCCTTGGGCTTGGCGATACTATCGAGTTCACGGGACAAGTGACGGTCGATGATTATCTCGGCCAGATCGACGTACTGGTGATGAGCAGTATCTCCGAAGCACAGCCGCTGGTGATCCTCGAAGCCGCCGCTGCGGGTATCCCGTGCGTGGCGACCAACGTGGGCGCATGTTCGGAAATGATCCTTGGCCGTGAGGACGAAGATCCTTCCCTGAGCCGTGGCGGGGCCATCGTTCCGTTGTCGAATCCGCTGGCGATTGCCGAGGCTGTCTATGAATTGCTGACTGACCGGGAGCTCTATGAGTCCTGCTCGCAAGCGGCGAAAGCGCGGGTGTCGACCTATTATACCAAAGACCAACAATATTCAGCGTATAAAGCGCTGTATGCAACATCGATGTAGGGAATGTAAGTCATGGCGGGTATTGGATTTGTACTGAAACGGCTGGCTTCCAAGGATGATCTCCTGGGGACGCTCCGCGCATTTTCCCATGCGGCGATGGCATCCACCGGGCCATGGCTTTTTACCGTTATCGCGCTTGCCGGGATTACAGCCGTCTTCACGCAAGGCGATCCGACCGATTTGAACGCTGACTGGGGGCCGGTCAATTTCCGCGTCGTGGTCATCTATAACTTCGCATTCTCGCTCGTCCTCTCCGCGCCCGTCTTCATGGTGGTGACGCGTTACCTTGCGGATGCCATCCACCGTCATAACGTGACGACGACGCCGAGCGTGATGCTCGGCAGTCTTATCCTGCTGTTCATGATCCAGTTGCCGTTCGTGGGGTATTTCTATCTTTATTACGTTGATTTCACGTTAGCGATGCGCCTTTCTGCCGTGGCCAACGTGTTCCTGATTACCTCCGTCTGGTTGCTTGGCGTGTTCATGACGGCGTTGAAAGACTATAACGCGGTGACGCGGGCGTTCGGATTCGGGATGGTGATCGCCATCCTCGGCGCGCAGATATTCAAGGATGATTTCAACGATGTGGGGATGCTCAACGGCTTCAATATCGGCCTTGCGTTCATCGTCTTCTCGCTCGTCTCCAAGATTTTCGCGGAATATAACTACCGCCTCGAAAGCCCGTTCGCGATGATGCCTTATTTCCGCCGTTACTGGGAACTGGCTGTTGGCGGGATGTTCTATAACGCCGCTATCTGGGTCGATAAATGGATCATGTGGTTTGCGCCGGAAGCGATTGAGCTGCCGAGCAAGATGGTGATGTATCCCGATTATGATTCCGCGACGTTTCTTGCGTACCTCACTATCGTGCCGTCGCTCGCGCTGTTCATCTTCACGGTCGAGACCAACTTTTTCGAGCGCTATCAGCGGTATTTCGAGGATATCCTCGGCCATAAGCCACTCGCGAAAATCCGTGAGAGCCGTACTGCCATCATCGATAGTATCCTCGATAGCGGGCGTAACCTGATCCTCATCCAGGGCGTCATCTGCTTCCTTGCGGTCATTCTTGCCGCGCAGATCGTCGAAGCGTTGAACCTTGTATACTCCGAGATCGGGATGTTCCGCTTAGCGGCGCTGGGGGCGTTCTTCCACGTGCTGCTGCTCTTCGAGTTCATCATCCTGTCCTATTTCGACAGCCGCCGCCGGGTGATGTATCTGCAGATCGGGTATTTCGTGTTGAACGTGGTTCTGACCATCTGGAGCATGAATAAAGGGTTCCCCTATTATGGGTATGGATATTTCCTTGCATCCATGCTCACGTTCTTGTTAACATCGGTGGTGCTGTTCAGCTATATCCGTAAGCTGAACTACCATTCGTTCGTCAGTAGTAACAACGCCTTGAGATAAATTCTATGTCAGACCGGCAAGACCCCGATTCCGCTGCCGCTGAACTGGTTCGGGAGCACGGGCCGGATGCCATCAACGTGGCGCGCGCAGAGATGCAGAACGCAATGAAGGCGGACGATACCAACAAAGCCGGGTTCTGGATGGCCGTCCTCTATTGCATCGAGATGATGCCGAGCACACAGAGCCACTGATTTTTAATAGATGGATTAATTATAACACATTTTAAGTTGCTATCAATGTAGCACAAAAAAGCCATTATAGTGGCTTATCTGCCTTTGGAGTTGTCTAGTGCTTCCGGATTGCCAACTACTTCAGTGAAGCGCTTGGGGCCACGCTCAACTAATAGCCCTGAAGGGTTTATGGCATAATTCCCGGCGGCGATTTCGCCCATACCTTTGATTAAACTATCTGGTAATGGCTTCTCTGGAATGTGGCTCACCACCGTTCCTGCGGTCAATCCATTAGGGCCAATATGACGAGGAGTTTTAATCTTTGAAGTGGAGCCGTATGGACCATTTTCAATTTTATTTTCCAATTTTCTAGTAAAATGATCTGTAGGTAACGCATCATTTCCGTTGTCTACCATAATCCCCTCCTTCTAATTCATGGTTGATAATAACATTCCTACATTACAATTAAATGACAAAGGTCAATGGCAAAAAACCTGCATAAGCTTAGATTATCACTTATTATCAAGCAGAAAGAAGTGCGTGATGGTCTCCGTTTGGCGCAACTTTGCGTTATTTCCTATAGGCATGGTTCTTGCTATACTCCCTTACCATATACAGATGAGGGGTTATGAACCGCAACGCGCGCCGTAAACAAGAGAAAATGACGGGTAACCCCGTACCGCAGTCGGTCAATACGGTCACTGTCGGTAATCTGCAAACGCAGCTCCAGCAGGTCTGGAATTATCACAATAAGCGCGATTTTGCTGCCGCAGAGACATTATGCCACCAGATACTCACCGCTTTTCCGCATGATGTGGATGCATGGAACTTCCTCGGCGCAGTGTATCGCGAGCAAAAAAGGATCAATGAAGCGGTCGCATGCTTCCACCGGGCGTTGACCATCAACCCGACCTATCACCGGGCGCTTTATAACCTGGCTAATATCATGATGGCCCAAAAGGACTATCCTAACGCCATTGCGCTGTTTAAAAGCGTGTTGCAGCACCAACCTAAACATCTCAACGCGATGATGAAACTCTCCGATGCCTGCCTGATGATGGATGATGCCGAACAGGCGGTGGCGTGGGCGAAGAAAGTACTGATACTGGAGCCCAATAGCGCTTCAAGCTGGCAATTATTCCAATCTGCTTTCTCAGCGTCATATTATAAACCTGCCCCTGATGCTGAATTCGAGACTTTTCTTGTGGAGTCGCTTTCTGTTCCTGAGCGTATCAGTAGCGTCATGCAATCGGTGCTTATCAATTACACGCTTCAGGTATTGCCGGGCGTCCTTAATCTATGCCAGCTCGCGACGAGCAATTTCACTGCGGAACTGAAGGTGTCCGCTGAATGCGGCGCGGTTGAAATGGTATTCGCTCACCCGCTTTTAGCGGGCCTCCTCCAGCATATGCCGTTTCCGGCGCTGGGCATGGAGTATCTTCTCCGCCAACTGAGGGGTATTTATACGGATGCGCTATTGGCTGACCCGGTGCAATTCTTCGGCAAACGCCATGCGTTCCTGCTCACCCTTGCATCCCAATGTCAGTTGACCGAGCATGTTTATTTCATGGATGAGAAGGATAAGGCCTCTCATGTTATGTTGCGTGAGCGGGTGGCGACGATGCCTCCTACGCATTCAGAAGAATATATTGCCCATGTGTTATTGCTTGCGACGTATCAGAAGCTGGATGGTGAGCTATGGGCTGAACGGTTCATCGCATTATCCCACCAAGCTGATGTCGATATGCGTCTCCAGCAATTTATTCAGGAATTCGTGGCCGAACCATTAGAAGAAAGGGCTATACGAGCGACCATTCCGGCGCTTACGACTATCGGTGAAGGTGTTTCTACAGCCGTGCGTGAGCAATATGAAGAGAACCCCTATCCACGTTGGCGTTATGTGCAGAAGGCGCCTCAATCTACAGCAGTTGATGTGATGAAATTCATTTTTCCGCAATTCGATCATTCGCGCATTCGGGTTGGCGATCCTTGTAAAATCTTGATTGCGGGATGTGGAACAGGGGCGCATCCCATCATGACCGCAGGGCGTTTTGCCGGGGCGGAGGCATTAGCGATTGACCTCAGTCTCTCCAGTCTTGCCTATGCGCAGCGTAAAATCCGGGAGTTGTGTATTTCCAATATCACCCTGATGCAGGCGGATATTATGAAGCTGGATGATGTGGACGGCGAGTATGATATCGTGGAATCGGGTGGTGTATTACACCATCTGGAGCATCCGTTGAAGGGTTGGGAGATCATTACGCGTAAACTTAAATCCGGTGGATTGATGAAAATTGGCCTCTACAGTCAGTTGGCGCGTGAAAGCGTGAATGTGGTGCGTCAGAACATCTCTATGGAAGGGCGTATGGATGATGTGGATAGTATCCGGGCATACCGTCACCAGATTATGCAATTTCCACTGGATAAAAAGATTGAACACGTGTTCAATACCCGGGATTTTTTCAGCATGTCCGAATGCCGTGACTTGCTATTCCATCGGCAAGAACACCAATTCACCATTCCCAAACTGAAAGAGACAATCACTTCGCTGGGGCTTGAATTTATTGGATTCGAGAATACTCAGCTATTGGTGACAAAGGCATACCGCGAACGCTTCCCTGAAGACCGGGCCATGAACTCGCTCGATAACTGGCATCAATTCGAGATTGATAATCCGAAATCGTTCCTCAGCATGTACCAGTTCTGGTGCTTCAAGCCGTAGCCTCCTTGTGACTCATTGGACTTGCCAGTAGTGCATCCGTGGGTATGATTCCGTCATGAATCGTAACGCACGACGTAAAATGAAGAAGTTGGAAAATGCTCCGCAGGCTTTGACACAGGCTGCGGCTGGCAGTATTCCGGCGCTTCTTCAACAAGCCCGCCATTACTGTCTTTCGCGCCAGTATGACGCATGTGAGGCCGAAACACGTCGTATCATCGCGATGGATGCCACATGTGCCCCCGCATGGAATTTGTTCGGGCTTTCCTGCCGTCATCTCGGGCGGATGGAAGAGGCTGCTAAAGCCTTTGAGAAAGCCATTTCACTCGATGAAACGCTCATTCAAGCGCATTACAATCTGGCAGATTTCTGGATGGCATTGCGGCAGTGGGAGCGCGCGATACTCTCCTTCCGCCGCGTGCTTGAACTGGAGCCGACGCAGTCTCACAGTCTAATACAGATTTCCGATTGTCATCTGCATTTGGGGTATTGGTCTGAGGCGATGCAGTGGGGAAAAAAAGCCTGCCGTGCCGTGCCGAACGACCCTCGCGCCTGGCAATGCGTTCTCTCCGCCTATCGCGCACCCGATATGATTTGGGAGCGTGATGAGGCATGGGAAGCGTTTCTGCTCGCATCCCTTGCTGATCCGTTACACGTGAACGCCACCATGCTAACAGTCCTGATGCGCTATACCACGCGGCAGCTTCCTGGTATCCCTCACTTGATCACGCTTGCTTCCAACAAGGACGATGCCGCGTTACGCCAAGCATATGATGCGGGTGAAGTGGCGGCAGCGCTCAGTACGCCGTTGCTCCTTGCGCAATTGCACTACGGGGCTTTCCCCTTAGCTGAGGTGGAACGACTGCTAACGGCTGTGCGAGCGCTCCTTCTCGAGGATGTGGTGCAGCGCGAAGGGATATTGTCGCTGGAGAAGTTCTTTATGCTTCTCGCGCTTTCGACCCAGTGTCTACTCAATGAGCATGTTTACCCCGTGAGCAGCAAGGAGAAGGATTTGCTGGAACAGGTAAAGGCAAGGCTTTCTTCCTTGCCGGTGAATTCTGATAATAACTATATGACATGGGTTTTCATGTTAGGTTGTTATCAGCGGCTGGAGCGGGAACCTTGGGCGGGAGCCGTTGATGGGTTCTATGAAGATTTTACGCCGGGCATACAGGATTATTGCCGCGAGTTCATCCGCGAGCCGCGTAACGAGATGGGCATTAAGCTCAGCATTCCCTCGCTGACGCCTATTTCTTCCGGGGTGTCCAGTTTTGTGCGGGAACAGTATGAGGCCAATCCCTATCCGCGTTGGCGGACGTTGCAGCGTGTGGCGTCGCAGGATGTGATGGTGTGGGTAAAGAATATGTTTCCGGCTTTTCCGGCTCAACGGATTAAGGTGGGCTCCCCTTGCCGCATCTTGGTTGCGGGGAGCGGGACAGGGCAGCACCCTATAGGCACGGCGCTCAAGTTCAAGGATGCTGAAGTGCTTTCGATAGATCTAAGCCGATCCAGCCTTGCCTATGCGGAACGCAAGCGCAGAGAAATAGGTGTGGAAAACCTGACATTGATGCAGGGTGATATTCTGATGCTGGACAAGCTGAGAGATGTGTACGACATCGTGGAATCCTCAGGTGTGCTCCATCATATGGAAAACCCGATGGAGGGATGGGAAATACTGACCCGCAAGCTGAAGTCGGGCGGGCTGATGAGTATTGGTCTTTACAGCCAGTTGGCGCGGAAGGATGTTATCGCCATGCGGGAACGCATCGCCCGTGAAAGAATCGGCGAGAGCGCTGATAGCATACGGTCTCTGCGACAGCAGGTGATGGATACGCCAGATGCCATACAGGCCTATAAATTCATGATGCAACGGGATTTCTTCAGTCTTTCAGAATGCAGGGATTTGCTCTTTCATCGTCAGGAGCACCAGTTCACCCTGCCACAGATTGAGTCCATTCTGGAAAGGTTGGGGTTGGATCTGATTGGGTTTGTAAACGGAAACCCACTGGCGAATATCCACTACCGCGAAATGTTCCCTGAAGACCTGCAAATGAACTCGCTGGCCAACTGGCATCAGCTGGAGATGAAATATCCGCAGACCTTCGTAGGTATGTATCAGATGTGGCTGCTCAAGCGATGAAGATGTTCACCTTCATGGAGAATTACCGACGCTACGGCGCGGCGGTCAATACACATGATGTGATGAAGACTGTCGCCATCATCCTGATGATCGTCGATCATCTGGGGATGTTTTTCGATCCTCACAATATGTGGTGGAGGGTTGTGGGGCGTTCATGTGTGCCTATCTGGTTATTTTTCATGGGATACCGCAGTACGGGAAAGAGTACCGAAGAGGAATTGAAGTTCTTCGCCCTGCTATTGATTGCCTTGGATATATGTACCGTACAGAAGATTTTTCCTCTCAATATTTTTGTAACGGTCATGGCCTGCCGATTCTTTATGAGGCGTATCGAGAAAGCAGACATCAAGCCGTATTATTTCCCCGCAATCATTATCTTATGTCTCTTGATGCACCCATTCGCGATGCTGTTGTTCGAGTATGGCGGGCTGGCGGTGATGTATGCGTATTGCGGGTTCCTTCACCGACGCTATCCGGGTTCGAAATCCACCGTATCCTGTCTGGTTGTTACGGGCGTACTCTTTGCACTGGTGCAGATTGATATTTTCTATCTCACATGGGCACAATCGATAGTCATGGTAACGCTGATTGCACTCGCTACGTGGTTTCTATCCCGGTTTGCCCATCATGATGTGCCCATCCCGCAGAAGGGAGTTGGAACGACTCTCAAGTTCATGGGAAGGAATACGATGTATATCTACTTCCTGCATTATGCGCTGATGCTTATTCTTGCGACGCTGCTGAACCCGCCCGAAGCGTTCAAAATTCGCTTCTTCATTTAGGTTATTTACGCAGCGGATTTTTTCAGCGCGTCGCGGATGGCGTCAAGTGCGGCTTCGCCTTTGTCGCCTTCGGGGCCGCCGCCTTGCGCCATTTCCGGGCGGCCACCGCCGCCTTGTCCGCCCATCGCGGGGACGGCGAGTTTGACTAGTTCGGCGGCGTTGTGTTTATCGGTCAGCGGTTTGGAGACGGCGACGACGACGGAGCCTTTGCCGTCAAACCCGCTCGTGATGGCGACGACGGCGGTCTCCTTGCCTTTCAGCAGGGATTCGGCCACACCGCGCAGTTCTTTCGGTGGCAGGTCGGCGAAGTGGCGGGCGAAATATTCCACATTGCCGATCTGTTCGGCGGCGACTTCGGAGCTTCCACCGGAACCGCCCAACGCCAGTTGTTTCTTCGCTTCGGCGAGTTCTTTTTGCAGGGATTTGCGTTCGGCCTGCATCTGGGCGATGCGTTCGGGTAAGTCAGTGACGCCAATTTTCATCTCGCCCGCTAAGTCTTTCAATGTCTTCTCTTGCGAAGAAAGATAGGTGAGGGCGGTGTCGCGGGTGACGGCTTCGATGCGGCGGATACCGGCGGCGATGGCGCTTTCGGAGACGATCTTGAACAGACCAATATCGCCCGTGCGCTTCACGTGCGTCCCGCCGCAAAGTTCGGTGGAGTAGGGGTTTCCGGTTTTCGGGTCGTAGCCCATCATCAGGACGCGGACTTCGTCGCCGTATTTCTCGCCGAACAGGGCCATTGCGCCTTGCTCGATGGCTTCTTCCGGCTTCATTAGCTTGGTGAAGGCTTGCGCGTTCTGCCAGATGATCTCGTTGACCTCGTTCTCGATCGCTGTGACTTCTTCAGGGGTCAGGGCTTTCGGGTGGCTGATGTCGAACCGTAGGCGGTCTTCGCTGACGAGGGAACCTTTTTGCGAGATGTGTTCGCCAAGGGTGCGGCGGAGTGCAGCATGGAGCAGGTGGGTCGCCGAGTGGTTGGCGCGGATGCGGTCGCGGCGGAGATTGTCGACTTCCAGTTCCACCGCATCCCCGACCTTGATGTCTATGGTGGGCATGATCTCGTGAACGTGCAGGTCGCTCAGCGGTTTGATGGTACTGAGGACTTCGCCGATAGGTTTCAGGCCGGAAAGAAGTTTTCCGGTATCGCCCGTCTGGCCACCTGACTCACCATAGAAAGGTGTTTGGTTGGTGAGGAGATAGCCCTTTTCGCCAGCGGCTAGTTTGTCGACGGATTGACCGTCTTTTACCAGTGCCAACACCACGCCAGAACCTTGAACGGACGTATAGCCAAGGAATTCTGTCGCGCCGTGTTGCTCGCGTAGCTCGAACCATAGGGTGCTGACGGAAGCATCACCAGAGCCTTTCCACGCAGCGCGGGCGCGGGTGCGTTGTTCTTCCATCGCGGATTCGAACCCGGCGGTATCAACTTCCATCTTGTCACCGCGCAGGATGTCCTGCGTCAGGTCGAGCGGAAAGCCGTAGGTATCGTAGAGTTTGAACGCCGCTTCGCCGGAAAGTTTGCCGCCGGAGGGAATGTTGGCGCGTTCCTCGTTGAGCAGTTTCAGGCCGCGTTCCAGAGTTTCGCGGAAGCGTTCTTCTTCGTTCTTCAGCGTTTCGACCAGCAGGGCTTCGGCGCGTTTGAGTTCGGGGTAGGCTTCGCCCATCTCGCTGATGAGGGCGGGGACGAGGCGATGCATCAGTGTATCTTTCACGCCCAGCAGATGCACATGTCGCATGGCCCGGCGCATGATACGCCGTAACACATAGCCGCGGCCTTCATTGGAGGGCAGTACGCCATCCGCCATCAGGAAGCAGGTGGAGCGCAGATGATCGGCGATGACCTTGAAGGATGCGCCGTTTTCTTCGGTCTCCTTGACCTTGGCGAGGGCTTGCGTGGCGCTGATGATATTGCGGAAGAGGTCGATTTCGTAGTTATTATGCACACCTTGCAGCACGGCAGCGACGCGTTCCAGGCCCATGCCGGTATCGACACAGGGTTTGGGGAGGTTGATGCGTTCTTCCTTCGTCACCTGCTCATATTGCATGAAGACGAGGTTCCAGATCTCGATGAAGCGGTCACCGTCGGCATCGGCTGAGCCGGGAGGGCCGCCGGGGATATGGTCGCCGTGGTCGTAGAAAATCTCCGAGCAGGGGCCGCAGGGGCCAGTGTCGCCCATCGTCCAGAAATTGTCGGAGGTGGGAATACGGATGATGCGGTCTTCGGAAAGTCCGGCAATCTTCTTCCAGAAATTGAAGGCTTCGTCGTCCGTGTGATAGACGGTGACGAGGAGTTTTTCCTTGGGGATGCTCAGTTCTTTGGTGACGAGTTCCCAGGCGAATGTGATGGCTTCCTCCTTGAAATAATCGGCGAAGGAGAAGTTGCCCAGCATCTCGAAAAACGTATGGTGGCGGGCGGTGTAGCCGACATTATCGAGATCGTTATGCTTGCCCCCGGCGCGGACGCATTTCTGCGAGGTGGTGGCGCGCTTGAAGTCCGTCTTCTCGACCCCGGTGAAGATATTCTTGAACTGCACCATCCCGGCGTTGGTGAACATCAGGGTGGGGTCGTTCTGCGGAACGAGGGAGGAGGACGGCAGGATTTTATGCCCGTTCTTCTCGAAATAGCCCAGATAGCTGGCGCGGAGGTCTTTTGCGGTGATCATAGGCAGTGAGAAATACTGGAAATGAGAGGTTCAGGCAACGGGAAGTTGGGTGGAGGGGGGTGAGATTGGCGCCGTCCTTATTGTCATTCCCGCGAAAGCGGGAATCCAGCGTGACACGTCTGCGCCACAAGATATTAAAAACGGCTGGATTCCAGCCTGCGTTGGAATGACGAATGAGGGTGGAGAGTCTAAGTCTTACGCGACTTCGACTTCCGTCTCGCTCTCCGGCGCTTCGCGTAGGGCTGCGCCGACATCTGCGGATTGGGCGCGGATGGCGAGCTCTACTTCCTTGGCGATGGCGGGATTGTCCTTCAGGAACTGGCGGGCGTTCTCTTTGCCCTGGCCGATGCGGGTGCTGTTGTAGGAGAACCATGAGCCGGATTTTTCTACGATACCTGCTTTGATACCGAGGTCGATCAACTCACCCTGGAAGGAAATGCCTTCGCCGTAAAGAATATCGAATTCGACAACGCGGAAGGGCGGGGCGACCTTGTTCTTCACGACCTTGACGCGGGTCTGGTTACCGACGACTTCTTCCTTGTCCTTCAATGCACCGATGCGGCGGATGTCCACCCGGATAGAGGCATAGAATTTCAGTGCGTTCCCGCCCGTGGTGGTTTCAGGATTGCCGAACATCACGCCGATCTTCTGGCGGATCTGGTTGATGAAGAAAACCGTACAGTTGGTGCGGGAGATGTTGCTGGTGAGTTTGCGAAGCGCTTGGCTCATCAAACGTGCTTGCAGGCCCATGTGGGAATCGCCCATCTCGCCTTCCAACTCAGCGCGGGGGACGAGGGCGGCGACGGAGTCGATAACCACGAGGTCGATCGCGCCGGAGCGGACGAGCGTGTCGGCGATCTCAAGCGCTTGTTCGCCGGTATCGGGTTGGGAGATCAGGAGTTCGTCGATCTTCACGCCGAGTTTGCGGGCGTAGCCGGGGTCGAGCGCGTGTTCGGCGTCGATGAACGCACAGGTTCCGCCGAGCTTCTGGCATTCGGCGATGGCGTGCAGGGTAAGCGTGGTTTTGCCCGAGGATTCCGGGCCGTAGATTTCGATGACGCGTCCTTTGGGGTATCCGCCGACGCCAAGTGCGAGGTCAAGCCCGAGCGAACCGGAGGGGATGACCTCGACTTCCAGAGTCTCTTTCTGGTCGAAGCGCATGATGGAGCCTTTGCCGAATGATTTTTCGATTTGGGAAAGGGCGGTATCCAATGCTTTTTTCTTATCCATGACGGCTCACTTTTTCGCAGGGGGTTAATCAACGTAAATGTAGCGCGTTTTTAAGGGCAATCAAGGGGAAAGCGCGTGGTTATGCCGCTTTATTCTTACTCTGCATCACGTCCTTGATCTTGCTGGCGAGTTGCTTGAGAGTGAAAGGCTTGGGTAGGAAGTTGAATTCGCGGTCCGTACCGTAAGTGTCGATGAAGGCATCCTCGGCGTAACCGGAGATGAAGATGACGTCGATATTCTTCATTTTCTCAGGATATTGCTTGGCGAGATTATCGACCATCGTCGGGCCGTTCATGCCGGGCATCACCACGTCGCTGATGATGACGTCAATTGTACCTTCGAACCCGGTGAAGACTTCCAGCGCGTTCTCGCCGCAATCGGCTTCCAGCACTTCGTAGCCCTTGTTGCGCAGGGCTCGGGCGGCGAAGATGCGGACGGGGGTTTCGTCCTCTACGAGCAGTACCGTACCGCCTCCCGTCAGATCGTGGACGACGTTCTTGTCCCACACTTCGGCGGCAGCAGCGGCGGCTTCTTTTATAGACTCGGGTGAGGGGATGTGACGGGGGATAAAGAGGGCGAAAGTGGTGCCCATGTTCTCAGCCGAGCGAACGTAGATGTAGCCCCCGGTCTGCTTGATGATGCCATATACGGTGGCGAGTCCGAGCCCCGTGCCATGGCCGATTTCTTTGGTGGAGAAAAATGGCTCAAAGATTTTTTCCAGCAGGTCGCGCTTGATGCCGGTTCCGGTGTCGATGATCTCGATCTGGATGTATTCGCCATCGGCGATAGAATCATCCTGCGAGGGGGGGATCAAATCGGAGTCGATGGGGTTTTGGCCATCGATGGTGACGTTGCTGGAGCGGATGCTGAGCGTGCCGCCGCCCTTCATCGCGTCACGCGCGTTGACGGCCAGGTTGATGATAACCTGTTCGAGCTGCCCTTGGTCGGCTTTCACCATCCAGATGTCCCTGCCGTGTATCATATTCAGTTCGATGTTCTCCCCGATCAGACGGCGGATGAGGTTTGATAGTTCGGCGAGGGTATCGGTGAGGTCGAGTGTTTTCGGTTGCAGCGTCTGGCGGCGGGAGAAAGCCAGGAGCTGGCGAATCAGGTTCGCAGCGCGGTTAGCATTCTGCTTGATCTGCATGATGTCGGCAAAGGAAGGATCGCCTGCGGGGTGGCGCATCAGGAGCAGGTCGCAGAAGCCGATCATCGCGGTCAGCAGGTTGTTGAAATCATGCGCGATACCGCCCGCGAGCTGGCCCACGGCTTGCATCTTCTGTGAATGGGCGTAGCGCATCTCCAGATTCTTCTGTTCGGTATTGTCGATCATGAAGAGGATGACGGAAGGTTCCGCCGCGTTTACATTGGGGAGTTGGCTGAAATAGCAGAGCGCCATCACGGGCGGACTTTCATTCAGTTTCAACTCCAGCTGCATCGGGTCTTCGGGAACAGTACCGGCTGCAATCTGTTCCAGTATCTTGCTGAATTGTATCTGGTCGTCCTCCGCCATCAGGGAGATGAGTTTTACGGCGGATTCCGGTTTAATTGCACCGTGGGTCAGACGGACGAAGGCCTGATTGCATTCGACGACACTCGACGATTGATCCAGTCGCGCGATGGCGATGGGAGCGTTCTCAATGAAGGAACTGAGGCGGGTGGTATCGGCAGCGCTGAGCGCCTCGCCTTGTTTCTTGAGCCAGAACATCAGGCGGTTTCCACCAGTGCGACGGTGGCGAGGACGTTATCTTCCCGGTCGCGCAGGGTCTTCTGCGACAGCATGGCTTTGACGATAGAGCCGTTCTTATGGGCGAGGAGGACGGGCATACTCAGGTCTTTCAATTCTTGATGGGCGCGGGCGGTTTTGTCCACTTCGTAGAACAGGGAAGCGTATTCCATCTGCTTGGCGATGATCTCGCCGGGCGTGTAGCCCAGCATCGTCTCCAGCGTATGGTTGACGATGCGGATATACCCGGTGGGGCTGCAGGCGAAGAGGCCGACGGTGACATCTTCGACTACCGAAGAAATGAACTTGGTATGGGATTCTGCGGTGCCTGCATCCTTCGCGGCGTCGCGTTCGTTACGGGCGGTGATGAATTCACGGCCCTGCAATAACATCAGCCCATGGGGGCGTTGCAGGGGGCGGCAGGAGAGGCGAACGAGGTGGCTGTAGCCTTTATCGTCCACCAACGTGATGAGGATATGTTCCGAGCGTTGTTGCTGGATGCTTTGCAGGATGCGTTCTTTATCGGACAGGGCCAGATCCATCGCCTCGAAGATACGGTTGAGGATATTGTCCGATTCACTTTTGATTGCTGGGAACCATTGGCGGAAGCGTTCATCGGCATAGGCGACGCTGCCGTTGGGGCGGATGACGACGGTGAACATGCCCTGCTGGGCGATGGCTGAGGAGAAGATGGCATTCTGGAATTCGATGTCGGTGATGAGGTCAAGGTTTTTCTGCAGTGCGTAGACGGCATAGGCGCTGAGAATACCGAAGATGATGCATAGCGCTGTGTAATGAAAGGCGCTCGGCTGGTCGATCACGCCAGTGACACATACCAGCGCGATGAGCGCGGCGAGATAGCATAGGCCGATGGTGCGAATCGTCCCGTGACGCCCGCGGCGCGTGAAATCGACGGCGTTTTCGATGACTAGTTGCTCTTCACTTGCACGACCCATAACCACAATCCTTGGTGGGTACTGTAATGATAACTTCAATATGTTGCAAGTCTCACGATTGAGGGAAGTGGATAGGGGATAGGGGGATGGTGGTTGCGTTCGCTGGCCCTCACCCGAAACGCGAATGCGTTTCGACCTCTCCCGGTGGGAGAGGTGATAGGTTGGGGGGCAGTAGGTTAAGTGGGCTGGAAGCAGCGATGGAAATCGGTTGCCATGCCCGTGAGCAGTTCTACGAAGAAGTCCGCGCCCCGCACTTTAATGCCCATGCCTTCGGGGTCAGCGATGATGACGGGAATGCGTAATTCTTTTCCGAGGCGGCGGATAACGGTGGCGTCAAACTCCGGTTCGGCGACGAGGCAGGTGACTTCTTTTTCCTCCACCTGTTGACGAATGGTCTGTAGCTGGCCGGGGCGTATCTGGTGCAGCACCGCATCCGAGAAAACTGCGCCGAGAGCGATGCCTGTCGCTTGTTCAAAATACTGGTAGCCGTCATGGTACGCCGCGAATTTTTTGCCTTTGTCCTGCTTTAGGATATCGCGAAGGTCAGCATGGAGCGTCTTCATCCGTGCAGATAGATTTTCGGCGTTGGCATGGAACTGCTCGGCATGGTCGGGGTAACGGGTGGAGAGTTGTTGGGCGGCATAGCGTCCCATCGCGCTGACGTTGTGAGGGGTCAGCCACAAATGGGGGTCTCTGCCGCTATGCGCGTGGCCGTCCTCATCCCGCGTGGGGAGATGTTTTGCGCCTGGCGCATCGCTTAACCATACAACAGGTATGTCTTTGGACAGGACCCCGAGAGAGCGTTGCATAAATTGTTCGTAGGCGGGGGAGATGGCAAATATGATGGTTGCTTTGTGCAGCGCGGATGACTGAGAGGGGCGGAAAGAGAAATGATGTGGCGATGCGTTGCCCTGTACGAGTGTGGTGGGAAGTGCGACTCCCTTCATGATAGCCTCTGCAATTGCCCCGGCGGGTGGGACGCTGGCGACGGCATGAATACCAGCCGTTTCCTTACTTGCGACCGCCCACGAGGTTCCCCCTCCCGCAAGCAGGAATATAAGGGTACAGAGGCAAGCGCAAACGCTGTGGCGGGAATGGTGCAACACAACAAAACTCTCCTGATTTTGGGTGAAAAAAGGGGAAACCTTTTCCCATTTGGTAACGATTTGATAGGAATAGTAAAATCAGTCACGGAGTTCAATGGCGATGAACAGGACTATGGCACTAGGCATATGGGCAAGTATACTCCTGGTTCTGGCTTCTTGCGGGAAGCCGCAGAAAGACTCGGTGTGGAATATTTACGACTATCGCCATCCTGTGCCTGCGGCCTCCGCTGTGCCCGCGGGCGATCCTGCTCGGCGCTATTATATTCAGGATAACGACTCCAGCTACACCCCCCCGAATAATTATAACTGCCTGAGTAGTAGTAATATATTCTGCGAGTAGATCAAGCTTACTGCGTAGTTCGCTTCCTATTGTCATTGCGAGGAGGCGTAGCCGACGCGGCAATCCAGATGTTTCGTGCGGCCCGTTCGTTGGATTGCTTCGCTGCGCTCGCAATGACGCGTTATACTAAATGATTACTGGGCGAGTAGTTCCTTCAAGTTTATCTTCGCACCGTTGCCGAGTTTCCAGCGATAAACCTGATAATTTTCCATCACGCGCTGGACGTAGTTGCGTGTTTCGCTGAAGGGAATGCTCTCTATCCAGTTGAGGGTTTTCAGCGTATCGGCTCCGCCGGGGCGGCCGAACTGGCGGCTCCATTGCGTGGGGCGGCCCGGCCCGGCATTATATCCTGCGGCAGTCAGTGCCAGCGCCCCGCCGAAACGATCCTGTAATTCGGCGATATAGAGCGAGCCAAGGCGCACGTTAGCTTCAGGTTGGTAGAGCGTATTGGGATTGAAGGGCATGTTGATGCGGCGAGCGAGTACCTTGCCCGTGCCGGGGAGTATCTGCATCAGTCCGCGAGCATCCGCCGGACTGGTGGCGCGGGGGTGGAACATGCTTTCCTGCCGCGTAAAGGCGTGGATCAATGCCGGTTCAACCACGGCGGTGGGTGGAATGGAGATCAGCGGATAGCCGGTCTGCATGAAATAGAGGTCATAACGCTGCGCTTCCTTGGCGGCGCGGATGGAGAGGTCGGGCCGTCCGGCACGTGTGCCGAGGCCGACGATGGCGGCGCGGTCTTCCGTGCGGGGTGACGTATGGATGAGATGGTTGATAAAGACGACGCTCAAATCCTCCGCGCCCGCTTCGGCCATCATCAACACCAGCATCGCCATCGGCGTGCGGGCGGCGTAGGCGCTCACCTCCTGTGCAGTAGCTTCGCGTGCAGGAGAAATTTGCAGGCGGCTGACCATTTCCTCGGCGGCGAGTTGGCCGTAGAAGCTGGTGGGATATTTCCCGGCTGTATGGAACCATTCCTGCGCGACCTTGGTGTTGCCCATGCGCTTGGCGGCGAGGGCGGCCCAGTATGCGCCGCGTGCTTTGCTGATGGGGTATTGCGCGATGCTGTAGAGGCGTTTAAAATCCTCGAAGGCCTGCGATGGTTTGCCGCGGAAGGAGAGAGCAATCCAGCCGCGCAGCCACAGGGCTTCCGCTTCCTCTACGCGGTCAAGCGTGCCGAAACGGGCGGCGAGTTGTTCGGCGAGACCGTATTGCTGTTTGTTCAGCGCTTCGCGGATGGCGATGTTGCGATAGGGCCACCATTTCTTGGCGTTGATGCTGTTGGCGGGGGCTTTCAGCACCATCTCGGCGATGCCGTCCCATAATTTTTTGCGCTTACGCCATGCGGCGCGCTCATAAAGCAGCCCCTCCTCATTCGCCAGTGATGCGGGGACCCGTTGCACCAGTGCATTGGCGGACGGGCTGTTCTGCATCAGCGCGATACGCGCGTCGAACACCGGGCGCTGCGCGGCAGGTGAGGAGGAGATGTAGCGCTTGGCGTTCGATATTTTGCCTTCCCATAAGAGGCGATCCACGCGCTGGGCGTGGTGCATGGCGGTCAGTTGCCCGTAATTGACGGCGAGGAAGGTGGTCTCTTCCTGCAAGCTGAAATCGCCGTTGATCCATGTGTTGATGATGACTTCGCGCGGGATGGTCTTGCCCGTCACCTTCATCCATTTGTATTTGCCGAACGCTGTCTGCGGCGGATGGGCGGAGAACCATGCGCTCATTGTGCGGTTATCGTAGCCCGTGGAAAGCAGGGCTATCTCGGCGCGGCGCTCGATGATGTCTTTTGACGGCCAGTCGGGATGGCGGGCATAGAAGCTGGCGATGCGCTGGAAATCAGGAATCTGCGCGGCGCGGGTGAGGGTGAACCACTCCACCGCGTCGATGATCGTGCGGTCACGCGTTTGGGCGGCAAAGGATGCGGCTTTGTCCCATTGCTGCTTACGCACGGAATCGAATGCGGCCTTGGCGAGAGGGCGGGTGCGGGCGTCAAGTGCGACGGCGTCAGAGGCGACACTGAAGACAAAAAGACCAAGGAAAAGTGACGTGAAGAACAGACGCATAACGATTCCCAGCTATACACAAGCACCCCCCGGCTGTATAGGTGTTTTCCATGATATTATCGGAACGGGATTTACTTTTATCCGCCGCTGTGATGCGTAGCGCCGAGCAGGCCGCGATGCAGGCGGGCATCTCAGGATGGCAGATGATGGAACGCGCGGGACACTCCTCCGCCGCCATCATCCAACAATATTTCGACAGGAAGCCGGTGACGGTACTGTGCGGCCCCGGCAATAACGGTGGGGACGGATGGGTTATCGCGGAATCACTGCGCGCTGCCGGATGGCCCGTGACGGTTCTCAGCATGGTGGAAAAATCCTCCCTCAGCGGTGATGCGGCGACGGCGGCGGGGCAGTATCATGGCGAGGTGTGGCCGCTCAGCGTGGCGCGGCTTGCTGAGGAGGGGCTGTTCGTCGATGCGCTGTTCGGTACGGGGCTGACCCGTCCGCTGGAAGACGGGGCGCATGAGGTGATTGCGGCGTTGGCGGCGCGTGGGGCGCAAGTGGTTGCCATCGACATCCCTTCCGGTATCCATAGTGATAACGGCGCGGTGATGGGTGTGGCGGCGCAGGCGGATATGACCATCACGTTCGGGGCAAAAAAAATCGGCCATGCGATGCTGCCGGGGCGTGGCTATTGCGGTAGCGTGATGGTGGCGGATATCGGTATCGGCGCGCATATCATGGCGCAGCGCGGGGAAACGCCGCTGGAGAATTCTGCCGCTTTATGGACATCGGAACTGCCGCACGCGGTTCCGAGCACGCATAAATACACACGCGGCGCGGCGCTGGTGCGTGGTGGCGAAGCGCATAGCACGGGTGCATCACGTCTGGCGGCGATGGCAGCGCTTCGCGTGGGTGCGGGTGCGGTGACGATCGCCTGCACGCCGGACACGCTTCCTATCTATGCGGCCAGTTGCACGGCGGTGATGACCAAACCGTATGATACGGTGGATGCATTCCAACGTGCGTTCGAGGACGGTAAGCTGCGCGCTGCGTTGATTGGGCCAGGGAATGGGGTGAATGACGCGACGCGGGAAGCGGTGTTCGCGGCGCTGTCGGTCGGCAAGGCATTGGTATTGGATGCGGATGCGCTCAGTGTATTCAGCGGGAAGGAGGCGGAGTTGTTCCAGACGATCTCCAGCACGGTCATCATGACGCCGCATCAGGGGGAGTTTGAACGCATGTTCAGTGCGGTGGAGGGAACGGATAAAGTATCACGTACTCAGGGCGCGGCGAAGGCGAGTCGCTCCATCGTTATCCATAAAGGTGCGGATACGGTGATCGCCGCTCCGGATGGCCGCGTGGTCATCAATACCCATGCACCCGCGACGCTGGCGACGGCGGGCTCGGGCGATGTGCTGGCGGGGTTGATTACGGGATTACTCGCGCAAGGTATGGAGCCTTTCGCGGCTGCCTGTGCGGCGGTATGGATGCATGGCGAAGCGGCGACGCTCTTCGGTGAAGGGCTTATTGCAGAAGATCTGCCGGAGATGATTCCCGGGGTGTTGCAGCGGTTGGGGTAGATGGATTCTAGGGTTTAGGGTTTAGGGTTTAGGTTCTAGGGGGTAGGGGGTAGGGTTCTTCCCCTCGCCACCACGTGTGTGTGGGAGAGGGGTGTGGAGGCTTGGTGAACGGTAGTGAGCTTAGCCGGAGCTGGGTGAGGGGGATGGTGGTGGCGTTCGCTTGCCCTAACCCGAAACGCTGATTGCGTTTCGACCTCTCCCGGTGGGAGAGGTGATAAAAAGAAAGGTTAGCGGTTCAGGAAATTCTGCAGGCCTTTTCCTAGGTTCTCTTTTAGTTCTTCTTTGAGTTTTTTGGGTTCGCTCGTGGCGGGCGCGGTTTGGCCTTCTGCTGGAACTGCTTCCGGTTCCGGTTCGCGCGCGGGGGCGAGGTCGGCGGTGTAGCAGGGGTTATTGGGGTTGGCTTGCGGGCCGCCGGCGTATTTCGATTGTGATAGTGCGCCGACGATGCCGGAGACTTTCTTGCTGCCGATGAATTGCGAGGCGATGGATCCGACCGCTTTGGTCGCCGCCGTTTTATCCGGTGCGACTTGCGGGGAGGCGAAGCTACCGCGAAGCTTTACGGGGACGACGAGGTTGGCAAGCGTTTCCTTGCGTGGGTAAGGAATCAGCGTCAGGTTGATGGCTTCCTGTCCTAGATTCACTTCACCTTTACCTTCAAGGTAGGCGAGGGAAGAATTGGCGGAGAGAACACCGGGGCGGGCGACGCCGTCGGTGACCACCCAGCGCGCTGCGCCGCAGGAAACGGTGATGTCCTTTGCCGCGTTTGCATCCCCCAGTAATAGCATGGAAGCCGTGCTCATCGTTCCCGACCCGCGAGTTACGATATGGGCGTTGGAGATGTCCATGTTCATCCGTCCGCTGCTAGCGGCAAGCCATTTCTGGAGGTCACTTCCTCTGCCGCTGAGAGCGAGCGACAGGCTGATGCGTCCATCCTTGACCTCATCCGCAGCCACAAGTTCGGTGAGAGGCAGGTCATTGCCCTGGAATTCCACGGTCAGCTGAGGGTTATTCGATTGCTCTGCTTTTACCGCTAAAGAAATCGGTTTTTCCGCAAGGTTAGCGGTGATGGGGCTGATGGAAAGCGTGTTGCCGACGGTCTGGATATGGGCGTTGATGTTCGTGAGGGTAAGCTCAGGCGTCACCGGGTAGGTGGCGAGACTAAAAGATACATCCAGTGCGAAAGGCTTGAGTGCGGAGAAGTCCAGCTTCGTCGCCGGAATGAGTTTGCCGGGAGCGGGTTTTTCCGACGGGGTGGATTCTATGCTTGCCGAGGTGGAGGAGGATTGTGGCAGGGAATCCATCTTGATACTCCCAACAATCTTCATGGGTGTGGCTGCGGGGAGGATGTCGAGCGTCCCCGTCGCGTCCAACTGCCCTATCTTCGCTTTGATCTCTTCAATGTGCACACGCTCGGGACTGGCATCGACCTTGGAGAAGAATTTGATGGGGACGGGGATGGAGGCGGTGTCTTTTACCAACGGCTTCAGGCCCGTGGCGTCTTCCAGCGTCAATGAGATGTCTCCGGTGAAGACCGGGCTGGTCGTCAGTTCGCGCACCTGCCCGTCCGCTGAGGCCTGCATTCCACCCTGCTCAGCGTTTATCTTGATACTGACTTCGCCTTCCTGCGTGGTGAGCAGGGATGAGGCAGTGATATAGCGTGCAGAAATGAGTAGTCCGGCATAGCGGATTTTGGTGTCCATCAACCAGCGGTCGCCTCCGGTGATGGAGATGGAATCGATTATCCCTTCCTGCTGTTGCTTGGTTTGCGCATTGTAGAAATGGAGCGCGATATTTTCCAAGGTGGCGTTGGAGAGTATGATGCGGCTATTGTCCGTCGGGGAGGTCTTCAGTTTCTCATCCGTGGAAACGGAGGTATCCTTATCCGCCTTGAAATCCCAGCTTGTACGGCCCTTGGGGGATATTTCAGGGTTCAGAGTTGCGTTATTCACGCTCACGGATTTGATTTCGACTTTGCCGCTGAGGAGTTTGATCACATCTACTTTCAGACTGGCGTCGGAGACATTGGCAAGCCACCGCTCCTTTGCCCAATCAGGATTGGCGATGCGGAACCCCTCTACGGAGAAACTGGGCATCAGGCTGATTCCGATAGAAAGGTCGTCAATCTCTACGCTGCGACCCGTTGTGTTGGATGCAAGTTCAACGAGTTTTGCTTTCAGCGGGCCGATGCCGACGCTGTTCAACGCTATATATCCAGCGATGGGAAGCAGCAGCACAAAGGCTACGATGGCTATCAGCGTATTTCTAATCCATTTGGGCATTGAGACCTCTCATAACGGCTGAGATATAAAAATGCAATAAAGAGCGTTTGCTTACAGAGGCCAGTGCATCCGCTGATCCTCACCATGCGCCTGAATGCGTAGCGCATCTTCGCGGCCTGACTGGGAACGTAAGGGATGGTCGAGCACGTGCAGTGCGTAGATCTGATCCAGCCATTGTTCTTTTTCCAATGGGCGACGGAATTTCAGGGTGCGGATGATGTCCAGTTTGCGGGTTTTGTTCTCCGCATTAAATTCGTCGATGGCGAGGAGTTGGCCGGACCAGCGGTTGCGGAAGAGGCTACCCATGCGTTGTGGGCTGCCCAGCGTATCGTCAAAGTACGTGACGGTGACGGGCAGGCATAGTTCCGGTGCGCCGAGGAAAAGAGCCAGCGCGTCCTTCGTCGAGCGATAAATATCCACGTCCATGCTGACGAAGCCTACGGGTGCGTCTTTGTTGAGCAGGTTCATGAAGGCGGGGATGGTGTCCTTGACGTCACCCCAGATGATGTCGGCGTTCTCTGGCAGACGATCCATCAGCGCATCGCGGTCGGTGGTGGGGAAGTCGCCTTCCGTCCATATCTCCGGGTGGTCGCGGTAATCGTTGATGGTGGGCAGCCCTTGCCCCGTATCGAACCCAATGATGTCGAACTGCACGCCCGTTTCCTGCGTCACCATCCTGGCGACTTCGCACAGGTTCAGCAGGCCGTACCCTTCCGCGACACCGCATTCGATGGCGGTGAGTTTCTGAATGCCGCAGAAGCGGGCGATGTCAGCCGCGGCGAGGAGGCCGAACGCGTAGTTCGGGCGGGGGACGAGGTCGAATCGTACTTTCTCGCGGAACGTGCCGAACTGCTTAGCGCGGTCACGCTCACGAAGGGTTTCCTGCGGATAGCGGCTGTTTAAATCAGGGAACATTCTTTTTTGCCTTTTTATCGGTGCGTCATTGCGAGCGAAGCATGGCAATCCAGAGGTGGATTGCCGCGTCGCTCACGCTCCTCGCAATGACGATGGGGTTAATTTTATCATGATTCACCTCCGGGCCGTTCCTGCCATAAGGTCGAGTGATGCTCAACGTCCTCAGCGGAAGGGGTGGGGGTGTAATAGTAGAAGGCCAGCGATTTGCGGCTGACATGGTCGGGGCAGGTCAGCGGGTCGGGGTGGCCATGATAGGAGATTTTCGTGGTATTGAAGATGACGCAGCGGTTGAAGGCGGGCGCTACTTTGCGAACGCAGTTTTGCATATCCGCGTCCCACATCTCCAGCTGGCCGCCCCATTCTTCTTTCCAATCGGGATTGAGGTAAAGGAGGACGTTCATCTTGCGGTAGAGTTTCAGCTCGTTCAGGAAATTGAAATCGGCGTGGATCTTCAGCTTTCCGCCGCGCATGGATTGATGCAGGCCGCCGCCGTGGTAATGGGGGTCGGAAAGCAGACCATCGATGCCCGTTAGTTTTTCGAGGAACATCAGGAAAGGATAGGAGTTGAAGGCCCACAGGACGCTCATGATGAAGGGGTCCATGCCCTTGAGTCGTGAGGCATTGCCGATGCCGAGCTTACCTTGCTGGTATTGGTTATCGTGCGTCTTGCGATCGAACCAGAAGGGGGCATCCGGTTTGGGGAAGCGTTTCACCAGTTCCATGGCCACATGCTCGGGCAGGAAATTGTCGATGATGGCGTGGGGGTATGGCGGCTCGGTATAATAATGGCCGCGATGGGTGTTGGCGAAGGCATCCAGACGCGCGTCATCAAATTGGAAGAACTCGGGCTGTGAGGGGAGGTGTAATAGTTTTGACAGCATGGGTTGTTTTTAGCGATGGGCAGGGTGTCATGCAAGGCACAAAGAAAAAGCGGGGCAGTTACACCCCGCTTTCTCCTTATTTGCTGTGTCATCTCCGCTTGCGCGGGAATGGCCGTGTGCCTTAGTGCGCCAGCAATGCGAGGAGCAGAATCGCGGTAATGTTGGCGATCTTGATCATCGGGTTGACGGCGGGGCCGGCGGTGTCCTTGTAAGGGTCACCCACGGTGTCTCCGGTGACGGCGGCTTTGTGAGCCTCCGATCCTTTGCCACCGTGATGGCCTTCTTCGAAGTATTTCTTCGCGTTATCCCACGCACCGCCACCGGAGGTCATGGAGATGGCGACGAAGAGGCCGGTGATGATGATGCCGAGCAGCATCGCCCCCAGCGCGCTGAAGGCCGCTTCCTGACCTGCAATCGCGTTGACGATGAAGTAGAGCACGACGGGCGTGACCACGGGAAGCAGTGAGGGAATCACCATTTCCTTGATGGCCGCCTTGGTGAGCATATCCACCGCGCGGGAATAATCCGGCTTGGCCGTACCCGCCATGATGCCCGGAATTTCCTTGAACTGGCGGCGGACTTCGACGACGACGGAACCTGCCGCGCGCCCGACCGCCATCATCCCCATCGCTCCGAAGAGGTAAGGCAGGAGGCCGCCGATGAAGAGGCCGACTACGACGAAGGGATCGCTCAGTTCGAACGTGACGTCCAGATCGGGGAAGTAATGACGAAGGTCTTCGGTGTATGCCGCGAAGAGGATCAGCGAGGCCAAGGCAGCGGAACCGATGGCGTAGCCTTTGGTGACCGCCTTGGTGGTGTTGCCGACGGCGTCAAGAGCGTCCGTGGTGACGCGGACTTCCTTCGGCAGGTCGGACATTTCGGCGATACCGCCTGCGTTGTCGGTGACCGGGCCATAGGCGTCGAGCGCGACGATCATCCCGGCCAGTGCCAGCATGGTGGTCGCGGCGATGCCGATACCGAACAACCCGCAGAGCAGGTACGAGCCGATGATAGCTGCGGAGATGACGATGATGGGGAGTGCGGTCGATTCCATCGACACTGCGAGCCCTTGAATCACGTTCGTGCCATGTCCGGTTTCGGACGCGGCGGCGACGCTTCTGACGGGGCGGAAGGAGGTGGAAGTGTAATACTCCGTAATCCATACCAACGCGCCCGTGATGCCAAGACCGATCAAGGTGCAATAGAAGATATCCATCCCCGTGAAGGTGATCTCGCCGATGCTGAACGGAGTGTCGAACCCGATGAGTTTATCGGTCAACACGCCGATGAAGACTGCGGAGAGAATACCCGTCACGATAAGACCTTTATATAAGGCCTGCATGATGTGGTTGTTCTTGCCCAAGCGGACGCAATACGTGCCGATGATGGAGGCGACGATGCAGACCGCGCCGATGCAGAGAGGATAGAGCAACATCATGTCCATCGCTTCCCCGGCGAAGAAGATCACCGAGAGGAGCATGGTGGCGACGATGGTCACGACATAGGTCTCGAACAAATCAGCGGCCATACCGGCGCAATCACCCACGTTATCGCCCACGTTATCGGCGATGACGGCGGGGTTGCGGGGGTCATCCTCGGGGATACCGGCTTCGACCTTGCCGACGAGGTCAGCGCCGACATCAGCACCCTTGGTGAAGATACCGCCACCGAGACGGGCGAAGATGGAGATCAGTGATGCGCCGAAGGAGAGGGCGACCAGCGATTCCATAATGGCGCGGGTCTCCACGCCTGATTTGGTGAGATAGAAGAAATATCCGGCGACACCAAGCAGGCCTAGGCCGACGACCAGCATCCCCGTCACCGCCCCGGCTTTGAAGGCGATGTTCAATGCTTTGGCGAGGCCGCCGCGTGCGGCTTCGGTGGTGCGGACGTTGGAGCGCACGGAGATGTTCATCCCGATGAATCCGGCGACGCCCGAAAGAACGGCCCCGATGACGAAGCCGACACCGACATGCATGCCCAGCTGCCAGCCCAGAAGCAGGCAGATGACCACGCCGACCGCGCCGATAGTGCGGTACTGGCGGTTGAGATATGCTTGCGCGCCGATCTGGATGGCGTGCGCGATTTCCTGCATCCGCTCGTTCCCGGCGGGGGCAGCTAGAATGGTGCGGATGGTGATGATGCCGTAGGCGATGGCGAGCAAGCCACAGCCCAGCACCATGAGTTCCAATTGAGACAATCCAGCCATGGTATAGCCTTTCATTTATCGTCAGTTACACAACTCCCCCTGGGGTGGGGATAGGGTAATTGGCGTGGCAGATATTTCCGCCCAACGCAACGCTATTCTATTTTGCAGTGCAAAAAACGGATTGTTTTCAGGAAGTTGTGTTTATAGAGGCGCGGGGATGTTTGAGGTGTGACCATATTTGCATCGGGCAGGAAACGTTCCTTGAGGATTGCTTCCTGCCCGATGTGTAAGCTTATGACCCGCCGATCAAAAGCCAGAACGATTGAATTAGTTGGATGAGTGCCCCCACAACCAAACCACCGTTCCATACCCACCCTGGCTTTGCGTAAAACAACCGTCTTAGCGCCATTATCCGTGGCACATATAAGCCAAGTATGAAATAATATAGCAGTGATGCCAGCATAACCGAGAGCGATTGGCCAACAGCAAATGCGGTTGATTCCATATATAATAATTGCCGGATTATGTGTAGGCCGCCATACATCAAACCTGCCGCTACGACAAACCTGATGACGTTGTTAGGGGTGAGCATGTGCTGACTCCTGAAGGTTTAAGAGGGAAAACCAAGTGAATATCGTGGGGTATAATGCTGGATTACGTCAATTTAATGACAATGTGAATTCTGGAGGGCGGTGGTGAGGATTTCACCACGCGCCGACCAGTCGGGTTACATTAATAAAAGTAGACGAGTAACCCTATTATGATGCCCAGCTCCGAACCCACTTTATCGTACTGTGCATTTCGTGGTAGACGGAACTGGAGGAAGTGAACGCTAAAAAGTAATAGGCCCCAGAACACTAGCTCACCTAACACATCGTGGTAGTTGGTGCTGACGTAGGAGCCGATGGCGTCATAAATTGCCAGTAGCGCTAAGGTCATGAGGCAGACAAGCGTTGCTCGTGACCATGTAATGGGGAAGAGGTATTGCTCGAGGTGCTTTACAACAGGTTTTGGCAGGGAATATAGAACGCGCTTCCAGCCTTTTCCCGTGTAGTGCATGAGTGTCCCGATCATTGTAGCCTCCATAGGTTTTTGGGTACAAAAGAGTGTGCGCAAAAAGCCAAGTAACACCGCAACCATAGCGGGGCTGTATTACAATACGGTGACGGAAGAATCCGTTATATATTACAGCTGCATATTTCTATAATTTCGTGTGCTGAAAAGCGCTCGACGGCCTTTTTAATCAGGCGGGCCGCAGGGACGGCGAGGGTTACCAGCCCATGCAAAGTGGATTATGCATATCATGCTAAAATACAAGTGAATTTCAGGTTATTGCGCGTTATTGTGATGTGAATCGCGTTCCCGTACCACAGGATTTTTATAGATTAGCTGCGCTTGAGGGTGGCGTCGGCGGCAATAACGTTAGGTGTATGTGCGGGAGTGATTTCCGCAACGGGTTCCAGCGTGACGCGTTCCTGACCACGCGCTGCAAAACGCGGATTTTGTTCGGTGATTTTGTCGATGCTGCCAAAGCCGAGTGCGCCATGTTTACCCTCACGCAAATCGGCGAGTTTATATGTATTCTGTTTGACTTGATCGCCGCTATTGCCTTCGACGAGGGTGATGGTGCCTTTTTCTGCGTCCACATGGAAGACAATGCCGACATGCCCTTGGCCGCTGCTCGGGCCGTTGCGGGAAAAGACGACTGTATCCCCCGGTTCCGGGAGACGCGGCGTGCCGTCCGCTCCGGTTTCGCTAAACCCATGGAACGCACCTTTCGCGGCGAACTGCTCTCTAAAGGCCAACGCGGAAGCCGTTCCGCCGACACCATCGGTGGCCACATCCACCCCGGCACGGGCATAAATATAACTGACAAAGCTGGCACACCACGGCAGACCGGTTCCGATTCCGGCAGCTTCCCCATAACGCGCTACATCGGCCCCGCAATTTTTACCCTGCTCGCGGATGCCTATTTCCCGAAGCATTAAATTCTCTACGAGGCTGGAGGCGGAAAGCGTGCCTGGTTCCACTTCTACCGGAACGACGTTTCCGGGAGTCACGGCTGCTCTGGCTTGTGCCTCGGCCCGTTCATGCAGGTTTGCGAAGCGCGGACCAGACAGCCCTGATGTGGCAGGTTCTTGCCAATCATCGGTGGGCAAAATACCGAACAGGGCAAAAATCAGCTGAGTCAATATATCGGGGGCATCCTGCTGAGGTGCATATTGTAATAGGCGGGCCTCCTCGCTGCGGCGGAGGAAAGCCTCATCAAAAAGCGTATCCCATTGAGCCTCTGTGAAGCTTGGATCATATGGAGGCAGAATGCCTAATTGACTTAAATATTCTTCCACGCGGACGCGATCTGCACCCGTATACATCTCGTGTGCGGGGCGCGTTTGTAACGTGTACGCAGGATCATGTGTTGGAGTGCTTACCATGAAGTTATTCTAATGACATTCTATGACAATATGATGAAGGCAATATAAAATCATTACGCATCAATTGTTAAAGGCACATTACGCTGTGTGCTGAAAGCGCTCGATGGCTTCTTCAATCAAACGGGCGGCTTCGTCTTTGTCTTTCCAGCCCTGGATTTTGACCCATTTATTCTTCTCCAGGTCTTTATAGTGCTGAAAGAAATGGGAAATCTGTTCGATCAAGATGGGGGGGAGGTCGGTGTAGTTGGTGACGTCCTGATAGAAAGGGTGCAGGCGGGAGGCGGGTACGGCGAGGATTTTTTCGTCCATGCCGCCATCGTCTTCCATCATCAGTACGCCTACGGGACGTGCAGCCAGAACGCAACCGGGAACTACAGGACGACGGCCGACGACGAGCACGTCCGCCGGATCACCGTCACCAGACAGGGTGTGGGGGATGAAGCCGTAATTGCAGGGGTAGTTCATCGCCGTGTGGAGGAAGCGGTCGACATAAAGCGCTCCGGATTCCTTATCCATCTCGTACTTTATCGGCTCGGAACCCATCGGCACTTCGATGATGACGTTCACGTCCCACGGCACGTTTTGTCCAACCGGAATTTTATCGATCAACATAGTCTATCTCCCCAGATACAGTGTTTGCGGATGGGAGGATATGCTACCAAATGCGCGGGTTGTAAACTGTTTTCTTCCCCTAGCGAACGGCGGAAAGCAGCACGACGGCGTCGAGAACCTTTTTCGTCGCTTCGGAAATCAGCAATACGTCGCGATCCACCCAGACATATTGCGCGCCGTAAGGTGCGGGCGGCATGGTCATCAACACGTCCTGCGGAAGCGGCCAATAGGTAACGCCTGCGGGGAGTGGTTGGCCGACGATATATTGTTTTGCATGGCCGGGAGGGAGGCAACCGTTATGCTTTTTCTTGAGGCCGGGCGGACATTTGTGCACATAGTAGGGGTGTAAGCGGTCATATACCGCCTGCTGCTGATTGAAATTGAGGTTGATGGTCAGGCCGTCGCCGTCGCGATTATGGTCATAATCGTGGTACTCACGGTTATTCCCGCCACCCTTGTGGTGGTCTCCGTGTGATTTGGAAACGTGTTTGTTACCCTTGCCGTGGCCTTTGTCGTTATCTTTAGCCCATGTAGGGCTGGAAAGCATCATGACCGCTATGGCGGCAGAGCATATCATTCGGGTAAACATCATTTCCTCACGGTTGGTTTATATCCCTGTAGCTGCTTTCGGCATAAGGGGCATATGCTTTTCTACGAGGGAGCGCAATGTTACCTTCGGTACTGCGCCGCGTACTTCTTCTTTCAGTGCGCCATCCTTCAGGAGCGCCATGAAGGGGATGCCGCCTTCGAAGGTGATGGATTTATCCGCAAGCAGGCGACGGAACGTGTTCCTCTCCCGCTCGTTAGAGGCGATATAGACCGGAAAGTCGATGTCCGGATGTTGCCGCATGAAGGCATCGAGCTTGTCCGGGTCTTCATCAATCGATACGGCGACGACCTGCAGGCCGGGGCGCATCTCCTTCGCCAAGGCGATGACATCGGGGAAGAGTTTTTTGCAATAGGGACACCATGAGGTGAAGGCGAGCATGAGCACAGGCTCACCGGGGCGGTTGAGGATGATTTGTAGGTCTGTATCGACGTAAGGGATTGCCTTTACATAACTACTGCTGGCCGGGGGTGTGCTAGACGCTTCGGGCGCGCTGCCAACGGTCTGGAACGCTTCGGCGGCGGTGCTTTCCAGTTCTTTCGCCCGTTCTTCCGGTGTAGCGAGGAACTTCCCCATCACGTAGAGGATAACTACCAGTACCAGCATGATGTTCAGGACGCGGTCGAGCTTTTTCATGGGAATACTATATCCATCCGTCGCTAGCGCGTAAAGCCATCTTGTAAGGAGGGGTGGCATGGGTTATGGTGCGCGCGATTTTTCCACGATGATTCCAGAAGGCACGCCATGAGCAACAAAATCAAAAAAGTCGTCCTCGCCTATTCCGGTGGGCTTGATACGTCCATCATCCTGCGTTGGTTGCAGGAGCAGTATGAGGGGGTGGAGGTCATCACCTTTACCGCTGACATCGGGCAGGGGGAAGAGGTGGAACCGGCGCGCGCCAAGGCTGAACTGATGGGTGTGAAGCACATCTTCATCGAGGACTTGAAAGAAGAATTCGTGCGCGATTACGTCTTCCCGATGTTCCGCGCGAATACGCTTTATGAGGGGGTATACCTGCTGGGCACATCCATTGCGCGGCCGCTTATCGGCAAGCGGTTGATCGAGATCGCCAAGGAGATGGGCGCGGATGCGATTTCGCATGGGGCGACGGGCAAAGGCAACGATCAGGTGCGGTTTGAACTCACCGCCTATGCGCTAAAGCCGGATATCAAAGTCATCGCGCCGTGGCGGGAATGGGATTTGAATTCGCGGACGAAACTGATTGAATACGCCGAGAAGCACCAGATTCCCGTCACCAAGGATAAGCGCGGGGAAGCGCCTTATTCGATGGACGCGAACCTGTTGCATATCTCCTATGAGGGCAAGGCGCTGGAAGACCCGTGGGTGGGGCCGGATGAATCCATGTTCCGCCTGACCGTGTCGCCCGAGAAAGCGCCGGATACGCCAGAGACGGTCGAGATCGAGTTCGAGAAAGGTGACCCGGTGGCGGTCAATGGCAAGAAACTGTCGCCCGCGACGTTGCTGGATACGCTGAATAAGCTGGGCGGCAAGCATGGTGTGGGCCGCTTAGACCTCGTAGAAAACCGCTATGTGGGGATGAAATCACGCGGGGTGTACGAAACACCGGGGGGGACAATTCTGCTGGCCGCGCACCGGGCGATGGAATCCATCACGCTCGATCGTGGCGCGTCCCACCTCAAGGACGAGATCATGCCGCGTTACGCCGAAATGATCTATAACGGCTACTGGTTCAGCCCCGAGCGCGAGATGTTGCAGGCGATGATCGATAAAAGTCAGGAACGGGTAAACGGCACGGTGCGGTTACGGCTCTATAAGGGCAACGTCATCGTTGAAGGCCGGAAATCGCCCAATAGCATCTATTCCATGGCGCATGTGACGTTTGAGGAGGATTCGGTCTATAATCAGCGGGATGCGGAAGGGTTCATCAAGCTCAATGCCCTGCGGTTACGCTTGCTCGGAGCCTCAAAAAGCTAGGTATTGCAAGCATTTATCGTGTTTGTTGCAATAAAAAGATAAATTGTATTCTTCAATACTGTGTGGTATTATGAAGTATATGCTATTTATTGCAGGAGCGTGTCGATGAGCAATGGGTTTTGGGGCGAAGATGAAAAGCCTAGTGGTTTCACTCCGCACGGTATCGTCGATTCAAGTCCACCTGACATAGGCCCGGCTATCGTTCCTACGGGTATCGCGGGGGATCAACCCTCCACTCCTTATGCCGCTTCCGATCAAGGCTCTATGATGGCCGCTGAATTGCAGAATGCGGGGCATTCGTCTGTTCCTATTACCGATAAAGAAATGGCTGAGGCGCAATCCCAAGTGAACCAAGCAGTCGCGCAGGCGATGTATGCAACTAAAGGGCTTTCTGCGGAAGAGCGCGAGGCTGCCGTGCAAGATGCTGTCGGCAAAGTCGCTTTACCGCCGCAATTGGGTGCGCAGCAGATTGCGCAGATGACCGAGCAGGCCGTGAAGGTCAATCAGGATGCGGTAATTTCGGGTGGGCAAGAACAAACTCAAACCGCAGAAGCTCAAAAGGAATCCCCCAAATGGGTGACGTCCCTTATGGCGTTCCTTGCGCCTTTGCTTGGCATGGTTAATAACCCTAACCTTTCTCCTGATGACCAGCGCACGGCTGTTGCAGCTGGAACGACCATCGGTGAAAGAACCGAAGGCAGGGTTGCGGATATGGGCGAAGGCACGAAAGCTATGGGGCAAATGCAAGGATTGGCATTCGATCCCGGTCCGACGCTTCCGGGCAAAGGCCAAACCCGGGGCGCTGAACAGGCGCTGGCGTAACGCTACCGTACAAAATCCCTTAATTTTCCTTCTATCTTATATTGTCAGGCCTTGTTTGCTCTGCTAAAACCTCAGCAGAAGAGGTCACCACATGGAAAATCCCGGCATTAAATCCATCTCCATCGAAGAGGAAATGAAGCGTTCGTATCTCGATTACGCGATGAGCGTCATCGTCAGTCGGGCGATTCCAGATGTGCGGGACGGGTTGAAGCCGGTGCATCGCCGCATTCTCTATGCGATGATGGAGTCGGGGTTCGACTATAATAAAGCGTACAAAAAATCCGCCCGTACGGTCGGGGATGTGATGGGTAAATATCACCCGCACGGCGATTCCGCGATCTATGACGCGTTGGTGCGGATGGCGCAGGATTTCTCGATGTCCGTTCAGCTTATCGACGGTCAGGGGAATTTCGGTTCCATGGACGGCGACCCTGCGGCGGCGATGCGTTACACCGAATCCCGCCTCGCGAAAATCGCGCAGCTTGGGTTGCTCGAAGATATCGACAAGGATACCGTATCCTTCCAGCCGAACTATGACGGGTCGGAGAATGAGCCGACCGTCCTGCCTGCGCGCTACCCCAATATGCTGGTCAACGGCGCGGGCGGTATCGCTGTTGGTATGGCAACCAATATCCCGCCGCATAACTTGGGTGAAGTCATCGACGCGACCTGTACGTTGATCGATAACCCGGAATCTTCCATAGAGGATCTGATGGCCCATTGCCCGGGGCCGGATTTCCCTACCGGCGGGCTTATCCTTGGCCGCACCGGGTGCTATAACGCGATGATGACGGGCCGCGGCTCGGTCATGATGCGCGCCAAGACTGATTTTGAAGTGCTTTCCAATGGCAAGACCGCAATCATCGTCCATGAAGTTCCGTACCAAGTGAACAAGGCGAAACTCGTTGAGCGTATCGCCGAGCTGGTGCGGGAGAAAAAGGTCGAAGGTATTTCCGACCTGCGTGACGAGTCCGATAAATCCGGCGTGCGCGTCGTCATCGAAGTGAAGAAGGACGCGGTTCCGGATGTCGTACTGAACCAGCTCTTCACCTATACCCAATTACAGACCAGCTTCGGCGTCAATAATCTGGCGCTAAACCGTGGCCGTCCGCAGTTGATGAACCTGAAAGAGATCATCGAAGCGTTCATCCTCTTCCGTGAGGAGGTTATCACCCGCCGTACCGCGTTCATGCTCGGCAAGGCGCGTGACCGGGCGCATAACTTGATAGGTCTCGCCATTGCGGTCGCCAATATCGAGGAAGTCATCAAGGTCATTCGCGCTGCGAAAGATCCCGTCGTCGCCAAGGAAGAGCTGATGAGCCGTGACTGGAACGCGGCGGATGTATTGCCGTTGCTGGCGCTGGTCGATGATAAGCGTAACTCCATCGTCAATGGCCGTATCAAATTCACCGAGGAACAGGCGAAAGCCATCCTTGAACTCCGCTTGCAACGCCTGACGGGCCTTGAGCGTGAGAAAATCGACAAAGAACTCGGTGAGCTAGGGGAAGAGATTGCGAAATATCTCGGTATCCTCGGCAACCGTGATCAGCGCTTCACCATCATGAAAACAGAGCTGCTGGAAATTCGTGAAGCCTACGCCGTTCCGCGCCGTACGCAGATTGAGGACGGGGAGTTCGATTCCGATATCGAAGACCTTATCCAGCGTGAAGACATGGTCGTCACCGTTACGTCCGGTGGCTACATCAAGCGCGTACCGCTCGATACCTACCGCGCGCAACGCCGCGGCGGCAAAGGCCGTTCGGGGATGGCGATGCATCAGGAAGATGCGCTCGAAGAACTCTTCGTCGCCAATACGCATACGCCCGTGCTGTTCTTCTCCAACCATGGAAAAGTCTACAAACTAAAAATCTATAAGCTGCCGCTCGGTTCCCCACAATCCAAGGGTAAGGCGCTGGTCAACATCTTCCCGCTCGTTCCGGGTGAGACGATCAAGACCTTCATGCCGATGCCGGAGGATGAATCGACGTGGGAGAAATTGCACGTCATGTTCGCGACCTCGATGGGGACGATCCGCCGGAATGATCTTTCCGACTTCCAGAACATCAATCGTGGCGGCAAGATCGCCATGAAGCTGGAAGAGGGCGAGCGCCTTGTTTCGGTGCGTTCGTGCCAGGAAACTGACCATGTGCTGATCGCGGCGCGCTCGGGTAAATGCATCCGCTTCCCTGTAGACGCGGTGCGCGTATTCCGTAGCCGTGCCTCTACGGGTGTGCGCGCTATCCGTTTGGCTGAGAAGGATGAAGTAGTGTCCATGTCCATCCTGACGGGGACGATGGAGACGACCGTGGAAGAACGGGTCGCGTACCTCAAGGCAGCGGCGCAGCTCCGTCGCACTTCGGACGCCGATGCGGATACGACCGTCAATGTATCGGGTGGTAAGGACGACAAAGTCGAAGCCATCACGCTCAGCCAAGAACGGTTCAATGAACTGGCGGCCAATGAAGAATTCATCCTGACCATTACCGAGAATGGGTATGGCAAGCGTTCTTCGTCCTATGAATACCGCATCACCAACCGGGGTGGGTCGGGGATCGTCAATATCGTTACCAGCGCGCGTAACGGGCAGGTGGTGGGCAGCTTCCCCGTGGAGCAGGACGACCAGATCATGTTGATGACCAATTCCGCCAAGATCATCCGCTGCCCGGTCAAAGATATCCGCATCGCCGGGCGCAATACGCAAGGGGTGACGCTGTTCACCATCGAGAAGGGCGAGTCGGTGGTATCAACTGCTTGCATCGGTGGCGGGATGGTAGCTGAAGATGATACCGGCATTGAAAGCGATTCCGCAGGTGTGATTGAGCCCGCAGTCGAATAGACGGTTATCGAGAAGTTGCTACACCATTAGTGTGGTTTATTCTTGTGTTTGCGTTTGTGGTAACTGCTAGATATGTGGCTATACCAACCAGATTATCTGTGATTCTTTCAACGCTTGTTTCTCCTAGCGTCTCTGCATGCTTTTCCGCGATTTGCCTTATATTTTCTTTTAATATACCAAGCGCCGTGTCTGATATATTTGTTACGCGCTCCGAAGGTTGACTATGTTCAAAGATGGCAGCGTTTTTTGATACATCGCGCAGTTCCTCTTGGATTTCCTTCGGTAATGCTTGAACAATATCCTGATTGCTTTTTGCAATTGCTTTAGCGGTAAACATCAGATAGCTGGCTATTCCTGATAGATTACTGGTAATTCTTTTTACCTTTTCCTCTCCCAATTCCTCAGCGTGCCCATCTATAATGACCTTTATATTGTTTTCCAATGCGGGGAATGTCCTGCTTGGCATTTCTGTTGCGCGATCTGAAAACTGCCCTTGTGTTAGTATAATAGCGTCTATCAGTGCAGTATTGCGCAATTGCTGCTCGATGCGTTCAGGCAATCCACAAACAATCTCGTGTCCTTCAAATAATGGTATTCGCCGGTGTTCGTTGGTTGCGATGGTCGGGGTCGCTTGCTGAGTCATAAAAACTTCCTGAATAGAGTTCTGATACACCAAGAGTATATTATTTAAATATTTCAGTTTCTTTACGGTTTGCTATTATACGTAAAAACATCATCACCGGGCTAAAAACCCTAAACCATGCAATCTTTTGCCACAAACGCTAGCCAAACGGCGAGCGTCGTGTCTATAGTGCGGCCTATTATGACCATGCGTATCGGTATCTATCCGGGGACGTTCGACCCCATTACCATCGGACATACGGATATTATCCGCCGTGCGCTCAGGGTGGTAGATAAGCTCATCATCGGGGTGGCGCTGGATACCGGGAAATCGCCGATTTTTGACCTTGAGACACGGACTCGGCTTGTGAAAGAAGAGGTAGCAACCTTCGGGGCGGATGCGGCGCGGGTCGAGGCGACGCATTTTTCCGGGTTGCTGGTCAATTTCGCCAAGGAGCATAAGGCTTCGCTGCTGATCCGGGGGCTTCGGGCCGTGTCCGACTTCGAATATGAATTCCAGATGGCCTGCATGAACTCCCGCCTTGCGCCGGAGATGGAGACGATTTTCCTGACGGCGGATGAGTCGCTACACTATATTTCCTCTCGTTTCATCAAACAAATCGCCAAGCTGGGTGGGGATATATCGCAGTTCGTTTCGCCCAACGTGGTCGAGGCGCTCAAGAAGAAATACGCCGTGTAGACGCATGGTGCTTTAACGTCCAGCCTATTAGATTACCCCTTATGTCACGCTATCTCGCTCCATTACTGCTGCTGACCCTGATAGGCCTCAATGCCTGCCGTGGGGAGACCGATATCGGCGTGCCGCAGGAAGTCTATGGCACGAACCGGGTTGATTCCCAGCCGCAGAAGGGCCGTCCGGGGTCATTCTGCAATCTTGAGGACGCCAAGCGCGGCGGGTGTTAGTCCTCTAATGGGACGTGTGGCTGCCTATTTGTTTCAATAGTGCATCCAGTATCATTTCCAATAATACGGCGTTCTCTCCGCTCGGCTCTCCGGCATCAGAACGATTGGTGGCTTTCAGGCGGTGTTTATTCAGGTAATATACGTTCATAAAACTCCCTATCTAACCTATTCGATTCATGAATCATGCCAGTTACAGCGATTGGTTAATAAATATTATGATATTGCCTATGCGTTCCCTTGATGTTCTGCACGCTCCCGCCCACTGCATTTTTATAGTGAGGCTTGTATCACCGTGGGAGTCAATACGACTGCAACTCAAACCACGAGGACATCATGAGAAAGATCATCTTAGCCACCACCCTAATGCTCGGCCTTGCCGCCTGCGATAACAGCGACATGACCTACAACTCCAATACGCCTGAAGAAGCGAACCGCCGGATGCAACATGCGGAGGAATATAATCAGGAGCTGTCGCAAAGCCACGGCTATCACAAAACCAACGTACACCAGGCTGAAAGCGGCTTCCCGGTACGTCGTCCGTATGGCTGCTCGCCCTATGCGGCATCCCGCCATTGGTGCTAACCCTCCCGGTTTAGTACCTACCCCGAAGGCAGGCCACTCCACTGGCCTGCCTTCGGCATATCATTTTCTCACTTGCTAATAAGAATGATTATCATTATTATTAGTACATGATCATTTGTAACTGCAATGCGCTGAACACACAGGATGTCGAGACTGCCATCCGCGTCGATGGCGCGAAAACGCCGCATGACATCCACGCCATTCATGGATGCGAGATGAATTGTGGGCGGTGCAGTGACGAGTTGGCCTCAATGATTAGCGCCTGTGCTTCACGTTGCGCTAGCCCATGCAAAGAAGCGGAATATGGCTCCGCTGATATCTCCGCACACCTTTAATCCATCATGGCAATCGTCTGTCAATGTAACGTCATCAAAACGGCGAAGATCGTTGAGTATGTACAAAAGAATGGCGCGCTGACGGTTGATGACGTGCATGATACACATGGCTGCAAGGTCAATTGCGGCCAATGCAGCAAAGAAATCGAACGCATTATTGACGAGACACTAAAAGCACCCGGTACAGAGGTTTCATCTTGTCATACAGCAGAAGTCGGCTTACCTTCGAGAATCATTCCTGAAGGACGCGACCGATGAAAAAACAACCCTCCGATGTTATCAAGCATCTCAACCTCCTCCTGAAATCCGAACTGACGGCCATCAACCAGTACTT
Organism: Rickettsiales bacterium; assembly: GCA_041749475.1. GTDB lineage: Bacteria > Pseudomonadota > Alphaproteobacteria > Rickettsiales > UBA998 > JBGTBD01. The sequence goes on from JBGTBD010000003.1 coordinate 45,619, forward strand.
CCTCCATGCGCGCATGCTGAAGCATATGGGCTATGAGAAGATGGCCGCGAAGGAATATGAAGAATCCATCGAGGAGATGAAGCATGCGGATTTGCTGATGCAGCGCATCTTCCTGCTCGGCGGTCTGCCGAACCTGCAAGACCTTGGTAAGCTACGCATCGGCGAAGACCCGGTCGAGATCCTCGAAGCGGATTATGCGATGGAGAAGGAATACCGCGTGCAATTGCTGGAAGCGCACAAAGCGTGCGGCGCTCCGTATGACCCCATCAGCACCAACCTCATCGAGGAAATCCTTGGCGCGGAGGAGAGGCATCTGGAATGGCTGGAAGCGCAGCTTAAGCTGGTCAAAGAAATGGGCCGCGAGAATTACCTCCAGTCACAAGTCTGATTAAATTTTACGCATTAGGAGAATCTATGTTGAAAAAACTCTTGTATTTTGTCGCCTGTATGGTTTCTATGACGGCCATGAACGCATCCGCCGCAGATTTAGAAAACACCATTTATCTCGACCTCAAAGCAGGTCGGGTCGTGATTGAACTCTTGCCTGAGAAAGCGCCGAACACGGTCGCCCGCATCAAGGAACTTGCCCGCAAGAAGTTCTATGACGGCATCGTCTTCCACCGCGTGATTGCCGGTTTCATGGCACAAACGGGCGACCCCACGGGCACGGGCACGGGCGGTTCTGGCCAGAATCTGAAAGCCGAATTCAATGATGAGCCGCATACGCGCGGCGCGGTTTCCATGGCGCGTGCAGGGCATCCTGACAGTGCGGACAGCCAGTTTTTCATCGTGTTCGCCGATTCCAATTTCCTTGATGGGCAATATACCGTGTTCGGCCGCGTGACCTCGGGCATGGAGTTCGTCGATAAAATCCGTAAAGGCGACTCCCAGAGCGGGGAAGTCGATCACCCGGATAAGATTAAAAAACTGCGCGTCGCCGCAGATGTGGAATCCGGCAAAGAGAAATAGCCGTTCCCCTTTTTCGCAAAACATTCTAAGAGGTTCACACTATGCGTGTGGACCTCTTTGATTTTCAGCTTCCAGCGGAGCGTATCGCCACCGAGCCGGCGCGCCCGCGTGAGAGCGCAAAACTACTGCATGTGACGCCGGACACTTTCACTGACCATACCATCGCCGATCTGCCGCGATTGTTGTCGCCCAATGATATGCTGGTGTTCAACGACACACGCGTGATTCCTGCACGGCTATGGGGCAGGCGAGAGGGGGGTGAGGCGCGTATCGAGGTATTGCTGCATCAGCCAGTCACGGCGGAGAGTGGGATGGTCTGGAAGGCGTTTGCGAGGCCGGGTAAGAAGTTGAAGCCGGGGGATAGCGTAGAGTTCGCGCGGGATTTCTCGGCGCAGGTCATCGCCAAATTGCCGACGGGCGAGGTGGAGTTGCGGTTCGCGCGGGAAGGGTTCTGGGACATGCTGCATCAGTATGGCGAGATGCCCCTGCCACCCTATATCGACCGCCCGGACGGGGCGACGAAACGCGATGCGGAAGATTACCAGACCGTCTATGCCGCACGTCCCGGAGCTGTCGCCGCGCCGACGGCGGGGCTGCATTTCACCTCTGAACTATTGGCGCAGCTTGAGGCTGCGGGGATACCGCATTGTTTCGTGACGCTGCATGTCGGCGCGGGGACGTTCCAGCCGGTGAAGGTGGAGGATACGGACCAGCACGTGATGCATCAGGAATGGGGCGAGGTGACGGCGGACACGGCTGAGGCCATCCGCGCATGGAAAACCAAGGGAGGCAACATCGTCGCGGTGGGGACAACGTCACTACGGTTGCTGGAATCGGCGACGGACGAGGCGGGGACCATCCATCCCTATAACGGCAATACGGGCATTTTCATCACCCCCGGCTATCGCTTTCGCATGGTGGACAGGTTGCTGACCAATTTCCACCTGCCGAAATCGACCCTCTTCATGCTGGTCTCGGCCTTTTCGGGGCTGGATAGTATGCAGGAGGCGTATGCCTATGCTATTGATAAGCAATACAGATTCTATTCATACGGCGATGCGTGTTTGCTTGAGAAGGCAAATGTTGGGGCGAAGGCTGCCCTCACCCGGATTCCTTAACAGAATCCGACCTCTCCCGGTGGAAGAGGTGAAGTTTATATGTTGTCGTTGTTTTCTCCGCCATAAAGTGCATCCGCCCTTTTCTTGAAGGCTTCGACCATCTTGTGCGTGGCGCGGGTGAAGAAGGCGCCGATGAGTTTGTCGAGAATGATGGATTTGAATTTAAAATCGAGCGAGAAATCGATGTCCGTTCCGCCGTCTTCTCTGGCGAGGAATTTCCAGTCATTGGTGAGATGAGAGAAGGGCCCGCGGATCATCTTGACGTGGATCTCGTTCGGCTTATCAAGGGTGATTTCCGAGGTGTATTGTTCGGTGATGTGCTTGAAGCTGATGACGAGTTCGGCGACCATCTTTTTATCATCCTGTTCAAATACACGGGCGGCACGGCACCAGGGGAGGAATTCCGGGTAGCGCTCTACGTCGGCGACCAGCGTGTATAGCTGTTCCGGGGTGTAGGGCGAGTGTTGGATTTCGTGGTGGCTGGTCATGGATGGGATATATAGAGATTTTTTTGTGGGTGCAATGTTTCCGGTTTTCTACCCTCGTCATCACCCGAATTCGTGCTTACGAATTATAGGGTGATCCAGTGGAGAGGCTGGATTCCCCTATAATTTTATATATAAAATTCGGGGAATGACGATGAAATTGGGCTTAGGGAAAAGTACATTATTTCCCAGCCAGCTGCGCGGCGCGGTTGGCTTGCATGGTTTCGAAATCGCGGTCGGCGTGATAGGAGGAGCGGGTGAGCGGGGTGGAGGAGACCATCAGGAAGCCTTTGGCCTTGGCCTGTCTCGCGTAGAATTCGAATTCGTCAGGGGTGACGTAGCGATCAACGGGTGCGTGGGCGGGTGTCGGTTGCAGATATTGGCCGATGGTCATGAAATCGACTTCCGCTGAGCGCAGATCGTCCATCACCTGCATCACCTCGTCCTTCGATTCGCCCAAGCCGACCATGATGCCGGATTTGGTGAAGATGGAAGGGTCGAGTTCCTTCACCGTCTTCAGTAAGTGCAATGAATTGAAATAGCGCGCGCCGGGGCGGATGGTTTTATAGAGCCTCGGCACGGTTTCGATATTGTGGTTATACACGTCCGGCCGTGCGGCGACGACGACGGGGATGGAAGGTTCTTTTTTTAGGAAGTCTGGGGTGAGGACTTCGATGGTCGTCCCCGGTGAGGTTTGGCGGATAAGGGTGATGCAGCGCGCGAAATGCGATGCGCCACCGTCTTCCAGATCATCCCGGTCAACTGAGGTGATGACGACGTGTTTGAGGCCGAGTTCGCCCACTGCCTTGGCAAGGTTCTCGGGTTCATGGGGGTCGAGCAAATCGGGACGGCCTGTCTTGATGTTACAGAAGGCGCAAGCCCGCGTGCAGACGGAGCCCAAGATCATCACGGTCGCGTGTTTCTTGCTCCAGCATTCGCCGATATTGGGGCAGGCGGCCTCTTCGCAGACGGTGTTGAGTTTCTGGCGGCGCATCAGGTCGCGCGTGGCTTCGTATTCCTTGGACACAGGGGCTTTGACGCGAATCCAGTCCGGTTTCGGCAGTTTTTGGTCTTTATCTTGATTCAGTGCGTGGATTTCAGCCATTTTTTAACTATATTGTGGTTATATCATATAACCAACACTTAGGCGAGAAGCAACCCATGAATGCGCTGAATGAAAGAAGTGTGACCGCATATGACAGGGCGTTGGAGGGCGTTGTGATTTCCTACGCGCAAAAACACCATTTGAAGGCCTCCTCTCCCGCTTTTGCAGACGAGGTAAGGAGTGCTATGGCGGAAGATATTATGAATATCAGTGGTTTGTTGGCTGCGCGGTATAATGTAAAGGAAACTGAAGTTTTGGACAACCTGTCCCATGCCATCGCCAACGCCGCCAAAACACTCAATTTACCACAAGGAAAGGTGCGGGATTTTTATGTAAAGCACGCACTTGCAGCGGCGGATACGGCGCTAGGGAACGAGAAGAGGTGTTTCTAAGAAAACCCTTGCTTTTCTTAGCATAATTGTTAAAAGACATACTCTTTCCATGGAGATATAGAGAATTATGGCACGCGTTACCGTTGAAGATTGCATCCTGAACATCCCTAATCGTTTTGAACTGGTCGTCGTCGCTGCACAGCGCGCGAAGCAGATTTCTGCTGGTTCCCCGCTGACGGTGGATCGTGATAACGATAAGGACGCCGTCGTTGCGCTTCGCGAAATTGCCGATAAGACCATCGACCCCGCGACGCTGGTCGAGGAGATCATTGTCTCCAATTGCAAGAAACAGCCGCGTGAAGAATTTGAAGCGACCCCGTTCGCTGGCGAGATCGAGGATCACCTGATGGGCGGTAACCTTTCGCAGATGATGGCGGAAGAAGCGCGTCACATCAAGGAAGCAGACGGCGATGGCCTTTCCTTCGGCGATGACGACGTTGCCGTTGACGATTAGTCCATATCGCGACGCGGCGTAAAATAGCACACATTATCCCCACTATCGCCTCCATGATGCGCCGCAATACGGTAGCTATGGCGCAAGGTCGCGCGTTGCACTATATTACATGGGATGCGGCGGCAAGTTGAACTGATTGAGAAAATGCGCACCTATGATCCCGATGTGGATGAGGATGCCATCAACCGCGCCTATATTTTCGCGATGCAGGCGCATGGGAATCAAAAGCGCGCATCGGGCGACCCTTATTTCTCCCACCCCGTGGAAGTGGCGTATTTCCTAACGTCGATGAAGCTGGACACAGCTTCCATCATCACCGCATTGCTGCATGATACGGTGGAGGATACCTCCGCCACGCTGGAGCAGATTGAATCGTTGTTCGGCAAGGAAATCAGTAACCTCGTCGATGGGGTGACCAAGCTGAACCGGCTGGAGATCAAATCCGAGAATACCAAGCATGCGGAGAATTTCCGGAAACTCGTGATCGCGATGTCCGAGGATTTGCGTGTGTTGCTCGTCAAGTTGGCGGATCGCCGGCATAATATGAGCACACTGCATTTCATCTCGTCGCCCGATAAGCGCCGCCGCATCGCGCGCGAGACGCTCGATATTTACGCGCCGCTGGCCGAGCGTATCGGGATGCGGCAGATGAAAGAGGATTTGCAGGATATGGCGTTCGGGGAGCTATATCCGGATGCGCGCGATTCCATCACCAAGCGCCTAGATTTCCTGCGCAAACAGGGGCATACGGAGGTCGAAAAGATCATCGCGCGCCTGAATGAGATGATGGAAGAGGGCGGTATTCATGGTGCGGATATCGACGGGCGGGAGAAGAAGGCCTATTCCATCTGGCGGAAGATGGAACAGAAGAATGTGGGCTTCGAACAGCTTGCCGATATCGTCGCGTTCCGTATTTTAGTGAAGGATGTGGGCGAGTGCTATCAGGCGCTTGGGTTGATCCATTCCAAGTTCCATACGATTCCGGGGCGGTTCAAAGATTATATTTCAACGCCGAAATCGAACGGCTATCAGTCCATCCATACCTCCGTCATCGGGCCGAATCAGCAGCCGATCGAGATCCAGATCCGCAGTATGGAGATGCAGGAAATCGCCGAGTACGGGTTGGCGGCGCACTGGACATATAAGCAGGGCGACCAAATGGATGGCCGCCAGTTCCGCTGGGTGCGCGAGTTGCTGGAGATTCTCGAGAAGACGGAAGACCCAGAAGAGTTTTTAGAAAATACCAAGCTGGAGATGTATCACGATCAGGTGTTCTGCTTCACGCCGAAGGGGGACATCATCGCCCTGCCGCGTGGCTCAACGCCCGTCGATTTCGCGTTCGCGGTGCATTCGGGCGTGGGGAATGCCTGCGTCGGCGCGAAGGTGAACGGGCGCATTGTGCCGCTGAAAACGGCGCTGAAGAACGGTGACCAGGTGGACATCATCACCTCCAAGAACCAGACCCCGTCGCCGACGTGGGAACGGTTCGTCGTCACCGGGAAAGCGCGTTCGGAAATCCGTAAATTCGTTCGCACGCAGCAGCGCAAAGAATATGTAACGCTGGGGAAAGCCATCCTGACCAAGACGTTCAAGCAGGAAGGTAAAGACCTGACGGATGGGTTGATCGAGGCGGCGCTGGCCGGGTTGCAGAAGAAAGAGGTCGATGACGTCTATTCCGATGTGGGCGAGGGCACGCTTGGGCGTAACGTGGTCTATGAAGCGGTGTTCGGTAATGCGCCGCCGAAGACGGATGGGAAGAAGAAAAGTAATTTCCTGTTCCCCCTACTCAAGCGCACGCATCAGAAGGACGAAGACCGTGTCTCCATGCCGATACGCGGGCTTATCCCCGGCATGGCGATTCATTTCGCGGGATGCTGTCACCCGATTCCGGGGGATTCCATCGTCGGTATCGTGACGACGGGCAAGGGCATCACCATTCATACGATGGATTGCGATACGCTGGAGAATTTCTCGGATTCCCCCGAGCGGTGGATCGATGTGTCGTGGGATAACCCGAATAAGGAAGAGACTGGCTATATCGGGCGTATCAAGGCGTCACTCTCCCATGAACCGGCGGCGTTGGCGACGATGGCGAACGTCATCTCGCGCGAGCTGGGGAATATCAATAACCTGAAGATCATCAACCGGAACCCGGACTTTTTTGACCTGTTGGTCGATATCGAGGTCAAGGATTCGCGCCACCTCAATAACATCATCGCCAGTTTGCGGTCGAAGGATGTGGTGCAGAGTGTGGACCGTTATAACGGCTGACGAAGCTATATTTTTCTGGTTAGGACCTGTGCGTCCATGATGGGCAGCGTCTTTGCCATGTCTTTCAAATCAGGGAAACGTTGCAGGGTTTCGATCATGATGTCGAGGTCTTCGCGGGAGACGTTTTTCAGTTCATCCGTTTTATCGGTGGCGATGAGGCGCAGGGTGGTGACGGCCTGAGCGAGGTTTCCGGCGCTGAAGCGGAGGGAATTCGTCGCTTTTTCAGGCGATATGCCCCCTTCGCCCACGGTTCCGCGCTCCATGTGCGCTTTCAGGGATTCGTTGATGCGGATGTCGATTTCCTCGCGGGTGACGGTTCCGTCGGAATCAAGGTCGGCGGCTTTGGCGGCTTTGATGACTTCGAGATAGGCGGCGCGGGCCTGTTCCGCCTGTTCGTCGTTTAGTTTCCATGTGGTTTTAGGTGTCATGGTTGTTGCTCCCATATGCGTTTATTCGCTTTAATATTGCCCAAAAATCATCACTTGCATAGACAGAGAATTGGGAAATAGTTACAGCTATGGGCTAACGAATTTTACGTGGTGCATAGAATGATCCGACTCGGTGTAAATATCGACCATGTGGCAACCCTTCGCAATGCGCGAGGTGGGTGGCATCCTGACCCGGTGGCGGCGGCGAAGATGGCGGCTGAGGCTGGGGCTGACGGGATTACCGCGCATCTCAGGGAAGATCGCCGCCATATCCGCGAGATTGATATCAAGCGCCTGAAGAAGGAAGTGAACCTGCCGCTGAATCTGGAGATGGCGGCGAGTCCCGATATGCTGGATTTCGCGCTCGATATTCGCCCTCATGCATGCTGCCTTGTACCTGAGCGCCGTCAGGAATTGACGACCGAAGGCGGGCTGGACGTGGTGACGCTACAGGATTCGCTCGCCATGACGGTAAGGGAACTGGCGGTGCATGGTATCCGCGTGTCGCTGTTCATCAACGCTATCCCGGCGCAGGTGGAAGCCGCCAAAGCGGTGGGGGCGCATATCGTCGAATTCCATACCGGGCGTTATTGCGAGTTGCCGGAGGATAAGCGGACGCATGAATTGCAGCTCATCAAAGAAGCGGTGCGTTACGCGCATGACCTCGGGCTGGAATGCCATGCGGGGCATGGGCTGAATTACGACACCGTCACCGACATCGCCGCCATCCCGCATATCGTCGAACTCAATATTGGGCATTTCCTGATCGGTCAGGCCGTGTTCGACGGGCTGGACCATGCGGTGCGGAAGATGAAGAAGCTGATGCTCGGGGCGCGGGGATAGTTTAAGCTGGTGCTGGGCCATCTTTCACTGGGGCGGGGGTTACCCTCGCCACCCATTGATGACCGTCGGTATGAACTTCTGTCTTAAGCGGTATTTCAACAGGCTCCGTACCAGGCTTACCCATTTTGCCCGTCACCAACTTATTCATGTCATCCAATTGTTTGGACAGGAGGCCACCGCCAATCTCGACGCGTTGCCCTTGCTCCGGTTCTGCGATGCTCTTCAACAATGCCAACCGTTCAGCAACAACCTGTTTACTGGCGAATCCTAGACGTAGAGCAGTCGTTTCTTCCATGGCTTTCACGGCAATCTCAAGAACGGGCAAGAATCTACGAATTTCTGCTTTCTCTGCTTCACTCCCATGCGCCCGGCTCTGCAGCATGGCGTCATAATCGATGCTATTGATGCCACCTTCTTTGGTTAACTCAGCTAAAATATTGGAAAATAAATTATAATTGTTATCCACTTTTTTGTTTAGTGGCGTAAAATGTCTATTGTTTCTAGGATCTGCGTCTAAATAGGTGAATTGGATTAATGGAACACGAGTTGCTAACTCCTCAAAGGCTAACTGGGTTTCGTAGTCTAACACACTCGTATTACCAGCTTCGTTTGAGATGGTTAAATCGTGTAGTGCGTTATAATTTTGAAGTTTACTAATGATTGGGTGTAAATCAGCATTCTGGTTTTTTATAAAAATATGGCACTCGCTCATGCCTTCACCGATTATTTTCCCGTCTAGATTACGCCCAAAATCTTCTGCATCCTGCGGAGTTTTTATGGTTATGGTAACACGCTTTCCACCATTTACATCCGAAGAGAGAATGCCGTGATGATGTTTCAAACCAAATTCTGAAAAATCCATATGAACCCCTACCTATTACTTTTCGTTAATAATTAAACGCTATTAAGCCCATTTTTTCCAGTGAAGTTTGTGTTACAAGCGTTTGTATGATCATCGGCATCGGCAATGACATTATGGATATCCGGCGTATCGAGAAGACGCTGGCGCGGTTTGGGGAGCGGTTTACCCACCGGGTGTTCACGGACATCGAGCGGGCGAAAGCTGCGCGGCGCGAGGGTGCAGGTGTCAAGGTGGTGGCGGGGACGTATGCCAAGCGCTATGCCGCCAAGGAAGCCTGCGCTAAGGCGCTGGGGACGGGGCTGAATCAAGGCGTATTCTGGCGTGAGATGGAGGTGGTGAACCTGCCCTCCGGCCAGCCGACCTTGCGCTTGCATGGCGGAGCGGAGAAGCGGTTGCAGCGCATGACGCCGGACGGGTTCTCAGCCGTTCTGCATCTGACGATGACGGACGAATATCCATACGCCGAAGCATTGGTGATGATTACTGCAGTACCCGTGGCGAAGGGCTGAATAGCGGGCTGATGACCCGGTTGCCCGGTTTCAGGTCATATGCGTCTACCGTTCCGGATTTGAGATAGAGTAGCGCGCGTATCGGCTCCTGCGGTACGGGATCATCGGTGATTTCCACGCCCGTCACATCCGGCAGGATGGTATCGATCACGCCGTTGGCGCGGATGTATATCAGGTCGGTCGGTTTGACCAGCTTCGACCAGTCTATGGGCGGCGACGTGGTGGGAGGAAGCGTCAGCAATATGCCTTTGCCGGGTTTGAGGGAGCCAAGCGCCTGGAACCAATCGAGCCGGGTGGTTGCCAGGGGGCGAATCTCCACGCTGAATTTGTAGCGGATTTTCTGCATCTCCGGCTTTTCTTCGGGTGCAGGCGCATCGCCATTTTCATTGAGGTTCTTGTCATCCTGATCCACCTCCTCATCTGAGGCCTTTTTTGAATCTTCATCCACACCTTCCGATGCTTTTTCACGCTCGGATTCGATGTAGATGGTGGCGCGGGTGAAGACGACGGCGTCACCCCCATCGGCGGCCATCGCGGAGAAGGCGCTAACTATCAGGCCGAAAGAAAGAAGCAGGATTCGCATGTGTGAAGACTCACGTGTTGAAGGATGAGTAGGATTAGGGCAGAAACTTGACCGTATCACCCACTGCCAGCTTGTGCTTCGCGGCCATACCGCCGTTGATCTCCAACACGTAGCGGGCCCGCTTTGCGGGGGTGAAGACCATCAATGACTCCGGCTGCGCGTTGGCGAAGATTTGCTGGATTTCAAATTTCGGAGAGAGGTAGATGATGTCGAGCGGAATGAAGGTATCTTTCATCCATATCTGGTGACGATCTTTGTTTGGGAAATAGAATAACATCCCCTCGTTCGCTCCCAACTGGTGGCGATGCATCAGGCCTTTGGCGCGCTGTTCCTCAGTGAATGCCTGCTCGACCGTGAATTCCACCGGCAGGTGTTTCGGCCCGTTGATTTGAATCCTGACATTGGCGGCCTGTGCGTATGATGCTGAAAGGGAAAGAAAAAAAGTGAGCAGAAAAGCATATTTCACGGAGAGTCGCATAAGACTTGTCATAAATTCTTCACATTCGTTGAGGGTCATAAAATGGTATTATTCTCTTATAGTAATCAGGAGGATTTCGTATGTCACGTGGCTTTTCAGGTGGGCGTTCAGGAGGAACGGGGGGGGCGGGTGGATTCCAGCACACCAAGCGCAGCGCCAAGGATATGTTCATCAAGAAGATGAAGGGTGAATCCGACGAGAACCTGACCTCCGATGAACGCTACAAGAAAATGGTCAGCGAAAAGATGGATGCCTATAAAAAAGAGGCCATGAAAGGTGCGAAGTTCGGCGTGATGTTACCGGGAACTTCCGGAGGCGGGGAACGCCAGATGTCCAAATCCGCTATGGAAACGCTTGAAAAGATGGCGCGTGATAAAGCGAAACGAGAAATGAAAAAAGGCTCGAAGCGCAAAGAGGTGAACATCACCCCTAAATTTTTGACAGGGATGCAGGGCGGGCGCATCGACGCGGATGGACGTATCTATGATTCGCACAATAAAATCGTTGCGTCGATCGATAAGAAAACCGGTAAAGTGAAAGCCAGCAACGGGACGCATATCTGCAACTGGTCGGGCAGCAGCTATAACGAATACACTATCGCCCGCTTCCTCGAAAAATCCAATCATAGCCGGGGCGGCTCCCTTTATGGAACGAAAGGACACGGCGGTAATACCGGCGGTGGTGTGTGGGGCAGCGGCTCCAGCGGCGGAGGCACGGATATGTGGGGTAATAAGAAAGACGATGGCGGCGGTTTCTGGGGGTAGGTTTCTTATATAAATGCTTTGCCCGCTAATTCTTAATATATTCTTAACATTTTTGGCTTGTTAAACTGTTATTGTATAATGATTATACAAGGATAGTTATGTTCTGGCATGGTATTTCCGATCCCTATAAAATTTCATTTTGTACTACCTGCAAAGATCGTCTGGAGTTCTTGAAGAAGACGCTTCCCGCGAATCTGGAAGCGTGTAAGGATTACCCTAACGTGGAGTTCGTTATCTTGGACTACGATTGTCCAAAGGGAACGGCAGAATGGGTCAAGTCCACCTTTCCAGATGAAATTCATTCTGGCAGGATTCGAGTGGCACGGCACGAACCTGCTCCTGATTTTAAAATGAGTCATGCCAAGAATATGGCACACCGTCTTGCAACCGGAGATATTCTTGTTAATCTTGATGCTGACAACCTGCTGACCCCGGGAACGGCTGAGTGGCTTAATAGAGAATTTCATAAGAATTTTAATGTTATAGTTCGACCCTCGAGACTGGCTACGGCCCTACTAAATCACAGTGGTTTATTAGAATGTGCCGGTTTGTATGGGCGTATCGCGATGTCCGGCGAAATGTTTAAAAAGGTGCGTGGGTATAATGAAGAAAGATATAACGGCTATGGTGGAGATGATGAAGACATACTCAACCGAGTACGTTTAACCGGAACTAAACATATATCACCTCCCATAGGATTCTATGGCACCTCTTTGCCGCATTCGGATGAATTGCGGGTTGAGCATATGTCTGCAGAAGACGTCGCTCGATCTGCAAGTAAGATTGAAAGCAATAACAGGAGCCTCTCAAGCCGAATGAAAGCCCATCATTTAATAGATGTTGCGCGCGGATATCCCATCGACCCTACAGTGCCAATACAGGCTAATCCCACAGGGGAAATGGGATGTGGACGCGTTAAAATCAATTTTGATGATGATTACACCGAAGTACCCCCCGCTACCAGCGCTTTATGAACAAGAAATAAAACCCGTTTATCATGAACAGGGGGCGCATTCGGGCAGGGGCTAAACCAGCGCGTTCGCGATATCCTCTTTTAAATCCTCGATATCCTCTATCCCTACAGAGAGACGCAGTAGTCCTTCGGTGATGCCGATGGCGGTGCGTTCTTCTGCTGAAAGGTTCGAGTGGGTGGTGGAGGCGGGATGTGTGATGAGGCTTTTGGCGTCGCCTAGATTGTTGGAGATGTCGATGAGTTCCAGCGCGTTCAGGAAGCGGAATGCGCCGTGGCGTCCACCTGCGATTTCGATCGCGATCATCGCGCCGCCGCAAGGGTTGCCGTTCAAGGTCATTTGCTTTGCTGCCACGGTGTGATGTGGATGGCTTTTCAGACCAGGATAGAGGACGCGGGAGATGCCTTTTTTGCCTTCCATGAAGCTTGCCAGAATTTCGGCGTTCTTTACATGGCGTTCGGTGCGGAGAGAGAAAGTCTCCAGGCTTTTTAAGATGACCCATGCGTTGAATGGGCTGAGTGCGGGGCCGGTATGGCGGTGGAATGGCAGTAATGTTTCTTCGATGAATTGCTTGTCACCCAGTACAGCACCGCCGAGAGTGCGGCCTTGGCCGTCCATGTGTTTGGTGGTGGAGTAGACGACGATGTCCGCGCCCATCGCTAATGGTTTCTGGAGCAGGGGGGAGGCGAAGATGTTGTCGACGATCAGTTTTGCGCCCATGTGCTTCGTGTATTTCGCAACCATGGCGATGTCGATGATATCGAGCGTGGGATTTGACGGTGTTTCAATGAACACGCATTTAGTATTGGGTTTGAAGGCACTGGCCCATGCGGCTTCGGATGTGCCGTCGATGAAGCTGACTTCGATGCCGAAGCGCGGGAAAACCTGCGCGAGGATGTAGTGGCAGGAGCCGAAGAGGACTTTATGGGCGATGACGTGGTCACCCGTTTTTAAAAAACACATCATGCTGGCGAAGACGGCAGCCATGCCGCTGCCCATCACGCAGGCGGCTTCGGCATTTTCCAGCAAAGCGAGGCGGTCTTCGAGCATTTTTAAGGTAGGGTTGAGGTAGCGGGAATAGACGTAGCCGGGGGCAGTCCCGTCGAACCGGCTGGCGGCGGTCTCGGCGTCGTCATAACAGAAGCCGGAATTGAGGAAAATGGCCTCCGAAGTCTCGCCGAATTCCGAACGCAACGTCCCGCCGCGGACCATTTGCGTGTCAGGACGCCATTTCCGGGCTTTTTCGAGCGTATTTTGATTGCGTTTCATGCCATCTCGGGATAACGTGGTTACTGGCATAACGCAAGGAAAACAACGAGATGTTCGGCAACAATCCCATCCGGCCACCCGTCACAGGGGATGGAGCGACACTTTCGGTGCAGGAAATCTTTCCGACATTGCAGGGTGAGGGGCCGCTGTCGGGCGTTCCTGCCGTATTTCTGCGGCTCGGCGGATGTAATCTAGCGTGTGGGTTCTGCGATACGGAATTCGAGTCGTTCCGTGAGATGGTGTGTGATGAGGTCATCGCACAGGTGAAGCGGGAGGCGGGCGAGAACATTACGCTCGTCGTCATCACCGGTGGAGAGCCGCTGCGCCAGCCGCTACGGTTGCTGACCGACCGATTATTGGCGGAAGGTTTTACCATTCAAATCGAGACGAACGGCACGCTCTATCAGGCGCTGGATGAGCGGGTGCAGATCGTCTGTTCACCGAAGACCACTACCGGGCGCTATGCGCGGGTGCGGGAAGATCTGCTGCCGCGCATCACGGCGTTCAAATTCATTCTTTCCGCGCATGACCCGGTCTATGGTGCGGTGGGTGACGTGGGGCAGGGGGATTATGGCATTCCGGTCTATGTGCAACCGATGGATGAGCAGGATGCGCTTAAGAATAGCGAGAACCTTGCATGGGCGAGGGATACGGCGCTACGGGAGGGGTATCGGCTGAGTTTGCAGATTCATAAGATGCTTGGGATGCGCTAGCGATTGTCATGGTATTTTCATACGAAGGTATGAGGGATATGCTTATAACAATTGAAACAATAAGAATGATTCGATGAACGATTTTGTGACACCTCTTCCAAAAACATCTCTAGAGGATTTGGCGAAGCCTAAAACATTCCCTCAACTTATTGCTTATCTGGATGCCGCGTTCCATAGTGTAGAGGGTGATTCACTGACGGACAGGGTGGATACGGCTCTAAAGGATATAAAAGTAACTCTTGAGGCGGATCACTATATTGGTGAGGGAAAAAAAGCATTACTCCTGAAAGAGGATACGGCAAACCAGATGATATGGGACGTATTCAAGGAATTGCTGAGCAAAGGAATCGCCACAGCACCCACCGCAAGTAATGACCAGAAATATCTGGTGACGCGATGGACGACAGGACTTTTCGCGATAGACCATTTCTTTGAGCGGTACGAGGAAGAAGATAGAACGCGCGCTGCGCATCACCATAAGAAATTCCTAACCCCACAAGATGTAGAGACCGCCCAGAAGATACATGCCATTACCCATGTGGTGCTTGATTTCCATCAGACGCATGCAGCGGAATTCGGTGCGCCTGTATTGAATCCGGGATTCGGCGAACGCTTTCGAAAAAAAGACGACGCAGCCCCGTCGTTATAATCCCCTTGCAATTTATATGCAGCTAGGCCATCCGTAATCCATGACTAAAAAAGCGATCCTATTATTATCCGGCGGGCTGGATTCGGCGACGGTGGGGGCGATTGCGCAGGAGGAGAAGTTCGATCTCTATGCGCTCAGCTTCGCCTATGGGCAGCGGCATAGTGCGGAGCTGGAAGCGGCGGAGCGGGTGGCGGAGTATCTCGGTGTGCGGGAACATCGGTTCGCCAATATCGATTTGCGGCTGTTCGGCGGGTCGGCGTTGACGGACGACATCGATGTGCCGAAATCGCGGAGTGCGAAGGAGATCGGGGAGGGCGTTCCGGTTACTTATGTCCCGGCGCGCAATACCATCTTCCTTTCCTTCGCGCTGGCCTATGCGGAAGTGGTGGAAGCCAATGCCATCTTCATCGGCGTCAATGCAGTGGATTATAGTGGGTATCCCGATTGCCGGGCGGAATATATATATGCGTTCGAGCAGATGGCAAATCTGGCGACAGCGACGTTCAACGCGCTGAAGCCGGAGAAGCGCCTGCGCATCTATACGCCGCTGATTGCGCTCACTAAGGCGCAGATCATCGAGAAGGGCATGGAATTGGGGGTGGATTATAGCTTGACGGTGAGTTGTTATGACCCTTCCGAGGACGGTGCAGCATGTGGAAATTGTGATTCCTGTCAGTTGCGCCGCAAAGGGTTTGAGGAAGCGGGTGTGGATGACCCGACGGTTTATCAGAATATTTGATGCCCCTGCTCGCGCTACTGCGCTACGCAATAGGCTGTTCACTGCGCTCACAGCTCAGGGCTGACTCGGCCTGCTTGCCTCGTTATAACACATGTAGATTCCAGCTTGCGTAGAGGTAATAATATTCCTATTGATGGAATATGACCGAAGAAACCATCTACCCCTCCCTTTCCCAGCTTGGTGAGAAGACGCCGTTACCGGCATCACCTGAACAGGCCGTCATCGAATGCGTGGAGAATCCGCAGCCGGGGGTGGATTATGCTATCCGTTTCACCTGCCCGGAATTCACGTCGCTCTGTCCTATCACCGGGCAGCCGGATTTCGCGCATCTGGTCATCGACTATGTGCCGCGTAAATTTATTGTGGAAAGTAAATCGCTGAAGTTATTCCTCGGGTCATACCGTAATCACGGGGCGTTCCATGAGGATTGTACGGTGGGTATCGCGCGACGTCTGGTGGAGGCAGCTGAGCCGACATGGCTGCGTATCGCGGGATACTGGTTCCCGCGCGGGGGGATTCCCCTCGATATTTTCTATCAAACCAGCGTTCAGCCGAAAGATGTGTATATCCCGACGCTCGATGTGCCGATGTATCGCGGACGGGGATAAAAAAACGCCGGGAGGATGTCTCCCCCCGGCGCATTCGCTCTATCACAAGGAATTCTATTGGTAAGTCTGCATCCCGGCGGTGATATGCGCTGAGGGATCAAACGTCGTGGTTGCAGTGCTTGGCTTGAACTTCGCGCCGCGCCACGTCTTGCCGTCGTCGGTTGTTATTTGGGCGCCCAGTTCTACGTCCGTTTCAGCGATGCCGGGGATGTTCTTGCTCTTGTATTGAAGTGCACGACCATCCTGCGTCAGGCTTGTCTCGTATATGGGCTTGTCCGCACGGAAGACGATATAGTATTTCCCCGGCGTCAGTTTCAGCGTGCCGTTGAATTGAGCAAACTGCCATTTGCGGCCGGGTTTGAACGAAATCGCGCAGGGAGGCAGGCTGACCACTTTGAGTGCTTTGAACTCCGCATCGCGAATGATGACGCGGAGGTTGTTGTTTGGCTCACGCTTCGCTTCTGTCGTGCCCTGAGCTGGCTGTGTGATCACGGGTGGTACGGTCGCTCTATCAAGAGTACGCCATGCGCGGAACCAGACGCCGGATGCATAGGTCTCGTCTTTGACGATGAACGCTTCACGAACACGGTTGGGTCCACCGATTTTTTCTATAGCCAAATCGGGATTCGCGCCTGCGGAAAGAATGCTTGGACCGGTGACGACACCATCGTCATACGTCAGCTCATAATTGCCGACCGCCTGCCCGGGGACGTTTTGCCATTGTTCGGTCAGTACAGCAGGGCATGCCAACCCGGGCGCGCATGGGAGGGAGACCAACTGGCGTATCTTGATCGGGGTCTTCGCGTTATAGAATGGTCCTGCAACCCCGTCGCGTAGCAAGGGAGGGGTGATGCGCGGCATGTTGGTTCCATCATCCCTAATCGCTCCTTGGCCTTGTACCGGCTGTACCGGTTCGCCTGCGGGAGGTGCGGGTTGCGTGGTTACGGTATCAGCGACCGTCTGCGTTACCAGGCCGATGAGTTTGTGGTCTTCCAGCTGGTAGAAGACGAGGAAATAGGGCGTATTCGCAACGACCTTGGCAGGAGCCTTGAATTGCCAGAAGGGATTGCCTTCGCCCATCGGCAGTTCGTTATTATCCGCCGTCTCGGCGATGACATCCGCCGGAAGGGTCGAGGGGTGGCCTTTGCCGTCGCCCTTGATGAGCTTGACTACGACTTTACCGCCTAAGGTGGGGGTAACGCGTGCATCAGGTACACCCTGTCCCTCGGTCACGGGGGGCTGAGTGGGGACGGGAATCGGAACCGCGGCGGCATGCCAGCGGATGGAGGTAATATTGCCCGTCTTCTCGGCGACGAAACGCACTGCGATGGGGCTTGCTTTGGAAAGCGTCAGGGCTGCCGTGCCGTCTGCATGCAGCACGTTGCCGACGAACTTGCCGCCCCATGGCTTATTCTGGTCTTTCGGTTCAATCGTGAAATGTTTCGGGCTGGTGTGGATCATTGGGCTTTCGCAGACATCGTGAGCCGCAGGTCTTTCAGGAGAGGCAAATGTGCTTGTGCTGGAAAGGAGGCTGATGGTGACGAATGCGAGTAAAGTCTGGGACGAGGATTTCATATACACTCACCGTTATTTTGTTAATAGTGTATTAATATTATCATTTTTATTTAAATTTGCACTAAAATTATTTGGTATTATTTAATATCCAAAAAAGTAAGGCGATCCCTTGTGTAGCGAGCGGAATCGACTGCTGTTGCGTACTGGTTGAGGGAAATACCGAGGGTGGATGGGTCGGTCTGGAGGTCGGCCACTTCGAGTAAATGCAGTAATTGTTCTGCCGGGTAGAGGTAAGGTTGCAGAGCGGTGCGGACTTCCTGCCAGCGGGAAGCGGTGAGGGGAGTGGCTTCCATCGCGGCTTGTTTGGCGCGGTAGCCTTCGGTCGCCATGCTTTCGGGCGCGTCGTCCATCTGCCATTCCACGGACTCATGTTTCAGGAAATGCTCCTGTAATGTAGCCATCGTGAAGCTGGTAATGGCGATCTGTTCGCCGTGAAGGTATTGTTTGACGCGTTCGCCATGTTGCATTTCCAGCGTGTGGGCGATCATGTGTTCGCCACCGCTGTAGGGGATGCTGGAGTGCATCCGCGTCATCCCCTCACCACCCATCAGAAGCAGGCGGAAGAGTTGTTCGATGGCCATGGCGTCACGTTTCAGCAGACGCTTGGCGCTATCCATCACCGCTTCCATGTGCGGGGAAATCATCTGGTAGATGCGGTCGTCATACGCTGTGCCAAGCATGAGGTGGGAAAAAAGCCAGTCGATGCGCGCGGTAAAAACGGCGAGGGCGTCGCCCAACCCGGCTTGTATCAAACGCAGGGGAGCGTTGGCGAGGGTGTCCAATTCAGCGCAGACGGCCACGGGCTTGTGGGTTTCATGTGAGGATTTCAGTCCGCTGAGATTTTCCAGCGATGCATTCGCCGAGAGATACCCGTTCATTGAGGGCGCGGTGGTGATGACGAGGTAGGGGATGCGCAGGCGGTGCGAGGCGTATTTGCAGAGATCGTTCAGCGTCCCGCTGCCCACCGCGATGACGCCGCGACAGCCGGAGATATCCGCCGCCAGTAATTCTGCCGTTGCCACCGTGGGGCGGGGAGGGGTGTCGTAGGTGATGGCGCGGGCGTCGTCGATATGCTCCGCCCACGCCTTGCCGCCGACCTGCCACGTGTTGACGTCCGAGATGACGGCAATCTCGCCAGCGGGGAGGAAATGCTTGCGCAGGCGTTGCTCTTCGCCACGCAACACCGATTTAATGATGACAGGGGTCAGGGCCATAGCGTTAATACTTGTCAATTCGGACGACTCTGTCCATAACTAAACTATCATATAGGAGCGTTATGCGGTATTTCATCCTCGGCCTGATTTTAATATCCTGTGCAACACCTGCGCTGGCGGGGCTGGAACAACCCGTCGGATTCTGGCTTCAGCAGACGAAGCAGGAGGCGGTGAGCAAGGGAGTATCCCCGGAACTATTCGATACGGTATTCCCACCGAGCAAGGGTTTCACGCCCATCCAACGCATCATCGACCTTGACCGTAAGCAGCCGGAGGGAACCAAGACGTTCACCACCTATCTCACGCAGGTCGTTCCTGGTTCACGCGTCAATGAAGGACGTCGCCGATATGCGGAGAACAAGCCGCTTATCGACCGCATCGCGCAGAAATATGGCGTGCCGGGGCAGTATATCGTGGCGCTGTGGGGTATCGAGACCAACTATGGGACCAATACCGGTGGGTTCAACGTGCCCATCGCGCTGGCAACGCTGGCTTATGAAGGTCGCCGCGCCGATTTCTTTAAGGATGAACTCATCAAGTCGCTGCTGATTATCCAGCAGGGGCATATCACGTATGGCCAGATGAAGGGCTCGTGGGCGGGGGCGATGGGGCAATGTCAATTCATGCCGTCCAGCTTCTTCAACTTCGCGGTGGATGAGAGCGGAGACGGGCATAAGGATATCTGGAATACGCAGGCTGACGTGTTCGCCTCCATCGCCAATTACCTGAGTAAGTCGGGATGGAATAATCAGATAAGCTGGGGTCGCGAAGTGAAAGTCCCGCGCGGGTTCGACGAGAAGCTGGCTGACATCGCCGTGTTCCGTCCGGTCGCGGAATATCAGAAGATGGGCGTGACTCTGCCCCACGGGGCGGCGCTGCCTAATGAGGCTACGGAATATGCGCTGATGTTCCCCGGCCAGAGCTATGAAGGGGCATATCTTATTACCCGGAATTATCCGGTTATCCTCAAATGGAATCGGTCACGCTACTTCGCGACGGCTGTGGGTACACTCGCAGACAGGATCGCCGGGAAATGAAGCACTACGCAGCATTACCATTCCTCTGCCTGCTCGCTGCATGTGGCGGCGGCAATTCCGAATATTCGCCTTACGGAGGCACAGAGAAACCTACTGCCATTAAAATCGGTAAACCCTATACCATCAACGGCAAGACCTACGCGCCGAGTTACCAGCCCGCCTATCAGGAAGTGGGAACCGCTTCATGGTACGGACCGGGATTCCACGGGCGGATGACGGCGAGCGGCGAACGCTTCAATACCAGTGACGTTACGGCGGCGCATCCCACCTTGCCCATGCCGTCCTTCGTCCGGGTGACGCGCATTGATAGCGGCAAAAGCGTCGTTGTCCGCGTCAATGACCGGGGGCCGTTCCATAGCAACCGCGTCATCGACCTCTCCAAGGGTGCGGCGGAGAAAATCGGGCTGATACGCGACGGCAAAGCAACGGTGCGTGTAGAATATCTGCCGGACGAAACCGAGCAGTATATCGCCAGCCTCGGGCTTGACAAACCTGCGGAATGGTATGGCATCGCGGGGAATGCGGCGACGAGTGCGCCGTCTTCTACCAGCGTCACCAGCGTACAGGTGGCCGACCTTGCG
>JBGTBD010000004.1:0-70531 GCA_041749475.1 Rickettsiales bacterium
GCCGCCAGCGCCGTCATCGGCGGGGCGACGGACGCGGCGGGCAAAGTCGCCTCCGGCGCATCCATGGGCGCTGCTGCCGGTGCAGCCGCCAATGCGGATGAGCTGGGGTCGATGGACGTCAACGGCTATTACATCGACAGCCTGTTCCGCAACAACGCCGACACCACCTCGGAAGATGACACGTCCGAATATGGTGACGACAACACGACGCGTGACGCGGACGATGCATCAGAGCGTCCCACCGCAGCGCAGTCCCGTAGCGAAGCGGGACGCATCTTCCTGATGGCGGCGAAGGATGGCAAGATTTCTGAAAAGGATGAAGCCTATCTCGCGCAGCTCATCGCGGAGCGTACGAATCTTTCGGAAGAGGAAGCCAACGCCCGCGTGGACGAAGTGATGGCCGACATGAAGGAAGCCCGCAAAGACCTGAAGAAAGCCGCAGATGAAGCACGCGAAACCGCTGCCCGTCTCTCCTTCTTCACCGCGATGGCCTTACTCCTCGGTGCATTCATCGGCTGCGTATCCGGCGCCCTCGGCGGCCGCATCCGTGACGATTTCGACACGATCTACGACCGTGACGCTGTGCACACGAAACATGTGTAATTAGTCTCGGGAATCACGATAGAAGAGGGCGGAGTGCCGAAAGGTGCTCCGCTCTCTTATTCATTTGATTCAAGCGAATCAAAGTCAACCTCTAACGCTCTGTAGACATCCTTAGTGCTTTTTTCAAAATAGCTAGAATTTTCCTGTGGGGACCCATGAATATCTTCCTGAAGAAATCTTCTAAATGACGAGTTAAAAAAGATTTTAGAAGCCTTTTTATTTATACGGTTGCTGTTTTCAAAATTGGTAAACATTACATGCTTATTTTTACTTTCGGAAAGATAGTTATTTAAGTCCAAGAGAGAGCTATTTCTATTGTCAAAACCATATCCAAGTATGTAAACAACTTTTGCTTTAGAGAGAATATCTTTAGCTTTTTGAAAGGTGATTTTATCTTCTCCTTTTTCAATCGGACTAATTGTTTTAATTCCTTTTGAGGCTGCCGTTATTTGATTAAGAAAATCACGAAAATTTTGTTGGTAATTTCTATCGTTTACGCTAGATGGCAAAATGATATTGGCTATTCCATCATCTCTAACTTTTCCATAAAGATGATGAATGTGCTGATTTAGAAAAGCATCAATATTTTTTCCTTCAAAAAAGGAATGAACTTTCAACCCGCTGGACAAACGACTCTCTAATGAGAGATCGTAATTAAAAGTAATAAAATCAACTTTATTGTTGAGCAAATCAATTGGTTGTTCGCAATCCATAAGTTGATGAATTACAAAGCGACACCAGTCATCTCGAAATTTATCGGTCTGGATATAATCAACGCGGCCCTTATTGCCAGGGTCAGCGATATTGCGATAATCATCACGTCTATTCTCATTGCGTTTATGTTGATGCGATTCGTGCTCACACTCTAAAATAACCCATGCAATTAGCATCTTTGCTAAAACGCTTACATCTTCATTTTTCCCTAGAAAATGGTCGATTACAAGGGGATTTGCATCTTTTATTCGAGTTAATAGAGTTTCAGCTTTTTCTTTAAAAAGTCGCCACCCCAAATGAAAATCTCCATACAATTCGTTGGTGTGTTCAGGAGGAAGTTTTAGCTTCTCTTTAGTCAACTCAACTATATAGTCGGGAGTGTAAGGATTACCTTCTGAGAAATTATTTATATGACCAAGCAGTTTGTTAAGATTCTCAAGAATTTTATAAACAAGCTTTTCTCCAGTTGGATAGCCATAATGCCAACTGGCTCCAGCACCTAAAATAAAGGCTGTAGGTTTTTTGAACATCTCGCGATGTTAAACTGCATTATGCAACTCAACAAGAGATAAGGTTAATATCCAAACTGATAACTCATCCCCAGCCCGGTCATGAACTGGTTCTTGCTCCCGCGTTCTTCCACTAATGGTGAATCACCCGGCTCTTCGCCTAGGCGGTCGTAGCTGGTGAAGGCCGTGACGGCGATGGTGTCGGTGACGGGAACCATCATCATCCCGCCGACGCCGTAGGAGACGAGGCCGCTATCGGCCTTGTAGGGTGAGAGGCCGGAACGGGCCGACTGGCCGTTATCGACGCCGAAGAAGGCGTTGTTGTAATCCGAATCCCCCCAGACGAGGCGTGGGCCGAAGGAGTAGGAGACAGGGCGCGTATACTGGGCAAGCTGCCCGCCGTAATTGACGCCCGCTTCGCCGATCATCCCCTCATGCCCGCCGATGCCCTGGCGGAGCTCCACCTTGGTGGTGAAAGGTCGATGCGTGTATTCGACGAGACCGCCGACTTCGAGCGCATCATCCACATCGCCCATGCCGCGCAGCGCGTTCACGTCACGGCCCGTAACGGCGAACGGGCCTTCCCCGTCCTCATCCCGTCCCCAGCCGATCTTGGCAAGGGGGGCGACGCGCCACCCGTCCTTATTGATGACATTATAACCAACCCCTTCCGGGATGGAGGCGAAGAACGTATCCTTGTAATAGGCCCGCGCATCGGGATAGACCGAAAGCTGGTAATCCTCCGCCCCGACATACGCCGGTGCATACACCGTCCCCGCACCGAGCGAGAATCTCCAATCCGGATTCTGCGGCGAAGATTCCTGTGCCATGACAGCGAAGGGAAGGGCGGTGAACAGCAGGGGAAGGGCAAAGCGCAAGGACATAGTGACTCCAACATGAAGGGTTACAGCGACCCTACCGGGTTCGCGCACATCCCGCAATCGTTACATGGATGCGTATAAATTTGGAATAAGGAGCGTGAGTCTCACGCCCCGTGCGGCTTGGCGGAGGTGTTGCCGTGCAAGTACTCCACCATCCGGTGCGCCACTTCCTGCACGCCCATCACCGCGAGATCGACCTTCTGCCCCTCGAAATAGGCCAACTCCTCCTCGCTATGCGCGCGCACCAGCACCTTGATGTCCGGCTTCAACTCCCGCGCTGCCTCCACGATGCGCCGCGCCTCGAACGGGTTGGGCACGGCGACGATGATGGCCTTCGCCTTGTCGATAGCCGCTTCCTGCAACGTCTCGATATGCGTCGCATCCCCCGCGATGGCGTGTAGCCCTTTTTCGCGCATCACCTCCACCCGCTCGCGGTTGAGGTCGATGATGACGAGGTCCATATGCGCCGACTCCACATCCAGCTGGATATGTTTCCCCACCCGCCCGAACCCGACGAGGATGATAAGGTCTTTCAACGTCTGCTTCTCCTGACCCGTCAGGCTGGTCAGCCCGTCATCGGTGATGTTGAACCAGCGCGACAGGCGCGGGTGCCGGGCGCTATACACATGCACCGCCCGCACCGCGTGAAACGCCAGCGGGTTCAGTGTGATCGACACCAGCGCCCCGGCGAGGATGAGGCTGTACGCCTCGTCCGACAGTAATTTATACTGCATCCCCAGCGTCCCGAGGATGAACGAGAACTCTCCAATCTGCGCAAGGCACGCCGCCACCATCATCCCCGTCCGCGCCGGGTATTTGAAGGCGAGCACGATGGCGAATGCCGCAATGGATTTTCCCACCATGATGATGAGCACCACCGCCAGCACATGCCACGGCTGCTCGATGAGAATCATCGGGTTGAACAACATCCCCACCGCGACGAAGAACAACACCGCGAACGCATCCTGAAACGGCATCGCCTTCTCGGCGACTTCGCTGCTGAGGGAGGATTCCTTGATCATCATCCCTGCGAAGAACGCGCCGAGCGCGAACGAAATATCGAACAGATACGCCGCGCCGAATGCCACGCTCACCGCCACGGTGAACACCGCCAACGTGAATAATTCCCGCGAATGCGTGCGCGCGACCATATCCAGCAACCACGGTAACGCCCGCTTCCCCGCCACCAGCATGAACACGATGAACGCGATAATCTTCCCGATGGCAATCACCAGCGGCAATAGCAGATCCTCCATGGCCATCGGCCCCGGCTTACTTGCCTCCAGCGCCAGTGTGGGCAGTAATACCAGCGCCAGCACCATCACCAGATCTTCCACGATGAGCCAGCCCACCGCGATATGCCCGTTGATGGAGTGCAGCGAATTATTCTCCTCCAGCGCGCGCAGCAGCACGACCGTACTCGCGACTGAGAGCGCCAGTCCGAACAATAGCCCGCTCGGCAACGGCCAGCCCCAACTCACCGCGACCCATGCACCGAGTCCGGTTGCCACCAGTATCTGCCCCACCGCGCCGGGGATGGCGATACCTTTGACTTCCAGCAAATCCTTCAGCGAAAAATGTAAACCCACCCCGAACATGAGCAGGACGATGCCTATCTCCGATAACTCCTTGGCGATCTCCGCATTGGCGACGAACCCCGGCGTGAACGGCCCGATGATGATGCCCGCCAACAGATACCCCACGATCGGCGACAAGCGGAGCTTGGACGCGACGATGCCGCCGATGAACGCGGCGGTCAGCCCGACAACGAGCGTGGAGATAAGAGGGGAGCCATGAAGCATCATGCGGGGAGAACTCGATTCGCTAACGGGTTTTGGTCAGCTTTCGATTGTGCAATAATTACGCCCCCTCCGCAACCGCTGATGCACCGTTTTCCACGCATATTTTCAAGTATCCTCAATAACATGTCGAGGTTTGTGTGCCACAACCTGTTGCCGAAATATCCGTTACAAGCACGGGGGCGTGGATATATCCAATAATGTGGCGGTCATGATAGGGAATTTATGTTACCTCCATCAGAAGATAAGATGAACACCCACCCCGATAGGATACGACGATGGAAGCCGCTTCACTGAATCCCCATGCACTGGCTGTCATGGCGCTGACCTTCTTCGCGCTGTTCCTGTTCAGCCGCCGCTCTATTCCCATCGAGACGTCCAGTCTTTCAGTCGTGGCCATCCTCACCATCGGCTTCACGATTTTCCCGTATGACCTCAAAGGCGGCGAGATCGATGTCGCCAATTTCCTCAACGGCTTTTCCAACGAAGCGCTGATCGCCATTTGCGCGCTGATGATGGCTAGCGAAGGGCTGGTGCGTACCGGAGCGCTCGCGCCCGTCGGGCGGCTGGTGGCACGGCATTGGAACAAAGCGCCGATGTTCGCCTTCCTCGCCATGCTCATCGTCACCGCCATCGTCAGCGCCTTCATGAACAATACGCCGCAGGTCGTGCTGATGATCCCGCTGCTGATCGGCGTCGCCGTCAAATCGGGGATGCCATCGTCCAAGACCCTGATGCCGATGACCTTCTCCGCCCAGATGGGCGGGATGGCAACCCCTATCGGGACGTCACTGAACCTGCTGGTTATCTCCTCCGCCGCTGCGTTGGGCGTCAAGGAATTCCATATGTTTGACTTCTTCGTCCCGGCCAGCATCGCAGGCTCGATAGGCATCCTCTATCTGTGGCTGGTCGCGCCGCGTCTGCTGCCCGAACGCAAACCGCGGATGCCGGATACGTCCCCGCGCATCTTCACCGCGCAATTGAAAGTCGCGGAGGATAGTTTCGCCGACGGCAAGAAACTCTCCGACGCCATCAAGAGCGGTACGCGCGCGAAAATCTCCAGCCTCAAGCGCAGCGGAGGCCTCACCATCGCCGCCTTGCCTGACGTGACGCTGAGGGCAGGGGATATGCTCTTGGTGCAGGATACGCCCGAAGGCCTCAAGGAATTGGAGAAAGCATTGGGCGGCACGCTCTACGTCAATGATCACGAGATTGATGATGAGAATCCACTGGAAGACAAAGACCAGCAACTGGCCGAGTTGGTTGTCACGCGCAATTCATTCCTGCTTGGCCGCACCTTGAAGGAAGTCCATTTCGACGAGGAGTACGACCTCATCCCGCTCGCCATCCACCGCGCCGACAATCAGGCGGTGAAGGTGAAGAAAGACCTCCACAATATCCGCCTCCGCACGGGGGATGTCATCCTCGTCCAAGCAGGCAAAGCCCATATCGAAGACATCAAGCGCAGCGGCAAGATGCTGGTGTTGGATGCCTCGACCGTCCTCCCTGAGACATCCAAAGCGCCACTGACCTTGCTCATCATGGGGGCGATCGTTTTGCTCGCCTCGCTCAAGATACTCTCGGTCGCCTCCGCCGCCATCTGCGGGGTGCTGGTGATGATCCTCACCCGCTGCGTGACGTGGCAGGACG
Source organism: Rickettsiales bacterium (assembly GCA_041749475.1). Taxonomy (GTDB): domain Bacteria; phylum Pseudomonadota; class Alphaproteobacteria; order Rickettsiales; family UBA998; genus JBGTBD01. The sequence goes on from JBGTBD010000004.1 coordinate 6,157, forward strand.
CCATCCGCGCGCTCGATTCGCAGATGATCTTCCTCACCGTCGCCAGTATCGCCCTCAGTTTCGCGATGGTACAGACGGGCGCGGCGCAGTGGCTTGCCTATGAGTTCGTGAGCGTCACCTCCGGCTTGCCCGGTGAATACATCATCTCCGGCCTCATCCTCTTCATGGCGCTCCTCAGCAACCTCATCTCCAACAGCGCCGCCGCCGTCATCGGCACGCCTATCGCCGTCAAGATCGCCCAGACCATGGACTACTCCCCCGATGCCTTCGTCCTCGCCGTCCTCTTCGGCGTCAACATGAGCTATGCCACCCCGATGGCCGATAATTGTAATCTCTTGGTCTATAGTGCAGGGGGGTATAAATTCAGCGACTTCATGCGCGTAGGGATTCCCCTGACGCTGATTATGTGGGCGGCGTATTCGCTATTGTTGCCGCACTTCTTTCCGTTGTAAAAAAATATAATTTTACTAATTTAAATTAATTGGTAATCTGCTTTTTTATGTTGACATAATAACGAGATACTATGCAAGAAACTGATAAAAACGATTTTGCACTTTCGGATACTAAGCCGCTAATTCGTGTAATTAAATTTGGCGTTCTCTTAGTAGTTGCTGTCTTGGTATTTGTAGTTGCCAATACGCTCACAGATCCGTTGCTACGAGACGAGTGGTATAATGCTTCTGCTAAGGCATGGGTGGTTCCTTTTATACCTTATGTATTTATGTTTGGAACCCTTTATGTTTCTGTGGCAACTATCGTTTATATCTTTAGTAGTATTAGGCGCAAAAAATTGAAACCACATCTCGGTATATTTTATAAAGCGCTAAAAATATGTTGTATTGCAGGGGTATTTTTTACACTTGTAAAAAGCGACGACTTTACCGTTCAAAACAATTCAATAATTTTAGATGAACCGCTTTTTTATTGTGCTGACTATAATACTCAAGGAAAACTTATTGCCTCGCAACAAGCTGGGTACTGTCCTTGAATATAATAAAATTCGTAAATTTATTTACATGCAATATTCCACTTAATGGGATAATCGGTATTTATTTTATAAAGTAAATACTCGCCATTATTATCGCTTGCGCTGGTAATAATTGAAATATATTCAAACCCATGATCTGGACGTAAGCTTTCCCGGATAAACCCAAACATTTTTTTTGGATCTGGCTCCAAGTTTATATTTACATATATCAGTAATTCGTAATGATTAATATCAACGTTTTTAGAGAGATGTTTTAATAGTTTTGCCGTTTTTTTAATGATGCTTTTAACTACCGTATTCGCACACTGCAATTCGACGCTATTTCCTGCACCCATGCCTCCAATGCCATTGTATATTTTTGCATCATGTAATTCCCCAGTCTCATATAAAAGAGTTAGATGCTGCTGGTAATTCTCTTCTGTGGCTTCCGTTACTTCAAGCCCAATAACTCCCCGGGGAGAAACAATCCGAAAGTCAGGGAATTCACCTTCTTGTACTTGTATAACTTCTAAAGGAAAAGAAAGCCTTTGGCTGCATGATGGCATTCGCAAGTATCGCTCCAGACAGTATATCTCTTTCTTAATTTGTCGCTCTTTATGGCGTTTTTCTTCTCGTGCAGGAACTTCGTTTTTTAAAGCATTAAAAAATGCCATCATTTCGGTTTTTGAGTAAAATATTTCTTGTAAGCGCATTTTTTAAAACTTTTGACACTTCTGAGCCTAGGGGAAAAAAATGGAGGAGCGGAGAGGATTCGAACCTCCGATACGGTATAAGCCGTATAACGGTTTAGCAAACCGCCGCCTTCAGCCACTCGGCCACCGCTCCACACATATCGCCTCCAGCGGCTGGGCTGAAAGGCGTCTTGCCGGGGCTGCATCAGCCAAGCGGCAAGTTCCCCCTTAATGCAGGAGGAGGGCCGTTCAGTCAAGCGCAAGATGGCACGCAGCGACAAACCCACTGCTCCTGCCTTCTTCCAAACCTCCAAACCTCAAATCCTCTAAACCTCTCCCCACCCCTGAAAATCCGGCGATTATGGGCGACACACAAGAATTCCATTGAAAATTCCTCCCGGTTTGACATGGTACGCCCGATAAGGAACCCCGCATGTTCAGAAAAGCCCCGCCTGCCGCCGAACCCCAGACCCCACCCGCCGAAAAGCCTGCGAAACCGGTAAAGCCGTGGGACGATACGTTCCGCACCATCATCTACGCCGTACTGCTGGCGATGATCTTCCGCAGCTTCCTGTTCGAGCCGTTCCACATCCCCTCCGGCTCCATGAAAAATACGCTGCTGGTCGGCGATTACCTGTTCGTGTCCAAATTCTCCTACGGCTACAGCCGCTATTCCTTCCCCTACGGCGCGAAACTGTTCGATGGCCGCATCATGGCCAGCGAGCCGGAGCGGGGGGACATCATCGTCTTCCGCCTGCCCACCAACCCGAGGATCGACTATATCAAACGCCTGATAGGGCTTCCCGGCGACAAGATTCAGGTCATCGACGGTGCACTCCACATCAACGGCAAGATGGTCACCCGCAAATTCATCCAGACCCTCTATTTCGACGTGCTGGATGACGGCAAACCCCGTCAGGTGGACGAGTATCAGGAAACGCTCGACAGCGGGAAGACCTACCACACGTTGGACATGGCGATGATCTCCCCCGATGCCAGCGGCTTCACGCCGGACAATACAGCGATTTACACCGTGCCGGACGGCCATTATTTCATGATGGGCGATAACCGCGATAATTCCACCGACAGTCGTTTCATGAACGATGTCGGCTTCGTGCCAGAGGAAAACCTGATTGGCCGGGCCGAACTCATCCTCTTCTCCGTCGGCGATAACGCACATTTCTGGGAAATCTGGAAATGGCCCTTCGCCATCCGTGGTGACCGCTTCTTCACCGCATTGAATTGATATGCCGACGATGGATTATCAGTTCAGGAATGAAGCGCTGAAAACAGCCGCCTTCACCCATCGCAGTTCCGGCCACCCGATCAATAATCAGCGGCTGGAATTCTTAGGCGACCGCGTCATCGGCCTCGTCGTCGCCGAACTCCTCTACACCCGTTTCCCCGGCGAGTCCGAAGGCGAACTCGCGCGCCGTCATGCCGGGCTCGTCTGCCGTGACACATTGGTCGCCATCGCCATCTCCCTCGACTTGGGCGCCGCGCTCATCCTCTCCCCCTCGGAAGAGACCGAAGGCCGCACCACCCCCTCCAATCTGGAGGACGCGTGCGAAGCCTTGATCGGCGCGATTTATTTGGATGGCGGATATGACGCCGCGAAGGAAGTCGTCATCGACCTGTGGACGCCTCTCTTACAAGCCCATATGGACCCGCCCAAGGATGCCAAGACCAGCCTACAGGAATGGCTGCAAGCCCGCAGCGCGCCCTTGCCCGTCTACACCGAACTCTCCCGCAAAGGCCCCGACCACGCGCCGTATTTCCTGATGGAAGCCGAAGGCGCAGGCAAGAAGGCGACGGGGGAGGGGAATTCAAAACGCGTGGCGGAACAGGTGGCGGCACTGGCGTTGTTGGAGTTGCTGAGCCGCACATAGTGCTATGTTTTGTCATTCCCGCGAAAGCGGGAATCCATACCACTACTGCCAACTGGATTCCCGCTTTCGCGGGAATGACATGGAATTAGAATAGAAAATTATCTAATGAACCCGAGCCGCCCAGCTTTTCTTCGGCATCTGGCCGGGCAAATCCATTGCGGGCAAAAACGATAATTCCGACGGGCACGCATCCGCCCATTCCAACCCGTGATCGTCCAGTTCGGACGCAAGCATATCTGGCACTTCGCCTTCCAACTCTTCTTGGCATTCACCTTCCAATGTCTTATGCGATTTGGTCAGCGCGACTTTCTGCAGCACGCTATTGAGCGCGTCCGGGTGATCGGTATTCCCCGTGAAAAGATATTGGTTCACCGCGTCGATTTCGCACTTGCTGGCGCCCATCGGCGGGCAGTCCTTATCCTGCAACAACGCGGTCACGCTCGCTCCGGAATGGGTGGGGGACATGCGGTGCTTGGTCTTGCGGATGGTCGAAAACGGCGTCATAGGAGTGATTTTGGCGGGATTATGTGAAAAATGGATGACAACCCCTTCAAAAAGATACTATGTCTCACAATCTTAACAGAAAGCAGCGCATGAGCACCCCAATGAACCATTGCGGCTATATCGCCATCATCGGCGCCCCGAATGCCGGGAAATCCACCTTCCTCAATTACGCGGTGGGGCAGAAGATCAGTATCGTCAGCCCCAAGGTACAGACCACACGCCATAAGATTCTCGGCGTCCTGACCAAAGAGGGCACGCAGATGCTCTTCCTCGACACTCCCGGCATCTTCAACGCCAAGAAGCGGTTCGAGCAAGCGATGGTCGGCGCGGCGATGGCGGGCGTCAAGGAAGCGGATATCATCATGCTGATGGTCGATGCGCAGAAGGGAATTTGCGAAGATACCCAACTCATCCTCGACGGATTACTCGGCGCAAAGGCCAAAAAAATCCTCGTCATCAACAAGGTCGACGCGGTCGATAAATCCCGCCTGCCGCCACTCGCCAGCGAACTCTTTCAAAGCGGCCTGTTCGACGCTTGTTTCATGATCTCGCTCGACAAAAAAGACGGCGTGGATGACGTGATGAGCTACCTCAAGGACAACCTCCCCGAAGGCCCGTTCCTGTTCCCCGAGGATCAACTCACCGACCAGCCCATGCGCGCCATCGCCTCCGAAATCACCCGCGAGCGGCTGTTTTATCTTCTCCGTCAGGAATTGCCTTATTCCGTAGCCGTCGAAACCGAGAACTGGGAAGAGAAGAACGACGGCAGCGTCAAAATCCAGCAGGTCATCTACGTCGAGACCGAAAGCCAGAAGAAGATCGTCCTCGGTGCCAAAGGCGCAATGCTCAAAAAAGTCGGCGAACAATCCCGCCTCGAACTAGGCCGCATGCTGGAACGCAAAGTCCACCTGTTCCTGTTCGTCAAAGTCAAAGAAGACTGGAAAGACCGTAAGGAATTCTTCGAGGCGATGAATTTAGAGTTTAAGAACTAACTGTTATGCCGTCTTTATGACGGCATCCGGTTCTCAAAGCGCACCAGACCCCGTCATGAAGACGGGGCGACACCAATACTGTCACCCTGAACTTGTTTCAGGGTCCATCTGGATGCTGAAACAAGTTCAGCATGACGAATATAAAAAAATTTAAGCCGCTCTTGGGAAATTCAGCAGTTTCTTCTCATACAGCGCACTCAGTAAATCCTGCACCGGCAGCCCGAAAATCACATCATCCCGCCCGGTGACGGAGGCGAAGAGGTGCTTGCCGTGCGCTTCATAGAAGTAGGAGCCGCAAGCCGATAACGGCTTGTCCAGTTTCAGATACGCGGTGATCTCTTCCGGGGAGAGATTCCGCATCGTCAATTCCGCTTCCTTCACGCAGGAGAAGATACATTCATTCTGGTGATAGAGCGCCATCGCGGTGATTTGTTTATGCGTCTTGCCGGAGAGCCGTTCCAACTGGCGTGCCGCGCGTTCTTCCGTAACCGGTTTGCCCAGCACTTCCCCTTCCAGCACGCAGACTTGGTCTGCGCCGATGACGAGCCAACCGGGGTGGATGGCATTGACGCTAGCTGCTTTCGCGCGAGCCAGTTCCAGCGAGAGCTGTTCCGGTTTCAACGAGCGGAGTTCCTTTTTCAGCACATCTTCATCCACCTTCGGGATAAGGACGGTAAAGGAAAGCCCCGCTTTACGCATGAGGGATTCACGAATAGCCGAGGAGGAGGCCAGCACGAGAAGGGAGGAGGTGACGAATTTAGACACTGTTTTCCTTAAAAGACCATTTTACCGATGGACGGCGAAGCGATCAGGTTCATGAATTCCTGCCGGGTCCTGGGGTCGGACTTGAAGAGTCCATGCAGCCGGCTGGTAATGGTGGTTGTATCGGGCTTATGCACGCCGCGCGTGGTCATGCATTGATGTGCCGCGTCGATGACAACGGCGACGCCTTTGGGTTTCAACGTCTTCTGCAACGTGTCTGCTATCTGCGCCGTCATCGTCTCCTGCGTCTGCAGGCGCTTGGCGTAAATATCGAGCAGCCGAGCCAGCTTACTGATGCCGACTACGCGTTTGTCGGGGATATACGCAATATGCGCCACGCCGATGATAGGCGCCATGTGATGCTCGCAATGCGATTCGAACCGCATATTTTTCAGTAGCACCATCTCATCGTAATCCTCGATTTCCTCAAACGTCTTGGCGAGGATGGCTTCGGGGTCTTCTTCATAGCCGATGAAATATTCTTTATACGCATTCACCACGCGCTTAGGCGTCTCCAGCAAACCTTCGCGCTTCGGATCATCCCCCGCCCATGCGAGGAGGGTGCGGACGGCTTCTTCAGCCTGATCACGGGTAGGGCGTTTCGTCACGAGATTCATGTCCTTGGGCGCGGGTTTTATCATGATGGGTGCTTTCTAGCGTTCTTTGGCCGTTTATGGCAAGGATTTTCGTTATTTTGTCCTAGCGCTATAGAAATCCCCTCGCCCTAAAGGGAGAGGGTTGCGCAGGCTTGGCTTACCGTAAGGAAAGCATAGCCGTAGCTGGGTGAGGGGAGGGGGTAGCCCTCACCCGCCCGGCGTTGCCGACCGACCTCTCCCGGTGGGAGAGGTGAGGCTATCGTTCAATGCCCCTGTTTAACTCCAATGCCCTTCTTTGTTCTTGTTCGCGAAGGCGGGGCATATCACGCAAAAGCGCCTCATGCGCTAAGCGTATGTGCTCAAGCATCTGCCTATCTAATTCTTCTAATGTTCTGCGACCCTCTTCACCAAGTTCATGTAGTCGCTTTCTGGCCAGCTCCAAATCCTGCTGGAGTGGGTCTGGATTAAAGAATCGGTCAAAAACTGTATCCAAACGAGAACTTCCTGTATCCCCCCCAGGAGATACTGGTTGTGGTGTTGGCTGAGCAATGGGCCGGGGAAGCTCTTCCTTTTTACGCCATATTTTAAACATATATAATGCTCCTTAGAATTAGGTTTTACTCTATCCACAATATATGACAGAATAATGACCCTTTATGAGCAAACACGAATTCATCAACCAATTGAAATTGAACGCGGATGGGCTGATACCTGCCGTGGCGCAGCAGTATGACTCCAAGGAAGTGCTGATGATGGCTTGGATGAGCCGTGAAGCCATTGAAAAAACACTGGAAACGGGCGATGTCCACTATTGGTCACGCTCCCGCAATGCGTTATGGAAGAAGGGCGAGACCTCTTCAAACACGCAGAAACTGCGGGAAATCCGGGTGGATTGCGATGGTGACACCTTGCTTCTTTTAATTGACCAAACTGGCCCGGCGTGCCATACCAAACGCCCCTCCTGCTTCTATTCACGGGTAGATGAGGACGGGCTGACGATTTTAACCGAACCTGTGAAGTAGCCTGCCGATGGTGACCAGACGTCACCCGCACGGCGAATCAAACAAAGGAAAACACTATGGCAATTGCATCGAACCTTGGATTTCCGCGCATTGGCGCTGACCGCGAACTCAAGAAGGCTGTCGAAGCCTATTGGAAGGGCGCGATGTCGATGGATGCGATGCTGGAAGTGGCTTCCGGCCTCCGGGCGACGCATTGGAAACTGCAAAAAGATAACGGGATAGACCATATCCCCAGCAACGATTTCTCGCTATACGATCACGTGCTCGACACCATCGTGATGCTCGGCGCTGTGCCGCAACGCTACAGCTACTCCGGCGGTGAAGTCACCCCGGATATTTATTTCGCGATGGCGCGTGGCCGTCAACGCGAAGGCATGGACGTGAAAGCCATGGAGATGACCAAGTGGTTCGACACCAACTACCATTACATCGTGCCCGAACTCTCCCAGGGCATGGAAATCCAGAAAGGCTCCAGCAAAGCGGTGGAAGAATTCCGCGAAGCGAAGGACTTAGGCATCCTGACCCGTCCCGTCCTGCTCGGCCCGATCTCCTTCCTGACCCTCGGTAAGCTAGCTGGCACTGAATTCAACCGCTTCGACCTGCTGGATAGCATCCTTGAGGTGTACGAAGAAGTGATCGACGATCTCGCCGATGCCGGTGCGGAATGGATTCAAATCGACGAGCCATGTCTCGTCCTCGACCTCTCCCCGGAAGCAAAAGCTGCCTACAAAACTGCTTATGAGCGTCTGGCGAAGAACGATGACGTTCATATCCTCATCAACACCTATTTCGGTGACTTGCGCGATAACCTGCAACTCGCGTGTGAACTCCCGGTCAAAGCCCTGCACGTGGACCTCGTGCGCGGGGAAGACCAACTGGCGGACGTTCTGGCCAGCTGGCCGGAAGACCGCTGGCTCTCGCTCGGCGTCATCAATGGCCGCAACATCTGGAAGACCGATCTCACGCAGGCGCTCTCTTTACTGGAACAAGCCAAAGCGAAACGCGGTAGCGATAAACTGATGGTCGCCCCAAGCTGTTCTCTGCTCCACACCCCCGTCGATCTCACTCGCGAGAAGGCGCTGGATGACGAGCTGAAAAGCTGGCTCGCCTTCGCGACGCAGAAACTACACGAACTCAAACTGCTGACCGAGGCCCTGAACGGCAAGAAGGACGAGTCCGCATTCGATAATAATAAAAAAGTCATCGAGTCCCGCCGCACCTCCACCCGCATCCATAATGCATGGGTGAAGGAACGCATGGGCGCGGTGACGAAACAGATGGCCGAGCGCAAAAGCCCGTTCGCCGCGCGTCGCCAGAAGCAGCAAGCCGCCCTCGGCCTGCCGCTCTTCCCGACCACGACCATCGGCTCCTTCCCGCAGACCGCTGACGTCCGCGCGGATCGCGCCAAATTCAAGAAAGGCGACATCACGGAAGAAGCGTACGAGCAATTCCTGATGGAGAAAACCAAGGAAGCCATGCAGTGGCAGGATGAGATCGGCATGGATGTTCCCGTGCATGGTGAGTTCGAGCGGAATGACATGGTGGAATATTTCGGCGAACAGCTGAAAGGCTTTGCCTTCACCGCTAACGGCTGGGTACAGAGCTACGGTTCGCGCTGCGTAAAACCCCCCGTCATCTTCGGTGACGTTTCCCGCCCCGAAGCGATGACCGTGAAATGGAGCGCCTACGCGCAATCCCTCACCAAGCGCCCCACCAAGGGGATGCTGACCGGCCCCGTCACCATCCTGCAATGGAGCTTCGTACGTGACGACCAGCCGCGTTCCGAGACCTGCCGCCAGATCGCACTGGCCATCCGTGACGAGGTGGAAGACCTGGAAAAGGCCAACATCAATATCATCCAGATCGACGAACCGGCGATACGCGAAGGCTTGCCGCTCCGTAAGTCCGACTGGAAAGCCTACCTCGAATGGGCTGTCGGCGCGTTTAAGATTTCCGCCGCCGTCGTCAAGGACGAAACGCAAATTCATACCCATATGTGCTATTCTCAGTTCAACGACATCATGAGCTCCATCGCCGATATGGATGCAGACGTGATCTCCATCGAGACCTCGCGCTCCGCGATGAAACTGCTTGATGCGTTCGTCACCTTCAAATATCCGAACGAAATCGGGCCGGGCGTCTATGACATTCATTCCCCGCGCGTGCCGAGCGAGCAGGAAATGATCGACCTCATCGAGAAAGCCTGTGACGTGTTGAAACCCGAGCAAATCTGGGTGAACCCCGATTGCGGCCTTAAGACCCGCGGCTGGGAAGAAGTGAAGCCCGCGCTCGTTTCCATGGTCAACGCCGCCAAGAAACTCCGCAGCAAATACGCAAGCGAAGCCCAACGCGCCACTGCGTAACTGAAATTTAGTCTCCTTCTCCGTAAGGGGAGGGATGGTCGCCGCGTCGCATATATGCCTCGCAATGACAATGGTAAGGTGGAATAGCCTTCTTGTCATTGCGAGCCAGCGCTGCAATCCATTCAGAATTTCCTACGAAGCATGTTGCCCCATGGGTTCACCAAAAGGTTGCGATAACCTCGCGGGCGGAGAGGGGTATTGAAAAAAACGCGCGCATCTGCTTTACCTTGCCCGTCGCCTCAACGCTCGCCATTTCCTTATTGTCATGAATCTTTTGCTCCCCGCCATCACCCTCGCCAAAAAAGAAATCTGGCGCTTCCTCCGTTATTGGAACGACGCGCTGGTGGAACCCATCGTCCGCGTGGCGCTCTATATGTCCGTCTTCGGCCTCGTCATGGATATCGGCCAACCTGAAGGTGCGCCCAGCTATGCGGCATTTCTGGCGACCGGCCTCATTGTCATCTCCATCACCGTCAACGCCTTTGACAATGCGGCGTTCTCCATCCTCCTCTCGAAATACGAAGGCAACATCGTCGATCTTTTAATGCCTCCACTGAACGGATTCGAGATCGCGTTCGGTTATTTGGCGGGCGCCGTCACACGCGGCCTTGCGGTGACGGTGGTCGTCCTACTCGTCGAATGGTGCTTCCTCCCATTCCCACCCCTCCGCATCGGTGAATTCTTCCTTCTCGCCCTTTTAACAAGCGCCTTCTTCGGGATGCTCGGTGTCGTCATCTCCGTCGCATCCGACACATGGGATCAGATGTTGTTATTCTCCACCTATATCCTCACTCCGCTGGAGTTTCTCTCCACCGCGTTTTTTATGCCGGACAGGGCAGGGGGCATCATGGGCGTCATCATCACCTACAATCCCATCAGCTGGATAACGGAAGCCTTCCGCCACGCCATGCACGGCACGCAAAGCGAGATGGTGATGCAGGGGTGGGCCTTCCTGATCATCGGCAATCTCGTCCTCCTCATCGTCTGCCGGGAGATATTCAAGCGTGGATGGCGTCTGAAGCAGTGATGGTGTGCCCAAAAGGTGAACCCATTAACATTTTCGCATCAACGGCCCCCAATCCCGCCAAAGGCAGTTGACAAATAACAGGAAAAATAACCTACTACGCCCATACATTCAGGAACCATAGCGCATGCGTCTTTCCCAATATTTCCTCCCCCTCATCAAGGAAACCCCTTCCGAGGCGACGATTCCTTCCCACCGCCTGATGCTGAAAGCCGGACTTGTACGACAAGTCTCCTCCGGCATCTACACATGGCTTCCCGCCGGTCTGCGCGTCCTTCGCAAAGTAGAGAATATCATCCGCGAGGAAATGAACGTCGCGGGCGGTTTGGAAGTATTGATGCCCACCATGCAGCCGCAGGAACTGTGGGATGAATCCGGACGCGGCGGCTACGGTTCCGAAACCCTGAAAGCCATCGACCGTCACGAACGCACCCTGATCTACGGGCCGACGCATGAAGAGGTGATTACCGACGTCTTCCGTAACAACGTCCGCAGCTACAAAGACCTACCGATGAACCTCTACCAGATTCAGTGGAAATTCCGCGACGAGATCCGCCCCCGCTTCGGCGTGATGCGCGGCCGCGAATTCCTGATGAAGGATGCCTACACCTTCGCCGAAACCGAAGAGCAGCACAACAAGCTCTATGACACGATGTACCTCACATACTTCCGCATCTTCGAGCGCATGGGGTTGCAGGTAATCCCTGTTCAGGCCGATACAGGCCTTATCGGCGGCAATCTCAGCCATGAATTCTGCGTCGTCGCCGAAACCGGCGAGAGCGAGATTTTCTATGACGCTGCCTTCGAAGAAGCATTAGCGGCTGACTTTCTCGACATCAACAAACTGAAAAGCCTTTATTCTGCCGCAGACGAAAAACACGACCCCGCCAATTGCCCCGTTCCACCGGAACGCCTGCGCAAAGCGCGCGGCATCGAAGTCGGCCATATCTTCTATTTCGACGATAAATATTCCAAACCCATGAAAGCCATCATCCGCAACTCGGCGGGCGAAGATATCCCTGTGAAAATGGGCGCGCACGGTATCGGCGTCTCCCGCTTGGTCGGCGCCATAATCGAAGCGAATCACGACGAGAGCGGCATCATCTGGCCACCCTCCGTATCGCCGTTCCTTCTCGGCCTCATCAACCTGAAACCGGGCGATAACACCTGCGACGAAATCTGTAATCAGGTCTATTACAATGCCTACCGTGACGGCGCGGACGTGATCTATGACGATACCGACGCCCGCGCCGGCGAGAAATTCGCGGCGATGGACTTGCTCGGCGTACCCATTCAAGTCATCGTCGGCCCCAAGAACGCCGCCGAACGTAACGTTGAAATCAAGAACCGCGCCACTGGCGAGCGTCGTACGGTTTCGGTGGATGCACTGCTTTCCGGGCAGCTTGGTTAGCATGTATCAAACCACACAGTGTCATACCCGCGAACGCGGGTATCCATGCCACCACTCGCTGGATTCCCGTTTGCACGGGAATGACAGGTAAAAAAATGTTCTCCGCCCCGACACGCCTGCTTGCGATGCGCTACCTCCGTTCCCGGCGGAAGGAGGGGTTCATCTCCGTTATCGCGCTCTTCTCAATCCTCGGCATCATGCTCGGCGTCGCCACCCTCATCCTTGTCACCTCTCTGATGAACGGGATACGGCTGGAGATGATGGATAACTTCGTCGGTATCGAAGGCCATGTCACCGTATACGGCCAAGGCAGCGCCATCGTCGGCACAACGCCGTTGATAGAAAATATCCGCACACTGGACGGCGTTAAACGCGTCACTCAACGTATCGAGGGTCAGGTGATGGCCTCCAGTTCCGGCCGCGCGCTCGGGGCGCAGGTGATCGGGACGACGAGCGCCGACATCGCCGCCAAACCCAAAATCGCCAATACCGTCGATAAAGCTTCACTCACTCGCTTCGACGCCGGGGAAGGCGTTCTCGTTGGTGAACGTTTGCTGCAAAACCTCGGCCTCAAAGTCGGCCAGAGCATGACGCTGATATCCCCCCAAGGGCGCGCCACCTTCGCCGGAATGGTTCCGCGCCTGAAGGCATATCCCATTCTCGGCACGTTCAAGCTGGGCATGCAATCACTCGACAGCAGCCTCATCCTGATGCCCTATGAAGATGCCCGCGTTTATTTCACCCTCCCCGAACGGGAGGACGGCAGCGCCACCGCCATTGAAATCGAAGCGGATACGCTCGATGACGCGCAAGCGGTCGCCCACCGTATCGCAAGCTCCATCGGCCCCGGATATCGCGTCTATGACTGGCAGCAGAGCAATCAGGGTGTCTTCAACGCCTTGAAGATCCAACGCGACGTGATGGTCATCATCCTCGCCCTCATCATCCTCGTCGCCGCCTTCAACATCATCTCCAGCCTCATCATGCTGGTGAAGGACAAGAAGAAGGATATCGGCATCCTCCGTGCCATGGGCGCGAGCCGTGGCATGGTGCTGCAGGTGTTTCTGTTGACGGGTGTGGGCATCGGCCTCATCGGCACGTTACTCGGCTTCGGCCTCGGCCTCCTCGCCGCCGAGAATCTCGAAAGCCTTCGCCTCTGGCTGGAGCAGGTGCTTGGCTATCAGATACTCGCCGAAAATATCTATTTCCTCTCCAGCCTGCCGACCAAGACCGACCCCGTGGAAGTCAGCTTCATCGTCGGCCTCTCCTTACTCCTGTCCTTCCTCGCCGCCCTCTACCCCGCATGGCGCGCGGCATCCCAACACCCGGCGGAGGTGCTGCGCTATGAGTAATGCCGTCCTCACCCTCGCCAACATCTCCAAACATTTCCACCAAGGCGGCGAAGAGATCACCGTGTTGAACGAACTGAACCTGTCACTCGCCGCCGGGGAGATCGCCTCACTCGTCGGCCCCAGCGGTTCAGGCAAAACCACGTTACTGCAAATCGCAGGGCTACTCGATAACCCTGATAGCGGCTCCGTCACCCTCGCAGGCGAAGAATGCGCCAAACTTTCCGACGCCCGCCGCACGGTCCTCCGCAACAAGCATCTCGGATTCGTCTTCCAGTTCCATCAACTCCTGCCTGAACTCTCCGCAGAAGAGAACGTGATGATGCCCCAACTGATCGGCGGCACGAAATCCTCCGCCGCCCGCACCCGCGCGCGCGAATTGCTCGGCATTGTGAAACTCTCCCACCGGCTCACCCACGTTCCCGCCCAACTCTCCGGTGGCGAACAGCAACGCGTCGCCATCGCCCGTGCCCTCGCCAATGACCCCGCCGTCATCCTCGCGGACGAGCCCACCGGCAACCTCGACCCTGAGACCAGCGACCTTGTCTTCACCGCCTTCACCAGCGCCCTAAAATCCCGCAACGCCTCCGCCCTCATCGTCACCCATAATCCCGACATCGCCAAACGCACCACCCGCAGCTTCCGTATGGAGCAGGGGCGGGTGATTTAGTTCATTCCCTCGCTTTACAACTCCACCCATCCCGCTAATCTACTCCCATGACCGGGATCGCTGACTCATTCGTCCATCTGCGCGCACACAGCGCCTATTCGCTGCTGGAAGGCGCGATCAAGATTCCGAAACTCGTCAAGCTCGCCAAGGAAGCGGAAATGCCAGCGCTGGCGTTGACCGATAAGGACAACCTGTTCGGCTCCCTCGAATTCTCCGGCGAATGCGCAAAGAACGGCGTGCAGCCCATCATCGGCATCCAGCTTTCGCTCGTGCCGTTCTTCCAGGAATCGATGTCTCAAGGAACCATTCGCGCTTCGACCGACCAACTCCTCCTTCTCGCCAAGGACGAGACCGGATACGCCAACCTGATGCGTATCGCCAGCAAATCTTATCTGGCGTCCGAATCCAACGATTCCCCGCTGATCGCCTACACTACGCTGATCGAACATAACGAAGGCCTCATCGCCTTGAGCGGCGGCCTGCAAGGCGCTATCGGCGGCGCGCTGTGCACCGGCAACATGGCGCGTGCGGAAGAAGCCTTGAAGATGATCTCCGGCATCTTCTCCGGCCGCTTCTATCTGGAGATCACCCGCCACGGCCTGCCAATGGAACGCACCATCGAGCCGCAATTGCTGGAACTGGCCTACAACCATAATATCCCGCTCGTCGCCACCAACGACATCTATTTCGCCGGCGGCATCCCCGAATATGAAGCGCATGACGCACTGCTCTGCATCGCCGGAGGCCGTTATGTCGGCGAGGAGAACCGCCGCCGCCTGACACCCGAACACCGCTTCAAGACCGCCAAAGAAATGCGCCTCCTGTTCGCCGATCTGCCTGAGGCGATAGACAACACACTCCTCATCGCCCAGCGCTGCGCGGTGATGTCCCCCAAGCGAAAACCCATCCTTCCTTCCTTCGTCGTCGCCGAAGATGGCCGCCAATTGACCGAAGCCGAAGCCCTGCGCGAGAAAGCATGGCAGGGTCTGGAAAACCGCTTGGAAACGATGGTCTTCACGCCGGGCATGACGGAAGAAGAACGCCAGATCAAAGCCAAACCCTATTATGAGCGACTCGATTTCGAGCTCAACGTCATCATCCAGATGCAATATCCCGGCTACTTCCTGATCGTATCCGACTTCATCATCTGGGCGAAGACGCATAACATCCCTGTTGGGCCGGGGAGGGGGTCGGGGGCGGCGTCTGTCGTCGCATGGTCACTGCAAATCACCGACCTTGACCCGCTGCTCTACGACCTCGTCTTCGAGCGCTTCCTGAACCCTGAGCGTGTCTCGATGCCTGACTTCGATATCGACTTCTGCCAGGACCGGCGGGACGAGGTGATTCGCTATGTGCAGGAACGCTATGGCCGCGACCGTGTGGCGCAGATCATCACCTTCGGGAAACTCCAGGCGCGCGCCGTGTTGCGGGACGTAGGCCGCGTCCTCCAACTCCCGTACCCCGTCGTCGATCGCATCTGCAAACTCGTCCCCAACAACCCCGCCGCGCCCGTCACCCTCCAGCAGGCCATCGACATGGAACCGATGCTCCGCCACGCGATGGAGCACGAGGAGGGGGTCGACAAGATGGTCGAGATCTCCCTGCAACTCGAAGGCCTCTACCGCCACGCCTCCACCCACGCCGCCGGAGTCGTCATCGCCGACCGCCCGTTAGACGAACTCGTCGCCCTCTACCGTGACCCGCGCTCGGACATGCCGGTCATCCAATACTCCATGAAATACGCGGAGGATGCAGGCCTCGTAAAGTTCGACTTCCTCGGCCTGAAAACCCTCACCGTCCTCCAGACCGCCCTCGAACTCATCAAGAAACGCGGCATTGAAATTGACCTGCTGGCCTTGCCACTCGACGACAAACCCACTTACCAACTATTGACCCGTGGCGACACCGTCGGCATTTTCCAGTTCGAGTCCGCGGGCATGCGCGATTCCTTGCGCAAGCTGAAACCGGATTGCTTGGAGGATCTCGTCGCACTAGGCGCTCTATACCGCCCAGGGCCGATGGACAACAACATCCCCACCTACATCAACCGCAAACACGGCCGCGAGAAACTCGACTGCCTGCACCCGATGCTGGAACCCGTGCTGAAAGAGACCTACGGCGTTATCATCTATCAGGAGCAGGTGCAGAAGATCGCGCAGGTGATGGCGGGTTACACCCTTGGCGGCGCTGACCTGCTCCGCCGCGCGATGGGAAAAAAGATCAAGGAGGAGATGGATGCGCAACGCGCCAAGTTCGTCGAAGGCGCGCAGGCCAACAACGTCGATAAATCGCAAGCCAGCTTCATCTTTGACCTCGTCGCCAAATTCGCGGGCTATGGTTTCAACAAAGCGCACGCGGCGGCCTACGCCCTCATCGGCTATCAGACCGCCTACCTTAAAGCCAATTACCCGGTCGA
Source organism: Rickettsiales bacterium (assembly GCA_041749475.1). GTDB lineage: Bacteria > Pseudomonadota > Alphaproteobacteria > Rickettsiales > UBA998 > JBGTBD01. The sequence goes on from JBGTBD010000004.1 coordinate 22,814, forward strand.
GTTCATCGCCGCCTCGATGACGCTCGATATGCACAACACCGATAAACTCGCCATCTTCCGCGAAGACGCCGTCCGCCTCGGTATCGACATCCTCCCGCCCGACATCAATAAAAGCGAAGCCAGCTTCGGTGTTGAATCAGTCGAAGAAAAACTCGTCATCCGCTACGCGCTGGGTGCGTTGAAAGGCGTCGGCCTGCAAGCCATGCACCAGCTGGTGGAAGAACGGAAATCCAATGGCCCGCTTAAGGACATCTTCGATGTCTTCCAACGCGTCGATTCCCGCGTCCTCAATAAACGCCAACTGGAAAGCATGGTGCGCGCCGGGGTATTCGACTCCGTCAATCCCAATCGCAAAGCGGTATACGAGAGTATTGAGGTGCTGATGGCCTACAGCCACAACCTCGCCGAGGAACGCGCCACCAACCAGATCAACCTGTTCGGCGACGCGACCGAGAACCAGACGCTTCCCGCGTTGTCGAAATCTCCCGACTGGCCACCGCTGGAGCGGCTGGAACAGGAATTCTCCGCCGTCGGCTTCTATCTCTCCGCCCATCCGCTGGAAGGGTATCTGATGACGCTGAAGAAGATGAACGTCACCCCCTCCAGCCACCTCGCGGAGAAGTTCGGCAAGGATTACACGAAAGTGAACCTCGCGGGCATCGTGACGGCGGTGAAATACAAAGTCTCCGACAAAGGCCGCTTCGCCTTCGTCCAGCTCTCCGACCCGTCCGGCGTGTATGAAGTTTCCGTATTTAACGAACAACTCCTCAACAACTCCCGGGAATTGCTTGAGGCAGGGACGCTTGTGCTGATTCATGCCGAAGGCAAGCGCGACGATTCTGGCCCACGCGTCATCGCGCAGGACATCAAACCCCTGCAGGAGATGACGAAGAACATCCTCAGTAAATCACTGGATATTTATCTGGATAGCCCGGAGCCTGTCGCGCGTATTCGTGAACTGATCGGCATCCCCATGCATCGCGGCACGTCCATCGTCTTCCATGTGCCTGTAGGGGAGTCGCGCGCCGCCAAAATTAAATTGGCGGAACCTTATGAGGTTCCGCCAGAGACTGTCCTTCTTATGAGGACTTTAATCGGTATATCGGATATTATCGAAGCTTAGATGCGCCACGCCAGAGCTTTGCCAGTCAGGCCGTGCGTTACGGCAACCAGACCTGCTGCCATCTCACCAGCGCCCATTAAGGATTTAGAGAAGCTTGCATCTTCTGTCTGACCCGTTTCAGGATTGGTCGAACCCGTGATGCCGACGAGGAGGTTTTTTCCACCATGAACCGTCAAACCAACGCCTACTGCGGTTTCTAGGGCTTTTAGAGATTTGCCACCGAAGCCAAGCTTCTTACCCGAAGATGGGTTAACGCCTTGACCATAAATCAGGCTCGGCCCTTTTACTAAGGTACGTGTCACCCAGTTGGACTCTGCCTTAAGGGCAGTGTTGGCTTTCGTAGCCAGCGAATCGGTGAGTGTATGTAACTGTTTATCGAATACGCCACCAGCACCCGTGATACCATGTTCCGCGTGCAACAGGTCTTTTGAGTCCAGCTTCAGTTCTTTAAGAACACTTGCCTGCAACGCCTCATCGGTCAATGCAGCTTTGGTGCTTTTTACAAGTTCATGGTCTCCGGTAAGGCTGGATTTGACAAAATTAACAGCGGCTTCAGGTGCCGCTCCGTTTTTGCCGGCTGCTTCGGAAATGCCACCAAAATGCGAACTCAGCGTTTCAATAGAATCTTTCGTGCCTTTGGATTTTGCTCTCAGGTCTGCAATAGCTTTATCCAGCTCTGCTTTGTCGGAAAACAAGATGCCTTTGTTTTTTGGGGTTTTAGGTTTTTCTTTTGTGGCGATGTGTTGTGCACCATGCTTTTCCAGATAAGCAACAGCGGACTCAGTCACGGCCAATTGCTGTGCAGCCGCAGGCAGACTTTTCTCAGCAGTGCCGACAAATGCTTTTGTCGCATCGGCGCGCATAAAGGTATTATCGTCATACTTGCCCAATTCTTCCGCTGTTTTTGCGAGCGGCTCGGATGGGCTGATAGAAGCAGGTTTCGGAGCAACCTTCTCAGGAGAGTTAGCGCTTGCCTCAGCAGGAGCAGTTGCATCAGCAGCGTCTTTTTTACGCCCACGAGGTTTTTTGGCTTTTACTTTAGATGCATCGCCTGCCGTTGCATCGGATACGGTAGATGCAGCATCAGGCAGTGTGTCTGTTGGGGGTATTGTATCTTTAGCCATGTTTTGCTCCATCTGTTAGTGCATTCGTATGATTACATTCTATCAAAGCGCACGCCATTGTGTATGACAGTTTGGTGAAACTTGGGGTGGAGCGCAAGCGTGGATATGGTGCAATATGCCATATATATCATTCGGTTATTCTGGTAATAAAAAATCCACGATTGTGACAGAATCATGACGGTTTCGGTAGGCTCACAGCGCCGCCAGTGCTTCTTCAGCGATACCCAGCGCCGTTCCCAGCCCTCGTGCCTTGGTGAGGGTTTCCTGCCATTCTTTCAGCGGGTCGGAATCGGCTACGATACCACCACCAACCTGAAATTCATAGCGGCTAGCCTGGAGTATCAGGGTACGGATGACGACGGAGAGTTCGCACGCCTCACCCCGCATCCAGCCCAGTGCGCCGCTATATATACCGCGCTCATAGCCTTCTTGTTTACCGCACCATTCCATCGCCGCGATCTTTGGTGCGCCGGTCATCGACCCTGGGGGGAAGCAGGCTTTGGCGGTGTCGAGTGGTTTCAGCCCCGGCTGCAACTGACCGCTGATCTCGGAGGAAAGGTGCGACAGCGTAGAAAACTCATCCGCCTCGAACAGCTTATCGACGCTGACGCTACCGGGAACACAGACGCGCGACAGGTCATTGCGCATCAGGTCAACAATCATCAAATTCTCCGCTCGGTCTTTCTCGGCATGGAGGAAGCCGCCATCCTGTTCTTGCTTTCCTTTAGTCCCCTTAATGGGCCGCGTCAGGATTCGCCCGCCGACATCCGCGCGCAGGAACAGCTCCGGGCTGGAAGAGAGTACGGCAATATCCGGCCAGCGCAGGAACGCGCTATAGGGCGCAGGGCTGGCCTCACAGAGTTTCAGGAAGAGTCCGGCGACATCCTCCCCCTCCCACTTGCCGCGGAACTTGCGCGTGATGTTCGCCTGATAGAAATTCCCCTCCCGTATCTGCTCCAATGTCTCCTCGACGATGCGAAGATATTCTTGCCTGCTCATAGGGGAGGAGAGGGACGTGATACGCACGGGCTGTAGCGGCATAGGCTCAGCAAGGGCAGGAAACACCCGCTCACCGAATTCTTCGATGATGCGCTCCTCATGATCCCACCGCATCACATAACGGAAGCAGGAGAACCGTAATGGCGGGTTGGAGATCGAATGATAGGGCGAGGTGGAAAGCTTCTCCAGCGCGTGCCGCAACGGATACCCCAGCCAGCCGAACCAGTCCGCCGGGGAGATGGCGAGCGCCTGTTCAAGTCCGGCGAAATCATCCCCTTCGATACGCTTCACCTCATCACAGGCCAGCCATGAATACCGCCCCGAATATCCGGTCTTGAGTGAGGAATAGAGAAAGACGCACTCAGGGTAAGCCGCCGAAGCGGCGCGAAAGCACGTCACGGGGTCGCGCCACGCATGACGTGCTATCGGACCTCTGGGCAATGATTATTCCTTCGGAAGTGAAGGCGGCGGCGGTGCGGGTGCTGTCGGCACGCCGCCCTGATCCTGCATCTGCTGCTGTTGCATCTGCATCATGTAGGGCAGGAACGTCTGCAACGCCAGCGACTGTACTTCCGGGAACGGTTTATCCGATACCAGGATGCTGCCCGCCCCGTCAGAGACGACCGTGATGGTGACATCCTCAGCCGATTCGCCTTTGCCGATGGTGCGGATGAAATTCTTCACATCCGCAATCAGCTTTTCGGTGATGGGGAAGACCACGTAATCCTTGTTCAGCATCGCCGCCAGTTCCTGACCGTTCCTGATGTAGGTCAGCAGGTCGGTCACCAGCGTATCGCATTTGGTGCAGAGGATCGTCATGTTGGCCTTGTTCTCAGGAACCACCATGTCTCCTTTCACATCCAGACCCCACAGGCTGTGCGAGAGGTTGATGTCCGTAACGTTAAGCGTCCCCGCAGGCGCAGGGTTGCCGGGGACGACCTGTCCCTTGAACCCGCCATCGATGACCAGCTTGATCGGCCCGACTTTATCAAACGCGGGGATCAGCGTCGCGACTTTGGCTTTGAACGCTTCCGGATCGGGAGCGGTGCTGACGCCCATCACCGCGAGGGCGATGGCGTTGCCGCCGCTGAAGAGTTGCTGCGCGACCTGATCGGCTTGCGCCTGCAACGATTCCCCGAAGCCTTGGCTATACTGCATCGACCCGTCCAGCTTCCAGGTGGAATTAACCTGATTATCCTTGCGCTGATAGGTGAATGCCAATGGCAGGGAGATATCATAAAAATCGTTCTTGAACCGCATGGATGCGATGTTGAGGTCGACTTCTCCGTCCTTGGCGAAATCGAGATTGCGCGAAGCGGAAAGGGTGTAGGCGATATCCACATCCTGCTTACCCGCCTTGGAGGAAGAGAAGAGATCGCTCATCGCCATGTTCTCACCCATGCTTTCCGGTGCGCCACGGAACTGCGCAGCGAAGCGGTTGTATGCCTGCTGGTAGGCTTCGCTCATTTGGACATCCGTTACCAGCATCATCCCGTGTGATTCAAGCTTCGGCGAGGAAGGGTCGTTGATGAAAATGTTGAACTTGGCTTCGCCCGAAGAAAGCAATGAGTCGCCGGATTCGGCGTGCGTGATTTCCATCGGTGTACTTACGGTCGTGACTTCGCGCACGCTTTTCAGAAGATCAGTGATTTCCTGCGGATTGGCCAGATTGAGGTGAGAAAGCAGCTTGCCATCCATCGCGCCTGAGGTAACGACGGTTATCGTTAACGAACCGTCATTGGATTTCCATGGCAATTCGCCTTGCGAATCGCGGAACACCCCTTCGGAAGCACCTTTGCTGGTGACCGTATAACGGTTGCTGATCGTATTCGCATCGACCATCACCACACCGTTTAGCTTCCACGAGTCTTTCAGCTTGCCTTCGGCCTTCACCGCTTCCGGTGCGTCCGCATTTAGTTGCGGCGTGCCGGAGAAAAAGACCGAGCGCAATGATTCGGGAGTATACTCAAACGCAGGATTTTTAATATTGATGACGAACTTGGTCGGGAAGCCGGTGACGGATACTTCATCATACTGCGCGCTCAATTCCTCTTTCTTGGCGTAATCGGAATTATTGATGGTGGCGAACCAGTTTTTAACATTCGCTTCAACGACGCCCGCCTGTTGGAACCAGAATACCGAATATCCTACACCTGCTAGGATTACCAGTACGGCCAATACAATCACCACTATCTTCTTCATACACCTGACTCCAAAAAATTGTTTATATCCACCCCAGCGCGTCGTAACGCTCACGCGTTTCGGCCACATCCGTAGCGATATCCTGTTCGAGCGACATCATATATATTTTTGCAAGCTTGTCGCTATTTTTCCAAACCATGTCGAAATCCTTGATGCCGTGGACGGGGGTGACGAGGGAGACGGAGTTGGTAAGGAGAACCCCATCCGCCTTGGCGAGGTCACCCAACGTGTAATACCCTTGCCGGATCGCAAACCCGCTAATATCCATCAACCGCTGCCGCATGACACCCGCTAAACACCCCGTGCCCAGATGTGGCGTATAGAGCGTGCGCCCGCGCGACCAGAAGATATTGTGACTGCTGCACTCCGCTATATACCCACGCACATCAAGTAATATGGAGTCATACACCTCAGCGCGTTCCGCTTCCATACGGGCGAGGGTGGAATTCAACCCTTGTAGATGCTTCACGTCATTGGGCAACGCGCTCGCCGGAGGTTTCCGCAACCTGGAGATGGAAAGAATAACTTCCTCAGGCGGCGGCGCAGGCAATGTGCGCACCTCACCGATGACTGTGGGCTGCGTTCCCTTCATTTCAGGATAAGGCAGATACCCCTTACTGCCTTCCCCCCGCGTCACCGTCAACCGGACGATACCGTCCGTTATCTCATTAGCATGAATAAGGCTATATATATCCCGCTCTAACTCATCTACTTCCAGCCCTATCTGCAACACTTCCAGCCCGCGCATCAGCCGCTGCATATGGCGGTGGAACAAGTAGGGAAATCCGTCGCGCACCAGTATGGTCTCGAAAACCCCGTCGCCGAACATCAATCCTCTGTCGCCAATAGGGACAAAAGCTTCCTGACGGGGAATCAGGCGGTGGTTGAGGAGGACGATATCGCTGCTTGTCATGATAAGTTCATGGAACTGTCACACAGCTTTTACGCTTCATCAACTAAAATAATGGAATGGCAATCAGCACTGGCGAAATGGCAAAACAGGAAGCGAACGCAGATAAAGGGCGCTTCATCGACCGTGATCTGGAACAGCTCGTCTTCGGATTTATCAAGGATAGAAGCCGCGTCACCCGTCCCCAACAACGTCATAGACGTGTCGACCGCGCGGAGAGCGCCCCCCACGGCGATCACAACTCTGAGAAGGATGCCCACGGAAACCCATGGCGCTCGGTGGAGCGCGTTTACTTCGTCGGGTTCATGCTGACGGATGAAGAATATGACCGCCTGTTCGACCGTTTAGAGATATTACGTGGTCAGGTCGCCCACATTGTCGATTTCCATGAAGACAACGTTTTCGACCGCCTCGTCGCCGCCGATGTGAACACCGGCAAGCTCGGTGGGCTAGGCTCGCAACTCAGTGATTGCGTGCTTGATAAATACAGCTTCGCGAAGCTTTGGGATGACGCCTAAGCATTTCATTTTATATACCTATGCGGGGCTTGTGGTCTGCTTAATCCTCTTTACACTATCGGTATAGGCGGCTACATCAGCCCATAGATGACATCCCGTTTCTCCACCGCCCTCACCATCAATCGCCTGCGCCTCGGCGTGAATTTAGGGGAAGGGGCCGCCGAACGTGAAAAGGCCCAGCCCGTGGAAGTGGACATCAAGCTTTTTTTCCCCGAGCAGCCCGCCGCCTGCGCCGATGATGGGCAAGAGTTCCTGTGCTACGACAAGCTGTGCACCGAAATCATTTCCTATGTCGAGACCCGCGAATTTCGTCTTATCGAATTCCTGACGATGGAAATCTATGCCCTCACCAAGAAACACATCGCCAACGTCATGCCGGGCGTGAACGCCAACGACACCTGCGTCTGGCTCCGAATCCACAAATGCGTTCCTCCCGTACCCGCGATCCTCGGCGGAACGAGCTTCACCTATACCGACCTGCCGGAAGGTCTCCATGAGCAGAACGCCTGAACGTGTCTATCTAGGATTGGGAAGCAACGTCGGCGTCCGCGCTGCCCAACTCGCCCGCGCCGTCCGCGCGCTGGAAGAACATCAGGATGTCCGGCTCAACGACATCACCCAATCCTCGATATATGAAACCGCCGCCCTGCTTCCCAAGGACGCACCCCCGGAATGGAATGTGCCGTTCTTCAATCAGGTCATTTCCGGCTACACGCTCCTCTCACCTGAGCAATTACTTACTGCCATCAAATCCATCGAGCTTGAATTAGGCCGACAGGATCGCGGTCACTGGGGGCCGCGCGAGATCGACATCGACATCATCAGCATGGGCGATAGAACCATCATGTCCGCTCATCTTACCGTCCCCCATGCGGAAATGACGTCGCGCGCCTTTGTCCTCGTGCCCCTTGCAGAGATAGCACCTGAATGGGTGCACCCGTACGATCAGAAAACCGTGCATGAACTCTGGCTTGCCCTCCCGCCCGAATCCCGCACCCTCAAGAAGATAGCATGACGCCGCGCACCGCACTGGTCGGCATCCTCAACATCACCCCGGATTCGTTTTCGGACGGCGGTGATTTTCTTGATGCACAAAGCGCACTCACCCATGCCGAACAATTACTGCGTGATGGCGCAACCATCATCGACATCGGCGCCGAATCCACCCGCCCCGGCGCAGTGCTCCTATCGCCCGAACAGGAATGGACGCGGCTTGCCCCTGTACTGGAGCCGCTCATCGCATTAGCCGCCACCCATCATGCCGAAATTAGCCTTGATACTCGCCACCCCGAAACCGCCCGCCGCGCACTGGCGCTCGGTGTCTCGTGGATCAACGATCAAAGCGGCATTACCTCCCGCGTCATGCGCACCACCCTTGCCAACGCATCCTGTAAAGTCGTGCTGATGCACTCACTCGGTCTTCCCGCCGACCCCAGAAACACATTCCCCGAAGACGCTGACGCCGTACAGCTGATGAAAGATTTTTTCGTCACACGTCTTCGTGATTTGGAAAAAGCAGGCATCGCGCGCGACCGCATCATCCTCGACCCCGGCATCGGATTCGGGAAGACGGCGGAGCAATCCGTCGCACTATTATCCCGAGTCGATGAACTGCAATCGCTAGGCCTGCCACTCTTCATCGGCCATTCGCGCAAATCTTTTTTGAAACTCTATTCTGATGCGCCCGCCGCTGAGCGTGATGAGGCGACGCTAGTCTTTTCCGAAGCCCTGATGAAGGCGGGTGTGGACTATCTCCGTGTACATAATGTGGCGGCACATTTTGCCTTGTTGCAACGGCTCAGTGTTTGAATGCAACACATAAAATATTTCCTCTTCATTTTTTATTAACATACAACATATAGTGATAGAAACTTTCTTCTCAGTGCGCTACCACTCCTAGCAGATACAACAGTTGGTGTGATAAGTCCTTCATACCCGCTATTTCTGGAAGGTAGTTCGTGTGATTGGTTGGGAATTGTGGAACGAAATCGTTCAAAGTCGCTTGGAGATGACCGCTAACATCTTGCGCGAAAACCAAAAAATTGACGCATCCGTCGCCGCGCCATCTGCAGAAGAAATATCCCCCGAAGCAACCCACCCACATTTTGATGTTATGGAATACCTCACGCAAGTTGGCGGCATTACCCTGTGCGTGCTGGACGAGCAGGGCCACGCCGTCTCCTTCGCTCCCAATTGGGAGAAGCAGACCGGCCTTTCCGAAGCGCAATGCGAGGGTCAGCATTTCAACCATTTCTTCCATCCGCAGCATCGTGAACTCTTCAAGCAGAAGCTCCACACGTTGCAACAGGAAGCCCCGAAGGATCAGTCCTTCCGCCTGCAATACGGCTCCACCCATTGCGGCTATCCGTGGTACGAATGCACTCTTTCTTCCGTCAACCGCCGTCATGGGGAGCAGGGGTTATACGTCCTCTCCATGCGCGAAGTGACGAAGGATATGGACTTGCAACGTCAGGTCCGCACCGCGCAATCCGAAGCTGAACTCGCCATCCGTGGCCGCGCCGAATTCCTCGGTCATATGAGCCATGAACTCCGCACCCCGTTGAACGCCATGCTCGGCTTCGCGGAAATGATGGAACACGGTGTCTATGGCGAGATCACCAATGACGGTTATCAGGATTACCTGAAGAACATCCGCGAGAGCGGTCATATGCTGCTGGATCGCATCACCGACATGATGGAAATCGCCAGCATTGAAGTCGGCAGCGCCCGCATTGAGGAAAGCATCGCCGAGCCGGAGACCTTGCTGGAGCAAGCCAAGAACCTGCATCACCACCAAGCCATCATGCGTGGCATCACCATCTTCCCGCCCGCACACTATCCGCTGGTGTTGACCCGCGTTGACCGCGCCAAAATTGTCCGCGCCCTCGGCAACATCATCTCCAACGCTATCCGTTTCAGCGACCACGGCGCGGAAATCCAGCTGGAGTGCGAACTTCTGGAAGACAAGACCCTTGCCTTCCACGTCATCGATAGCGGGGAGGGGATGTCTACTCGCCAGCTGGAAGCCTTGCAGGAGGCCATGAACCGCAGCTATTGCATGTTCTCCGGCAGTCCGGACGCCATCGGGTTAGGGCTGGGATTGGCCGTCGCCAAGGAGTTTACCCACTTGCATGACGGCGAATTGAAACTACATAGTGTCAAAGGAGAGGGCACGCGTGTCACGCTCCTCCTGCCGCCGGATCGCGTCACATCGATGGAAGTGCCGCTACGCCAGCGTCGCCGTAAATCCCTGCACGTTTAGAAAGCTGCATCCATGAATCTCTACCTCAGCGATCGCGCCGCGAAGTCCGATATTGCGCTCCACGCCGTTCCCAAATCCGAATATCCGAATTGGTTGAAAAAACAACCCGCCGCACATCGCCTATGGCTGGAACAATCCGGCCTCAAAGGAACGGAAGGCAAGATACGCCTGATGCCGTCCGCGAAGGGTGGTGTGGAATCCGTCGTCGCCATCCTTGAAGAACCGCTCGATATGTGGTCGCTCGCCCATCTGCCGTCCGTACTCCCGAAAGGCCGGTATCGCCTGGTGGCAGACAGTTTCAAAGGTAAGCAAAAGCAAAAATCCCTGCAACAGATGGCGCTTGGCTGGGCGCTGGCGACCTATCGCTTCACCGAACTGAAAACCACCAAAGAACCCGATTTCCCGACACTGGTATTGCCGAAGGAGATCACCTTCTCCGACGTAGAGATTTGGGCGGAAACCACCTTCCTCGTCCGCTCCCTCATCAATCTCCCCGCCAACATCCTCACCCCGCTGGAACTGGCGCGGCGCGCTGAATTGGTCGCAAATAAACATAAAGCGCAATATAAACTCATTGCTGATAAAGACCTACTGAAACAGAATTACCCCACGATCTATACTGTCGGCATGGGCAGCAGCAATCGCCCTTGCCTGGTCGATATCCGCTGGGGCAAAAAATCCCATCCGAAAATTACGCTGGTTGGAAAAGGTGTCTGCTTCGATTCCGGCGGTCTCGACCTGAAACCCTCCGGCAATATGCGTTTGATGAAGAAGGACATGGGCGGTGCCGCCGTCGTCCTCGGCCTCGCCAACCTCATCATGCACTTCAACCTCCCCATTCAACTGCGCGTCTTGATTCCCGCCGTCGAGAACTCCGTCTCTGGTGACGCGATGCGGCCCTTGGACGTGGTGAAAACCCGTAAAGGCCTCACCGTAGAGATCGGCAATACGGACGCGGAAGGCCGCCTCATCCTCTGCGACGCGATGGCGGAAGCCGATTCCGAATCCCCCGAACTGATGATCGATTGCGCCACGCTGACCGGCGCAGCCCGTGTTGCCTTGGGGACGGATATGCCCGCCTTCTTCACCGATGACGAGAAACTGGCGAAGTCTATCTACGACGCCTCCGTCGCCTTCTGCGATCCCCTATGGCGTCTGCCGCTCTACAAGCCTTACGAAAAAGAATTGAAAAGCGACGTGGCCGACATCACCAATGACCCGCCGGGGCAGGGCGGGGCGATTACTGCAGCGCTCTTCTTGAAACGTTTCGTCGAGAAAACCCCATCATGGGTGCATCTGGATATGATGGCGTGGAATAATTCCAGCCGGCCCGGTCGCCCGATGGGCGGGGAGGCGATGGGGCTTCGCGCACTGTATCACGTTATCGAGGAGTGGGTCGCGTAAATCACCGCGCTCTACACGATAAGCTTGCCAGCCACGGCAATTCTGCGTATCTTTCCGACAAGCCTTGAGGATCGTTATGAATAATTCGTCTTTGAATACGTTGGATGCGCTTGGGTTCTGGCATCGCGTCACCGTCCGCGCGATGCGGGATCAGGGGCATGACCTCTCTGCCCGCCAGATGGGTATCCTGCTCCACATCTATTTGCACAATCAGCAGCACACCATCAAAAGCATTTCCGAACAGATGAACATCTCCAAAGCCGCCATCTGCCGCGCGGTAGACGCACTCTCCGGCCTGAACCTCCTCAAACGCAAGAAGGACGAGCGGGATCGCCGCAACGTCTATATCCAGCGCACCATCCAAGGCTCGGTCTTCTTAAGCGACTTCGCCGACATCATCACGCAAGAGATGATGGCCGACACAAAAACACAGGAACTCGCCGCATGAGCATCGACTACTACATCCAGATCGCTAGCCAGCGCCAGGGGCCGTACGATGTCGTCTCCGTCATTCGTAAAATCCGCAACTACACCGTCTCGCCCGATACCATCATCTTTCGCGGGCACGACGAGCAGGGCAACCCCGCCATGCACCTTCCCGAATTCAACGAAGTCTTCCGTGACCGGGATGAGGACAAAGCGTTGCCCGGCTCCGCCGAACTACCCCGCCTGACCTTCCAAGGCGCATTCAAGCTAGGGATGGAGTTCCTGAAACAACATACCTCGGCGACTGTTCTAACCGGTATCATGCTGTTCGCATGGCTCATCAGCACTATTGTCTTCGCCAAAATTCTTCCTGGCGTGGTCGTGGGGCTACTCTCATCTATTGCCGGATATTTCTTCTTCGTCATCTACCAGCTCTGCATTCTGCGCAAAAGCCGAATGCAATTACTGACGCCGGATTTCTACCGCAGCATGTTCAAGAAAAATGGTTTGCGCCTGCTCGTAGTTGCGCTCATCACCTCCGCGACTGTCTTCTTCCTGCCCATCTTCGCAGGGATGGTCGGCGGGCCGTTGCTTGAATATTTCCTGATACTCATTCCCGGAAGCTTCATCCTCACCTTCTTATTCTTCGCACCGATGCTTGTATTCGATCGCGGCCTGTCGCCCGTGCAGGCCATTAAGCAAAGCATTAGCAGCCTCCGCCGTATGGGGTTCGATAACGTGCTGGTAATCTACCTGATGGTACTCGTCAATTTCAGCCCCCTCATCATCATCACGCTCCCCATCACCATCGGCGCACTCTGCGAGATTTACGACTCGCACTTCAACGAATATTAGATTTCCAAAAACTCGCTGCTGCAAGCCAGATGCTAGAAGCAGCGGAACACAGAACCGCAGCGACGACGTGAATGGCCGCCGCGGTGGGTTTAAATCGTATTGCTGATGCGCTCGACGGATACCTTGTCGATACGATGACGGTCCATATTGGTGACCGTGATGGAAAGCCCATTCCATTGGATGGTGTCGTTATTCTTAGGAATACGCCCTAACTGGTGGAGGATGAACCCGGCGACCGTGCTGTAATCCTCTTCCTCATCGCCTAACTCCACGCCGAGCAACTCCTCAGCCTTGAATACGGGCAGGCCGCCGTCCAGTAGCCATTTTCCGGTCTCAATCTGCTCACCGGTATATTCCCCGCGATATTCCGGCTCCGGCAACGTGCCGACGATCACTTCCATGATGTCTTTCAATGTCACCAACCCCTGGAATTCACCATATTCGTCGATGACGATGGCGATGCTCGCGGTCGATTGCTTGAATTGCTCCAGCGCATCGAGCACGGAAGCGCTGCGCAGGAAGCTGATGGGCTGCTTCAGACATGCCCGCAAATCCGTCTCACCCAGTATTTCCGTATGGAGAAGCAAATCCTTGACCGTGATGATGCCCAGCACATTCTCCGCCGTTTCCTCGCAGAGCGGGTAGCGCGAATGGCGGCTCTCGCGGATTTTCTTCATGATGGAGGCGCGGTCTTCATTGACCTCGATCCATACCGTATCCTGCCGATGCGTCATCACGGACGCGATATTGATGTCGTGGAGTCGCAACACGCGGTCAAGCATCTGAATTTCTTCCGGCTCGAAAATGGGCTCACTAGCCCCCGCCGTGCCTGCGATGTCGGCGATCTCGTCGCTGATTGGTGCATTCTCCACCCGGCCGCCGATGAGGCGGAACACCGCCTCCGCCGTCCGCTCCCGCAAGTTCATGCTATGGAAAGACTTCTGTTTTTTCGCCCGTACAATCTGATTGAACGATTCCACCAGCACCGAGAACCCGATAGCGGCGTATAGATAGCCTTTGGGGATATGGAAACCCAACCCTTCGGCGATGAGGGAGAAGCCAATCATCATCAGGAAGCCGAGGCAGAGGACGATAAGGTTTGGGTGCGCGTTGACGAATTTGGTAAGCGGCTTACTCGCCGCCATCATCACCAGCACGGCGATGATGACCGCGATCATCATGACGCTCAGATGCTGCACCATCCCCACCGCCGTAATCACGGAATCGATGGAGAAGACCGCATCCAGCACGACGATTTGCGCGATGATGGGCCAGAAGTCCGCGAATTTGATTTCCTTGGTCTGTATCTCGTGATGCACGTCCAGCCGCTCATGCAGCTCCATCGTCGCCTTAAAGAGTAAGAACAACCCCCCGATGAGGAAGATGAGATCCCTCCCCGAAATCTCCTGTCCTTGGAAAGAAAATAACGGCTCCGTCAACGTCACTAGCCAGGAAATGCTCGCCAGCAGCCCAAGGCGGAAAAGAAGTGCGAGGCTAAGGCCTACGATGCGGGCGCGATCACGTAGATGCGGGGGAAGTTTTTCCGACAGTATGGCGATGAAAATAAGGTTGTCGATACCGAGGACAATCTCAATCACCACCAACGTCGATAATCCCAACCATGCGGTTGGATCGGCTAACCATTCCATGCGACTGTTGTGCTATATTTTCAGCACAAGAGCAAGTGATATGCTGTTTTTTTGTTGTGAAACAATGTCTCCATCTTCGTCATTCCCCGAATTTTGCATAGTAAAATTATAGGGGAATCCAGCACCCTACCATCTCGATCACCGTATAATCGCGTTGCGATTCGGGTGATGACGAAAGTAAGAAAACCTAGAACTTCAGCAAATTCACCTGTTTCACGCTCGGCAACTCGGCGATTTTAGCGAGCAGGTCTTTGGTGACGGTCTCATCCACTTCCACCAGCGCCACGGCGTCATTACGCTCCTGATTACGGCCAAGGTGGAAGTTGGCGATGTTCACACCCGCATCCCCCAGCAGCTTACCGAGACCGCCGATAAGGCCCGGCTTATCCTCGTTATTGATATAGAGCATCAACGAGCCGAGCGAGGCTTCCAGCATCGTGCCATGCAATTCAACAAGGCGTGGTCTATCACCGAATAACGTACCGGAAATATCGCGCGTCCGTTTCTCGGTCACCACGGTAATGCGGATGAGGCTCTGGTAATCGCTCGCCTGATCGCGCTTTACTTCACTGACGTTGATGTTACGCTCCCGCGCGATCAGCGGCGCGTTAACCATGTTCACATCCTCGATCAGTGGGGAGAGGAGGCCTTTCAGCGCCACGGCCGTCAACGGCTTGGTGTTCATCTCTGCGACCTTGCCCAGATATTCGATCGTCACTGATTTGATGCCCGTCTCGGTAATCTGCCCTGCGAAGCTGCCCAATTGTTGCGCCAGTTCGATATACGGCTTCAGCTTCGCCGCTTCCTCAGCGGAAACGGACGGCATGTTGATGGCGTTCATCACCGTGCCCGTATTCAGGAAATCGGAAATCTGTTCTGCCACTTGCAGCGCCACATTCTCCTGCGCTTCATTGGTGGATGCGCCGAGGTGAGGGGTGAGGACGACATCTTCCATGCCGAACAGCACATTGGTTTTTGCCGGTTCCTCTTCCAACACGTCCAGCGCCGCACCCGCTACCTGACCCGCCTCGATAGCGGCTTTCAAGTCGGCTTCGACGATCAACCCGCCACGTGCACAGTTGATGATGCGCACGCCTTTTTTCATCTTCGCGAACGTATCTTTATTCAGCATATTGCGCGTCGTATCGTTCATCGGCGTATGCAGCGAGATGAAGTCCGCTTGTTTATAGAGGTCTTCCAGCCCCACTTTTTTGATGTTGATGTCCTTTGCACGCTCCGGGGAAAGGAACGGGTCATAGTCGATGACTTTCATCTTCAAGCCTTGTGCACGGTCGGCGACGATGGAACCGATATTTCCACAGCCGATGAGGCCGAGCGTCTTGCCCGCCATCTCGACGCCCATATATTTATTCTTCTCCCATTTGCCGTCATGCGTCGTCTGATTCGCATGGGGAATCTTGCGGGCGAGGGCCATCATCATGGAGATGGCATGTTCCGCCGTGGTGATGGAATTGCCGAATGGCGTATTCATCACGACGACGCCATGCGCGGTCGCCGCTTGTAAATCTACGTTGTCGACGCCGATTCCAGCGCGACCAACGACTTTCAATTTCTTCGCCGCCTCAAGTATCTCGCGCGTCACTTTCGTCGCCGAGCGGATCGCCAACCCGTCATACTCACCGATGATCTGCTTTAACTCTTCTGGTGTCAGCCCCGTCTTCACATCAACTTCGATACCGTTCTGTTTGAAAATATCGACGGCCTGTGGGCTGAGTTTGTCGCTGACGAGTACTTTTGGCATGGGTGGTGTCCTTATCGTTTGATGTTTGGCGCAAAAATCTGCACCTTGAAGGTGATGGATTCGATGGAAGCTTCAGTGACCTTGGAACTGAGGATGGTAAACGTCCCGGAAGGGAATTCAGTCATATTGATATGGTCGGCGTCCTGACGCGTACTGGGCCACATCAAATTCTCGACCATGTCGAACGCTTTCTTGTAGCCGATCTCGTTGGTGACGAAATGAAACCCGCGCGGATTCTCATTCACCACGGCCTCGGGCTTGCCATAGGAAAGCGAGATGAAACGCTGATTGTAGCCATTGAACGGTTTGGTGGCGATTTTTGCGTAATCATTCCCCGGCGAATGTTTCGGCGTCACCTTGATGACCCACCCCTGCTTTTTCCCCGAGGCGAGATCCGCCGTCAGGCGGAAGGTAAGGCCTTTGTAGGATTTCAGGTCACGCATGAAATCACGGTTCTTGGTCACCGTCCCGGTGAATTCCTCCAGCGGTTTCGCTCCGGTGAACGGATGCGCGCTTGGTTTCGCAGCGGGCGTGAC
This sequence comes from Rickettsiales bacterium, assembly GCA_041749475.1. GTDB lineage: Bacteria > Pseudomonadota > Alphaproteobacteria > Rickettsiales > UBA998 > JBGTBD01. The sequence continues at coordinate 39,584 of JBGTBD010000004.1, forward strand.
CACACGCTTGGCGACAGGTTTGTCTTTAAGTGCCTTCAGCGCTTCAGGCGTTAGTGGCTTCGCATAATTCGGTTGCGCGACGGGTGTTGAGGTTGCTTCAGACACGTGACCGGTAAGAAGCAACAGGATTGCACAGGATAGGAAAAAAACGTGTTTCATAGATTAGGCCGCCATTTTGTCTTGTTTGATCGACGTGAATGCCCAGTCAATCCAAGGCAACAGCGCTTTCATGTCACTGGTCTCGACCGTCGCGCCGCCCCAGAGGCGCAGTCCCGCAGGTGCGTCACGATACGCGCCGATGTCATAGGCGACAGCTTCGGCTTCCAACAGCGATGTCATTTTCTTGAGCGCTGCCGCTTGTGCTTCGCCATCCAACCCATTGAACCATGCATCGGTGATTTTCAGGCAGATGGAGGTGGAAGAACGGGTCTCTTTACGCTCAGCGAGGAACGCCGCCCAGTCAGAATCCGATACCCATTCCTCGACCGCGTTCAGATTTGCTTCTGAACGCTTGATAAGCTCTTTAAGGCCGCCTAGTGAGTCCGCCCATTTCAACCCGTCGATGGCATCTTCCACGCAGAGCATGGAAGGGGTATTGATAGTCTCGCCCACGAAAATCCCGTCGATGAGTTTTCCGCTTTTAGTCATGCGGAAGATTTTCGGCAATGGCCATGCGGGGGTGTAATTCTCAAGACGCTCCACAGCGCGCGGGCTTAGCACCAGCATCCCGTGCGCCGCTTCACCGCCGAGCACCTTCTGCCACGACCATGTCACGACATCCAGTTTATCCCACGGCAGGTCCATCGCGAATGCGGCGGATGTTGCGTCACAGATGGTCAGCCCTTTACGGTCTTTCGCGATCCAGTCGCCGTTCGGCACGCACACGCCGGAAGTCGTCCCGTTCCATGTGAACACGATATCATGTTCCCAATTCACCTGAAGCAGGTCGGGCAATTGACCATATGGCGCTTCATAAACATTCAACTCTTTCAGCTTAAGCTGCTTCTTTGCATCCGTCGCCCAGCCGGAACCGAAGCTCTCCCACGCCAGAATATCCGTTCCACGCGCGCCGAGCAGCGACCACATTGCCATCTCCACAGCACCCGTATCCGACCCGGGGACGATACCGATATGGTAATCATCCGGAATGCCAAGAATCTTGCGGCTGAGGTTCAATACTTCCTGCAATTTTTGCTTGCCGACTTTCGCGCGGTGCGAACGACCGAGGGACGCACCCTTCAGCGCATCGAGCGACCAGCCGGGGCGCTTGGCGCAAGGGCCGGAGGAAAAACAGGGATTGGATGGTTTTTGTATGGGTTTAGAGGACATGGGAATCACCATTGGATGAACTCCTGTGCTTCTAGCTTCTGCAAGGGGGCGCTGTAAAGTATTTTATCCTTTATATGCCGCGAAATTCATAACACGCAAGCGACAGGTGAAATCCCTAAAGGTTGCCTACCGTGGCGAGCAGCAGGGCAATATCCTGATCGGATGAAAACCGATGGTCTGCGGCAGGCTGATAGAGAACCTGTGTATCCGGCCCGTCAATGATTTCCGCAAGCATCTGCGAGCGCTGCCAAGGCACATCCGGGTCACGCATGCCGTGCAATAATCGGATGGGGTAGGAGGCAGAAAACCGCTCTCGCAGAACAAAATGATTCCTGCCATCTTCAATCAAAGCGTAAGAAATAGGGGTAGGAACGTCGCTATATTCCGACGGCTGGTATAAAATTCTATCCCTCAATAGCGTGGATTTTTGCTCCTGCGTGGCGATGGCCCACATCAAATCCTCGGTGAAATCCGGTGCGGCGGCGATGCCGACGAGGGCGTGGATGCGTTCCTGCCGCTCCCGCGCCACCAGCATCTTCACCCACCCGCCCATGCTGGATCCGACAAGTATCTGCGGGCCTTTCGTCAGCCCGTCCAACATTGCTAACGCGTTCATCTTCCAGCGGGAAATGGTTCCTTCCTCGAATTTCCCTGGTGACTGCCCATGCCCGAAATAATCGAACCGCAGGAAGGCGCGGCCCTGTTCCTTGCACCAATGCTCCAGCGCGATGGCCTTCGTCCCCGTCATGTCCGAACGGAACCCCCCGAGGAAAATCACCCCCGGCCCGACGCCGTGCGTCACATGATACGCAAGGCGGTCGCCGTCGGGAGAATCGAAGAATTCAGGCGTTTGTGCTTCCATCTGGCGCTCAACCTTTTATACTATCCGCAATGATTGGAGCGCAGGATACACCGATGCCACACGAAAAGTCACCCGCCATTCTGCAAGTCCTGCCCGAACTCAACACCGGCGGTGTAGAGCGTGGCACGGTGGACATCGCCGCGGCCATCGCCAATGTAGGCTGGCGTTCGTACGTCGCCTCCGCAGGCGGCAAGCTGCAAAGCAAGCTAGCCTACGCCAAGGCGGAACATCTCACCCTGCCACTCGCCACCAAGAATCTTTTCTCGCTCTGGTCGAATGCGGGAAGCCTTTCCGACCTCATCGAACAAAAAAATATCTCCCTCATCCACGCCCGCTCCCGTGCCCCGGCATGGAGTGCGTATTGGGCCGCGAAACGTACCGGCATCCCGTTCCTCACCACCTTCCACGGGTTTTATGGCACGGGCTCCTCGCTCAAACGCAAGTATAATAGCGTGATGACGCGCGGGGAACGCGTTATCGCCGTCTCCCACGCCGTTGCCGCCCACCTCGTCGAAGTCTACGGCGTAGAGCAGGAACGTATCCGCGTCATCCATCGCGGCGTAGATCTCAAACTGTTCGCTCCCGATAAAATCATTCCGCAACGCATGGTGGATTTATCGAAGCAATGGAACCTCGCCGATGACGGCAAGCCGCTCATCCTCCTTCCCGGCCGGCTCACCCGCTGGAAGGGGCAGGAAGTCGCCATCCGTGCCGTCGCAGAACTCCCGCATCGTGATTTCCAACTCATCCTGCTCGGCTCAGGCGACAAACATCCCGAATATGTCTCCGACCTAAAAAATCTCATCGCCGACCTCAAGCTGGAAGATGTCGTGAAACTGGTGGGTGACACGCAATATATGCCCGAAGCCTATATGCTGGCCTCGCTCGTCCTCGCCCCATCCTTGAATCCCGAAGCTTTTGGCCGCGTTGCTACGGAAGCGCAGGCCATGGGCAAACCCATAATCGCCACTGCCCACGGGGGCGCGATGGAGACGGTCATGCCGGGTGATACGGGATGGCTGGTCGCGCCCGACAATGTGAAAGAACTCAGCACCGCCATCCTGCGCGCTCTATCCCTCCCCGAAGACGAAAAACACCGCATGCACGACAACGCCATCTGGAACGTCCACACCCATTTCTCACTGGACGTGATGCAGCAACAGACGATTGCGGTATATGAGGAAATATTGGGTATAACGTCCGCCCAGACACTTGAGCAGGCCGCCTAGCGTGTCTATTCTGGATAGGAAGTTAGCGCTCTACACTTTTGTGGCAATTCAAGGTGCGTTCCGCCAACACAATCAAGGGCCGTGCCTGTAATTCCACCTGCCGCAACAGTGGAATAAAATTGCTGTAGGACTCAATCTCCCGTCTCACCCCTTCAATCACGGAATAATGCGTATCATCCATTGCGGCATCATGGCGGTGACGCTGCTCAAAATACTTTCGGAACGTTTCCATGTTAAGAGTCTCATCATCATTACGCGCCGGATACTCAGGTGCAGGATGTAACGCTTGCCAGTCTTTCTCCATATATTCTTGAAACTCGTGCATGATCCTTACTTGTTCTTCCATCAACCGGGTAACCTTCGGGAATACGGTTTTCGCTTTTGCGATGCTTTGGATAATTTCATCATTACAAGTTTCTCCCATATTCACGTTCTCGATGGCATCAAGGAATCGGTTGAACTCCGCCAGCGTTTCTTGCGCATAGGATTTGCCGTGGAAGTTGCTGGCAAGATGCTGACTGATGTTACGTAGCAAGCAAATATTCGTGAGGACTTTCTCTTCCGGATCATTATTTACATACCGTAACAGATTATGCTCCGTAACGAATTGCACGACATGCTCGCTGCAGGGGCGGCAGGAGAAGTGCAGACAAGCCGTGGCAAGCTTTCTCGTATCGGGTGCGGAAGGTAGGCGAATGAGTGGAATGGTGGCGGTGGATTCTGTCATAAAGATGGGTATAAAACAATTAAACGTCAATTTAATGAAGGTATTCAAGTTTCTAAAAGATAGCCATATTATACGCATTGAGCGTGAAAAGGCAGTGCTATCAGCCGGTGCTGTCCTGATAAAGCATGTCGCGCATTACACGGAACAGATGAGTATTATCCTCACCCTGCACATCCCCCCCCACACCCGCGGGTGTGGTTCTAGGTGATTTGGGGGAGGAGGGTCTGCAGCGCTCATGCCCGCACCGTAAATAGTTTTTGTGACGGTCTAATGAAGCTGATATGTCGGATTCATGAAACACGAGCATATCCTCATCATCAAACACGGTGCGTTGGGAGACATCATCCTTGCCACCGGGCCGCTGAAAGCCATTCGCCAGCAGCATCCGGCCGCGCATATCACCCTGCTGACCACTAAATCCTTCGCCAGTCTGCTGAAGGATTGCCCTTTCGTGGACGAAGTGCGGATCGATCCCAAGAAGCTGAAAGCCACATGGAACGAACTCCGCCGCCACCGCTTTACATGGGTATATGACCTGCAGACCTCCCAGCGCAGTACATGGTATTACCACCTGCTACCATTCCCGAAGCCGCGCATCTCCAGCCTCTCCCGTTTCGCCTCCCACCGTCATCATACGCCCGAGCGCACGAAGCTCCACACCATCGACCGCCAGAAGCAACAACTGGCTATCGCGGGCATTACGGATGTTCCCGCACCGGATATTCGCTGGCTGAAAAGCGATATATCCCCATTCGCCCTACCGGAAAAATACGCTTTATTAGTCCCCGGCGGTTCCGCCCACCGCCCGGAAAAACGCTGGCCCGGCGGTCATTACGCGGAACTGGCCCGCTGGCTGAGTACTCAGGGCATCACCCCCGTCCTCATCGGCGCAGGCGCGGAAGAGGGGCTTCTCAAGGAAATCGAAACCCTTACACATATGGTGGGCGAGAACAGTAATCCGAGTGAGCCTTCAGCGGCGTCCATTGCGCAGGCGAGTGGCGCCGAGCAGGGACAATTGAAAACTTTGAACCTCTGCAATAAGACTACCTACGCCGACATCGCCGAACTCGCCCGCCATGCGACCTACGCTATCGGCAACGACACCGGCCCCATGCACATCATCGCCGCCACGGGCTGCACGTCGCTGGTGCTGTTTTCACACGCTTCAAATCCCGATCTCTGCGCCCCGCGAGGGGAACAGGTCGGCATCTTCCGCGTCGAAAACCTGTCGCAATTACCAGTCGAATCGGTGACGGAGAGGCTCAACGCCTTGCAAATGCTTGACAGTGAGTGAAAAAGGCTTAAATCTCAGCCTCCCTTATGAACATGACTGCTGAACATCCTCATAACCAAGCTTATATAACCTTACCTGATGGTAATATAAGAAGGTACGACGCGCCTGTAAACGGATTCCAAATCGCTGAATCTATTGGCCCCGGCCTTGCAAAAGCCGTTGTTGCAATGAAGGTGGATGGTCAGCAGCGCGATTTGTCACACGAAATCCCTTCTGGCGAAGCAAAAGTTCAACTCCTCACCCTGAAGGATGAGGAAGGTCTGGACATCATGCGCCATAGCACGACGGCGCAAGTCCTCGCCCTCGCGGTCAAAGAACTCTGGCCCACCGCCAAACTCGCCATCGGCCCGACCATCGAGAACGGCTTCTACTACGATATCGACCTCGAATACCGCATCGTCCCTGAAGATTTGCCGAAAATCGAAGCCAAAATGCAGGAAATCCTCAAACGCGGCTACACCGTCCGCCGTGAGATGTGGGTACGCGAAGAAGCCATCAAGATGTTCGAATCTCGTGGCGAATCCTACAAAGCCGAACTGATCCGCAATGCTCCTGAGGATGATACGACCGAAAAAGGCAAAATTTCCCTCTACCGCCAAGGCGATGGTGATAACGCATTCATTGACCTTTGCCGTGGCCCGCACGTCCCCAGCCTCACCAAAATTTCACCCGCCTTCACTCTGAACAAGCTGGCCGGGGCCTACTGGCGCGGTGATTCGCGTAACAAGATGCTACAACGTATCTACGGGGTATCTTTCAGTAATGACAAAGAGTTAAAGGCATATCTCCACATGATGGAAGAGGCCGAAAAACGCGATCATCGTAAATTGGGCCGTGAACTCGATCTGTTCCATATGCAGGAAGAAGCGATAGGTCAGGTCTTCTGGCACGATAAGGGCTGGACGCTTTATCGCACGTTGGAAAATTACATCCGCGCTAAGCTACAGAAACACGATTACATCGAAGTCCGCACCCCCATGCTGGTCGATTCCGCCCTCTGGGTCGCCTCCGGTCACTGGGAAAAGTTCCGCGAGAGCATGTTCACCGCCGAGTCCGAGGAACGCACCCTCGCCATCAAGCCGATGAACTGTCCCTGCCACGTACAGATTTTCAACCAAGGCCTGAAAAGCTACCGCGACCTACCGCTCCGAATGGCGGAATTCGGCTCCTGCCACCGCAATGAGCCCTCCGGCGCACTGCAAGGATTGATGCGCGTCCGCGGCTTCGTGCAGGACGACGCGCATATCTTCTGCACCGAAGAGCAGATACTGAGCGAGACCAAAAGCTTCTGCACCCTGCTCGCCCAAGTCTATGATGAGTTGGGCTTCAAGGACGTAAAAGTAAAACTCGCCACCCGCCCCGAAAAACGCGCCGGGACGGACGAGACATGGGATAAAGCCGAAAAAGGCTTGGAAGACGCCGTCAAAGCCGTCGGCCTCGAATACACCATCACCCCCGGCGAAGGCGCATTCTACGGTCCAAAACTGGAATTCCACTTGAAGGATTCCATCGGCCGCAGCTGGCAATGCGGCACGCTGCAGCTCGATTTCGTCCTTCCTGAACACCTCGATGCCAATTATGTAGGCGAGGATGGCAATAAACACCGCCCCGTGATGCTCCACCGCGCGATTTTAGGATCCATGGAACGCTTCATCGGCATCCTGATCGAGGAACATGCAGGCAAATTCCCGCTCTGGCTCTCGCCACTGCAAATTGTCGTCGCCTCCATCACCAACGAATTCGATGACTACGTCCATGAAGTTGTCGCCGCCCTCCGCGACGCGGGGCTCCGCGCAGAAGGTGATACCTCGGCCAACAAGATTTCCTATAAGGTGCGTGAGCATTCCGACCTGAAAATACCCGTCATCATGGCCGTCGGCGGGCGTGAGCGTGAAGAAAAGACCGTCACCCTCCGCCGTCTCGGCTCGAATGACCAGAAAACCATCCCCCTGACTGATGCAATCGCCACACTGGTGAAAGAAGCAACCGTCCCGGGAACCGCTGTAAAGTCATAGTCTTGTCAAACCATGCTACTTCAGCGAATATTAATAACCATCTGATAGATTAATCATAACAGGAGTTTTAAAGCCTATGCAGGAAACATTGTTCGTATGAAGCCACCACATGTCAGTAATAATTCGGGGGAACCACGCGTCAACGGCCAGATACGCGCCCTGAAAGTCAGGCTCATCGATAAGGATGGGGAAATGCTGGGTGTCATGACCGCACGCGAAGCGCAAGTCCTCGCCACACAAGCCGGACTTGACCTTGTCGAGATTTCTCCTAATGCCGAACCCCCTGTATGCAAAATTCTTGATTACGGTAAATATAAATACCAGCTTCAGAAAAAAGCCAACGAGGCCCGCAAGAAGCAGAAGGTCATCCAGATCAAGGAAATTAAACTCCGCCCCACGATCGACAAGCATGACCTGGAAATCAAATTAAAACATGTCCACAAGTTCCTTGAAGAGGGTGACAAAGTGAAGTTCTCCCTGCGCTTCCGTGGCCGCGAGATGTCCCACCAGCAACTGGGGATGAAAGTCCTGCTGGATATCAAAGAACGTCTGGGCGACACGGTGAAGATCGAACAGGAACCCAGCATGACTGGCACATTCGCCCACATGGTCGTTGCGCCAGCGAAGTAGTTTTTTCTTTGTCACCCTGAACTTGTTTCAGCATCCATGCCTCGTTGAGGGATGGATGCTGAAACAAGTTCAGCATGACAAAAAATAGAATTTAATCCCCGCGCATTAACGGCAATAACGGCACGGCATATTCCGCCAGCATTGCGTCCGACGCCGCATCCGGCTCATACCCCTTGCCCATATAAAGGAGCCGCGCAAACGGCCCCACATCCATCGTCACCGCTCCGTCCTGTCGCAACATGGAACGCACCGGGGCAAGCGCCACCTCAAGCAGCGCATGATGCGGCTCACCTGAATCATCTTTTAGCGGGACCAGTACCAACATACACGCCATGCCTTCATCCAATATTTCGGGGTAGCGCAGGCGCAGACAGCATTTATGCAGGGTCAAGGAAATCTCTTGGCGGGTAGGACGAGCGATGGACATATAACACTCCTTTAATAATGAGAATCATTATCATCTACAGAGCGGAATGCAAGATGTATGTTTATCACGAGGTAATAGCATGTTTGTCACCTCACGCGGTGTTGGCTTTAAGGAGGGAATTGATCGCTATCAGAGATTAGGGATGTTCCGCCATACGGAGCACGGGGGCGAGATATTCCTGATAATGCTCCCAACGTCTCAGCGAGGTACGGAAGATAGGTTGCGTCACCTGACCCATGCTGGCGCTAAGGACAACGCGCTTGGTATTATAGAAGGAAAGACAATTCTCGTCCCACGGCACGTCGATGAAATCGAGCATTTTGCGCGTTTCGCCTTCAAGGTCGTCGACGAGGTTCTCATACTGTATCGTATGAATACAGCCGGGCATTTTGCTCTCCCAGAATCCCATCATCTGGAGGTAACGCTTCTGATAATGCGCCGCCGTTTCCGGGTGAAAGCTATAGAAATTCCCATCCCCCAGCCCGCGTATCAGCATGGAAAGGCAGGTGTCGCGTATATCGCGCTGGCAATGGATAATCTTGGCGTGCGGGAAGAGCATGCGAATGATGCCGAGGAACATGAAATTCCCCGGCAACTTATTGGTGATGAAGATCGCTTGCGGCTTATTGCAATCGCGGGCAATACGCTCCAGATACATGTTCCCCAAGGCGCGCATTTCCTGTGGGCTTAAATGCGCTGTTATGTTCGCAAGCTTGCTGCCGGGGTGTTCCCTGACGCATTGTTTCAGCATCAGACCCAGATAGTTCAACTCACCCCCACCGTAAATCGCCGCATGGCTGGCGAGAATCTGTTCGACCAGCGTTGTCCCGGAGCGCGGGGACCCGACGATGAAAATGGGGTGCGGGCTGGCATGTATCCCTTCTACGGTAGTGGTTTCCGGGTTCCAATCGGCAAAGAACCGTTCCGTCGCATCCGGCAACCTGTCAATCTGTGCATTGCACGCTTCCACGGATGGAAACATGCGCGTGAAGTTGAGCTCGTTGCCGAGCCGCATATAATGGCTGGCCTGTTCATAATTCTTCTGCCCATCGAAATAACGCGCCAGCGCGAGGGCGGCAAGTGCCTGTGGGCGTGTGTCTTGAGCCGTTGCAGGCGCATTGCCGCTATCCAGTAGCGCCGCTTCCTCGCCCGGCTGCATCTGTCCGCTATCGATCAGAAGCTGGTAAAGGGTTGTGCTGGTGGGGAAGCTGGGGAGGAACTTCCGCACCGCGTCGGAGCAGTGCTGTAATTCCCCGATACTGAGGTAGGTCTGTGCCAGCAACTCTGCCGCTGCTTGATAATCGGGACGTATTCGCAATGTCTGCTTTAGGTAGGCTATGGCACGCTGGCTATCGCCACTTTCCATCAGCGCACGAGAGTAGGAGAGGTAAAATGTGATTTCATGCGGTGCACATTGCAACGCCTTGGCATAGAGCGCCACCGCCTCAGGAAGTCTGCGCGCCTTATGTGCCGCCATGCCGGCTTGAAAATAGGCCTCCGCCTCTTGCTGATTCTCAAGAAAACGCGAGGGGGTATCGTGTTCTAGAATAGAGGATTCCAATGCGTTCTCTGTACATTCAAAACGTGAACCAATATAGGCAACAAATACAATCTATACGGGTAATTTTGAATATGCAAATAATATTATGGCTAACGCGATTTACTTCTTAATCCAACGACTGCCGGGTTTAAGTGCGGGTATATCGCTCAATTCAGAGGGAATGGAATCGGCTTCAAATGTTGCTACCTCAACCTTGAGTAGCGAAATCAGAGGGAACGTCAATGCATGGGTTCCATTGGAGCGATCTACTAAGGATGCTTCACCCACGACCTTCGCGCCGTAGGATTCTATGCAGCGTACTGTCTCAAGGGATGATTTACCAGTAGTGACGACATCCTCCACTAACAAGACCTTGGCACCTTCCTCGAGTGTAAAGCCACGGCGTAAGGTAAACTCGCCATTCTCACGCTCACAGAAAACACTGTTCACCCCCAACTGCCGCGCCATCTCATACCCCACGATCACGCCACCCATTGCGGGCGCGACGACGACATCGATATCCGCGAATGCCTTACGCACCCGAACCGCCAATTCCTTGCACAGCCGGTCAGCCCGTTTCGGATCCATCAGCACCCTCGCACATTGGAGGTACGTATCGCTATGCAGTCCTGATGAAAGGATGAAATGCCCCTTCAGGATCGCCTCGGCGTCCATAAATTCCTGCATGACTTCAGTGTCGTTCATGATGTGTGATTAAGCGAGGAGGGGGATATTGTCAATCAACCGCGTCGTACCTAGCCATGCGGCGGCGAAGATGCGGGCGCGTGTGGCGTCTTCGCTGGGTTCCAGCGTCACGGCGTCCCGTGCTTCGAGGTAATCGACTTTGGTGAACCCCTGTTTCAGTAACGCAACACGCGCTTCTTGTAGCAATAGAGTCAGTGGCACTTTGCCTTGGCTGTCGCGGATATGCGTCATCGTGCTATAGAGCAGGGGGGCGATGCGCCGTTCCTGCGGAGAAAGATATTGATTGCGGGAGGAAAGAGCGAGGCCGTCTTCCTCGCGCACCGTCGGCACGCCGATGATAGTTCCCGGCAGATGTAAATCCTTCGCCATCCGGCGGATGATGGTCAATTGCTGCCAATCCTTCTCCCCAAAAAATACAGAATCTGCGCGGAAGAGGTTGAGAAGGAGCGACACCACCGTTGCCACGCCGTTGAAATGCCCCGGGCGATGCACACCGTCCAGCACGGTGTCCAGCCCCTTCACCCGCACTTCGCTGGCGTAGCCTTCCGGGTAGAGAATATGCGAATCCGGCAGGAAGAGGAGGTCGGCATGATGGGCGGTAAGCTGCGCCACATCCTTATCCACCGTACGCGGGTAACGTGAATAATCCTCCCCTTCGCCGAACTGCTTCGGGTTGACGAAGATACTGACCGCCACCTTGTCGCATTGTTTCCGCGCCGCATCGACCAGTTCCATATGCCCGGCATGCAATGCGCCCATCGTGGGTACAAAACCGAGCGTCAGGCCTTGTGCGCGCCAGTCGGTGAGGTGCTGCTGCAACTCATTGACGGTTAACACTAACTGCGGCGGCTTTTCCATAGGCGCGGTGTATCATATCTTTTGCATAAACCCACGAAAAACTTGTAAATGGAGACATGCCCAATTCCCCGCTATCGCGCTATTCGATGCTGATAAAAAACTGTGAGATCCGCAAGGATACGGCACAGTCCGAACTCATGCATCGCCTGCAGAAGCTCTATAGCTCCATCACTGCCGAAGGATTCTTCGACCGCAAACCCGGTCTCCTCCGCCGTGTCATGGGCGCACGCCTCCACGCCGACCGACCTTACGGCATGTATATCTGGGGCGATGTAGGGCGTGGAAAATCGATGGTGATGGATATCTTCTTCGAGTCCTTGCCCTTCAAGGAAAAAAAACGCGTCCATTTTCACGCTTTCATGCTGCAAGTCCATGCTCGCCTGCACACATTGCGCAAAGAAGGCCAGACCTTCGACCCCCTCCTCATCGTCGCCAACGAGATCGCCAAATCCTATCAGGTGCTGTGTTTCGACGAGATGCAGGTCAACGACGTCGCAGACGCCATGATTCTCTCTCGCCTATTCACGGAAATATTCGAGAAGGGGACTATCGTCCTCTTCACCTCCAACCGCCCACCGGAGGATTTATATAAGGACGGATTACAACGCGCTTCGTTCGAGCCATTCATCCGTTTGCTGCATGAACGTATCGAGATCGTCGAACTCAGCGCGGACGAAGATTACCGCATGCGCGACATTGCCACGCTCGCCCGCGTCTACCTCACTCCGCTGAACGACGGTTCAAACGCCGAGCTGGAACAGATTTTCCGCATCATGTCCCATAAGGCCGCCTGCGTTCCGCAGGAAATCACCACGGGGAAGAGGGGGCTGACCGTTCCGCGCTCCTGCCGGGATATATGCTGGTTCACCTTTTCCGACCTCTGCGCCAAGCCTTTGGGAGCGGATGATTATCTGCATCTCGCAGGGCTGTACCGCACCTTCTTCATCGCCGGTATCCCGCAGATGAGCAAGGATCTGCGCAATGAAGCCAAGCGTTTCGTCACCCTTATTGACGTGCTCTACGAGAACCACTGCAATCTCATCTGCACCGCCGCAGTGGAGCCCGAGGAACTCTATCCCGCAGGGGATGGCAGCTTCGAATTCGCCCGCACCGCCTCCCGCCTCACCGAGATGCAGACCATCCAATATCTCCATAAACTGGACATTTCCTCTGAATTGACTAAAAAACAGGGGTAATGAGCGAACCGGTCACCATTTACCTATGTGAACCGCGCGGATTCTGCGCTGGCGTCGAACGTGCGATCGACATCGTCGAATTGGCGTTGAAGAAATTCGGCGCGCCGATCTATGTCCGGCACGAGATCGTCCATAACCGCTGGGTGGTGGACGACCTTCGCAGCCGGGGCGTCATCTTCGTGGAGGATGTCGCCGAAGTCCCCGACGGCGGCATCACCATCTTCTCCGCTCACGGCATCTCCGAGAAGGTCGAGGAATCCGCCAAACTGCGCGACCTCCCCGTCATCGACGCCACCTGCCCACTGGTGACCAAAGTCCATACCGAAGCCCAGCGGTACGAAAAAGAAGGCCGCCACATTATCCTCATCGGCCATGCGGGTCACCCCGAAGTCGAAGGCACAAGCGGCCGCGTGAAAACAAAAGTCTATCTCGTCCAGAACGAATCGGAAGCTGAGACCCTCCAGGTCGAAGACCCCACACGCCTCGCCTACGTTACCCAAACCACCCTGAGCGTGGACGACACCAAGGGCATCATCGCCGTCCTCGAACAACGTTTCCCCGGCATCAAAGGCCCCGCACTTCGTGACATCTGCTACGCCACCCAGAACCGCCAGAACGCCATCCGCGCCCTGCAAGGCAAAGCTGATTTATTGCTAGTAGTAGGAGCCGCCAACTCCTCCAACTCCAACCGTCTGCGCGATCTTGGCGAAGAAATGGGCATAGAATCCCACCTCATCCCCGACGCAACAGCCCTCAACCCCGACTGGCTCACCGGTAAGAACGCCATAGGACTCACCGCTGGCGCATCTGCCCCAGAACATCTGGTCCAGGGAGTAATAGAGGCAATTAAACGAACAATATCAAACGTTTCCCTGACCCCATTTATAACGGCACAGGAAAACATTAAATTCAAACTCCCCGCCAACGTTGCTTAAACAAAAGTTTCCATTTTACTAAAATTAGTAACCTTTTAACGCTCCGGCGTTAATATATTAGGTATGCCAAATGACTTTGAAGGTCGATTGACGTTTGAGGAGCTTTCTCGCTATGCGGAAAGTTCGCTGAATATTATTGGCCCGCAAGCGACCGCTCAGGCGCATCTCTATCAACAGTCATTGGCGGGAACGCTCTATGTAATACCGGACGACGCCCAGGCACTGATGATGTTTAGTGGTCAGCAATATACCCTGACAGCAGGGGATTTTGCTGAAATTCAGGAATCATTGGCAAAACGGGGCGGTGGAAATGCGTTAGAGGGGTATGCCGCTAACGGTTACTACAGCGCCAACGACGGAACATTGGCATACGTCGCCGAAAACATCAATGACGATAAGATTTTTAGCCATGAACAAGGACATGCAATCGATCAGGCGCTTGGCAATTTTTCTGAAAGCGACGTTTGGAAAGAGGCGGTCGGCAGAGAGCTGGAAAACCGCAAATTCGATCCTGACCGCTCCGCATATGCGTTATCCATTCTTCCCGAATCCCGCACACTGAGTCAGCACACCAGTACATATAGTGTCGCAGAAACGGCCAAGGAAGCCTTTGCCGAAATGACCAACCACTATTTTGCGGTATTCGCACAGAATAGTGGCGATATGGAAAAAGTGAATGAGCAACTCAGCAAAGCGTATCCGGACCTGTGGCCCGTATATAAAGACGAGGTGCTGCCCAGAGTCGCCGATCTGGCAGCTCAGGCAAGGGCCAAAGCGCAGACGACACTTGATGATAGCATCAAGATAAAGGAAGAATTCGCTAAAGAAATGGGGATGCCTTTCGACCACGAAGCCGAAGCGGAAAAGATACGTACTATGATTATCGGCTCGCCCGCTGGAATGGACGCGGTATTGGCAGAAAGCTATGAACTGTCACGCTTTTCCGACAAGGCGGAGTCCATCAAACAAATTCTGGATAAAAGAGAAGAAATCACGGAACTGAAAGGGCAGCAGTTTGACCGCGCTCAGGCCTTATCTGAAGAGTTTCAGTCATTCAAGGCGGAAAGAAAGAACTCAAGCCTGTTAGCGGCTGACCTTGAAAAGCTCGATACCGAATTAACTGACCTGAAGAAAATGGGCGGTGATGTAGCGCGCCTCACCCATCTCGATGATGGGATTGTGGTTATGCGTTCGCCAGGCGGTTACCAAATCAGGGTGAATCCGGAAGAGGGGGTTCCGGATGAGATACGGTTGACGAATGTTCAGGAAAAATTGGCGGCAATCGGGGTTAAGGTTGATTTAGACCACATCTCGGATCTTACGGGGGACGGAGGTGGCAAGCTGACAATCCCCAATAGGGACATGCCGCTGGAAATTTTGCAGGCGAGGCAGGCTGCCGCGCCATCGGATGCAGTTGCAGAATTGATAAGGCGAAGCTCCACCACTGCCGTGGCCGATGTCGCTGATGCTGCATTAGCTCCGGTAAGAGTCGAAGCGGCAATCGCAGAGGAAGCAGGCGGTTGGGTAAATCTTTTCAGGAAAATGCCGTGGATTGGCCCTGCTGCGGCAGCCGCTGCCGCGCCAATCATCGTGCTCGCCACTGGAGGCTCTGCGGCGGAAGCGGCGGAATCCGCAGTGCCGGGTATGACCGCGACGGAGGAGGGAAGACCGTTGGAGGCGGGAGCACAGATAGCCACAGGTCTGGTGGATGGCGCTGCCGTGGTGGTGGCAATCACCGGGGCTACGGCGGCAGCTCCTGCGCTGACGGTCGCCGCCACAGTAGTGGCGATTGGGAACGAGGCGGGGCGGCCCTTGCTGCGGCTGGCGGGGTTGGATGTTGATCCTTCACTGGGTGAACAGGCGGTGACGGCGCTATATGAAGGCATCAGCCATGCAAACCAGCAACAGCTCGCGCGATTACAGACGGAGATGTCGGCCGGCGAGTTGAAGGCTGCGCTACTGGATGAGAAAAGCCCCATCCATGAAGTTATGAGCCATAACTTTGCCGTGGAGTATGGAGTGAAAATCGCCCGAATCAAAAAGGCGAATGACGGGGAGCTTCCCGCCCGCCTGCCGGATGAACTGCAAAGCGAGGAAGCGTACGTCGCCGCCCGGATGAGCGACACCATCACCCCCCTCTCTCAAACCGCCGCGATGACGCCTACAGGCGTGGAAAAGAGCAAAATTGATCAGGCTCTGGCAGATTTGAAGACCTGCATAACAGGCGGTGATGAAGTGGGTGAGCATTCCGGCGCATGCCATACGCGCTCTCAAGCTATGGTGGAGCAACAACGCGCCGCCGCCTCGCCCGCCTAACGGCAACTAACCAAAAACCCTCTTGCAACCAGCGAAAACCTCGCTAAAGTGTGGCCTCTTCGGAATGGGCGGTTAGCTCAGTTGGTTAGAGCGCCACGTTGACATCGTGGAGGTCGGAAGTTCGAGTCTTCTACCGCCCACCATTCTAGAAATCCTTGAACGCGAATGTGAAAACATGCCACCAAAACCCCGTTGTGCATGGCTCCCTGAGGGCAAGCCGGATTATACCGCGTATCATGACACGGAATGGGGCGTGCCCGTCCATGACGACCAAACGTTATTCGAGATGCTGATCCTTGAAGGCGCACAAGCAGGACTGAGCTGGTATACGATCCTCAAACGCCGCGACGGCTACCGCAACGCATTCAAACAGTTCGACGTGAAGAAGCTCTCCCGTATGACGGACGCAGAGTTGGAAGCACTGCTCACCAACGAAGACATCATCCGCAACCGCCTCAAAATCTTCTCCGTCCGCAAGAACGCAATTGCCTTCCTTGCCATCCAAAAAGAATTCGGTTCGTTCGACGCCTATTTATGGCGATTCGTCGGGGGCAAACCGAAGATCAACCGACCCGATGGCATGAAAGCTGTACCCACCCGCACCCCGGAATCCGATGCCTTATCCAAGGATTTAAAAAAACGCGGGATGAGCTTCGTCGGCTCCACCATCATCTATGCTTATATGCAAGCGGTAGGCATGGTGAACGATCACATGAAAGGGTGTTACCTCTGCCCTAAATGACGAGCGGAGGACGCTGGCTTATAAAGCTGCTGATGCGTCTGCTCCCGGCCTCATCGCTTGGGCACGCCCAAGCGCCACTCTGGCGGCGTGTGGGCCTGAAGCGGTTTGCTTTCCTGCGGGCTGGCGGATGCCTGCCCCGGAAAGGTTCTCTTCAAGACCTTCCAATTCAATTTTTACATCCTCGATAATGCGGGGATTGATGGTGACCTCATGTTCATGCCCCGGTGCATTCAACTCCTCAAGCGCGTTTTTCAGGCCTTGTAATACGGCTACGGAATTCGTTCCGTCCAACCCGTTGATAATGAGGCTGGTCGAATGGTTGGCATGGGTGATGGTAACGCCCTCTGCACCTTCGATTTGCGATAGCTTATCCTCTAAAAAGCCACGGATAGTCTCGACCATTTCCGCCGTCGTCCCTGCCGGACTGCGGACGATGAGGCGGATGTTCTTCCCGCCATTGTAGGCAAGCGGCTCGATGTCGGAAATGCAGGCTTTGCCAAGCATGGGCATCAACAGGGAGCGGAGGGCGTCGCGCACAGCCGGGTCTTTGACCATAAAACCTTCTACCTCTTCCAGTTGTCCCCGCTCATTTTTCCGCACGCCGCCCAGTGCATCCACATGGTCATGGCCCAAACCGGTAGATGTGCCGTTTCTCACCTTGTAAAGATCGTCGCCCATGTGCTCTTCATGCAGAAATCCGGCGGTAAAATGCCCGGCGATCAAATCCTTGTCGCTGATGACGTTGACACGGCGGATACCGGATTTGATTTCCTTGGGACTGAGCGGAATCTCGCCTGCTGCCATCGAAAGGAGGCTGATATTCTTGATCACCCCGGCAATCTCCGCCTCACCCATCGGATGGGCGGGGGTGGTGGCATCCCCTGCACGCACAAGGTTGCCGTTGCGGGAGAGTTCCTGTAATTCATGCACCACATAACGCATCGCGTCCGTCACCGTATTTCCGCCACGACTATAGCCCATGAGGTGGATATGCTGGGCGACCTTCTCTGCATCCTTGCGTAAGGCGATGGGCGGGTCGGGGAGATGCAGATAATTGTAGTGCTGTCCGTCTTCCCGCATCCGATAAGAATCCTGAAGTGTTGTCCAACGATGTTCGTAACTCCGTAGGGATTTTATAGGTTTCTCAGCGTTTCTGATGGCCGTCAGGTAAGGGTCTTCATGCCCCCCATGTGGATTATACACATGGGGCTGATCTTCTGGAACAACAAGCAGGTTAAGGATGTTCTTAGCCAGCATCACCGCTGCCGGAGACATATGATTCCACGGGTCGTTATCCTTGCCTAACGAACGCATGAATTTATCATATATGACCTTTGAAATGCCGAACGGGTTGGTGGTAGGCAGGCTATGAACTTTCTGTCCCGTCGCTTCTTCCCAATTACGGCTCAATGTCTCGATGCGGCGGAGCAATTTCGCGCCGCTGAGGAGAGAATTTTTCTCGGTATGGCAGGCCGTAACCATCACCACCTTGTCTTTCAGCTCTGCTGCCGGGTCATTGTTGTTGGATTGTTTGGCCTGCGCATCGGCGAGTCGCTGCATCTCCGGCAGCGTCATGGAATCCATCGCACGCCCAAGCCCCGTAGCGCTACCGACGAGATGCAGGAATCCATGCATAATGTCGGAAAGATCGCCCTCATTACGTGCCAGCGCATGGTTGGTCGTGAGGATAAGCTGCGGCCAAGAAGATTCCCGCCCCGGCGTGAACAGGCTAGAAAGATGCCCGGGGTTGACCTCGGCAAGCGATTCTTTGCCCTGTTTTCGGTCGAACGTTAGTAGCTTACCGTTACAGGTCGCGCGTAACTGATCCTCGCTGTAAGTTTCACCAGCAGGCCTATATGAAGCAAAATAAGTACGGTTCGCAGCAATCCACGATCCGAGAGGCGATACGCCTGAGGGGTCAAGCGTATTATAGACCTTATCCCAATCACCACTTAGTGCATGGCCTAGAAATTCCATCAACAGGGCCGTATCCAACGAATGCATCGACTCGTGGAACCCCGGAATACTCTTTGCCATCCATGCGTTTGCCATCCATGCAAATTGAGGGGGCAAAAAGCGTTGGAGGATGTCTTTTATTTTTAAATACCCCTCCGTGCCCGGGCTAGGGGCGAGGGGGGCTGTAAAATCATCCATGCAATCGTCAATCCTGCTGACTATTTTTTATTCTTATTACACCACTATAGAACAAAAATGCATGAACCCAATGTAAATCGTTGCTGCAACTGCGAAAAGAGCCAGTATTATTGCGGGTTTCAGAGAGTTGATACTGTCATCAAACTGTAACATTTCAGCACAAGCCTGTAGCGTGCATTATTTTACTTTGAGGGCTTGAGCGAAGGTTAAAAAAGTACTAAGAATGCGCCCTCAAAACACCTCTGGAGAACAGACGATCATGGTTGGCAATTCTATCCTCTGGCCGCGCGAACAATCCCGCTATTCATCCGATGCAGCCATCGACCTTTTCCTCGATGAAGGCAAGGTGAAGATTGTCAGCAGCCTTGATGAGTTCGAGTTGCCGGATAATCCGACTTGGGCCGAAAACCCCTTCGGTAGCCGTATCTGGCAGTTGTATTACCAGTCGTTGGGCTGGTTATACGCGGGCGAGGCGGCATATAAGGCCGGAGAGTTCGCGGGCTTCCCGCAATACGCCAAGACCATGCTGATGGACTTCCTCGCCACCAACGATGACCCCACCCAGCCGACCGACCCCATGAGCTGGCATGACGGCGGCACGGCCTTCCGCCTCGCCACCATTTCTTACCTGTACGAGAATTACATCAAGTTCGGCAATCCCAACGGCACGGTGGTGACCTTCAGCGCCGCCGAGCAGGACCTGTTCGCTCAGGGCCTCCAGAACCACCTTGACCAGATGCAGTTCCGCCTGAGTCAGGTCGATAAATACGAGGAAAGCAACCATCGCTTCTTCCACGGCATGGCGCTACTCAGCTATGCCACCGTCTTCGGGAAGGCCGAAGGCACACCTTATTACGAGCCGAATGCCGACCTGTATGTGGAGCAGGGGCTTGATGTCATCAACGAGATCCTCGGCAACATCATCAACCTCGACACCGGCGTTACCAAGGAACAGTCCTTCACCTACCAACGCCTCGATATGGGCCTCGTCATCGAAGCGCAGGAATATATTGTCGATAACGGCTACGCGCTGGATCACGACCTGAACGCCGTGATGGAGAAGATGCTGGAGTTCGATGTCCTCTCCCGCCGCCCCGGCAATCAAATCTCCGACGAGTACATCTCCGAGATAGGCGATACCGCCTTCGGAACCCGCGCAGGGACGTATTATACAGATATCGTTGAAGACAAGGGACTTATCTCACCCTACGCAAAATACGCCCTGACCAAGGGCACAGAAGGCATCCGACCGCCCGATCTTATTGACTATCATGAATCAGGCTACATCATCTACCGCCCCGAATATGAGTGGGAGAACATTCGCGACACCCGCGTCATCATGGATGTCAGCGAAAAGACCATCTCGCACGGGCATTATGACAATACCAACATCCTTATGAGTTCTTTCGGTGAACGAATCCTCGTTGATTCCGGCGGTCCGTATAGCTACGACCGGAAGAACGATTTCGGGTATGCCGACTCCTTCCGCTCGCTTTATTTCATTACCTCCAAGGCGCATAACGTCGTTGTGGTGGACGGTCAGAACGTCAATGTGGACACGCAAGTCCTCTCGATTCTGGATAATGACGTCTTCTCCTTCACCTCCGCCAAGCATCGCGGCTTCGCGGGAGTGGACATCTATCGTAACTTGTTTGTGTTAAAAGACAGCGGGATAGTGCTGGTATTTGATGTGGCGGATAACCTGAATGGTGCGCTGCATGAGTATGACCTCAACTGGCACTTTGACCCGTCCGCTATTGGCGTAGATGCCGGCAGCACCACTGAATTCAAAGTAGGCAATGTCCATGTCGATGGTGCATTCCTGACCGGCACAACAGCTGGGTATGAAGTTATCTCCGGACGCGCTGGGCCAGACCCGCAAGGCTGGGTCACCACCGCGCTTTATAATGCAACACCCGCACCCGTGCTGGACATCTCCCAGACGACCGGGCTGGATACATGGTTCATCTCCGCCTTCGCAACCTCGCTCAATCAGTCTCCCGCTTTACTGTTGAACGCGACAAAAACCGCCGGAGGGTTTACATCATCACTTCAATTTGACGGCGTAACCTACAATATTACAATAAATAATGGAGTGCCGACTGTTATACAGAATGGCGATGCGCCGGACGCGAACACACTGCGAGGTGATAATTTCGCCAATCGTATCACCGGCACGGATGCCAACAATATCATGTATGGAGAAGGGGGCGACGATAATCTCTACGGCCTAGGCGGTAACGACAACCTCATTGGTGGCACGGGTGATGACCGTATCAATGGCGGGACGGGCAAGGATACGCTGGAAGGCGGTATCGGTAACGATCTCCTCAACGGCGACACGGATGATGACTCCATCCTTGGTGGCGATGGCGTTGACAATCTCTATGGCGGGCAGGGTAATGACAGTATCGACGGCGGCTCAGGCAATGACGTCCTGCAAGGCGAAGAGGGCAACGACAGCCTGATCGGCGCTCTTGGGGATGACAAGCTGCGCGGCGGCATGGGCAACGACGTACTCAAAGGCGCATCCGGTAACGACGAAATGCACGGCGAAGCAGGCAATGACACTCTACAGGGCGGCGAAGGTGATGACCGTCTGAATGGCGGTGACGGCGATGATCGCTTCATCGACGATGTTGGGAACGACCTTGTGGTAGGCGGTGTCGGCAACGATATTTTCTATATGGGCGAAGGCGCAGACCGCTATTACGGTGATGTTGGAATAGACATTGCCGTATTCACCGGAACGAAGACCCAATATCTCTACGAGGATAGGGGAACCTACGTCGTCGTGATGGATCGATTCCTGACCGATGGCGACACGGGCCGCGATTATTTCTACGATGTAGATATATTCCGCTTCACCGATGGCGATATTCTCCACGCGTAAAGCTCTGGCACCTTATGCCCGCACCGCAAGGCAGGGCAAGCTTTCCAAATGCCTCGAGATACCCATTGGGCTATGAATAATAGTCGTATAATATATATTATGGAAAATATGGATGTGTGGGATAGGACCATAATAGGACATTATGAGCGAAGCTATGCAAACACCCCAGTGAATTCAGGACTAAAATAGATTTCGATTCAGTTGTGGAGGCTTGCAATGTTTCATCATCGAATAGGAGCATGCCATGGGAACACTCCGGATGTCATCAACCGCATCTCCATCCATATGCTCCACGCCCATTGTCATTGATTTATATCCTGCAGACTGACATGCACGCATATGATTGCCCCTACACTGCTTTCCAAGGCCCTTCGAAAACCAATAATCCAATCCAACATTAAGAGAGTGTTAATTAGCATTTGATATATTAATGAATCAACGTCACCAATCGTAGGGCACGTGCTTCATATGAGTAAAACCTCCTTCTCCAGCCGCTCCGGATTCAGCTTAGTTGAAATGGCGGTTATCCTAGCCATTGTCGCGGTCATCATCGGCGTCACCATGTCGGCCGGGAAAACGCAGATCGACGTGGCCAATATGAAGACCACCAAGGATGGCCTCGCCAATATCAAACAGGCTCTTTTGCTTTTCCGCGATAAACAGGGCCGCTTCCCATGCCCTGCGCTGGAAACGGAGGGAAAATCCTCCGCTACGTACGGTCAGGAACAAGCCGGGTGCGACGTTGCATGTCCCGTCGGCATTGTGTGCATGAACAACGCCGCGATTGGGTTTGTGCCGTTCAAGGCGCTGGGACTGGATGAGAACGCGGCATATGATGGATGGGGCGGCAAGATAACATACGCGGTTGATATCCAGCAGACGGGCGGCTCCAGCTACGCCAGCGGCACGCTGCAGGTAGTGGACTCCAATAACAATAAAGTCACCGCCTCACCCGCGTTCGGAGATGCGATTTTTGTTTTGCTCAGTCATGGGCCTGACAGGAAAGGCGCGTATTCAAAGACTGGAAATATCCTGGTCGCATGCGACGCAACGACGCTCGACGGCGAGAATTGTAACGGTGACGACATCTTCCGCACCGCACGCTTTACGAACTCCACCGTCGCGGCGGATTTCTACGATGATTTCGTAACATGGTATTCACAGGATAAAAACCCCGTCGCATCGGCCGAGTCCACACCTTGCCTGAGCGGCCCGCTGAGCGCACGTACGCAGAAGTTTTCTGCAGGGGAGTATAATGGCTGTTACATCGGCAACGACAATAGGGTATATTGCTGGGGCAGCGGTGCTTACGGAGCATTAGCGCAAGGCGGCAGCACCACCGCTTCGAAAGTGCCGATTGCCATCGGTGGGGGTATTAATGACTGGATTTCCATCAGCACCGGTTGGCGCCATGCCTGCGGCATCCGTGCCAACGGCCACCTCTATTGCTGGGGGCGGAATTGGGATGGTCAGCTTGGCATCGGGACTACCACGGGTGTTATAGGCGGCCCCGCTTCGGTCGGCGTTCACTCCCCCACCGAAACCTCAGGCGCATCATGCAGTTGGTCGCAAGTGTCTGCCTCGTCATCGGTAACCTGCGGCATCCAGACGGACGGACGGCTCTATTGCTGGGGACGCGATTCGGACTCCAATATGATTGTTGAGCCGACAGAAGTATCAGGCGGCCATACGGATTGGATATATGTTGACTCCCGGTCTGCGGGCGGATGCGGTATTCGTGGCATAGGCGGTGCAGGATCAGCATATTGCTGGGGTAATAACCCGGAAGGCGAATTGGGAGATGGAACAAACACGAACAGTACCACACCGGTTCTCGTTAAAGATACTACCGGCTCCAGTTCCTATAATGACTGGACGATGATAGGAACGGAAGGGTTGGAAGCTGCCGTATGCGGTATCCGCTCTAACGGAACGGCATACTGCTGGGGCGGCAATCAAAGAGGACAGTTGGGATACGGTACAACCGGAGGTGCAAGCAACCTACCGAAACAAGTAGTGAATACAGCCAATAGCGGCACATGGTCGGACTGGTCCTTTATTGAAGGCAGTAAGCTTCATTCGTGCGGAGTGCGCGGCGGCGGACTTGGATATTGTTGGGGATGGACGGATTCCGGCAGGTTAGGAAATGGTGTGACCAGCGGTGATGCCAATACACCGCGCCTTGTGTTGGGTGGATTTACCGACTGGGTGCGCATCGACCCGCAATACTCTGTGGCCACCTGTGGGTATCGTTCTACCGGAGCAGTATATTGCTGGGGGGATTCATGGATAAGCGGCTTGCTCGGAAATAACCAGCCGGACAATACGGTATATTCCACGCCTCAGGCTGTTCCCCTTCCCAAACCGATTCAATAGTCGCAACGTATTTCCATCCCGTCATATCCGATGACGATGTGTGGTGGCAATCTTCTGGAAAGTTCCTCGTGTTCGAGGCTATGACTCATATGCGTGAGGATGGCCTGTTTCGGGTTTACGCGCTCGATCCACTTAAGTGTCAAATCCAGATGTGCATGACTCGGGGCCGGAGCTTCCTGCAAACAATCCACAACCCAAACGTCAATGTTTTCAAGCGCTTGGAATGATTCCTCAACGAGGTTATTCACATCCGTTGAGTAGGCAAAATGTTCCGCTCGTAAACCTAATGTATGCATCTTCCCGTGAACCTGCGGAAATGGCTTAATTTCTACCCCACCGCCCAGTTGGATGGCAGTATAACTGGTCGTATCGATGATGTGCGGGATGACCCACGGCTTGTACCAGCCGTATTCCGGCTTGTGTGGTGTGAAGATATAGGCGAAACGCTGCTGTAATTCCGCCATTGTCCCGGCATCGGTATAGAGGTCTATCGGCCCGTCCTTGTGATAGTTCAGCGCCCTGAGGTCATCGATGCCGTGGCAATGGTCCGCATGTGCATGGGTGATGATGACCGCGTCAACGGTAGTGATATTATGGCGGATGGTCTGCTCGCGAAGATCGGGGCTGGCATCGATCAATACCCGCTTATCCCCAATCTCCACATAACAAGACGCGCGTAACCTCTTGTTCTTTGGATTGGCGGACGTGCATGTCCCACACCGACATCCCAACACAGGAACCCCGAGCGATGCACCCGTACCGAGTAACGTGACTTTCATATCGTTGTATATATAAGGAAAACCTTTATTGCTGTCATGCTGAACTTGTTTCAGCATCCATCTGGCCCCTGAGAAACGCGTTCAGAGTAACAGCACCTATTGCGGCCTAACCGCCTTCGTGAACAACCGGAAAAAATTATCTGTCGTCGCCGCCGCGCATTCCTCTTCGGAAATGCCTTTCAGTTCCGCCAGTAACTTACTGGTATGGCGCGTATAAGCCGGTTCGTTACGTTTTCCACGATAGGGCATCGGCGCGAGGTACGGTGAATCCGTCTCCACCAGCAACCTGTCCATCGGCAACGCCTTGGCCGCTGCACGCAACTCTTCCGCCTTCTTGAACGTCAGAATCCCAGACAGCGAAATATATAGCCCCATCTCCACACACGCCTCGCCCAGCGCCTGCGAGGAACTGAAGCAATGGATAAGACCGGGGAACGATTTCTCTTTCATTTCATCAGCTAAAATGCGGAGCGTATCCTCATCCGCATCCCGCGTATGGACGATGATGGGCAACCCCGTTTCCTTGGACGCCGCGATGTGGTTACGGAAACTCTCTTCCTGCTCCTTGCGCGGCGAATGCTCGTAATAGAAATCGAGTCCCGTCTCACCCAGCCCAATAGTCTTGGGCTTTTTCGCCGCCGCGACAAGTGTCTCCACGCTGGTGATAGACCCCACCCCCGCCTCATGCGGATGCACCCCGACCGAGCAATACACATCGTCGAATCGCTCGGCGATGGCGTAGATATCCGGGAATTCATGCATCTTGGTGCAGATCGTCTGCATCACGCCGACCCCCTCTGCCCGCGCCCGCGCCACCACTTCTTCCAGATCATCCTTGAAATCCGGAAAATTCAGATGGCAATGTGAATCCACAATCAACATTTTTTCAACCTTAGAATTGTCATGCCGTCTTCATGACGGCATCCGGTCCACCAGACCCCGTCATGCGACGGGGTGACGATTATATATTTACGCGCTCCTTCTAAGCTAGAAGGTCTACGCCGCCGTCTCCAACTCAACCCGCGGGAACACAGGCGACAATTCCGGCAACACCGTTCCCGGCTGAAGCATATTCTCCGGATGCAGGAAATTGAATTTCCGATCCGACTCCGGCACAGCCAGAATATCCAGCATCTTCGCCGCCGAATCCGGGATGAACGGCAAAAGCATGATTGCAATGCAGCGGATATTATCCGCCAGCACATAAAGCACCGTACGCATCCGCGCCTCATCGGTCTTCTTCAACGACCACGGCGCCATGCGGTCGATATAGAGATTCGCCTTCGTCGCGATACTGACAATATCGCCCAACACCTCATGGAACTTGCAGTTCTGCATCTTTTGCCGCGTCTCATCCGGCGTCGTCTCGGACGTTACATGTGCTTCATTGAGCTGCGCACGATCCTCATCGGTCAAATCCGAAAGCGTACAATTAGGGATTTTCCCCTCACAATGCTTATGGATCATCGAAAGCACGCGCTGCGCCAGATTCCCGATATTATTCGCCAAATCGGAATTCACGCGATTGACCAACGACTCCCGTGCAAAATTCCCGTCATTGCCGAACGGCACTTCCCTAAGCAGGAAATACCGCGTCTGGTCTAATCCGTATTTTTCCACCAGATGCTGAGGCGCGATCACATTGCCCAGCGACTTGGACATCTTCTCACCCTCGATCGTCCACCATCCATGCGCGAATACTTTTTTCGGCAACGGTACATCCGCACTCATCAGGAACGCGGGCCAGTACACAGTATGGAACCGCACGATATCTTTCCCCACAAGGTGCAAGGATGCCGGCCAGAATTTTTTGTACATCTCGCTATTCGTATCCGGGTAACCCGCTGCGGTAAGATAATTCACCAGCGCATCCAGCCACACATACATGATATGCTTCTCGTCCCCCGGCACAGGAATTCCCCATGTGAATGTCGTGCGTGACACGGAGAGATCCTTCAATCCCCCCTTCACGAAACTCAATATCTCATTACGCCGCGATTCCGGCTGGATGAAATCCGGGTTCGCCTCATAGAACGCGATCAACTTGTCCTGATAGACAGACAGTTTGAAGAAATAACTCGGCTCCTCGACCCACTCGACAGGCGCACCCGTCGGCGCTTTGCCGTCCACCAACTCGGATTCGGCATAGAATGCTTCGTCACGGACACAATACCAGCCGTCATACGAACCGAGATAGATATCGCCCTTCTCCAGCAATTTCTTCCATATCGCTTGGGCAGATTTAATGTGGCGCGGCTCGGTGGTGCGGATGAAATCATCGTTACTGAGATTGAGCAGCGGCGAGAGTTCGCGGAAATGTTCGGATACCATATCGACGAAATCCTGCGGCGACACCCCGGCGGCCTGTGCCGATTTCTCCACCTTCTGGCCATGCTCATCCGTGCCCGTGAGGAACTTGACATCCTTTCCATCCAGCCGCATGAACCGCGCCAGCGTATCGGCGGCGACGGAAGTATAGGCATGGCCCAGATGCGGCTTGTCATTCACATAATAGATGGGCGTGGTGATGTAATAGGTGTCCTGATTCACGAAACTATCCTTTAACGCCGGGTGGTGATATCGAGCTGCCCGGCCAATGTCGCCATGAGTACGACAAATGTATGGCGGCGGTCAAGATAGAGCTGTTCGGTGTCCTTCAGCAACTCACTCGCCTTATCCCACACATTCAGCCAATGCCCAAGCGGTTTACGCGCGGCGACGGGTGCGAGGCGGCGATCCCCCTCCCCGCCGGAAGCAAGGCTCGCCAGTTGGGTGATGATGCGCTCATAGATGATGGAAAAACTGCTCCACGCCAGCGCATCCCCCCCCTTATCGGCCGCGAATTTATCCGCCAGCGAGAAATAGGCCGGGCCGTCCTTGCTCTCGGCTTGCGCCGCATCGAGCATCGCGTCATAGCAATCGACCGCCCCTTGCACATGAAGCGTCACCGCCAATCCCGGTGACCCGCCGGAGAGATAATAGAGCTGGCTTACCTCCTCTTCAGGACAGTCGGGCAACAGGCGAGAAACAATGGTAGAAAACTCATCCTTAGCGGGCGGCGTGAACGTCACCCGGCGGCAGCGCGAACGAATGGTCGCCAGCAACTTCCCCGGATTATGCGAAATCAGCAGAAGGATAGTATGCGCAGGCGGTTCTTCCAGGCGCTTCAAAATCGCATTTTGCGCCTGATGGTTCATCTGCTCCACCGCATCGATGATGACGACTTTCCAGATACCGTCCACCGCCGTCATGCTCAGGAAATTCCCGACACTCTTTGCGGCGTCGACTTGTATGTCACTTTTATAGACGTGCTTTTTCTCATCATACAGCGGCTCCAGCACCAGCAAGTCCCCATGCGAAGATGCGGCGACGCGGCTATATACAGTGGAATCCTCCGGAATCGAGAAACCCGTAAGTTCTGCGGGAGCGATAGGCGGTAACAAATCACCGAACAACCCCGGCCCCTCATCCACCGCAGCACTCTTGCCCTGATTCAACAGGAACCTTGCAAAACGATAGGCCATGCTCGCCTTGCCGATACCGCGCGGACCGGTCAACAGATAGGCTCCCGGCAATGTCTCGTTCTCAAATTCGCCCAGCAGCATCTTCTCGATGCGCTCATGCCCGATCACTTCCCGCGTTGTGCGCGGATGGAAGGCGATTTCAGGAGGTGCTTCTTTCGGTTCTTTGGCCACGGCCAGAGATTAATCGGCGGCGGAAGCCAAGTCCAGCCCATAACGCGCATTTACGGCCGTGATGATAGCAGCATGAACGGCCTCTTTCGGCTGGCTGGCGTCGATGACCACGAACCGTGAGGATTCTGACCCCGCAAGCGCAAGGAACCCGTCACGCACCTTCTGATGGAACGCGAGTTCCATGGACTCGAACCGCGTTTCCGTATTCTCCCGTTTCAGCGACCGCGAAAGCCCTGCCTCCGGCGCAATATCGAGCAGCAATGTCATCGCTGGGATGAACTCCCCCAGCGTCGCCTGATGCAAATTCTGATAAAACGCATCGGACATGCCCTTACCAATACCTTGATAGACCCGTGTCGAATCATGGAACCGATCGGTGAGCACGAACTGACCGGCCGTCAACGCAGGCTGGATGGTACGCACACTATGTTGAACCCGTGCCGCCAAGAACAGCAGTGTTTCCGCTACGGGGTCCCACCTATCGGCAGCCCCTTCCACCAGCAGGCGGCGGATGGCTTCCGCCCCCTCTTCCCCTCCCGGTTCACGCGTGATGATGACGGGCAGGCTCGCCCGCTGCAACGCCTGCGCCAGCAACGCGATCTGCGTGGTCTTGCCACAGCCCTCACCGCCTTCAAAGGAGATGAAGCGCTGCATATCCATGATTACTTGGAGATCATCAGTTTCAGGTTATCCATCGCTCGCTTGAAGAACCCTGCGGGTGCAATGTCCTCACCGGCAACCAGCTGCACTTCCTGTGGCGTCACTTCCGGTGCGGTGATGATCATCCTGCCTAGCACCGACCCCTTCGTTACGGGCCCGACGACTGGAGTATCATAACTGATATCCACCTTTACCTGCTCGCGCCCGATCTTCGGCAGGGAGATGATGGCGTCATTCGCTACGGTCAGTGTCACGCTATCCGTCGCGCCTTTGACGACTGGAATGCTCTCGATCACCTGCCCCGCCGTCACCAGCGGGATGTTCTCGAACGCGCCATACGCAAACTGCACCAGCTTCATCGCTTCATCCGCGCGTTCCTTCTCACTTGTCAACCCGTTGACGACAACGATGACGCGGCGATTCTCACGGATGGCCGATACGGTGATGCCGTAGCCGGAGACTTCCGTATGCCCCGTCTTCAACCCGTCCACACCCATACCTTTATTGAGCAGCAGGTTACGGTTATACTGGCGGATACCGTGATAGACATATTCCGGTTCGGCGTAATATTTATAGAATTCAGGGTAATTATGGATAGTATCCTGCGCCAGCAACGCAAGGTCACGCGCGGTACTGTAATGATTCTCATCTGGCCATCCGGTGGAGTTACGGAAATTCGAGCCCGTCATACCGATGCGCTTGGCTTCGTCGTTCATCATATCCGCGAACGAGGCCTCCGACCCCGCCAGCGCTTCGGCGACGACGACGCAGGCATCATTGCCGGACTGGATGACGATACCGCGCAACAGATCCTCGACCGGGATATCATTGCCCAATTCCACGAACATCTTGGAGCCCTGGATTTTCCATGCGGTCTCGTTGACGTGAAACTTGGTATCGAGCGAAATCTTGCCCTCTTTCAACTCACGGAACAGGATATGCGCCGTCATCATCTTGGTCATCGACGCGGGGAACATGCGTGCGTCCCCTTCCTTGTTGAACAGCGTCGCGCCCGTCTGGTCGTCGATGATGATGGCCTGTTGAGCCGTGGTCTCCAGTGCTGAAAACGCCGGAGTGGCAATGATGAGGCTAAGGACGAAAAAGATGTTCCTGAGAACGATAGGCATTGATTTTACTCCACGATGATGCGGGCGTCACGATAGCCCCTTGATTTGACCTGTTCCAGCACAGAATTCGCCGCGCCGGAATTTTCTTCACGCCCCAGCAACACGCGATACATGGTGCGCCCGTTGGCGGTGACGGCTCTGACTTCCGACGGCGCGATGTCGTTTATTGACCCCGCCAGACGGTCAGCGTTTTCCTGTAAACCGAACGCACCGACCTGAATGCGGTAATGTCCCGTGCCCGTAGAGGTCACAGGTAAATTGACCGAAGCTCGCGGCGGCGTGGCGGGTAAGGCTTCTGCATCAGAAATGAAATTCATACTGAATGACGGGGGGGAACCCGGTGGCTTTGGCGGAACCGCGACGGCGGAGGGCGATGCAGGCGCGACATAGCTTGGCGCGGACGCGACATCATACGGCTGCCCGGCTTGCTCCTGCAGCGTCGTCGGCGCAAGG
This sequence comes from Rickettsiales bacterium, assembly GCA_041749475.1. Taxonomy (GTDB): domain Bacteria; phylum Pseudomonadota; class Alphaproteobacteria; order Rickettsiales; family UBA998; genus JBGTBD01. The sequence goes on from JBGTBD010000004.1 coordinate 70,526, forward strand.
TCGGCC
>JBGTBD010000005.1:0-6392 GCA_041749475.1 Rickettsiales bacterium
GTCCCGGCGTGGAAATCGGCAGATCCATTTCCTTACACATCGCGGCAATAGCTTCTTCCGCCGCGCTGCGGACATCTTCGTACATGCGTTGACCGGAAAGCGCCTCTATGAGGCTTTTATCATTATACTGGTTATTGCGTAACGTCTCCGGTAAATTCCGCGCGCGAATGATGTATGATTTCATCGGAAATTTTATATCATAAGCAGCACACGCGCCCTCCGCCAACCGCGCATCCTCGAACAAACAACTGGACGCCACGTCTACCAGCTCATCCCGCGCCTTGTCAGTAAGGGAGCGGTTCATCTTCCCCAGCTTTTGCCGGAATACATCAGCGAATTCTTCCAATGCCTGGTAAGTGGGCTTCACATCATACAGCGCCGGATGGGGGAATAATCGCTGTGCGACCCACTTACATGTTTGCCCGTTGAAAATCGGTTCATTCACACGCGTTTCCGGGGCAGGTTGTTTCTCTGTTTCCATCATATCGTCCCATGCGTTGATAAGGATTTTACGGAATTGTAATTTCGCCTCCCTCCCCAGCAGGAATTGCTGGGTGTGATACATCGTATGCTCGCGGGCGTCTTTATTATACTCGCCCGGATAGCGTGCGTGGATGACGGCTTCTTGAGCAGCGAATAACTCTTTCAGAGCATCGCCGTGACGGATGGAAACAGGCACGTGCCGGATACGCCGCTCCAGTTCCGCATAGGTGACAGCGCCCTCTCCCTTGCCTTCACCGAACACGGCGTTGATGAGTGCCGTGGCGATGGGCTCGGCCAGTTCTTTCCGGTAGCATAACCCTGCATGCACCCCCACCGCGCGCTTGAATTCCTCCACCGCAGTGGGGGTGAGAGCAGGCGATGCGAATAGTCGTGATGCGCTATGTCTTGCAAACATGGATCCGTCCTTCTCTGAAAATTTACTTCTGACGATGCGTGGAGACTGAGAGGCCAATATTGTGTTCAACCCAAAGCTTTTTGACCATGCAATCATATAATAGTGCCGTGGCGTAATTGGATATTTCCCTCTTGGACAACTGTCCGTCTTCCGTTCTCAACGCATCCACCAGCAAAGGTATCGTATCCGCCATCTTGGTTTCGAGTATCTCGAGCGTATATCCTCTTTCAATGGTATAATCCGAAGGCAAACGCAGCGTCGGCAAGCCAAAGCGTTGAGGATGGTGCTCATCTTCAATGATTTTCAGCGTAGGATCGCCACTTAATTTTCTAGCGATGACATTGGCGATAAGATGGCGATGAGAGCTAAAGCGATCCGGTTTATCTTCCACCCCTTCCACGTGCACCTGATGAACATAATTGAGGGTATCAAACATCTCCTGAAGCATGGTTTTGATATGCTCCGGTTGAATGATTCGCGGGCGCGGCGGGCCTAAAGACATGGTTATCCTTTCGTTGAATGAAAGGAGTCATACACTTCATTTGTTAAGCTTTGTTTACAGTTTTTGCGATTCCGCCAACACCTCGGCGACATGGCCATCCACCTTGACCTTGTTCCATGTTTTGGCGATTTTGCCTTATTTATCAATGAGGAAGGTAGTGCGCTCAATGCCCATATACTTCTTGCCAAACATGCTTTTCTCGACCCAGACGCCGTAATCCTCGCACGTAGACCCGCCCTCGTCCGAAGCCAGACCGAAGGGAAGCGCATATTTCTCCTTGAACTTATCATGACTTTTGACCGAATCCTTGGACATGCCGATGACTTCTGTATCTGCTTTCCGGAACGCGTCGATAGCATCGCGGAAATCCTTGGCTTCTACCGTACATCCCGGCGTATCGTCCTTCGGATAGAAATAGACCACCACCTTCTTGCCCTTCAATGCGGAAAGGCGGATGCTGCCGCCGGAATCGGAAGGAAGCGTGAAATCGGGGGCCATATCACCGACGGAGAGGCGGGTGGATGGGCTGGTGGGGTTCGTTGCGGCCTGTGGCATGGGATACTCCTGATGATTGAGTTGATGAATAGTAGATATGTATCATAGAGAGTAAATCAAGCCTCCCTGTAAGCGCCAATATGTCAGAATATTTCCCCTCCCTTGAGGGGAGGGGTCAGGGGAGGGTGACGCGCTCCGGAAAGGAGCGAAAAATGAAGCTTAGGCCATCAGGCCTTCATCCCCACCTAGCCTCCCCCCTCAAGGGGGAGGGATGTCTCGGAATATGTTCCATACACTGCGTGAATGGTTTCCTGCGCTGCTTTCAACGCAGCATCGAGACTGGAGAAATCTTTCTCCCCCGTCACCTCCAATAGCGACGCCATCGCCTGCGGTTTATGGCGTATCTCTTCCGCCGAACTCAACCCGCTGAGCCGCAGGTGGAACAGGAGGAGCACCTGCAACTGGCGCGAGGCGAGAATGGCCTCTCCCAGCGTAGCGGGCAATATCCCCCCCTCCACCAGCACCGCCAGCGACGCATCGAGATTATGCGGTAAGGACGGCTTCCCTGCGATGTAATGCTGGAGCATGTAATATTGCAGCAGAAGGTCTATATCCAGCACGCCGCCATAGGCGTGTTTGATGTCCCAGCGATTCGCGCCGCCGAAGGCGAGATGCATCTTATCGCGTATTTCCAGCCAGCCTTGCTTCAATGCCGACGGCTCCACGGGGTGGGAAAGCGCGTCCTTCAGATGCACCCGAAAATTATCGCCGAACCGCTCCTGTGATGACACCACCCGCGCGCGCGTCAATGCCAGCCGCTCGAACACCCACGCCGATTCGCTGTAATATTTATCGAACGCGGCGAGGCTCACCACCAACGGCCCGTCTTTCCCGAACGGTCGCAGGCGCGTGTCCACCTCAAACAATTTCCCCTCCCGCGTCGGCGCAGTCAGCAGCCCGATGACGCGGTGAGCGAGGCGATTATAATAGACGTTCGGCTGGAACGTGCTCTCCCCACTGGATAAAAGAAGCTCGCTATCGCTATCATAAATGAACATCAAATCGAGATCGGACTCGAAGGTCAATTCCCGGCTACCGAGTTTCCCCAGCGCGATGATACCGAATCCGGAGCTAAGGATAATCCCGTATTTCTTCTCGAACCCCGCCAGCACCAGTTTATACACCGCGTCAATGACCACATCCGCAAGGTCGGAGAGGAATTCCCCCGCCTCCACCGCCGTGCAGAGCTGCCGCAGCAGATGCACCCCAACTTGGAACTGCATTTCATGCCGATAGGTCTGGATGCGCTCCAGCGCTTCTTCTTCCGTCGTCGTATGCTCGGTGATGCCCGCCAGTTCCAAGCGCATCTCCTCCATACTGCGCAGCGCCACGTAGAAATCATTGGTCATCGCGTAATAAAGTAGGTGCGGCTTGCGGCTGAGCGTCTCACCCAGCGCAGGAGCCGCGCCCAATACATCCGCCACCAGTTTCAGCAAATTGGGATTGGACGAAAAGCACGAGAATAATTGCACGCCCGACGGCAGACGCTCCATGAATTCATCGAACCGCTGGAACGCATCGTCCGAATCCTTCGTTGCCGCCAACGCCTTGAGGATGACGGGCATCAGCTCGGTGAGGATTTCGCGTGAGCGCTTGGTACGCGTACAGCGCCGATTGCCCTTATGCCAATCCATCACGGCGGTTGAGACATGTTCCGGGTCGTTGAATCCCATCTCGCGCAAGGTGGCAAGCGTCGCCACGTCGTGATCCACACCCGTGAAAACAAGACTCCCTTCCTCCGTCAACGGTGAGGATTGCTTGAACGCCTCGGCGAAGATGTGATGCACTTTCCTGAAATGCGACAATAACGTATCGCAAAATTGCTGGGACGTATCGAACCCGCAGAACTGCGCGAGCTTGAGTAACTCCGCTTCATCCTCTGGCACGGTATGGGTCTGCTGGTCTTCCATCATCTGCAAACGATGCTCTACAGTGCGATACAGCACGTAGGAGTCACAAAGCTGCCGTAGGGATTCCTGCGATAGCAAGTCTAGGTTTGCCAAAAGATTCAGTGTCTCCAGCGTCCCCCGCACGCGCAATTCCGTGTAGCGCCCCCCCCAGATGAGTTGATGGATCTGCGCGAAGAATTCGATCTCGCGGATCCCGCCGCGTCCTGTCTTGATATTATGCCCAGGCACTTTCATCGCCTCGCGCGATTTGCTCTGCATCTGCCGCTTGATGGAGAGGATGTCGTTAATCGCCGCGAAATCGAGGTGACGTCGCCAGATGAACGGCCGCATCGACTCCTGGAAAATACGCCCCGCCACCTTGTCCCCGGCGATGACGCGCGCCTTGATCATTGCCGCGCGCTCCCAGTTCTGCCCCACCGTCTCGTAATAATGCAGCGCTGCCAGCGTGCGGATGGCAGGCGGAGTACTCGCCGGGTCGGGTCGCAGGCGCAAATCGGTACGGAACACATACCCGTCCGCATTGCGTTCATGCAGCAGCGCTACAAGGTCTTGGGTCAAACGGTTGAGGAAACTCTGTAATGGCTGATTGCCGGTGTAAGGGGCAATATCGGGGTCATAGAACAGGATAAGGTCAATATCGCTGGAATAATTCAACTCCAGCGCCCCCAATTTCCCCATCCCGAAAATGAAGATACCGCTCTCGAACGTGGGGAAATCCACATCCTTCACCTGCCATTGTTTTTTCTTCACCGCTTCCAGCAACAGGCTCGAAAGCGCCACCTCCACCGCCTTCTCCGCGAAGACGGAAAGCGCGTTCGTCACCGCCGAAAGGTTCCAGTCCCCGGCGATGTCGGCAAGCCCAATCATGAAGGCGAGCTTCTGCTTCATGAACCGCAAGCGCCGCCGCAGCAGGGGAATATCATCCGTCGGCACAAGCTCGGCGATGCCGTCTTTCAACACGCGCTCCGCCCCCGCATGGAAATACTCGGCGAGGAATTCCGGATGGCGCGTCGCGATGGCGGAAAGATAGGGCGAGGAGCGGGTGATTTTTTCCAGCAGCAGGAAGCATTTGCGTTTCTGGGTGAGGTTCAGGCCGCTAAGTAGCCCCCGCACCTGTTCCTCCTGCCAGTGCAGGTGCGACAGCATTCCCTTCACCTGCAGGTCGATCAGGGCGGAATCCGGCGTGGATTTCTCGTCTGGAGATGCTTGCATGTACTCCCCGCGCGGTATAGTGTGCGCTCGTTTGCTATATTTGCATAGCATAGCACCCATATAAAGCAACCCGCACCGCGCATTCGTGATGGCCCGTAAACATATTGCACGTTCCCGTTCTTCCGCCACTCCGCGTCGTTTTCGTATCCTGCGGCTACTTCTCATCCTTATCCTGTTGCTGGGCATGGCCTTAGGTGGACTCATCTATTGGTTCAGCACGGGGACGCGCTCATTGCCCATCCTCGATGCACTCGTCTCCTCGCAGATCAACTCGCTCATTGCCCCCTATCACGCCAATATCGACCATTTGGCTTTTAAGCTGGATAGGAAATCATGGCTACTCGCCACCGACATCCAGAACGTCCTCATCACCGATAAGGACGACAAACGCGTCGCCCGCATCCCGCAGATACGCCTCAGCCTCTCTGCGCCAGCGCTCCTCATCGGGCAGACGGAATTCAAGCGCATGGAAATCTCCAGCCCCCGCGTCCATGTCCGGCGGGACGCGGCAGGGCATCTGACATTCAGCGTGCAGGATGAACAGGGTACTGACGTCTCCACCCCCGTCACTCTCGAATCCGCGATGGGAGGACTCGCCGGAAGCATTCGCCAGATGCGCGTGCGCCAACTCATCTTCACTAACGTCCTTATCGGCGTCGATCAACCCGACGGCTCCCTGCAACGCTGGGAATTACCCAAAGCAAGCTTGCGCTTTACCAAACATTCCGGCGGCGTGCAGATCGCCTCCACCATCCTCATCAAGAACGAAGGATTCAATACACAGGTCAAGAGCACCAGCGCCATCGGCCTCAACAATAAGGACAGCCATCACGAACTCACATTCCGCAGGCTTCCTGCCGCATTAGTGACGATGCTGCATCCCACACTCGCCCCATTACGGGGACTGGAAATCCTCTTCTCCGGCGGCGCGACACTGACGACGACGGACGAAACCATCAGCGCGATCGACGTTACCATCAGCGCCGAAAAAGGCACCTATGAGAACGCAGACGTCCTGCCGGAAAAGCTGACTATCGACAAATTGGCCTTTGTTGGCTCCACCGGCAAAGGCTTCGCCGCGCTGGACATCAAGAGCGCGGAACTGGTCACGCCCGATGTCACCGTCACCGCGAAAGGCAAGCTCGGCCTCACCACCCCTATGACCGCGGATGTGGAAATCACCGCCACCAAACTACCCTTCAGCAAAATCGCATCCTACTGGCCGAAAGACCTGAACGCCGCCAGCCGTGAATGGGTCGTCGCCAACCTCACCGACGGGACGATGGAAAAAGCCGTAGCGCGCATCCTTATCAAA
>JBGTBD010000006.1:0-5048 GCA_041749475.1 Rickettsiales bacterium
GATTCGTATAAGTGTAAGGCTGACCTGCTGAACGCGCATTAACGGTGGGATTATTGAAATGTACCAATGTAACCATAAACTCCTCCTGTGATAAGAATTATTATAGGTGCACATATTGAACGTTCAGTTTCAAAATAATGACAATTTGATGACAAAACCCCTTCCGGGGGGTGGGAAAATGCTGAGAATCCATAAATGTAGGCTGGGTTTCGTGTGAGCGGATGATTTGGCCACCTATATTTCACATTTAGCAGAGGTTTTATGGTGCAGAAGCATGGTAACGGGGGTGAGGCGGGACTATATCAGCGGCTGAAATCGGCATTCGCGGGGGAGACGGCGCTTAGAACCAAGTCCGTGCCATCATGGTATGCGGGGTTGCAATCCTATGTGCAGCAACCGGGGAAGCCTGTGTGGTCCGGCAGGAGTTATGTGAAATTCGCGGAAGAAGCCTATCGCCGTAACGTCATCGCATACCGGGCGATTAACCTGATTGCGAAGGGGGCGTCGTCCATTGCGCTGATGATGTATGAGGACACGGCGCAAGGGGAGCGGCAGGAAGTCGCAAAGCATCCGTTGCTCAGACTGGTCGAGAGGCCGTTGCCCTTGATGGGGTTCCCAGCGTTCATGGAGGCGATTGCGACCTACCGATTGCTAGGCGGGAATGCGTATGTGCTGGCGGTGGGGCCGGTCGGTGAAGCACCGCGGGAATTGCATTTGCTGCGGCCTGACCGGGTGTCGGTACTGGCAGGTAAGGGGAGTATCCCGGCGGGGTATCGCTATAAAGCGGGAGAAGAGGCGCGGGATTTCCCGGTCGATCCGATTTCGGGCATGTCGCGCGTGTTGCATATCAAGGAATTCCATCCGAGCGATGATTGGTATGGGTTGTCGCCCGTGGAAGCGGCGGCCTATAGCATCGACCAGCATAACCAGGCGGCGGCGTGGAACCAGTCGCTCTTGCAGAACGGCGCCCGGCCTTCGGGGGCGCTTGTCGTCAGGACGACGGAAGGCGGCGTGGGTCAGCTTTCGGAAGATCAGTACTGGCGGATCAAGAACCAGATGGATGAGCAGTTTTCCGGCGCGGCTAATGCGGGGCGTCCGTTGTTGCTGGAAGGCGGATTGGATTGGCGGGAGATGAGCCTGTCACCGAAGGATATGGATTTCATTGCGGCGCGGAGTGCCGCGGCGCGGGACATTGCGCTCGCATTCGGTGTGCCGCCGCAGATGTTGGGGATACCGGGGGATAATACCCACAGCAATCTGGCCGAGGCGCGGCTGGCGTTGTGGGAGCAGACGATTCTGCCGCTGGTATCATCGACGCTATCTGCTTTGTCTGAATGGTTGTCGCCGATGTTCGGTGGGCGTTTTACGCTTAGCTATGACGAGGATGCGGTGACGGCATTATCGCCGCGCCGCGATGCGTTGTGGGCGCGGGTGAAGGATGCGGCGTTCCTCTCGGATGATGAGAAGCGGGTAGCGCTGGGGTATGGGGTAAGTGAAGGTCAAAAATAATTGTCATGCTGAACTTGATTCAGCATCCAGATGGACCCTGAAACAAGTTCAGGGTGACGAAGGGGAGAGATATGAAATACGATACGAAGATTCAGGTGGATTATAAGATGCGGGGTATGGCGTGTGAGGTGAAAACGCTGAATGAGCAGGGCGTGTTCGCGGGATATGCGAGCGTGTTTAACATTGTCGATTCACAGCGCGATATTATCTTGCCGGGGGCGTTCGTTTCGACGTTGAAAGAGCGGGCGGGGCAGATCAAATTATTGTGGCAGCATGACCAGAAAGACCCCATCGGCATCATCGAAGAATTACGCGAAGATGTGAGCGGGCTTTATATCCGGGGGCGGCTGATGCTCGACCTTGCGCGCGGGCGGGAGGCGTATGCGCTGCTCAAACAGGGTATCGTTTCCGGGCTGAGTATCGGCTATTCACCGACACGGTTTCGGGTCGATCCGGATACGGGTGTGCGCATCCTTGGCGGGGTGGATTTGTGGGAGGTGAGTCTTGTCACCTTCCCGGCGAACCATGCTGCGCAGGTGACAGTATTCAAGCACGCGGATGGTGTGGAGGATGCAGTGCTAAATGACAGAGAGTGGCAACAATTTCAGCAGGCAGGGCACGTCATGCGCATGGCGCATGAGCTGGAGCGTGCGACGCGGATTTTGCGGGAGTAATTATTTTTTGTCATGCTGAACTTGTTTCAGCATCCATTCCTCATTGAAACATGGACCCTGAAACAAGTTCAGGGTGACAATAAATTGTGATGCAAATGGTAGTTAGCTACGCCGCAGCGCCTTCTTCCGGCAGGGTGTAGATGCGGGCGGCGGTGACGACGGATTGGCTGCTGATGACGGTGCTCGGGCGATGGGCGCGGATGATCTGGTCGAGGACTTCGAGCTTGCTGTTTCCGGTAGCGTAGGCACGCAGCTGGTGAGACATCGTCGCCGGGTTCAGCATCGCGCTCTGGATGGCGTGGGCGACTTGTAGGCCGCGTTGGCACTGCTTGATCAGGCGCATCGCCGCTTCTTCCTGCTGTTGGGCGGGGAGGGAGGCGAATTCGGGATCGGAAAGACTACGTTCCAATGCGCTGGCGACGGCGGAGATGACAGATTGTTGTTGCAGTGTGAAGTCGGACAGCGTGTCGTTACTGAAGCCGGTCGCGCCGTGGAAAGCGTGGCTGGCGAGTTCGTAGGAGCGGTTGGAGTAGGAGACGGGGGTCTTGAGATGAATCGAGGAGGTTGCCGAAGGGATGGAGATGGTCGAAGAAGCGAAGCGGACTGGCGAAGTCGAGTAGTTCGGCATGGTTTATCCTTTACATTTCACGGGTCAGGGGGACGGTTGTTCGCCTTCCCTGTCAACAACGGCGCGTAAGTGATTAATTTAGTACTAATCAAGCGCACACACTGTCAACAGTGACATTCGTGTGAAGGTTTCACGTCAAATTAAGGTGAATATCAGGTTTCATATTAATTTTCATTCGTATGGCAACGTTTTCCACAGGTTTATCCTCGTGAAAAATAGTCTTTGCTAGGCGCATATTTTATTAACCAAAGGAGAGTCTTCAATGAGTATGCAGGAAATCACCGACCGTATTTCACAGATGGGAAATGCGTGGGAGGAGTTCAAACATGTGAATAACGCCCGTCTGAAAGAAATCGAGAAGAAAGGCCATGCCGACCCGCTCTATAATGAGAGCCTGAACAAGATCAACCTCGCGCTCAACCAATATAAAGAGCGCGTGAATCGTATCGAGACGGTCTATCAGCGTCCGGCAAGCGGCTATGCGGTGGAAAGCAAATCGGCTGGATATGACAGCGATTATAAAAAAGCGTTTCGCATGTATCTGCGTAAAGGGCTCGATGCTGGTCTGGAGACGTTGCAACTGAAGTCGCTCTCCGTCGGGACGGATGCGGATGGCGGATATCTCGTCACGCCGCAGATGGCTGATTCCATCGTGAAGCGTATTTATGAATCCTCGCCCATCCGCCAGTTAGCGCGGGTGGAGACCATCTCCTCCGATGCGCTCGATCTGATCGAGGATTCAGGTGATGCGGCTGCGTCCTGGACGACGGAAACCGGTGCGGTGACCGAAACTACCTCACCGCAGATCGGCAAGAATACCATCGGCGTGTTCGAGATGTATGCGCAGCCGATGGCGACCCAGAAACTGGTCGATGATGCGTCGATCGACATCGAGGCGTGGATTGCAGAAAAGATCGCCGATAAATTCGCGCGCCTTGAAGCAACTGCGTTCGTTAGCGGGAATGGCACGAGCCAGCCGAAGGGGATTCTCTCCTACACCGCAGGCACAAGCTGGGGGCAGATCGAGCAGATTAATTCGGGTACGGCGGGGGAAGTGACTTCGGATGGGTTGATGCAGCTTTATTATTCCCTGAAGGAAATCCATACGCGTAACGCGACGTTCCTGATGAACCGTTCGGTGGTGCGTTCTGTACGCCTCATCAAGGAAACGACGACGGATCAGTATATCTGGCAGCCGGGTCTGGCGGCGGGTACTCCCGATACGCTGCTTGGCGTTCCGGTGGTACAGGCGGCGGATATGCCGGTGGCGGCGGCCAATTCGCTTTCCGTGGCGCTTGGCGACTTCCGTACCGCGTACTTGGTGGTTGACCGTGTGGGGCTCAGAATTCTGCGTGACCCTTACACCGAAAAACCCTTCATCAAGTTCTACACGACCCGCCGGGTAGGAGGTGAGGTGGTCAACACGGATGCGATTAAGCTGCTGAAATTGGCTTCTTAATTTTGGTTGGTGCAGGTGGCCTTGTGGGCCGCCTGCAACAGCGACCGAATAAGCGTATAGGTGAAACCCTAGATTTTACAATTACTTGACGTTTAAGGGAGGTTCACCTACCATTATCCTCAATAAAACAAACAACCGGGGGAAGTGTGAATAAGTTATCACGGTCAGAGCAAATCCTGGCAGAGAAGACTGTCTGCATCCTCCTCGTACGTGGCGAAAGCCCTGAAAATACCCCGATTTATGCTTATGTTGCCGTGCGTGCTGACCGTCTGGAAGAGTTCATGACGGCACAGAATTCAGGTATGTTTTACCCTGAGGATTATGGCGTTATCATTGAATCGGGGGACGGCGAACCGGAGCAGGATGTACGTGAGCGGATGGAGCGGGATTACGGGTTCAATCATCAGATGATGGTAGATATTCCCGATGCCGACCATGCGGTCGACCTGACGCAGAAAATCGTCACCGCCCCAGCGGATGAGAGCGACAATAACGGAACGTTGCAGTAATCCTTATTATTCAACTATTTAAGTGATTTTTTGTAAGGGTGAGTTGGTGTGCCATGTATTTTCATGGAAACGTCACATCGCGAAGCATTGGGATTTTGTAGAATAGTGGGTGGTGGAGTGTAACTGACCAACCCGAGAGCTATGACGAATCCTGCGCCTGCATCTAAAACCGCCTTTGCCCGCATTACGCGGCTGGGGGGAAGCCGTTTTGGAGCGGAGATCGCCAGTAACGCGGCGTTCATCGGGTCGGTGTTGCTGGCGGAAGGCAT
>JBGTBD010000007.1:0-4766 GCA_041749475.1 Rickettsiales bacterium
CTCCGCCGCTGAAACTCGTAACCGCGCGTGAGCCTCCCGTGATGGAACGGATTCCTGTCTGGAAGGAGCCGCTTAGCCTGTTCAGACCTCCCATCGCGGCTTCGGTCCCCCCCTTCGCCGTCATGAAGGAAGGCACGCCCGCTTTGCCTGTAAGGGAGTCTACCATGCCGACGTTATTGGCAAAGCTGTGCGCCTTGGTTCCCAGCTGACCGGCGATATAGTCGATATTGTTCAGCAATAGTATCAGGACGTAGGAAACCAGCGCCGCCACCATCATTGAACCGAACATCTTGCGCTCCATGAACTTGCCCAGATCCGCCGTGCCTATTTCTTCCGGAGTAAAGGGAGGATCGCGCACCTCGGCCGCCGCGTACCAGTTGATACCCTGTACCGGTATGCCTAGGGACATCTGTGCTATCTTGGTAGGATCGAACTGTGCCGCCGTCTCGTCCTGAGGCTGGATGGATCTCTCTAGTAATCCCTGGACGGGGGAAAGTATCCCCGTGTTCCAGTTGACCTTGGTCTGGTCGATCACGGGGCCGGGGCTTGAGGTGGTGAGAAGCTGATTCTCCTCCAGATAATCGACGATATTAAATCCTTCTTCATCCACACTCACGCCCGCGAAGGTATGGAAGACGGAATATTCGCCGCTGTAGAGCACCATATCCAGACCGGAGAGCACGACGTTCAGATAGGCGAACATGATGACAGGCTTTATCAGAATACTGCCAATCAATTGTATCCAGTTCTTGAAATACTCCAGCGCCGAGAAGAAGATGAGCGGAATGAATATCACTCCGACGATAACAATCATGATGAGGGCTATCAGAGTGACGATATAGGTTTCGACGGCTTTCATGATGCCGAGGACAAGGTTGAACGTCATCCATAATCCCATCAACCCGATGAGGATGGAGACCACGCCGCTAAAGACGCTGTAGAAGAAGAAAGCCAGCATCCCGTCCGCCAACAGGCGTGGGGAGCTGATGCCGATGACGACGTTCAACAAGCAATCAATGCGCTCCCATAGCGTGACGCCGACAATAGGACATTCCAGCGTTCCAGATAATGTCGTCGCGTCCGTAATAGCGATGAGGAGACCGTCGAGGATGTCCAGCACCATTGACAGCACGTCCACGTCGGTAGGGTCATATGTTCCGAGATGACTGACGAAATACATGACGCAGGCGATCTTGAGGACAAGGATGAATGTGGTCTTGGCTACTTTTTCGACGCCGCCATATAGCAATTTCACGCCGAATATAATGACGACCACCATCATCAGGATGAGAATCGCATCCGCCAGAACAGGGAAAATCTGTTCGGTGAAATCAAATCCGATGCCGATGATGACGCCGCTGAGGCAGGGCATGATGCGGGCAAGAAAGCCCTCGCCGGGGTCGCAGAAATCATCCAGCACGGTCTCTTCCAAGGCTTGCGGGATGGGGTCACCGGGGGCCGCCCATGCGGAAGGGGTCAGCATCTGCAGTGCCAGCATGAAGACCATCAGGACGAGGGAAACCGTCCTAACTTTGCTGCTGGGCCTGCTTCTGTTGACGGATACGCTCATTGAGCATGGGTATCCAGATATGCGGTTCATCCCCTACTTCCTTACGAATTTCATCCAGTAACACGACCGTCTCGGCACGGCCGGACAGTACGTTCACGCAATCTTCCATCCCCGCGAGGTCGATCCTCGCCACGACGACATCCTTCCCCTGCTTGACGAGAAAGAAGCGGCTGCCGGGGTCGGTGGTTTTCAATAAATTGAATTCACGATCGCTGATCATGAACGCCTTTTTATACATCTCGGTGGCTTTTGGATTGGGCAGGAAAATCTGCGTCGCGGTCTGCTGGATCAGCGTGTCGCTGATGCCGGAGGCCGTCGCATCCTCGACCGACTGCGTGGCGAAGACGACCATGCCGTTGAGCTTACGCAGCGTCTTCAGCCAATCCTTGATTTTCCCGGCGAATATCTTGTTGTCGATCAGCGCCCATGCCTCGTCGAGAATGATGATGGTGGGGGTTCCGTCCAGCGACAGATTGATGCGGTGGAAGAGATAGAGCAGCGTCGGCACGAGGCTGGTCTTGTCCGACAGCACCATCCCCATCTCGAACCCGAAGACTACGTCGCTATGGAAATCAATGACGTCGGTATCGTTATCGAACAGGCCGGAATACTGGCCGCCAGAATGCCACATCTTGAGACGCCCCGCAATGGTTCCCGGCCCTTCGAGACCAAGGAACGGGGCAATGTTGTGCAGGATACGGTCTTTCTTGTCGAGTTTGTAATTCCCGTTGATCGCCTCGGCAATACGTGCGCCGTCTTCTGCGGTCACCGGCTCGTCATGCACCGTAATCATCGACTTCAGCCATTCCATCAGGAAGTTGCGGTTCTCTAATGTGTCCGGCAATTGGAGTGGATTGAACATGCAGCGCTTACTGGGATCGAGCACGGAATATTTTCCATCGAGCGCACGAATGAAGATCTCCGACCCCCTATCCTTATCGAACAGGAAGGTGCGGCATTTGACTTTTTGTGCCTGCGCGGTGAGGAAGTTCATCAGCACCGTCTTACCCGCTCCGGTGGGGCCGATGATGGTGGTGTGGCCCACGTCGCGCAGGTGGAAATTGAAGAAGTACGGCGTGCCGGAGGTGGTGTCGAACACGGTCACCGCGTCGCCCCAATGGTTGCCGCGGATACGGCCCACGGGGTAGTTATGCATGGATGCAAAGCTTGCCACGTTCAGCGAATTAATATTGGCGCGGCGGCCGACGTAATCGAAATTGGCGGGGAGTTGCGCCCAGAAACATTGCTCCAGCACCAGCTTCTCACGCACAGGGTTGATCCCGAGATTGACCATCTCGGCGACGGCCATCGAGATATTTTTCTCCAGCGCGGGCATGTTATCGTCCATGCAGAAAATCGTGAGATGGTGATCGCCGAAGGCGACGTGTCCGGACATCGCCATATCGAGCGCGTCACTGATTTCTGCGACTTGGCTTACCGCTTTATCCTCGGCGTTGATCATGCGCTGTTGTTTACGCTGCATCTTGCCGATGTTGGTCTGGCGGTTGCGGTAGATAAAGGATTGGGTGATGATGAATTCCATCGGCAATTGCAAGAACGCGTCGAGCAATCCCGCCGCCGTTGCCGGAGCGTATTCCTTGATGCTGACCATGCCGCCGTATTTGACGCCTTGGGTACTGCGGTATTCCATCGCGGTATTGCCGAAATAGAGGCGGTTGGTGGGAATGTATTTGCGGATCTCCATCGTGGGCAGCAGCATGGGCTGGATGTCACCGCAATTGACGAGCTGGGCCAGGAACTCAATGGGTTCGGAGAAGGGGCCGTGTTCGGTCTCGCGCACCGTCAGTAGGCGTGCGCCGTAATCCTTCAGCGTGGCCAGGACGCGGTAGACCGCTTCCTGCAACTCCTTATGCATCTCGCGCTGCGCATCATCGCGCGATTTCTGGTTGGAGCCGCTGCCGATGACGTTGATCCAGTTCTGGAATTTGGCCGCGCCTTCGGTGTCTTCCTTACGCACGATGGTGACGTAGAGCTCGTTGACATAAGTGTCACGCGAATGGTGCTTGTTCTTCCACATCTGGTTCAAATAGTCGGAGAAGCCGGGCGGAAATTTGCCAGCAGGATAGACGTGCTGGCGGCGGCGAATGGTGTGGAACCAAATGGCGAACGTCCCTTCGGCCATGCTTTTCAGCAGGGAGTTGCGCACCATCTTTTTCATATCGACGTCTTCGTCGTCCGCCGTTTCAAAAGAGAATCCGTCAACCTTGATGGTCTGCATCAATTCACCCTTCTTGGTGATGATGGTTTCTTTGTCCACATGATAGAGATACGGAATGAACGCGGACTCGGAGAGCTCGCGTTCGCAGAACATGTCGTTAGAAACTTTACGGCGTTTGAATTTCAGCATCAGAATAAATCGTATGAGTTAGTGTATGAATGATAGCCCATCAGGTTGTTCCAAGATTTGTAGCCGTACTTGCCACGAAGCATGAGGAGCTCCACCGCGCGCGGCTCTTTCATGCAGATCATGTAACCGATCATGTGCACGATCGGGCCAACGAGGAACAGCATGAGAAAATTTTTCGTGTTGATGAAGATAATCATGGTGATGATGGCGTTCAGTACGAAATACATATAGCTGACGCCCGCGATCATCTCGGGACGGGCAAGACCTTGGAACAGCGCATCCGATTGCAAACGACCTGACATAACCAACCTCCTGAATTCTATTTATAATAGCAGAAAATTTAATAATTGATAAATATTTTAACAGTATTTGATAATATCATGCAATTATTGCAATCGTGTTACAGTTTTGTGAACGCCCCACCCCTTGCCATTGGTTAAGCCGCTGAAATATAGAACTATGCTTTGGGAGGCAGCTGAAATATTCCGGGCTCGCCGGGAATAGCTTTCAGCCTAGGGGTAATGCCTATCACCGTCTCGGCACTTCCCAGTAGCAACAATCCATGCGGCTCCAACCAGGAAGCCAGCCTTTCCAACACCTCACGCTTGGTTGCCTCATCGAAATAGATGAGGACATTGCGGCAGAAAATCAGATCGAAACGGCCCAGATTCACGTGCTTATCAAGTAAATTATATTGTTTGAAAGTAATTCTTGATTTGAGTGATTCTTTTATTTTCCATTGATTGGCATCTAATTGTTCAAAATACTTTAGCAATTGCTGGATGGGCAGGCCGCGCTGCACCTCGAACTGGGTGAAAATCCCCTGAC
>JBGTBD010000008.1:0-10502 GCA_041749475.1 Rickettsiales bacterium
GTCCAAGTCCCCGGCAGGTGCTGGCTCCAGCCAAAGCACCTTCGGCACGACTCCGAAGAAAAAATAACGGCGCGGTGGCGATCACGCTAACCCTTGCAATCTAGGGAATCCACCTCTACATCGTAATGTGAGGAAAGGCCGAACCATGCACCCTGCTGAACATCACGAACCCAACCCCGAAGAGAACATCACCGAAGGCGAAGCGGAGATCGAGCAGTCCGTAGACGCAATGATGGAGCCTGCCCCCCCGGCGGACGATGCCGCACATCTCCTGCAGCAGATTGCCGACCTGAAAGACCAGCTCCTCCGCACGCTGGCGGATAACGATAACCTACGCAAACGCGCCCAGCGCGAGCTGGAGGACGCCAACAAATACGCCCTCAATAAATTCGCCCGCGACCTCGTCGGCGTCTATGAGAATTTCTTCCGCGCCGCCGCAGCCCTCCCCGCTGACGTCAAGGAAAGCAACGACGCGGTGAAGAATTACGCCATCGGCATCGAGATGACCGCGAATGAGATGACCAAGGTGCTGGAACGCTTCGGCATCCGCCGCCTCATGCCCGAAATCGGGGAACCGTTCAACCATAACCACCATCAGGCCGTCTCCCAAATCCCAACCGCTGACTTCGCTCCCGGTTTGGTGATGATGGTGATGCAGGCAGGGTATGTGCTCCATGACCGCTTGCTTCAACCCGCGATGGTCGGCGTCTCCACATCGTTACCGAGTGATATACCACACGTGGATACCAAAGCGTAAGAAGTCTCTAATTATTAGTCTCTAGCACAACACTTCCCCTCTCCCTGAGGGAGAGGGTTGCGCAGGCTTAGTGAGCATAAGCGAACTTAGCCGAAGCTGGGTGAGGGGGGCAGACTCCACAACATCCCTCACTTTCCCTCACCAGAAACGCAAGAGCGTTTCGGCCTCTCCCGGTGGGAGAGGCAAGTATAGGTAATCTTCCCGATACCCCATCCCTAACCTCTGTACTATTCCCCCGCAACGCGCTATAGATTTCAGCCATGAAGCGCCTGACCTTTCCCCTGTTCAAGCCCGACCTGCCCTTCGCGCACGAGGATGCCAACCGCTACCTCCCATGGGTGATCGCGGTGATGAGCTGCCTAACCGTCTTCCTCGCCGGGGCGGGTATCACGCTCAACAGCATTTTCGTCGAACATAACCGCGACTTCGAACACCGTTTGCAAATCCAAGTGCCGTATAATAACGGTGAAGAAGAAACCTCCGCCCGCGCCATCGTCGCCCGCCTCGAAAGCCTCCCCGGTGTCACGAAAGCCAACATCACTCCCGAAACCCAACTGAAAAAAATCCTCGGGCCATGGCTCGGCAATGAAGAATTCCTCGACCTCCTCCCCGTTCCCGCCGTTGTCGAAGTATGGATGGACCCCACCGCTTACGAGAAAGGTGACATCTCCGCAGACCTCCTGCGTGAAGAACTGGCCGCCTTCCCCACAGTGAGCATTGACGATTACCGCGAATGGGTGGCCGACCTGAACGCCATCACCGCCGGACTCCGCCACGCTATCTACATCGTCGCCTTCTTGTTACTTGCCGCTGCGGTGACCGTCGTCATTCTCATCACCCGTGCCAGCGTGCAGATCCACTTCCCTATCGTTCGCCTGCTACACCGCATGGGCGCGGAGGATCATTACATCACCCGCCAATTCCAGCTCAACGCCTCTATGCTCACGCTGAAAGGCGCTGCCATTGGCACCGTGGTCGGCGCAACGCTCTATGCGGTAGCGATGCTATACTTACATGCATTCGAGCTGCCCATCCTGCCGCCCTCGCTTATCTCCCTGCCGCATCTGATCCTGTTCTTTTTCCTGCCGTTTCTGATGAGTCTCGGCGTCGCGCTGACCACCTTCTTCAGCGTGCAACTGATGTTGACGCGCATCTACTGATATGCTGCTCCTCCTCGACCGTGACGGCGTAGTGAACGAGGACATGCCCCACAGCGTCACCTCCCTGAACGAATTCCGTATACTCCCCGGCGTCGCGCAAGCAATTGCACGCATGACGCAAGCAAACTGGAACATCGCCATCGTCACCAATCAGGCCGTCGTCGCCGACGGACGGTTATCCAAAGAAGGTCTCGAAAAAATCCACCACCACCTACAGGAGGAAATTGCCAAAGCAGGTGGCCGTATCGACCGTATCTATAGCTGCACCGACAGTCGTGACCGTCCCAGCGCCCGCCGCAAACCTGCGCCGGGAATGCTGCTCGAAGCCATCCGGGACTTCAAGGCCGAAGCCGCCAAAACCCCGATGATCGGCGATGACGTGCGCGACCTCGAAGCCGCTTTCTCCGCCGGATGCCCGCGCATTCTCGTCCGTACAGGAAAGGGCAAAAACGTCGAAGCCGAAGGCATCCCGCAAAAGCTGCAGCCAGTACAAATCTATGATACTCTCTCGGACGCAGTGGAAGCCATTCTCACGTTGAATGTAAAAAGATCATGATGATACGCTGGCTGATACGGATTCTGAGTGTCGCGGTCCTCGCATGGATCGTGGGCTTCTTCCTGTTCCTGAACGCCATCCCCCCTAAAGCCCCCGGCAGCCACCCCAATGCCGATGCCATCGTCGTGCTGACAGGCGGCCGTGACAGGCTTGATGTCGGTATGCGTCTGCTGGCCGATGGCTACGCTGATAAACTCCTCGTCTCCGGGGTCGGCTACGGTGTACAGAAAAAAGAACTCTTCTCCCTCCAACCCCTCAGCGACCCCGCCAAAAAATCCGTAAAGGAAAAAAGCGCTGCCGTCTCCCTCGGTTACGAAGCCTACAGCACCGCCACCAACGCGCGCGAGACGCGCCGCTGGATGCGCCAGAACAACCTGCACAGCCTCCTGCTCGTCACCGCCAGCTATCATATGTCCCGTAGCGTGATGGAATTCTCCGCCCTAATGCCGCGCATGACGATCTACCCCGTCCCCGTCATCCCCGCCGATTTCAAGAAAGCAACCTGGTGGAAAGATGCGCATATGCGCAAACTCGTCCTCAGCGAATATCATAAATTTATCGCCAGCTGGTGTCGCATCCATCTATGGGACGAAGCGCCGACATGATAGGTTTGCGTTCTTTCCTGTTCCATCTTTCGGTCTGCCTTGTCACGCTGGTGGAGGGCATCGCGTTCCTGCCGCTGCTCATCTTTGCGCCGCAGGAAATCCCGAAATTATGGACGGCCTCCGTGCTTTTCCTTGCCCGCCGCATCTGCCATATCGAGCATATCGTACGCGGCTCCATCCATGTGCCGCACGGCGCATGCATCCTCGCCGCCAAGCATCAATCGGCGTGGGAAACGTTCGCGCTTTGGCACATCCTGCCGCACCCCGTCTTCGTGTTGAAAAAGGAATTGCTGCGCATCCCCATCTTTGGCTGGTATCTCGCCGCCACCCCCGTTATCGCTATCGACCGTAAAGGCGGGAGCGCCGCCATCAAGAGCATCGTCGAACAGGCCAAAGAACATCTCGCCGCCGGGCGGCAAATCGTCATCTTCCCCGAAGGCACGCGTCAGCCCGTCGGCCAGACAGGGCGCTACGGTCGCGGCATCGCAGCATTATACAATGCATGTTCCGCCCCCGTCATCCCCGTCGCGCTGAACTCCGGCATTTACTGGAGCAAGAAAAGCCTCATCCGCAAACCGGGCAAGATCATCATGGAGTTCTTGCACCCCATCGAGCCAAGACTTTCCTCAAATGAGTTCATGGTAGAGCTCCAAAAGCAAATCGAATTCGGCAGCGCCCGCTTGCTGGCGGAAGCGACAGCGTAACACGTTCAAAGCCCCTCACCCTAACCCTCTCCCGCTCACGGGAGAGGGAAGCTGCCGCTCCGCAGTAGCACTTTATAAAATTTCCCTCTCCCTCTGGGAGAGGGCAGGGTGAGGGTTCTTCGCACCACATAACACCATGCATATATAATTTCCTTGCACGACACCCCGAACTGTTAGACTCTGCCCCCCATGCGCAGCAATGACAGAACCCTCGCCGACCTCCGCCCCGTCACCCTCACCCCGAACGTGAGCCGGTACGCTGAAGGCTCCTGCCTCGTG
This sequence comes from Rickettsiales bacterium, assembly GCA_041749475.1. Taxonomy (GTDB): domain Bacteria; phylum Pseudomonadota; class Alphaproteobacteria; order Rickettsiales; family UBA998; genus JBGTBD01. The sequence continues at coordinate 4,062 of JBGTBD010000008.1, forward strand.
GAGTTCGGGTACACAAAAGTCCTCTGCACGGCCTCGGTCGAAGAATCTGTTCCCCCCTTCAAGCGCAACTCCGGCACAGGGTGGGTGACGGCGGAATACGGCCTCCTCCCCCGCTCCACCGGAACCCGCAACCCACGCGAAGCGGCCAAGGGCAAACAGACCGGGCGAACGCAAGAAATCCAGCGCCTGATCGGCCGCTCATTCCGCTCTGTCTGCAATCTTCAGGCGCTCGGCGAACGTCAGATCACCATCGATTGTGACGTGTTGGACGCCGACGGCGGAACCCGCACCGCTGCCATCACGGGCGGCTATGTCGCCCTCCACCTCGCCTGCAAAGCCTTGCAGCAAAAAGGTCTCATCAAGCAATTCCCGCTGATGGCGCAAGTCTCCGCCATCTCCTGCGGCATCGTCAAAGGCGAGTGTATGTTGGACGTCGATTACAACGAGGACAGCAACGCCGATGTGGACGCCAATTTCGTGTTCGACAGTACCTTCCGCCTGATCGAGATTCAAGGCACGGCGGAGAAGACGCCCTTCACCGAGAGTCAGTTTATCGAATTGATGAAACTCGCCCGCGCCGGAGCGGAACAGCTCTTTACATTGCAACGTCAGGCGCTTACATCTGCGGCATGAGTTCTTTCTCCACGCCGCTGGTCATCGCCACCCATAACCCCGGGAAACTCCGCGAAATCGCCGAACTCCTCGCCCCGTTGGGCCTGCGTGCTACCTCCGCAGGAGAGCTCGGCCTGCCTGAACCGGAAGAGACGGGGGACACCTTCCGCGCCAATGCCCTACTCAAAGCGGAAGCCGCCTGCACCGCCTCCGGCTTCCCCGCCCTCGCCGATGATTCCGGCTTGAGCATCGACATTCTTGACGGCGCACCCGGCATCTATTCCGCCCGCTGGGCAGGAGAAACAAAAGATTTCGCTATCGCAATGGAGCGCATCACCAAGGAAATCACCGCAAAAGGCGAAAACCCCGAAGGCCAGCCCGCCCAGTTCGTCTGCGCCCTAGCATTGTGTTTCCCCGACGGATCATCCCATATCTTCGAAGGCATCATCCGCGGGCGATTGACCTTCCCGCCACGCGGTACACGCGGCTTCGGCTACGACCCCATCTTCATCGCCGAAGGCGAAATAATGACCTTCGCCGAGATGGAACCCGCCGAGAAACACGCGATCAGCCACCGTGCGAAGGCATTCGCACAATTCCTCGCCTATCTCAAAACGATGGAGGCCGCCTGATGCGCCTGCTCGGTATCGCCGCCTCCCACCGCCCGGATTCATACAATCGGCAATTGCTGGCTGAATTCGTACGTCACCTTCCTTCCACCGTCACCTGTGACGTGATGGACTATGCTACGCTCGACATGCCGCATTATAATGATTCCAACCGCATAGACGGCATCATTCCCGCCCCGGCGACCTTGCTGCGCGACCGCCTCGCCTCCTGTCACGGCGTTATCCTCGCCACCCCGGAATATAACTGGTCGTACCCCGGGTCTCTTAAGAACATCATCGACTGGGTCTCCCATTTCAGTCCCAACCCCTTCGCAGGGAAAACGGCACTGCTGATGAGCGCCACCCCATCCAAGCGCGGCGGCGTCATCGGGATGCAGCAACTGAGGATTCCGCTCGACTCTCTGGATATGCACACTTTTCCCTCCCTGTACGCCCTCGGGGAGGCCAACATAGCTTTTTCAGTTGGTGGAGCCCTGAAATCAGACGAGAAGCGTGACCGTCTTGCACGGATTTCTGAAAATTTCGTTGCTTATACCGCTGCGCTCCACTCCATCGCGGGGTAACGTTTCCGCTCCCCGTCCGAATACTGTATGATTACGAGAGACATGATGCGCCGTCCATTGACCTTATTAATATCCTTACTGCTCAGCATTCCCATGCTGGCATTCGCGGAACCGCCTGCCAGTGAAGCGGTGCGTACGGACAATTCCGTCACCCGCCTCGTCGCTTCGCAGGACGCAATCGTCCCCGGCCAGGAATTCTGGGTCGCCCTCCATATGGATCTGGAGCCTGAATGGCATACCTATTGGCTCAATCCGGGGGACTCAGGATTACCGGTTACAATGGAAGTCACTGCCCCGGATGGGTTTTCGTCAGGCGAACTACAGTTCCCCGCCCCTGAGATCATCGACACCGCAGGCATCATCAATTATGGCTTCGGGGAAGAAATCTACTTCCCGGCAAAAATCACCATACCACAACATATTGATACAAACACTTCTGAAATCACTATTAGTGCAAAGGCCAACTGGCTGGTATGCAAAGATATATGCATCCCCGAGTCTGGCACATATAGCATTACCGTACCCATTTCCCCCTCAGTAGACCAAGTAGCCACTAACACAGAATTAGAAAATGCAATCAACGCCTTACCAGTAAATTACTCTACAAAAGGCCAGTATAAACGCACTGGAGACACCGTCGACCTGACGCTCGACGGCTCAGACCTGAAAGCTGGGTTGGCGCTTGAGGGATTCTATCCACTTACTGATGGCATTATCATCAACGGCGCACCGCTTAGAGCTACCTATAAGGACAGCCACATTTTCCTCTCCTACCCTGCCGGGTCGGTGTCGGATAATCGGGAGCTAAAAGGGCTACTTGTCTTCAAAAAGAACGATAATAAAGAATCTTACTGGGTATCCTTCATAAGTGAATCCAGCGCTGGCGTGACCGGAAGTGAAGCCCCTCAACGTGCCTCCACAGAAGCCGAAACGTCATCCCCATTTTCATCCTCAACCGCCCCTCCAACAGAAGACGTTTCCTTAAGTTTAGGAGCGGCGTTGCTGCTGGCATTATTCGGCGGGCTGATCCTTAATATCATGCCCTGCGTCCTTCCTGTCCTTTCCTTAAAGATTCTCGCTCTGACCAAAAAATCGGGAGCATCACGCAAACAATTACGATTGCACGGACTCGCCTACACTGCTGGGGTATTGCTCAGTTTCATGGCAATCGCGGGTCTGCTCATCACCCTAAAACTCGCCGGATCACACATCGGCTGGGGCTTCCAACTCCAGTCCCCGGAGTTCATCATTGCGCTCTCCATCATTATGTTATTGGTTTCCCTAAATCTTCTGGGCGTGTTCGAGCTTCCCATCCTCTTCGGCGGAACGGGACATGCGCTGACAGGCAAGGACTCACCCGTCGGTAGTTTCTTCACGGGCGTATTGGCCACATTGGTCGCCACCCCTTGCACCGCGCCATTCATGGCTCCCGCCATCGGCTTTGCCCTGACCCAACCGCCCCTTTCCGCTCTGCTTATCTTCGAGATGCTGGGGCTGGGGCTTGCCCTGCCGTTCCTGCTCATCACGCTGTTCCCCGCCCTCTCCGCCCGCCTGCCGAAACCCGGCGCATGGATGCAGGGCTTCAAGGAATTCCTCGCATTTCCCATGCTCGCCACTCTCGCGTGGCTACTCTGGGTGCTTGCCTTACAGGCAGGGTCGGAAGCGTTACTCTATGGGCTGTTCATCCTGCTGCTAATAGGCTTCGTGGTCTGGGTGAAAACTCGCACCACCGCGAAAAGTCGTACGCTTTGGATGGTCATCGCGCTGCTCGGCGCACTCTGGCTACTCGCCACCTTGCCGAACTCTCCCACACGGACGGAGGAAGCGGAAGAAGTCCCCTTCTCCCTGAAGCAAATTGAGACGTTACGTGCAGCGGGCAGCCCCGTCTTCGTAAATGCCACAGCCGCATGGTGTCTCACCTGCAAGCTGAACGAGATTTCCACGCTTTCATCATCGACGGTGAAGGAATATTTTCAGGAACAGGGCGTCACCTATATGGTCGCCGACTGGACGAACCGGGATAAGGCCATCAGTGACTATCTCACCAGTTTCGAGCGACAGGGTGTGCCGATCTACGTCTATTACCCCTCCAACGGCGGTGCGCCGCGCTTACTCCCGCAAGTCCTCACACCAAGTCTGGTACTGGAAGAGATCAAAAAAGCCGAATCAGGAAAATAAAAGGATGCGCGTCACCCCGTCGCATGACGGGGTCTGGTGGAGCAATAAAACCGGATGCCGTCATGAAGACGGGATGAAAATAATGTGATTATGCTTCGGTTTTACTGACCACTGGCGACACGATGGGATAGAGCGTCTTATCCCGCGCTTCTTTTACCGGCTGCGCCATCGCCGCATAGATTTGCTTCTCCGCCTCGACGAGGATGACCCCCCCGGCGAACGGGAAGAACATCTCCCCCAGCGCTTCCATGAATTTGGCCAGCTTATTCACCCATCGCCATGTCAGTGGCAGGGTATGTAATGCTGAACGCGAGCCCAGATACGTAAAATGCCGCTCCTCTAACTTTCGCGCCAATTGCTGCACGGTAAAGGGTTGCCCACAACCGAATGGCGTAGAGGCCGCTTGGGCCCACATGCTGCGGCGGTTAGGCACCACCAGCAGCAACTTCGCCCCCGGCGACATCACGCGCCATAGCTCGTCCAGTGTCTGGGTGATATTGCGGCTATGTTCCAACGCATGGACGAGCAATACCCGGTCCAGCGCGTTATCCGCCAACGGCAGATATTTATCCTTGAGCAGGATGGAACGGTTATCCCCCTCCGGCGGCCAGTAAATCGCCCCGTGATTAGCCAGCATCATCGGCAATAATTTCACGCCGCTTTCCTGCATCGGCTGGAGATAGGGAAATCCATACCCCAGTACCATCAACTGCTCACCCGCCCGATACTCCGGCCATATCCGCATCATCGCGCGGAAGATGGCGCGCTGCGCTTGCTGCCCCAGAAGGGAGGCATAGAACTGGCGCAAGGAGAGGACATCGACCGTGAACATCACAAGCAGTATAGAGAAGCCGCAGCCTTTTGAGAATGTCTAATGAACGACACCCTCGATTTTAGACGGCATATCTCAGGATTTGGGTGTCAGCGACCCACCCGCCAGCTTTTCGCACAGCCCTTTGGGCATACTGATCCATTCCTGCCCGTTGGCGTCCGTCTTAGCCGATCCGGCGCAGGAATGCGCCTTGGTGTGGCAATCGTTCTGCCCCGCTTTGGCCACGCCGTAGCATTTCTCTTTCTCGGGAAGCGCGGACTGCGCGGGTGACGTCAATCCCGTGACAGCGGCTGCAAGCGCGGTCATCATCATTGTCTGTGAAACGGATGGTCGCATGGGAAACTCCTTCGGGGTAAGATGCAGAACGCATCGTGAAAAACATGACTGGAACCGGATACCGAAATTATGCCATGATGTGATCAAACTCAAGGATGAATCATGACCCATTGGACAGAAGCCATCGACCCACTCGCGCTTTTCGACGCCTGGCTGAAAGAAGCCTCGGCGCACAAGGACATCAAGGAGCCGACCGCGATGTCGCTGGCGACCTCCTCCCGAACCGGGATGCCGTCCGTGCGCATCGTCCTGCTCAAGGGGTATGACGTGCGCGGATTCAGTTTCTACACCAATCTCGAAAGCCGGAAATCAGAAGAATTGAAAGCGAATTTACACGCCGGCCTCTGCTTCTACTGGATGCCGCTAGATAAACAAATCCGCATCTGCGGCACAGTCGAACCGGTGACGGCGGATGAGGCCGACGCCTATTTCGCGTCACGCGGTCGGCAGAAACAATTAGGCGCATGGGCCTCCGCCCAATCGCACCCGATGGCAGCACTCAGCACCCTTGCCGAACGCATCGCGGAATATGAAAAAAAGTTCCCCACCGACCCCGTCCCCCGCCCCCCGCATTGGTCGGGATGGCGCGTCGTCCCGCAGGAAATGGAGTTCTGGCATCAACGCGAATTCCGCCTGCACGAGCGCATCCGCTTTACAAAAAAAGGCGGGACATGGACGAAGGGGTTATTGTTCCCGTGAGGCTATAAAGAAACGGTCGCTTTGCAGTTCGGCGTTTCACCAAGGACGATCTCCGTGCAGGTGACGCCTTTTCCTGCGAATAGGCGGGGGATGATGGTCTCTAACAGATACCGCGCCATATTCTCTGCCGTTGGGTTATAGGGCAGGTAATAGATGGTCTGCCCGGTGCGGCTGGCGATGGCGTCGCCGAGGTCTTTATCCGTATCCCATAATATGGCGGTATGATCCCACTGCGCGTCCACCCATGCACCTAACATGCTGCGTATCTCACCGAAGTCGATAACGCGTCCCAGAGCGTCCAGCCCATCGGCGCGGAACGTCGCCTCGATGACGTAGCGATGCCCATGCAGGTGCTTGCATTTACTCTCATGATCCACCACGCGATGCGCGGCGTCGAACTCGATACGGCGGGTGCAGGTGATGACGGGCTGGCTCATAGGAAAAACTCTAAAGGAACGGGATTATCTCCCACGGGTAGTACCATAGATGCCCGAGGAACGCGAGAGGGATTGGCGATCCATCCGGTATGAACTAACACTGCTGCGCGAGGCAGGTGCTACGTAGGTAGACCGTGCAGCGCCGACGGCGGGAG
>JBGTBD010000009.1:0-6284 GCA_041749475.1 Rickettsiales bacterium
GTTCGCATCCTGGCCTTTTTTCTGCACAAACCCGATATAGCGTAATGTGATGTGGAATGCTCAAGCTCTGGAGATCACGGCAAGATGATTTAGAGACCTACCGTGACATCACGGATGATGTCGAAGAATCCGAGTTCGTGCCCTTCGCCTGCCACTTCAATCCCAATACCCTCCTCACCAAGAACGGTGAATTATTACAGACCATCAAGATCACCGGCATCGCCCGTGATACGCTCGGAAGTCAGGAACACGACCTGCGCAACCTCATCCGAAAGGCCGTGCGCGACCACATTCCCTCCAGCGCCTACGCCTTATGGTTCCACACCATCCGCCGCAAACGCAATCTTTCCGCCAAGGGAAGCCATGCATCCGCATTCGCGCGGGATTTAAACGCCGCGTGGGAAGATAAAAATCATTTCCATCACCAATATACCAATGAGGTCTACCTCACCATCGTCCGCGAAGGGCAGGACGCACCGCTCTTCAAAAAGGAACATGCGACCCATGCCATCCTTCCGAACGTAGACCTGCGCTGGCGGAATTCTTACCTCGACGACACTTACCAGGAACTGGACGCGGTAGCCGGTAATATCTGTGAGGCGCTACACAGTCTCGGGGCGGAGCGCATCGGCATCTACGAAGAAAATGGAATCTATTATTCCGAACTACTGGAGTTTCTCGAGAAACTGACCAACCTGATGGATCGCAAGATGCCCGTTCCCGAGGAAGATCTTTCCAGCTATCTCACCAGCGGCGAGATCACCTTCGGATTCAATGCGATGGAGGTGCGCGTCGGCAATAAGCGCCGCTTCTCCTCCATCGTCAGCCTCAAGGAATATAAAGAGATTTCTCTGGGCGCGATCGATTCGTTCCTGCAGTCGCCGATGGAGTTCATCGTGACGCAGTGCGTGGACTTCATCAATCCGGATATCGCGCTCAAGCAGTACCTCCAGCAAAAAGCGGTCACCCGGTTTGCGGAGGATTCCAACACCCTGTCGCGCATATCCGAATTGGACGCCATTCTGGAAAGCAATCGCAATAGTCCGATCGATTTCGGACAGCAACAGCTTTCCATCTTCCTCATCGGCGATTCGCTCAAGCAGGTTGAACTCCAGACCAAGATGACCATCGATTACTTCAAGCGGTGCGGGCTGGTCGCCATCCGCGAGGATCTTTATTTCGAGAAATGCTACTGGGCGCAGCTGCCGGGGAATTTCGAGTTCATCGCCCGGCTTCAGCCAACCTATACCCAGCATACAGCCGGGTTCGCCAACCTGCATAATTTCCCGATGGGGAATGAGGAGGGCTCTCTCTGGGGCCCGCCGGTGACCACGTTCCACACCGCGAACGGAACACCCTACTTCTTCAATTTCCATGACCAGCAGAACGGCCATACATGGCTTATCGGCAAGGAAGGAACGGGGAAGACCGTGCTCGGCAACTTTCTGATGACGCAGGCCACCAAGTTCCAGCCACAGATATTCTGTCTGGATACAGACGGACGCTCGCGCATGGTGATGGAAAAGCTGGACGCGGAGATGCATGATGTTGCGCGTGACGGCATCAACCCCTTCTCCCTCACCATGAGCCCCGCCAACAAGCAGTTCCTCTGCCGTTGGCTGAGCGTACTGGCCCGCATCACGGGCAAGCGAATTGACGATGCAGTGAAACCGATCATCGAACGCGCGGTAGAGCATGTGTTGATGCTGCCGGTGGAACAACGCCATTTCGCTTCCTTCATCGAGACATTCACCCTGCTCTCCCCTGAATCGCAAAGCCTGTTCGCGGAATGGATGCCGGGCGGCGTCCACGGCACATGTTTCGCGGCCCGGACGCAGGCCCTTCCTATGCGTTCGCCGCTTCAGTATTTCGCGCTATCCGCCCTCATGCAGTCGCCGAATGTACGCATCCCCACCGTATCGCTGTTGCTGTATTTGATTGAAGGACAACTGAACGGAAAAGCCAGCATTCTCTATTTCGGCGATTCGCTGAATCTCCTCAACAATACCCATGTCTCGATGAATTTCCCAGGATGGCTCGCGCAATTGAGCGAACGCAACGCGGTCGCCTTCTTCCTGACCGATCCGGATAGTAATATGGAGTATGCGGAAGTGCAGAAACAGCTCGTCCCGAGCTTCGCCACGCAGATTTATATGCCGGACACAGATCCTTCGGAAATATACGAAGAGGTATACGGGCTGAATGACGACGACGTAAGCTATCTCAGCATCATGGAATCCGGCGAGCGGCATTTCCTGATCAAGCAGCGTGCGGGGAGCATTGTCGCGGAATTGAACATGGAGGGCATGGAGGAATTCGTGACTGTACTCTCAGGCAAGGAACCGTTCGTCGCCCCGTTGAGCGTGATGACAGATGCAGGTGGGCTGCAAGAAACAGAATATGATGAGATTTCGGTTTAAATTACGGTTCGTAATCCTGTTGGTGCTGGCGAGTATTTTGCCCGTAAGCGTCGCCGACAGCGTGTCCGCCGCCCCGAAATCCATCGACTTCGCCCAGTTCGGTACGGATTTCTACTGCGTAGGCCTTACCGTAGGAGGCGGCAACCTGTTCAACACCACCACCGATACCTGCGACCCCGATGGGACGCTGAACCTGTTCAGCTATTCCGTCTGCATGTTCGAGAACATCATCGACGACATCATGGGCAATCTCTATTGCGGGATGATCTATGCGCTGGAATGGCCATTCATGATCATGCTGGTGCTTTTCACTGCGGTTTTCGGAGCGGCGATTCTTACCGGTATCGTTCCGCTCAATGCAGCACAGGCCTCGGTGTTCATCTTCAAATTCGCGCTTGTTTCCGTTTTTGTCCTCGATTCCTCGATGACGATCTCCATCCTCTATCAGGGGCTGATGGGGTTCGTGCAGCAGAGCGTGACCATCATTCTGGAGGCCTTCGGACTCACGGTCAGCGGCGATGACACGGCCACCAGCATTCTCAGGATGATGGACGGGCTACTGGCACAGTTCATCAGCGCGAATACGGTGGGAGTGGGTGACACCGCAAACGTCTGCTCCTATCAGATGGTTGCCCTATTCACGACACTTGTCGTCGCCGTGCCCGGCATCAGCGCCCTGATTCTCGCCACCGCCCTGCAATTCCTGATGGTGTTCTTCAAGACCATCATCGGGTATCTCGTCGCCATCGCCGGCATCATGTTCCTGATGACGCTCGCACCCCTCTTCCTCAGTTTCGCGCTATTCAAGACGACCCAGGAATTTTTTGTGCAATGGCTGCAATCACTCATCTCGTTCGCCATCCAGATATTCGTGGTCTTCGCGATGATCGGAGTCGTCATGTCGCTCAATATCGGGGAGCAACTGGATAATCTGTACCAGATCGCCACACCTGATACGCAGGTCGTGGATAAATACCCTATCCGCTATTTCTACGAGAATAAATGCACCATCTGCCAGGGCCATGTGGAGCAGCGCGGGCCGGACATGATTTTTGTATGCGATCTCGATGCCGATGGGAATAAAGTTCCTGTCAAACCACAAAGCTTAACGGAGACTCCCGGCTTCATGACCTTCGTGATGTTGACGTTGGGCAAAATATTCTTCCTCGCCTTCGTCGCAGAGACAGGACTAGGCGCGGCCCCTGCTATCGCCCGGGCGCTGGCGGGAAGCCCGTATGCGCTCGCCATAGCCAATCCCGCGGCGACAAAAGAAAATATTGAGTATAGCAAGGAAAATGAGCTGCGTACCCTGAACTCCGCCAATCCCAAAACAGGTGGGATGGAGGGTGGCGGATTGATCAGAGGTCGCAGCAAACTTGCCGACCTGAAGAACCCCAATTTCCCGTCTTGACCCTCTCGGTGGGATAATTCCCACTACCCATAGGTTAATGTTGATATAACGAAGACATATCTATATCTTGTGTTGAAGTTGTATTTTTTTACACACTATAGTTCGGTATCATGCTCAAACTCAAAAAGAACGCTGCAGACAAGCCTACGACCAAGAACTGGTATATCGACAAATATCAGCGCATTCTGGTTCAGCGTAATATCCTTGCGCTGTTTACGCTCTTCAGCATGGTCGGCACCCTTATCGCCGTCATTACCGTAAATAATCTCGCGCCGCTCAAATCGGTGGAACCGTTCGTCATTCAGATCGACGAAAAGACCGGCCTCACGGAAGTGGTCGAGCCGATTTCACGCAAGGCGCTCATCTCCGCCAACGAGGTGATGGATAATTATTTTATCTGGCAGTATGTCCGCGCGCGTGAGACGTATGACATCCCGGATTACCGCCGCAACGTTAGTATTACGCAGTTGATGAGCCACTCGAAAGTCTATAGCGAGTTCCTCGCCGGAATCTCGGCCAATAATCCGCAAAGCCCGGTGGCACGCCTCGGCGAACAGGGTAAACGCGTGGTGGAGAATCCTGTCATCACTTATCTCTCCAGCCGCACCGGGGCGCGCGTCGCGCAGGTTCGTTTCCAGGTGTCCGAAAGCCAGCGGGGCACGAAGCCCATCACTTACCAGAAGATGGCGACACTGGAATTCACCTATACTGAAATTAAACTGAGTCGTGAGCAACGGTTTGTGAACCCTCTCGGGTTCCAGGTGCTCAGCTATCGGCTCGACGATGTAACAGGGCAGGGCTCATGATCCACACCAGACACTTTATCGCAGTCGTCCTTGCGCTCTTTTCGGCGTTTGTCATGGTGACGCCTGGCTACTCACAACAGCCCATTGTCACTGATAGCCGCATCAAGACGCTGGTATTCAATGAAAATGATGTGTATTCCGTCGTCACCCATTACGGGTATCAGACCAATATTGAATTCGCCAAGAATGAAGAAGTCCTGACCATCTCACTGGGTGACCGCATTGCCTGGCAGGTCATCCCGCATGACCGCCGTCTATTCATTCGCGCGATGGAGAACGGGGTGCGGACCAATATGACCGTCATCACCAACAAGCGCGCCTATCAGTTCGACCTGCAATCGACGGACGGGAAGCAGACTTCCGTGACGCCGGAGATTGCCTATGTCATCCGCTTTTATTACCCCGATGAGCAGCCCGCGTACCGTCCGGTGGAAAGCGCGGAGTTCTCCGGCGCGATGCAACAGGCGGCACAGCCCACCTCGGGCGGCATGAACTTCAATTATACGTTCACGGGGCCCGATACGCTCGCGCCGCTGAAGATTTTCGATAACGGAAAGATGACGTTTTTCAAGCTGTCCGCCCAGTCCATTGAACCTTCCTTCTTCGCGGTGTCACCGCAAGGGGAGGAGAAGCCGCTGGTCGCCTCGCGTACGTCTTCAGGTTATTATGTCATTACCGGCGTCGCACAGAAATTCCTTGTGCGGTATGGCAAGGACATCGTGTGTATTTATAATGAGCAGCGCTGAGACGTATGGATCCAAACGATAACAATCCGCAGAATCCTTTCGATAAGCCGGGTGACCTGACGAACGGAGATCATGAGCCGGTAGACCTCGATATCGGGAAGCCGGCCGTCGCATCCGCGCCCAGCCGTATCTTCATGATTCTCGGCGCAGGCGGCGTGTTCGTGGCGTTGATCTTCTATTTCATCCTGTTCAGCGGCGGTAGCAAGGAAGCACCTCCCCCTAAGAGCAATATCAAACCGTCCGAAATATCGAACGTGGCCCCTCCCCCTCCGCCGCCCACTCCTGAAATCGTGACGCCCCCTCCTTTCCCCACTCCCGGCGATGGAGGAGGCACGATCACGCCTCCCACGATACCCCCGGTCGTCCCCCTTCCCGACGAGCGCGACCCGACGGACGATTCCAGCCTGCAGCGTATCCGTTCGCAGATGGTCGTCATCAATAACGCTAAAGGTGGGGGCGGGTTACTGGGCGGGGGTGATTCCACCACTAACCCCTCCAACGATCCCAATTCCACGTTCGCGGGCAAGGCGATTCAGGCTTCCGCCGCCAAGAAAGCCAAGGCCACGCGCCTTGGCAACATCAATTATATTATCGCGCAGGGGAAGGTAATTCATGCGGTACTCGAAACCGCGATCAATACCCAGCTTCCGGGGACGATACGCGCCATCACCAGCCGGGATACCTATGCCGAGCAGGGGAAGGTGGTGCTCATCCCTAAAGGCTCACGCTTGATTGGGGTCTATAATACGGATGTGTTCCAAGGGCAGGGCCGCGTGTTCATCGTCTGGACACGTGTCATCCGGCCGGACGGTATTGACATCGCCGTCAATTCCCCGGGGGTAGATCAATTGGGTCGCGCGGGGCTTAAAGGCCACGTCGATACCAAGTTCACCGAGATCAT
>JBGTBD010000010.1:0-2985 GCA_041749475.1 Rickettsiales bacterium
GCCGCCAGCATCATCTGGACTTCGGTCGGCTGGAAGACCTGCGCGTATTTCTTCATGTAGCAGTTATTGACTTCGATGTCGGACTGCGTAAAGAAACGGAAGATCTGCGTCAGCAAATGTTTTTCGTCAGCGGAGAGTTTGGTTTTCCAGTCTTTCACATCGTCGGCGAGCGGAACCTCTTCCGGCAGCCAATGAATGCGCTGCTGCATCAACCATGCATCATACGCCCACGGGTAGTGGAAGGGTTTATAAATCGGCTCAGCGTTTAGCAACGACATGTTCGCTCCATACTATGTGTGAAATTAAACCGTAATGGTTAAGGAATCCTTTAACTGGTAAGCAAGTTACTGACAGGCCAAACATTCATCGTACTTGTTGTCATTTTGCAACGCTGCCATCGGCTCGCGTTTTTTGACGAGAGACATCTCCAGTTGCAGAGTCGAGTTAACTGCCTTGATAGATACCTTTTCTGCGCGTTGCAGCGAGGTAGAGCGGCAATAATAGAGGGACTTCACGCCTTTTTTCCACGCGGTGAAATGCAACATGTGCAGATCTTTTTTGTGGATATTCGGCGTCAGGAATAAATTCACCGACTGCGCCTGACAAATAAATGGCGTGCGATCCGCCGCATGTTCGATGATCCAGCGCTGGTCGATCTCGGGAGCCGTGCGGAAGACTTCCTTCTCTTCCTTGGTCAGGAAGTCGAGATGGTCGATGGAGCCTTCGTTGGTGGCAATGGTAGACCACACATCGTCATTATCCATCCCCTTCTCGATCAGCATACGCTTCACATATTTGTTGCGCACCACGAAGGAGCCGGAAAGCGTCTTCTGCGTGAAGACGTTGGCCGCGTGGGGCTCGATCCCCGGCGAGGAATTCCCCGCGATGATGGAGATGGACGCCGTCGGCGCGATCGCCATCTTGTTGGAGAAACGCTCCATCATACCGACTTCCGCTGCATCCGGGCATGGCCCGCGCTCTTCCGCAAGGGAACGGGACGCTTTATCGACCTGATCCTTGATAAATCCGAACATCTTCTGGTTCCAGACTTTCGCCATGACCGACTCGAACGGAATCATTTTCGATTGCAGGAAGGAATGGAAGCCCATCACCCCCAGGCCGATGGAGCGTTCCCGCATCGCGGAATAGGTCGCCCGCGCCATGGAGTCCGGCGCACTGTCGATGAAGCTTTGCAGTACGTTATCCAGGAAGCGCATGACGTCTTCCACGAGGCTCGGCACTTTATTCCACTCATCCCACGTCTCCAGATTGAGCGAGGAGAGGCAGCACACCGCCGTACGGTCTTTGCCCAGATGGTCAAGGCCGGTCGGCAAGGTGATTTCGCTGCAGAGGTTGGAGGTTTTCACCTGCAGGCCAAGCTGCTTGTGATGCTCGGGGATATTCTTGTTCACGTTATCGATGAACAGCAGATACGGCTCACCCGTTTCCATGCGGGCGATAAGGATCTTGATCCAGAGATCACGCGCTTTCATCGTATGGATGATAGCACGGTCCTTCGGACTGCGCAGATGCCATTCCGTGTCATCCTCCACGGCCTGCATGAAGTCATCCGTGATCGCGATGCCGTGATGGATATTCAGGGTCTTACGGTTTGGGTCGCCACCGGTTGGACGGCGAATCTCGATGAATTCCTCGATCTCAGGATGGCATATCGGCATATAGACCGCCGACGACCCGCGACGTAAGCTACCTTGCGAAATCGCCAGCGTCAGCGAATCCTGAACGCGCATGAAGGGCACGACGCCGGAAGTCTTGCCATTGCCGCGCACCTTTTCCCCGATAGAACGGAGATTACCCCAATAACTTCCGATACCGCCCCCACGTGCGGCCAGCCATACATTTTCATTCCACAGATCGACGATACCCTCGAGGCTGTCCTGCGTCTCGTTGAGGAAACAGGAGATCGGCATCCCGCGATCCGTCCCGCCGTTGGAGAGAATAGGCGTCGCCGGCATGAACCAGAGCTGGCTGATATAATCATACAGACGTTGCGCGTGCTCCGCGTTATCCGCATAGGCGGAGGCCACGCGGGCGAACATGTCCTGAAAATCTTCCCCGTCGAGGAGATAACGGTCACGCAGCGTCGCTTTCCCGAAATCGGTGAGCAGCTGATCGCGCTCCGGGCGCGTATGGATAGGGTATTGTTGGGATGTCATAACCTTTGGCTCTCTCTCCCGAATCATACGGTTCGGTTTTTGTTTTGTTTCAGCAGGTGCTTTTCGTGGTTTTACAGCAACGTAGGCGTTGCCTTATTACACCATTCGGAGCACCCTCCCACTCCTCCACCCGTTATTTTCCCGATTCTTATTATGTTTGAATCGGTTAATCTAACAAGCGGTCTACTATCCTAGCGAAGGCCTATGTCTATTACTAGTGTTTTTTCCACTTCCGACCCCCCACATCCTACCCTTTGAAAATTCAGGGAATTTTGAAAATGAGAGCCGAAAAACCGCCAAAAACACTATATATAGTGGCCGTCCGTCGGGACATGACTAAATATAGACAAAACTTTGACCCCCCTGTCAACAGCAACTTGCCTGTGGATAACTTGCTCCGTTCCTTTTTGGCGCTTGTGTTATTTTTTCCGCACAAGGGGGCACCCTGACCCGGTTTATAGCGCTACCGCGCGGGCCACTTGATGCATTCCATTGGTCTAACAACCCTGTGGAGATAATTTCACCCCTAAGCACATAAGAAATCCATAGGCGGTATTGCAGAGCGCGTGAGCCGAAAAAGGAGTTTCATATACGAAATTCTCCAGCCCCTGCCTCACCATTATCCGGATACACGCGGCGAGGGCATCTCCCTTCGTGAACGCAACTTACTCCCCTGTCACAAAAGCGTCATGCGCCGCGACTAGAATAGAGAGAACATGAAAAATAAGCTGGCCTCGCATACGATGTATACGCTGACCAAGGGAGTCTCATTGCTCGGCCTTGGGGCGGCGGCGCTGCATGCCGAGGT
>JBGTBD010000011.1:0-99099 GCA_041749475.1 Rickettsiales bacterium
CCTCCTCCTCAAGCATCTGCCTTGCTTCAGTCAAATTTCCATTTAGTAACAAACCGCCGATAACATTATGTAGATACAGCTTTTGTTCCGGCTGAAGTTCATATGCCTTTTTATAGCAAGCCAAAGCCCTTTTGAAATTACCCAATTTTTCGTGACAAAGACCTTTATAGTTAAAGGTATCTGCATGTCTTGGAGCAGATACCGATATAAATTCAAATAATTTAAGTGCCTCTGCATAACTTTCTTTCTTAAAAAGAACTTCTGCTTTGTTAAAGGCAGCGACTAAATTGGAAGGATTCAGTTCTAGCGCTTTGTTAAAATGAAATAGCGCTGCATCATATAAATTTAAATTGCTGCATGATAATCCGAAATTATTGTGGCCTTCTGAAGAATTTGGTTCAGCTTTTAAATATTTATCATAAAGGCTCATGGCCTTATTATACTGTCCTTTTAAGTTAGCTTGATATGCAGCAGCAAAAATCATCTCTTTAGGAAAAGATGATAGTAGCTTATCTGTAGCATCATCAACTACTTCTAAAGCTTTTTCCAAACCCTCACTTTTTTCTGGGGAAAGTTTAATTTCATTTTCTGATATAGCCCTTGCGTTACTATCTTTTATCCCCTGACTAGCTGGTAAATCAGATATATTACCTACGCTTTTTCTAATTTGCTCCATTCCATATTCTGCAACGGTTTGGACAGTCTCAACATGTACTTTTATTTTTTCGGTCGCATCTATACTTTTAGCTTTGAATTCCTGCTCAACTTTTTCGACTTCGGATTTAATTTTGTAAGCCCTCCAAGCAAAAAATCCAAATATCGCTAATATT
This sequence comes from Rickettsiales bacterium, assembly GCA_041749475.1. Taxonomy (GTDB): domain Bacteria; phylum Pseudomonadota; class Alphaproteobacteria; order Rickettsiales; family UBA998; genus JBGTBD01. Next base: position 831 of record JBGTBD010000011.1, read on the forward strand.
AGCCCTGCTACAGAGGCATAAATTTGAATATTCAAATAAAAATCATCAATCCGTTGTGAAACTAATTTTATTTCAAAAATTGATCTCTCAAGATTTGAAACTTTGTTTTCAATAATTTGAACTTTGGAAATGTTTGATGCTGCATTAGCAAAACCAAAAAACCCACTTAAAACTATTATTATAAACGTATTGAGAGCAAGCCTAAGCATATAAATCCTTGTTGGAATTATGTTACTAATCTATCAAACAGCCGCCTCAACCATAATCTCCACATCATATCCCGGCGCTGCCAGTTTCGATTCCACCGTCGCGCGGGCTGGCGTTTTTCTTGGCACTACCCAGGCGTCCCAGGCTTGGTTCATTTGGGAGAAGGTGCTGATGTCGGTGAGCCAGATGTTGGCTTTGAGGATGCGGGTCTTGTCGCTGCCGGCCTGTTTCAGGATGGCGTCGATCTGGGTGAGGATGTCTTTGGTCTGCTCGGTGACGGATTTGCCCATCGCGCTGTCGGCGACGACGCCGGAGGTGTAGACGACGCCGTTATAGACGACGGCCTCGCTCATACGGTTGCCCGGTTCGATGCGGATGATATCGGTCATGCTGGTCTCTCCTGAATCAATGTGTACTCAGGCAATCTATAGACGTTTTCGGCGATGGATGGTATCCCAAATCATCACCCGGTAGTTTGCGCCCCGGGCTTACTCTCCTCCACGATACCCCTCAGCGTCGCCCACGATTTCACCCGGACGGAGTTCAAGAAAAAAGGCTGGGTAGCGTTGATTACATCTCTATCATCACTCCTGACGTGCCTTTTATTCGCCACCCCATTTGGGGTACGGATATTTGAACTGTATCGGTCTAGCCTGTGGTCTTAAGCGAGCTATCCTCATCCACGAAAGAACAGGCATATCATGACAAACGAGAACGCAAAGAACAAGGACTGGAACATTCCGATGAAGCTACCCAGTGTCCGGCCAGAAGATTACCCCAAGGACGTAGATGCGACCCATGGGTCTGCGGCTAAGGACGGTGGGAAGCATACGGCGAAAAAGAAGCCGGAGTAGTTAGATTTCCGTATCTCTTTGATGGGTGTAATTAATCATCAAAATACCACTGCACGGCTTACTAACTACTTTTATCCAGCATATATATAAAAGATCTTGTGAATAGCAGGAGCAACTAAAATCATTCCTACACGACCATAAGCATAAAAACTGCCCGGTTTAGAGAGCGCTTTTTTAAACGATTCCTCTGCATTGGGATCGATGTCAATGCAATAACCACATTCCGGTCCTTTTTCATAAAATGGTACTCCGCGTGATCCACTGACTGGTGTTTCATACCACTCTTCGTATTTTCCCTGCAATCCATTTCCTATACGAGCTGAAGGAAAAGATGATAGATACGCAACGCCTTTTAATCGCACTTTTTCTGCAATTTCATCTGGCAGAGCATACATAATGAAACCTGTTTCGGCGCCGCCCGGACCAAATCCCCAAGACTCTTCATTGGCAAAAAGAATACGCCAAACATGCATTTCATCCGGAACAAAATTTAGTCGGTGATTATATTGATATGCTTGCCAGCTCAAAAAAACTGCACAGCAGACTATAACAGTCCATTTTAGTGCGCGTTTCATAACTTTAATTCTATGTCTCTCTGTGCACTATTACTGAGTATTTATAGAACTTCTAAGGCTGATGGCGGAAGCGGTGAGATTCGAACTCACGGAGAGCTTGCACCCTCGCTAGTTTTCAAGACTAGTGCCTTAAACCACTCGGCCACACTTCCACTACTTTCAGCGCCAGACTCGCGGGCGTTTTGATGCTTCGCCTACTGGCTCCGCACCCTGCGGGCGTACAATTGCATTGTACGTCCAATTTTTCTACTGAAAAATTGTCAAGACTAGTGCCTTAAACCACTCGGCCACACTTCCATACTGCCACATCACCATCATGTGGTTTTTTCTTCTTTTGTCCAGCACCCCTGCAAGCAGGCTGCGGGACGCACTCGGCTACACTTCCAGACTGCTTGACGCAGAATACGCAAATTGTGGCAAAATGGGGGAATTGTCCAGTAAATTACTAGGAGTTTTACGGGAGAATCTCGAAGGCGGGCATGCGCTCTAGGGCGGCGATGTGGTAATCGCAGAGGATGCGGTCTTGCAGTTGGGCTATGGAGAATGGCAGTTTGAGGCAGCCGGAGACACCGTACCGCGCCAGTTCGCGGATGAATTTACCGGAGGTGTCGTTGCAGATGGCGATGACGTCGATGCAGGGCAGCGAGAGTTGGCCCGCGAAGGCGGCCAGCGTGTCCAAAATCATCTGGTTTTCGCCGACGATGATGGCGAGCGAATAATGCGCCTCGTCCTCGGCATGGCGGGCGACGTGCTGGAGCGCACCGTCTTTTGTGACGGCGACGTCAATCCGCGTGATACCCAGCATACGCAAGGTGGTGATGATGACGCCGCGCGTATCGCTATTGGCGTCGATGACCAGTGCATTGCTATGGCGGGATGTGACGTGCTCTTGGGTGGGTAGCATGACCGTCCTTTAAAATGAAACGATAGACACTGCGTCAGCCGAATTTTTTTATACACATAGTGTGTGAGGCGAAATAATCAACATATAAAACCCGGTTAGGGGCATTTTGTCATGTAACACGATAGGGGATGCCAGGTAGAGAGTCATGAAGGTTAATATATTTACCAACACTCCCCTTCTCCATCATACTTGGGATTTAATCCACGGGATCAAGCGGCAATGCCGGATCCTTATGCTTTCTGATACGACGAACGTTGACGATGGCAACCCCGCACATGGTCACTACGCCGCCGAGGATCGTCGTCCAGTCCGGCACGGTGTGAATCCATAACCAGCTGATGAAAACGACCATCACCGGATTGAAATAGAGGAAGCTGGAGGTCTTGCTGGCCGGGAGTTTGGTGAGCAGGTAGGCCCAGAGGAAATACCCCAGCACGGAGGAGGATAGCGCGATGATGAGGATGGCCCAGAAGGCGTCGTTATGTACGGGCATCGAGATGAAATGGGGGAATCCCCTGTAACCGAACGGCAGGGCGAACAGCGACCCGGCGACGGTACTGTAAATGGTGATCTCCATCGCAGTATAGCGCGCCAATAGTTTTTTCTGCAGGATGGTGAGCGTGGTCTGCGCGGTGGTGGAGAGAAACGCGAAAAGAACGCCGATCTCGAAGGTGACTCCGCCGCCCTTGGAAAGCGATATGATCGCCGCGCCCGAAAAACCAAGTAAAATACCGATGCCGGTGCGCCAGCCGATTTTCTCGCCCAGGAAGAAGGTCGAGAGCACTACGACGCAAATGGGTGTGAGCGCGACGACGAGGCTGGCATCCGCCGGGCTGATAGTGTCGGCAGCAAGCGCAAGCCCCAGATTATACCCCGCCAACCCGAACGCCCCGGTCACGAACAGCAGCGGCACGTCCTTCCAGCGAGGCGGTTTCATGCGCGAGGCGAAGGCGTAGACGAGCATCACCACAGCCGCGATGGTGAGCCGCAGGGCCGTCATCTCGAACGGCGAAAACTCCGTGGACGCCACGGAAATCGAGGTGAATCCCGCCGGCCAGACAATCATCAGCAGGATAAAGGCAATCACGACGCGGGTGGAGGTGCTCATATACCGTGCCTAATCCCCCGCAGAGTCTATTGCAACTGAAAAATCAGTTACGCGCAGGAAATTACCATTTAAAATCAATTGATGTGTCGGGAATGTCGTTTTTTATAGGGACATGCCAATTTAGTAATTTAACTGAAATGTAACACATTAAGAGTTTGCAAAAGACTATTATTATTGCATTACATACGCATTAGCACATCACAGGGATATTATGGCTAAAAATACTCCTATGGGAATCTATGAAGCTGAAGATAAATTCAATGAATTGCGGGAGAGAATAACTGCTGCCTGCGCGATACATGACCAGGCTACAGAGACCTCTCCTTCTACACTGACAAGTAGAGCAGAACGCATCCGCGAAAAAGCCCATGAAAGTGCAGATGATACTGTTTTGGGTTTAATGAAAAAGTCCTATGATCTGGCGCTTAATACTGCGGAGTATTCTATACCTATACCCGGTACATCCGAGCGTGCTTTATCTCCTAAAGGCGCTGAGTTTCTTATTACTCAGGGCTTCATTCCCCCTACTCTAATCCCACAAGGATTGAATCCACAGCAAGCGCAAAACGTACTGCGTGGGCCGGATGCTGACCTATTCACCTCCGATCTTGGTAATTATATGGATACATTCACGCCTAATGGGTTTCAGAATTATTTGAAAGGAATGCAAAAAGAGGGGCCTCTTTTCAATGGGAACGGTGAACTAATCACAGGGCAAGACGTCATTGAAGCCGCCGTTGGCACAACCTGTGATACAGTTGCTCCGCCGTTATTTACACCTAAACAAGAAGGGCTTCAGGGTCAGCAATTCAAAGTACCGGGTAGATTCTATAAAGGCCAATAACGCTAGAAGTGGTGGCTCGAGAGGGATTTGAACCCCCGACCAAGGGATTATGATTCCCCTGCTCTACCGCTGAGCTACCGAGCCACTCGGCTGCCGTAAGCAACCAGTTGGCTATAATGATTCCCGCCACCTCTGTCAAGCCGAAGCGCGGCGCAAGGCCAGCGATAGGCGAGCCAGCCGTTCCTCCCGTAGTTCGGCGATGTAACGCACAGAACCCTTGCCCCAGACCGGATTCGGCCATGCGGGGTCGTGCCGGAAACGGGCGATGATGTGCATGTGGAGTTGCGGGACTTGGTTGCCGAGGGCGGCGATATTCAATTTATCAGGGGAAAACAGGCGCTTCATGGCATCCGACACATGAGCTGTCTCTTCCAAGAGGCGGCGTTGGTCGGTTTCCGACAGGTCGATGATCTCACTCGCCCCTTCCACGCGGGGGACGAGAATGACCCACGGATAGAGCGCGTTATCCATCAGCAGGGCGTCACATAAGGACAGGCGGGCGATGCGGTGGGTGTCACGTTTCAAGGTGGGGTGAAGGCTGAACGGCATGGCTTACCCAATCATATAGACTTGCAGCACCATCGCCAGCAGCCAGAGGGCGAGCAGGCCCAGCACGGTGAAAGTGAGGATCATCCCCGCCATCCGGTAGCGGAAATTTTTAGGGTTGCGCACTTCTACGACGGTGATGGAATAGGCGTGGCTCACCCGCCCCAGCAGCAGTGCCATACCCGCGATATGCAGCAGCAAGTGGCTGCCGCGCATCAACTCACAGGCGCTCATCACCAGCAGTATCATCGGCACGTATTCGACGAAATTACCTTGCGCGCGGATGGCGCGGCCCAATAAGGGATGGTCATTACCGAACAGGGCGACCTGCTCGCGGAAACGTTGGCGGATGACCAGTACGCTCAATACAAGTAGCATCAGGGCAGAGAGCGACATATAAAGCGGGGTAACGATCATGGAAATTTCCTCCGTGGTTATTTTAGATGTAGACAAGAACAGCAAGCCACGCAACGGATAATGGCGCATAGAAAAAGCGCCGATACGTTTCCGCATCGGCGCTTTCCCTACAACATAAAAGCTTAGACGAAGCTGAAGCTGGTGGCGTCGAACGTCGTGGACAGCGTCGCCAGATCGGGCAATGCTACTGCGAAGTCGGCCAGTGCCAGTTTCGCGCCTTCGGCACCGAGATCGACGCTGTATGCCAGATGCGCGATGTTGGAGGTATCGACGAAGAGGAAGATACCCTGCGCTTCGGTGATGTTGGCGTTGGCCGCGATCGCCGCTGCCGCCGCATCCGCATCCGCATACGTGTTGACGGTGTCCATCAGCACGTTGCCGTTAGCGACGGTACTGAAATCACCGGATTGGAAGTTGATGGGGTTCGGCAGGCCGAGCGTGCCGCTCACGAAGGAGATGCTATCGCTAGCGAGGAGGCTCCAGTCGTCCACGAGGCTGTCCGTCCCGTTCTGGGCATCGAAGACGTAGGTATCCGCATCGACGCCGCCGCTGACGGAGTCGTTACCGTTGCCGCCCGTCAGCGTGTCGTTGCCGACGCTGCCGATGATGGAATCGTTGCCGTTGCCGCCGAGGATGACGTCCGCACTGCCCTGACCGTTCAGGTAGTCATTGCCGTTGCCGCCGTCCATGGTGTCGAGGTTGCCGCCGCCGAGCATGGAATCGTTACCGTTGCCGCCTTCCATCGTGTCGCGGCCACCGTCGCCCAGCATGGTGTCTTCCCCATTGCCGCCGAACATCAGGTCGTGGTCGAGACCGCCGTCCATGTAATCGTTGCCGTTACCGCCGTCGAGCGTGTCTTCATCGTCTTCGCCGAGAACCGTATCGTTGCCGTTTTCACCGAACAGGCTGTCTTCGCCTGTCCCGCCGAGGATGGAATCATTATCGTTGCTAGCGTAGATCGTGTCGTTATCTGCACCGCCATAGAGCGTATCCTTGCCGGAACCTGCGTAGATCAGGTCATTGCCTGCATCGCCGTAGAGGGTGTTGTTACCGAGCTTGTCGGTGATGGTGTCATTACCTGCGTCACCATAAATCGTGTCGCTGGGGATGCCGCCTTTCAGCGTTTCGCTGTTAATCGTGCCAAAAATCGTCGCCATAATAGAACTCCTTGGTTGGATGGATACTCGTCACTCCGGGAATCGCGGATAGGTAGGCGCGAATCCTTCCTCAGAGTGAAAAATAGGGTGTTCCCAATCACTGGGAACGTGCTGTGCATGATATAGAAAAGCGCGTCCCGATACCGTGACGGATGTCACGGAAAACGGCGCAAAAAAGGTTGAGGAAAATTTACTTTTTGCGGGGTTTGGATTTCGGCTTTTCGCCGAAGACGCGGGTGAAGATGGTGTCCACATGCTTGGTGTGGTAGCTGAGGTCGAACAAGGCGCGGAGTTCTTTTTCCTTCACCGCCGCCATCACTTCCTTGTCGGCGAGGAGTTCCTTCAGGAAGTCCTTGCCGTGTTCCCAAACCTTCATCGCGTTACGTTGGACGAGGCGGTAGGAATCTTCGCGGCTCACGCCCTTCTGCGTCAGCGTCAGCAAGATGCGTTGGGAAAAGACGAGGCCACCGAGTTTGTTCATGTTGGCTTGCATACGGTCAGGATAGACCACTAGTTTCTCGACGAGTCCGGTGAGGCGTGCGAGCGCGAAGTCGAGCGTGACGGTCGCGTCGGGGCCGATCATGCGTTCGACGGAAGAGTGAGAAATATCGCGCTCGTGCCAGAGGGCGACGTTCTCCATCGCCGGGGTGACGTAGGCGCGCACCATGCGGGCGAGTCCGGTCAGGTTTTCGGAGAGGACGGGGTTGCGCTTGTGTGGCATGGCGGAAGAACCCTTTTGGCCGGGGGAGAAATATTCCTCGGCTTCCAGCACTTCCGTGCGTTGCAGGTGGCGGATTTCGACGGCGACATTCTCGATGGAGGATGCGATGACGCCGAGCGTTGCGAAATACATCGCGTGACGGTCACGCGGGGAGACCTGGGTGGCGACGGGTTCGGGCGTCAGGCCCATTTTCTTCGCTACGTAGACTTCTACGCGCGGGTCGATATTGGCGAATGTGCCTACTGCGCCCGAGAGCTTGCAGGTGGCGATGTCTTTCCGGACGGTTTGCAGGCGTTCCTTATTGCGCACGAATTCGGCATAGAAGCGGGCGAATTTAAGGCCCATGGTCACCGGCTCGGCGTGGATGCCATGGCTGCGACCGACGGCGACCATATCCTTGGTCTCGTAGGCGCGTTTTTTGAGAGCCGCCAGCAGCAGGTCGATGTCGGTGAGGAGAAGGTCAGCCGCCTGCATTAACTGTACAGCGAGGCAGGTGTCCAGCACGTCCGAACTCGTCATCCCCTGATGAAGGAACCGCGCTTCAGGGCCGATCTGTTCGGAGAGGTAGGTGAGGAAGGCGATGACATCATGCTTCGTCGTACGCTCGATGGAGTCGATGCGTTCCACATCATATATCTTCGGCTGCTTCTTCCAGATTTTCTTGGCGGCCGTCGCAGGGATGACGCCCAGCTCGGCCAGCTTGTCACACGCATGGGCCTCGATCTCGAACCAGATGCGGAAGCGGTTCTGGGCATCCCAGATGGCGGTCATGTCGGGGCGGCTGTAGCGGGGTATCATATGGCAGTTCTCCTGCCACAGCGATTAAACCGATTCACTCACGAAGGCAAGGATTTAGGATAGGGGAAGCTTAATTCCGGCCCCAGCAGTTTGGGATGATGTCGGGCATTTTACCGGCGCCACGCGGAAGACCGCTCTCTATGGAATGTGACGGGGCTTCTTCAACGGGGAAACATGAGCCTGAACCGAGAGAATTGCCGGGAACACCACTGCTGGCGCGAACCACATCACCCAAACTAAACGCAGGGCCAGCGTCCGCACGGATTTGTTCCACGCCTGGGAGTCTTTGATATAAGGCATTATCGGGAGTGTTGATGGGAATCGTCTGCGGGGCTTGCTCTTGCTTGTGTTGCTGGGACATTTGAAACATTGTTGCCACAAGGAGAATGAGGACAAAGCCCATCAACCCCATATCCTCCATCGCGCCGTTCAACATACCGCTGAGCGGATTATCCGGGGTGATGCCTGCATCCGCAACAACGGTCTGCTTATCCTTTTTCTGCTTGGCATCCACGCCCGTCAGGAACTGTTCGACCGTCATGTTTTCAACTTCAACGGTCTCCACGCCGGAGCCATCGAGTTTTTTGTAGGCGTCCAGCAGCTTCTTATCGACGAACTCGCTAGCCAGTTTAGTCTTTCTATCTTCGGAGCTTAATGCGAGCATTTTACCGGCGGCATTCCCACCGACCAGTTCGGCGAGTGAGCGTGAGGACCCGTTTAGTTTCTCGCCGAGTTCCGTCAATTCCGCATCACTCGCTTTGCGGACGAGGTCAGCGGCAGTTTCCAATAATTTTTTATCCGTAGTCGTGGGGGTAAGTTGGGTAAGCATCTGCTTTGCTGCATCTGTACCAAGCTCACCGAGTTCCTTGATGATCTGCTCGGGGGAGGATTCCATCACCCCCGCCCAATTGAGGCTTTGTAAGGAGCCTGCGCCACCTTTGGCCATTTTCTGAGCCGCCCATGCCTCCAGGTCGCCAGCCGTAAAATCAGCGAATGGCTTACCGTTTAATTTTATGGAGGCATTCATCCTCATTACATCTTCACTCACCAGCGAGTGAAGCGGAGTATTCGGATCACTGTTCAGTACTTTTACAGCACCGCCAGCACCGAGGAAGTGTGCGGCGTATATATTTCCTGCCGTCAGTTCAATCCCATTGCGACTCAGAGCACTCATATTATCGCGGGTGAATTCTGCGAAAGCTAAGGTCTGCGCTTGGACAGTATTCTTGTTCTCTTTTGCCATTACACCCGCTAGTTGGGGGTTTTTGGCGACAACCTTCGCGGCGTAGGCATCGTATGTACCATCAATAAATTGGAATATACCACTTGCCGTTGCGCCCTCCGCAGGGTTCTCCGCATCCGGCTTGCCGCCGCTCTCCCTGCTCATGATGGCGAGCGCCACCGTGATTTCTTTTTGCGTATAGCCGTTCTCCTGCAAAATAGCAGAAACTTGCTGACGGACGGGTAGGTGCGGTACGGTCATAATCTATATATCCACCCTCAAGCATACCAAGCGGATGTAACGGTTTGATGACGAAAAGGGTAAATATGGGTTAACGCGCAGCCGAGAGGGCGGCAAGGCTGACGCTTGATAATCCGCGGGTGTGGGGCTGGGCGGAGGCGTAAATAGCATAGTAGCTGGTGTTATAATCCAGCCGTTTGCGTAATGGCAGGGAGGCGTAGCCGAGGATTTTTGGCTCTTTGGCCGTGCCGTCATGCGTGACATACTCGAAATGCAGGTGGACGCCCGTGCGCCCATGCACACGGCCCGTATTGCCCATGACGCCGATCACCTGCCCACGGCCCACGATATTACCCGTTTTGGTCATGAGGCGGGAGAGATGGGCGTAGCGCGTCCATGACCCGTCACGGTGATAGAGCTCCACCGTGTTGCCATACCCGCTGCGCCGGCCCGCGAAGACGACTACACCGCGCTCGGCGGCGAGGATATCCGGCGTGCCGCCACCGATGGGGGCAAGGTCGATGCCCCTATGCTTGCGATACCCGCGTGAGGCTGCCCGTTCACCGAAAGTGGAGGTGACTAAGATGGAGGGGTGATAGACAGGGAGAATAAAGCCTACCGGCTGGTCGTCGCGCAAGATGGATGCGACGTTCTCCGGCGGTGAAGCCGGGATGCCCGGTGTGAAAATCAAATGAATGCCGTGAATCGTGAAAAGGGAGATGCAGATGATCGCGCCGAAATAATATGCGTGCCGTCGCCGGAGGCTCCGAAGTGCCTGATAATAGTCATTCCATTGCATATATTCGTTCTAGCCCAACTATGCGACGGTTTGATGACAACACATCGGGGTTAAGCCGTCATCTGCGATGCTGTCGGGCCTCTGCAGACGGCGCGGCTACTGGCGGCGGCGGGCCCTTGGGTGCGGCATCATTGGGGAGAGGTACACCTTTTCGAACTGCCTCAATGGCTGCGGCAAGGTTCTCGGGGTCTCCGGGTGCAACCGCCACCTCAGGAGCACCCTGAGCTACATCTTGTCCTGCACCTTGCGCGACAGCAGGCGCTTTGGGAGCATCTAAATCAAGAACTGCGTGCAATTTTGCACCGTTTTCGGGAGTCACGGCTATCACGCCCAATACATTGGCGTCCGTAATATTTGTGGTGAACACTTCCGCTTTTCCGTCCTGACCACGGCCAGTGGTGAACGTAATCTCACCCTTTTCGTTCTTGAGGACGACAGCACCTACTTCTTTGCCATTGTCATTCATTACGATGACGTCCCCTAACTTCGGCTGATGTCCACCTTCTGCGGCCAACTCACCCGGCGTGTGGAAGTCTTTGTTATCATTTGCAGCAGCCACCGCTTTCAAGGCACCCACCTTATCGTGCGCAGCACCTGCTACCGCGAGCACAACATCAGAATTTAGTTGCTGCTGCTGTTCCGGTGTCATGTCATCCTTGTTGCCAAACACGGCGGAAAACAAGGCGAAGGCAATGGCGAATATCGGGCTGGAGTTGACTAAGTCTTTAAACATGCCATTGATGCCGGGATCCGGGGGGGCCGCTGCAGGAGTGTCCTTCACTGAAGGCCCGCCATCGGCGGTGGTTTCCGGAGACGGCGCTACCGCAGGGGCTGGGGGCGCGGGGGTGGCGGCAGCAGGTGTTTCGGGCGCAGCAGCGGCAGCATCTTTATTAGGATCAATAGATGTACCGGCAACCGCAGCCAGAGCTTCGGCTTTTGCTTTTTGCTCGGCAATGTATTGATCCGCGTTATCCAGTTGAGTAACGGGAACTCTTACGCCATCAATATCTTCAGCCATGTGGAGGACTCCAAAGTAATTTAATTAATATACTTTATTATATCAGCCCTCTCGCGAGGAAGTTTGACAGTTTGATGAAATATGCATGGAACACGCATCAATACTCGACCGGGACGGGGTCCAGAGCGCGCCAGAGATACCACGTCGCCACCGAGCGGTAAGGATGCCATTTTTTGCTGATTTTCAATAGGTTTTCCGGTGTCGGCGCTTTGACCTTGGGATAATGGCGGAGGATGGCTTTTTGCAGGCCGATATCCGCCAGCGGGAACACATTCGGACGCTGGAGGTGGAAGATCATGAACATCTCCGCCGTCCAGACGCCGATGCCCTTAATTTGCGTGATATGCTTTATCACCTCCTCGTCCGACAGATCATCCCAGAAACCCGGTTTTATCTTCTCGGTGATGAAGAATTCGGCGAGGTGGCGCATATATTTCACCTTGGAACCGGAAAGCCCGCAGGCGCGGAGTTCCTCGTCGGTATATTTCAGCATGGTTTTGGGCGTCATCGGCTTCACCAGCACTGCCACCCTGTTCCACACGGCATCCGCCGCTTTCACGGAAATCTGCTGTCCGGCGATGGAACGGGCGAGCGTGTAGAAAGCGTCACCCCGCGTCATCAGCGATTCGCCCTCATACGTGGCTATCAACTCACCCAGTGTCGGGCAGGCCTTGGCGAGGTGGGTTTGGGCGTCGTTCCAATAGGTTGGGGTCATCCCTTCTAGATAATATGCTTGCCAACCCCTTACAAGCTTGGCATGAAGGGCGCGTATGACTGACCAGAGCCTCATCCGCAATTTCTCCATCATCGCCCATATCGATCACGGCAAGTCCACGTTGGCTGACCGATTGATCGAGCAATGCGGCGCGATCGAGGCGCGGGAGATGCAATCGCAGCTGCTCGATTCCATGGAATTGGAGCGTGAGCGCGGCATTACAATCAAGGCGCAGACCGTGCGGCTGAAATATAAAGCCAAGGACGGTACGGATTATATCCTGAACCTCATGGATACACCGGGGCATGTGGATTTCACCTATGAAGTCTCGCGTTGTCTCTCCGCGTGCGAAGGCGCGTTGTTGGTCGTCGATGCATCGCAAGGCGTGGAAGCGCAGACGCTTGCTAACGTGTATCTCGCGATTGATAACGATCTCGATATTCTTCCCGTCCTCAATAAAATCGACCTTCCTGCCGCCGAGCCGGAGCGCGTGCGCCAGCAGATAGAGGATGTCATCGGACTGGATGCGTCCAACGCGGTGATGATCTCGGCGAAGACGGGTATCGGTATCGTTGACCTGCTGGAAGAAATCGTCACCCGCCTTCCCGCCCCTAAACAGAAGGATGCCGATGCGCCGCTGAAGGCGATGCTGGTCGATAGCTGGTATGATAATTATCTCGGTGTCATCATCCTTGTCCGCGTCGTCGAAGGGCAAATCAAAAAGGGCATGAAAGTACGGATGATGTCGAACGGCAGTGCGCAGAATGTCGAAAGCGTCGGTATCTTCACGCCGAAAAAAATCACAATGGATGTGCTGGGACCTGGCGAAGTCGGCTTTATCATCACCGGCATCAAGCAGGTCGCCGATTGTAACGTGGGGGATACCATCACCGAAGACCGCCGCCCGACGGCGGAGGCACTGCCCGGCTTCAAGGCCTCGCAACCCGTGGTGTTCTGCGGGATTTACCCGGTGGATTCCAGTGAGTATGAGCATCTGAAAGAAAGCCTCGCCAAGCTGCATCTGAATGATGCCAGTTTCACCTATGAAGTAGAAAGTTCTTCGGCACTTGGGTTCGGGTTCCGTTGCGGATTCCTGGGGCTATTACATCTGGAAATTATTCAGGAGCGGCTTGAGCGTGAGTTCAACGTGGACCTCATCACCACCGCGCCGAGCGTCGTCTATAAAATCACGATGACCAAGGGTGAGGAGATGGAGCTGCACAATCCGGCGGATATGCCGGAGGTGACGAAAATCGCCAAGATGGAAGAGCCGTGGATTCAGGGGACCATCATGGTTCCCGACGAATATCTCGGCGGCGTGTTGGCGCTCTGCACCGAGAAGCGCGGCATTCAGCGCGAGCTGACCTATGTCGGTGGACGGGCGATGCTGGTCTACCGCCTGCCGCTCAACGAAGTGGTCTATGATTTCTATGATCGCTTGAAGTCCTGCTCACGCGGGTATGCGAGTTTTGAATATCATCTCGACGGGTATGAGGAGAGCGATCTGGTGCGGCTTTCCATCCTCGTCAATAGCGAGCCGGTGGATGCGCTGTCGCTGATCGTCCACCGTTCACAGTCGGAGTATCGCGGTCGCGCCATGTGCAAGCGGCTGAAAGACCTTATCCCGCGCCATATGTTCACCATCCCCGTGCAAGCCGCTATCGGCGGTAAGATCATCGCCCGCGAGACCATCGCCGCGATGCGGAAAGACGTGACGGCGAAATGCTACGGCGGGGATATCTCTCGGAAGCGCAAACTGCTCGATAAGCAAAAAGCTGGTAAGAAAAAGATGCGCCAGTTCGGCTCGGTAGACATCCCCCAATCGGCGTTCATCGCGGCACTGAAGTCGGGTGACGACTAGCGCGTTCTGTTGCCTCATCTCATTAGATTGTAGTAATTAAATGTCGGCTTCAATTAGGGGTATTTTCACAAAACCTTCACACAGCTACGCGCTCTTTTTGGTAGAATGATAATGTAATATCAGCATTTGAGGACGTTTCTCGTGGGAAAAAACATCGATATCAGCCTCTATAAAGCACGCCGCAGCAGCCCGCGTTGGGAAGGCACGAAGGGCTTCCTGTGGGGGGCGTTGCCTGCGGGAGCGCTTGGTTTCCTAGCCGGGGCGGCGGTTGGGTTGGTTGCCATAGGTATCGGCTCCATCATCGGCGGGCCGCTAAGTTTCGGGGCGCTGATGGCGGAGGGTTCTATCCTTCCGGTATTGGAAGTCGCCGGGCTGGTCGGCCTCGGGACTGGGTTAGTCTCAGGCGGCCTCGCGGGATACAATAATTCCCAGCGGGAGCAGATCACCGCCATCGAGCTAAATCGCGACCTTGACAACCTTATCGGTCAGAAAATATCGCAAAACCAAGGCCTTGGACAGGCAGTTACCGTTGCCAAGGATGAACCTCACGGCGCGGTCGGTAAATTTGTGGAGAAGCTGAAACATCCCGTGGATAGCATCAGTACCATGCTGGCAGATGGCGCGCCGGGTCCCCATGCGCAGGCGCTTCTGGAATCGCGAATGGCAGATTCGTCCGCGGAAAAACACCGCTAGGCCTCCGCCGATTTCATCAAACCTTCATATTATCTCCTGCCTTCCGTGGTAAAATCAAAGGGTAGAATTATGCCCGAATTACGCACCACAGCACCCATTCTCCCTTCAGGCGACAGCGCAGTTCCGTCGCGGCTTTCCGCGATGTGGGAAGCCGCAAAACGTATTCCTTCCGCATTGCCGCAGGGAGCATTGATCGGCGGGACAGTCGGATTATGTATGGCAGGCTTGGCTACTGGGCTAGAGAGTATCAATATTCCTGCCGCCACCCTTCTTGGCGGGCATGATGTACTTTCGTCTGCCGGTAACTTCGCTTCTTTTGCTGGCCACTTTATGGCTGCACACGCAGTTGGCCACGCGCTTTATGATGGCGTTGTAGAGTCCAAAGCGACATACGATAAAACCTTGAACCATACGAATACCATTGCTGAACGTGAGTCCATGGCGGAGAAGGCACTTGCGCAGGCCGTAGAGCGTGGCTTCGAACATCCTGTGCAAGCGGTGGAGCAAGGCTTCTTTGACCGGGATGACGCACCCCCTGCCCGTTCCCATGCGATGGAGCAAATCCTCGCCCGTGGGCCGCAAGGTGCGCAGCCTGACTGGCAGCAGCGTATAGCGGCTCGGGATGCTGAGCGTACGGTTAGCCCACAGCTTCCGGGCTAAATTTCTTTGTTATTATCATATTCCTACCATGTCATTCCCGCGCAGGCAGGAATCCAAACTTGGTATATTGCGCCATAGACATGGCGGTGGATTCCCGCCTGCGCGGGAATGACATAGTGAGGCAAGCGAAAACAGGCTCATTTTCCGCATGGCATTGCCTGAAATTGAGTTTATATTAGAGGCATGACATCCCATTCCGATACCAACCGCCACGCCATCCTCAGCAAAGCTCTGGAACTTGCCCCGTTTGAGGGCTGGACAGCTTCCATGCTCCATCGCGCTGCGCGGGAGGCCGGGTTGCCGGAGTTGGAGGCGGACCGCCTCTTCCCCGGCGGGGTGATGGATGTGCTGGATCTGCATGCGGCGGAGGCTGACCGGATGATGCTGGAAGCGCTGCCGCAATCGACATTGAAGACCTTAAAAATCCGCGAACGCATCGCCGCCCTTGTCCGCACACGGCTGGAACAGGCCGAGCCGCATAAGGAAGCGTTGCGCCGCGCGGTTGCCGTCTCCCTCCTCCCCCCCCATATCCCTACCGCGACAAAGACGCTCTGGCGCACGATGGACGCGATGTGGCGGGCAGCGGGGGATACGTCCAGCGATTTCAACTATTACAGCAAACGGCTATTGCTCTCGAAGGTCTACACTTCCACCTTCCTGTTCTGGCTGAATGATGCCTCCGACGGCCACGCCGATAGCTGGGCGTTCCTTGACCGCCGCATCGCTGCCGTTCTCACTTTCGGCAAAACGTTGGCCGATGCCAAGTCCCGCACCGAAAGCTGGGGCGACAAAGCAGCGGAGTTCCTACGCCAGCGAACGGCCGGACGGCGCGCTTCTTAACCTATTCTGACCAACCCTTCAATAAAAACGTGCATTTCCTCAATACCGATACAGAGGGTATTGACGCTCCCTTTATACAGCTTTGCCTTGCACCCATCGCGGGTTGATGTGTTTGCGACTAGATTTGCGTTTCTAATTCAACTTTTTTAGGAGACTAACCTTATGCGTTCCAATCTTTTCATTTCCGCTCTGCTCAGCGCCACTGTGATGGCCGGCAGCGCTTCCCTCGCCGCTGAACCTTCTGCGACCAGCGCCGATGCTAAATTCTATTCTTCCGTCAAAGCATTGCCGGAACAAGGGCCGGTGACCATCGTCGGCACGGTTCAAAAATCCACCTCCGATGCTAACAGCTTCACGCTTGTGGACGAGCAAGGCAAATCCATCGACGTCAACACCAACACGAACATCTCCTTCAACGAAGGCGAGCGCGTGAAAGTGGACGGGATGGCGGAAAGCAAATTCCTCGGTCTCAGCCGTGAGATCAACCAGGCGAACGCGTCCAGCCTGTCTGACCTCGCGCCCGCTAGCGGCAAGAGCGACAAGGATTCCTCGCGTATGGACGATCAGAGCAACAACACCACCCGCAGCGACAATAAAGGCATTTCTAGCATGACGGGCATGACCGGCGTCCGCGCTGACAATGCTCCGAATGACAAAGTCCAGAATTCCCCGGACAAAGTCCCGTCCTATGACATTGACGCTGACGCCAGCAAGGACACGAAAGGCGATGGCGATACGCTTATCAACGTCGATGCGGATGTCAAACAAACGCAAAGCCTGAAAGATGCCAAGGAAGCCGCTGAGTCCACGACTCACGTGAAGCCAAAGCAGATTTCCAACTAGGCACGTAGCTCACGGGCTTCACTCCCAGTGAAAACGGGCGGCCTCCCTATAGAGTGCCGTCCGTTTTAGTTTTTTCTCTATTTTTGTCATTCCCGCGAAAGCGGGAATCCATAGTTGAAATTTTTGCGCCATAGACATGGAGGTAGATTCCCGCTTTCGCGGGAATGACACAAACCTCTACATATGAATCACGCGGCCATAGGCATCCAGCACGGATTCGTGCATGGTTTCGGAGATGGTCGGGTGGGCGTAGATGGCGTGCATGAAGTCGAGCTCGGTCGCTTCCATGGATTTTCCTAGGACATAGCCCTGAATCATTTCTGTGACTTCGGAGCCGACCATGTGCGCACCTAGTAGTTCGCCCGTCTTCTCGTCGAAGATGGTCTTCACGAAGCCTTCCGGTTCGCCCATCGCGACGGCTTTGCCGTTGCCGATGAAGGGGAAGCGGCCGACTTTCACTTTCAGGCCCTTCTCCTTCGCGGTTTTCTCAGTCATGCCGACGCTGGCCACTTGCGGCAAGCAGTAGGTACAGCCGGGGATATTTTCCTTCTTCATCGGGTGGACGTCTTTTTGCCCGGCGATTTTCTCGATGCAGATGATGCCCTCATGCGACGCCTTATGCGCCAGCCATGGAGCCCCTGCGACGTCGCCGATGGCATAGACGCCGGGTTCGTCCGTCTTGCAATAGGGGTCGGTTTTGATTTGCCCTTTTTCTACCTTCACCTTGGTTTTCTCGAGCCCAAGATTCTCCGTATTGCCGACGATGCCGACGGCCATGATGACGCGGTCGAAGGTATGTTGTTCCGATTTGCCACCGATCTCGATGGTGGCGGTGACGTCCGCTTTGCCTTTCTTGAGGGCTTTGACGACGCCGCCGGTGATCACTTTCATCCCCTGCTTCTCAAAGGATTTACGCACGAATTTGGAGATTTCCTCATCCTCGACCGGGAGGATGCGGTCCATGACTTCCACCAGCGTGACTTCCGCGCCCATATTGAGGAAGAAGCTCGCGAACTCGGAACCGATGGCGCCGGAGCCGACGACGAGGAGTTTTTTGGGGACGGAATCAGGAACCAGCGCGTGGCGGTAGCTCCAGATGAGCTTGCCGTCCGGCTCCAACCCCGGCAGATCACGCGCGCGCGCACCGGTGGCCAGGATGATGTGCTTCGCGGTGTAGTCACCGACCTTCTTGCCGTCCTTCTCCACGGTCAGCTTGCCGCCGCCGAGGAGTTTGCCCGCACCGTCGATCACGGTGATCTTGTTCTTCTTCATCAGCATGCCGATGCCTTTCGACATCTGCGCCGCGACACCGCGGGAGCGTTCAACGATCTTCTTGAAATCAATTTTGATGTCCTTCACGGAAAAGCCGTACGCATCGAGGTTATGCAGCAAATGGTTGATCTCCGAGGAGCGCAGCAGCGCCTTCGTCGGGATGCAGCCCCAGTTGAGGCAGATACCGCCCATATTCTCGCGCTCGACCACGGCGGTCTTCATACCCAGCTGTGCCGCCCGAATCGCCGCCACATACCCGCCCGGCCCACCGCCGATGATGATTACGTCGAAATTGTTGTCGCTCATGTTTTTGTCCTTGCTTAGCGTTGTATAATAGGTGTTTTAACGGCTATTTTTCTTGTTGTCATGCTGAACTTGTTTCAGCATCCATCTATCCACTCGGCATGGACCCTGAAACAAGTTCAGGGTGACAATAAGAGAACTTTGTCATTGCGAGCGATGGCGAAGCAATCCATGGGGATTGCCGCGTCGCTTCGCTCCTCGCAATGACACTGCGGGTCATTTGGAGAATAATTCCTTGAACGTCACATGCCGCATAATTTCCGCGCGCATCATCTCGATGAGGCGTTGGAAATCCCACCAGTCGGCCATGCCGGATTCTTCGTCGGGCTTGAAATATTTGCGGGCGAGGTCGTTGTAATAATCGGAAATCTCGCCGGGGAAATAGGCGGAGGCGAGGAACTGGCACTTGGTGAAATTGATGTTGGCTTCCTGATGGCGGTCGACAAACTGGAGGACGGTCGAGGGGTCGGCCTGTTCGGTCAGCGTCTTCAACCGCTCGGCATAATTCCACACCTCGGCCACCGCCTGCACCGTCTGCTCATACGCCATATACTTGATATCCCTCTCCCGCTGCCACAGCCAGATATAGCGCTGGGTGAAGATGGTGGCGGCAACGCCGAGGAGGAAGCCTAGGATGGGGTCGAGCATATTTTTATTTTATTATCGCTTATACTCCCGGGTACATCTCTTTGTCTTGGATTTGATAGTTTGAAATCATCTCGTTGAATCTTTTTGCTGGTTCCTCAAGAAGAGCGGCTTGGCTTGCTGGAACCTTAACGTCAATATGAACGCTTCTGTAATTTGGCCCAATCATGATTCCACGATATCTAGACTGCTCCCTGCTAAATGGTTTATCTCCGTATAGCAGCGCCTTTCTTTCATTCTCATTAACTAAATTCTCCAAAGGCCTATCAATTTCCAAGCCTAATATATCAATTCCCGAAGCCTTCAATATGCCTAGCGCCTCTTTTGTACATGTAAATAAATCATCATCTGAAACTGCCTGACCTGATTTATGAGGGGTGAATGCGAGCTTGCAGACTACATGGTAAGCCTTATCAATTTTTTCTTGTTCGGAAACCGAAGCAGGTGGAATCGATACATCAACTTTATCTATGCTCCCCGGAAATATCTCCGAATCTACCACAGCAGATATTTGCATATAATTAAGAAAATCCCTCAGCATAATCCCCCTCCTACACACTTATATTAATTATTAAACCAACATCATCACCGGCTCTTCGATGTAGCGTTTGAACGCGGCGAGGAACTCCGCTCCCACTGCACCGTCCACTACGCGGTGGTCGCATGACAGAGTTACGGTCATGGCGTTTACGGCTTTGAATTGGCCGCCCTTCACTACCACGCGTTCTTCGCCTGCGCCGACGGCGAGGATGCAGCCTTGGGGGGGGTTGATGATGGCAGAGAAGTTCTTGATGCCGTACATGCCGAGGTTGGAGATGGAGAAGCCGCCGCCGGTGTATTCTTCCGGCTGCAGTTTGCCCGCGCGGGCGCGGTTGATGAGGTCTTTGGCTTCGTTGGAGATTTGGGCGAGGCCTTTCTGGTCGGCGTTCTTCACGATGGGGGTGATGAGGCCGCCTTCCATCGCCACGGCGACGGAGATATCGACGTTGTTATATTGGCGGATGGCAGCGTCCGTCCAGCTCGCATTGGCGGCGGGGACTTCGCGCAGCGCCATGGCGACGGCCTTGATGACCATGTCGTTGACGGAAAGTTTATAGGCTGGTTTCGCGTCCTTCTGGCCTTTGATGGCCGCTTCGGCAGCATCGTTCAGGCGTTTGCGAGCGGCGAGCAGATTATCCAACTCGCAATCGAGCGTGAGGTAGAAATGCGGGACGGTTTGCTTGGATTCGAGCAGGCGTTTGGCGATGGTTTTGCGCATCCCCGAATTGGCGATTTCGGTGAATTCTTGCGCGTTACGGCCTACGGATACGCCGCCGACAGCCGCGCCGCCTACTTTGCCGACGCCCTTCACAAGCGCCTCTTCCACGTCCGCTTTGACGACGCGGCCATGCGGGCCGGAGCCTTGAATCTTGCCGACATCGACGCCTTCATTCTCAGCGATGCGTTTGGCCAGCGGGGACGCGAAGACGCGCTCACCAGAAGTGGAGGCTGCCGGAGCAGCGGCAGGAGCGGCAGCACCGTTCGATGCGCCATTCGTTTTCGCTTCTTCTTTTTTCTCTTCCTTGGCGGGAGCAGGGGCCGCGCCGCCCTTGGCGCTGTAGCCTTCCAGCGCTTTCTTGTCCTCACCTGCTTCCAGCAGCAGGGCGATCACGTTATTGACGGCCACGTTCTCGGTCCCGGCGGTGACGAGGATTTTCCCAATCGTCCCCTCCTCCACGGCTTCGACTTCCATCGTCGCCTGGTCGGTCTCGATCTCGGCGATGACTTTGCCCGGCGCGACTTTATCGCCTTCCTTCACGTTCCATTTGGCGAGCGTCCCCTCGGTCATGGTGGGGGACAAGGCGGGCATCAGAATTTCAATCGGCATCGGTGAGGTTCCTTCTATTTCAGGGAAAAAGTGACGGTTACATTGGCATTGATGGCGATCTCGCCCGTCGGCGGGGCGACGCTTGCATCCTCCGCCATCGGCGCGCCAGACATCATCATGGATTTCCGCATCATGATAGGCAGCGGCTGGAAGCTGACGCCGGACTCATTAATCTGGAGCACGCGATCCACCGATTCGCCCAACGACGACGCCATCATCTGCGCCTTGGTCTTCGCCTTGGCGAGGGCTTTTTTCAGGGCTTCGGACTGAGCGTCGTCCTCTTCCTGCAGGCCGTAAGTGACGTTGTTGATCTGGTCGATCTTGGCGGCGAGGAGTTTCTCGGTGAGGGCGGCGACTTTGTCCGGTTGTTTCAGGGTGAGTTCGACCTGATGATTCACGTTGTAGGAACGAAAGCTGCGCGTGCCGTTGTTGTAATCATACACGGGCTGAATAGAGGAATAGGTCGTCTGCATATCCTTCTCGGCGATGCCCGCATTCTTCGCGATGGAATAGAGCGCTTCCAACTGGTCGTCAGTCGCTTTCTTGGCGGCGGCGAGGTCTTCGCTCTCCTCCTCGATACTGATGGAGATGGTCGCCTTGTCCGGCGCTTTCTTCACGTTCGCATCCCCCGTGACGGTGATGGTCCGGTACGCATATTCCTCGGCGGATGCTGGTTGTGTAAGCGTCATTGCGAGGAGTGCCAGCGACGTGGCAATCCATGGATTGCTTCGCTGCGCTCGCAATGACAATGATGAAGAATTACGCATGATAATCACCCCTTATGTAAGAAAGACTATTTCTTATAGCAGACGTTGCGCGCGGCTTCGATGATATTATCGGCTTGCGGGAGCGCCAGTCGTTCGAGGTTGGCGGCGTAGGGTAGCGGCACGTCCGCCCCGTAGACACGGGTGATGGGCGCGTCGAGGTAATCGAACGCCTGTTCCATCACTTGCATCGCGATCTCGGCGCCGATGCCGGCGAAGGGCCAGCCCTCTTCCACGGTGACGAGACGGTTGGTTTTCTTCACCGACTCGATGATGGTGGCAGTGTCGAGCGGGCGCAAGGTACGGAGGTCGATGACTTCGGCGTCGATCCCATCTTTCGCCAGTTCCTCGGCGGCTTGTAATGCTTTGCCGACCATGATGGAGAAAGCGACGATGGTGACGTCCTTCCCCGGACGTTTGATGGCGGCCTTGCCGATGGGGACGATGTAGTCATCATCCTCAGGCATCTCGAAATTCTGGCCGTACAGTAATTCATTTTCAAGGAACACGATGGGATTCGGGTCGCGGATGGCGGCCTTCAGCAGGCCTTTCGAATCGGCGGCGTCATACGGCGCGATGACTTTGAGGCCGGGGACGTGCGCGTACCAGCTGGCATAGCACTGCGAGTGCTGTGCGGCGACGCGGGAAGCCGCGCCATTAGGGCCGCGGAAGACCATCGGGCAGCGGATCTGGCCGCCGGACATGTATAAGGTTTTGGCGGCGGAGTTGATGATCTGATCCATCGCCTGCATCGCGAAATTCCAGGTCATGAATTCGACGACCGGGCGAAGCCCCATCATCGCCGCGCCGACGCCGAGACCCGCGAAGCCGTGTTCGGTAATAGGCGTATCGACAACGCGCTGCGCACCGAATTCGGCCAGCAGGCCTTCGGTGACTTTATACGCCCCCTGATATTCCGCCACTTCCTCGCCCATGACGAAGACATTCTCATCCCGGCGCATCTCTTCTGCCATTGCATCACGAAGTGCGACTCGTACTGTTTGTTGTGCCATATTTTTTTCCTCTTCAACTGGATTCCAGCTTTCGCTGGAATGACGATAATTTTGTTATGTGATGATGATTATTCCTGCGTCACATCCGTCCAGAGTTCGGATTCATCCGGCTCGGGGGAGGACTTGGCGAATTCTTCGGTCTCTTTGATGATCTGTTTGATGTCATCTTCAATCACCTTCAGTTCGGCTTCCTTGACGATCTTCTCGCCCATCATCCAATCCTTGAGGTGGTTGATGGGGTCTTTGTTGTCGCGCACGGAATCGACCTCTTCGCGGGAGCGGTATTTGGCGGGGTCGGACATGGAGTGGCCGCGATAGCGGTAGGTCTTCATTTCCAAGAGGTATGGGCCGTTGCCCTCCTTCACCCATTTCACGACTTCCTGCGCGTTGCGGTAGACTTCCAGTACGTCCATCCCGTTCACCTGACGGCCGGGGATGCCGAAGGCTTCACCACGGCGGTACATTTCCGTGTTGGCGGAGGAGCGTTTCACGGATGTGCCCATCGCGTATTCATTATTCTCGATGATGAAGATGACGGGGAGTTTCCACAGGGCGGCCATGTTGAAGGCTTCGTAGACTTGGCCCTGGTTCGCTGCGCCATCACCGAAGTAAGCCAAGCAGACGTTGTTCTTTTTGCGGTATTTGAACGAGAAGGCAATCCCTGCGCCAATGGGCACGGAGGCGCCGACGATACCATGGCCGCCGTAGAAATTCTTCTCGACCGAGAACATGTGCATCGACCCGCCCTTACCGTGGGAATAGCCGGTGCTGCGGCCGGTGAGTTCGGCCATCACGCCGCGCGGGTCCATGCCGGTGGCGAGCATGTGGCCGTGATCGCGATAAGTGGTGATGACGGCGTCATCCCCGTTGACCGCGTGCTGCATGCCGATGACGACGGCTTCCTGCCCGATATAAAGGTGACAGAAGCCGCCGATGAGGCCCATGCCGTAGAGCTGCCCGGCCTTCTCTTCAAAGCGGCGGATCAGCAGCATCTCGCGGTACATGTTGAGTAGTTCTTTTTTATCGGGAACGGCGGACATTTTCATATTCTTATTATTGTTGGAGACTTCCGTTTTTTTCTTGGTGGCCATAGCGGTCATATCTTCCTCTGGTATGCGATTTTCAGGCGGTGCGGATTATGTTGCAACGCACAATAATCCATATATTTCAAGCGGCAACAAGTAGGCCATGCCTACTGAGAAAATGCAACAGGAAACTGATGGTTTTGCGCCATTACGCCGGGTATCGGTTGCGGAAATCAACGGACTCGAAGTCATTTGCAATAAAGTTTGCAGTATTATTCAACGGTTTCTATGGGATTCTTGCGGTGAATGGGGGCTATATGCCTACTTATCAAGGCCGATGTCACGAACAGGAATCACGATCTCGTCCGGAGCGCTGACGCCCAGGAAGCGGCGGGATTGTTCGTCGAGCAGGTCGGGGTCGAGCGAGGCGTCCCGCAGTAAGGCGACGCGGTGGTCGAGGGAGGTGCGTTCGGTGCGGATGTCGCTCAGTTGGGCTTCCAGCAGGTCCATCCGGTGGGATTCAACCCAGAGGGCGTAGATGCCCTGATCCCCGTTGATCGTGTGGAACGCAAGGTAGAACACGAAGAAAACGGCAAGAACGGAGCGTATCAGTTTTTGCGGCATGGAACCCCAGAGATGTTTCGACGGGAAAGCCTACCTCAATTTTTTTCTGAGCGAAAGGGGTATTGCATAAAGCAAATCCCGTAATATCACTTTCTTTGAACACCGTGATTTTAAAGTAAAAACCTCAAACTGTCTTCACTGTGTCATGCCGTCTTTATGACGGCATCCGGCAAGACCAGACCCCGTCATCCGACGGGGTGACAATGTGCGTTACGCTGCCGCTTTTGCCTTGGAACGGGTGCGGGTGCGGAGCAGCGAGGCCCCGGCATAACGCGCCATCGTGTCCAATTCCTCCTCGATGCGAATCAGCTCGTTGTATTTCGCGAGGCGGTCGGAACGCGAAAGCGAGCCGGTTTTGATCTGGCCGCAATTGGTGGCGACGGCGATGTGGGAGATGGTGGCGTCTTCTGTTTCGCCTGAGCGGTGCGACAGAACCGCCGTATAGCCTGCGCGCTGCGCCATTTCTACAGCTTCCAGCGTTTCAGAAAGGGTTCCGATCTGGTTGACCTTGACGAGGACGGAGTTGGCGAGGCCTTTGGCGATGCCGCTTTCGAGGATCGCGGGATTGGTGACGAAGAGATCGTCGCCCACTAGTTGCACCTTACCGCCTAAACGCTTGGTGATCTCGGCCCAGCCTTTGTGGTCGTCCTCCGCGCAGGCGTCCTCGATGGAGAAGATGGGGTATTTCTTGACGAGGTTCTCGTAGTATTTGATGAGGCCGTCAGCGTCGAAGGTTTTGCCCTCACCTGCCATGGCGTATTTGCCTTTTTTGTAAAATTCGGTCGATGCCGCGTCGAGCGCCAGCATCACGTCCTCACCCGGCTTGTATCCGGCAGCTTCGATGGCTTTCATGATGTAGGACAATGCTTCCGTCGAGCTTTTGACGTTGGGCGCGAAGCCGCCTTCGTCACCGACGTTGGTGTTGAGGCCAGCGTCGGAGAGTTTCTTCTTGAGGGAATGGAAGATTTCCGCGCCCATGCGCACTGCGTCGGCGATGGATTCGGCGGAGACGGGCATGACCATGAATTCCTGAATATCGACTGCGTTATCGGCATGTGCGCCGCCGTTGATGATGTTCATCATCGGCACGGGGAGCATATGAGCACGGCATCCGCCGATATAGCGGTAGAGCGGCATGCCGCAGGTCTCAGCAGCGGCTTTGGCCACGGCCATCGAGACACCGAGCATCGCGTTCGCGCCAAGGCGTGATTTATTGCGGGTTCCGTCCAGTTCCAGCATGGTCTGGTCGATATGGAGCTGTTCTTCCGCGTCGAGCCCCATCAGCGTATCGGCTATCTCGCCGTTGACGTTGGCAACGGCCTTTTTCACGCCTTTGCCGAGGTAGCGCTTCTTGTCACCATCGCGCAGTTCCAATGCTTCCATGGAACCAGTGGATGCCCCGGAGGGCACGGCAGCGCGGCCAAAACTGCCGTCTTCCAGCATTACATCGACTTCGACGGTGGGGTTGCCACGGCTATCGAGAATTTCACGGGCATGGACGGAAATGATGGCGGTCATGTGGGGGTGCTCCTTGGCAAAATATGAGTCTGCGCCTTGTTTAACGAGCATACGGGCAAAGGTCAAGCGCACTGACGTTGGCGTTGCCCAGCACGGCATACACCGAGCCCACTCATCAATATATTGTAATATAATAATATGATAGCATGGAGTGGGTTTTCACAATAAGTTCACACATTCCATCATTGCAACCGATACAATGTGGATATGTTCACGGTGAAACCCTCGCGGTTTATCAAGAGCGTCGATACGAACTCGGCGTTACACAAGACCATTGCCGAGATGTGCGGCAAGCTGGGGATCGAGATGCCGCGCGTGGAAATCCATGATACGGCGCTGGGCATCAAGTGCCATGCCTGTGCGGAACTGGACAGAAACCGGGTCATTCTCGGCGAAGGCCTGTTCCACGCGATGAACACCACCCCGGAAGCGGAGGTGGTGGATAAGCGGCTCGCAGGCGTCATCGCGCATGAGCTGGAGCATATTCAACACAGCAAGTCCCATCTGCGCGGATATTATGCACTTGGCACGCTACCCTATCTGGCGATGGGCGCACTTTACCTCTATCGCCGTGCGCATGAGGCCGTGCCGGACGAACACAAGGACGACACGGTGAAAATCATGGAGGAGACGGGCAACATCGTCGTCGAGGAACATAAGAAGCTGGATAACAGCGACCTTTCCCAGCAGCAGATCACGTGGCGGAAACGGCTGGTGACCGGGAGCCACTACCTGCTGGCAGCCTCACTCGGAACGGTGGCCGCGATGGCAGGGTACAGCATGATGAGCCGCCATTTTGAATTCAAGTCGGATGCAAGAGCCGTATCCTTGGTCGATAAGGAATCGGTGATTGAGGGAATGAAGATCGTCCATGAACATTGCGCCAAAGAGTTGGAAGAGTTGCATAAGGATGTCAGCCCCATCATCAAAGCCATCGGGAATACAATCCAAACATTGTTTCCCACCCATCCTTCCATGGAAAAGCGTATCGCGCACATGCGGGCGCTTTAGGCTGAAGCAATCACCGTTGGACTGGGTCCGGAGTCCCCGCGCAACCTCGAAACCCCTTCCCACCGGGAACCGGGCCTGTCACTTTCAACCCCGTTTCACCAGATGTGCCTATGCGCATATTATATTCTTTGGCCCTGATGAGTGCATCAGGTTCAAACAGGCGTTTCTTTCCGTAACATGGCGTGGAGATGATACCGTATTGCGGGTGCTGGAGGCGTAGCTCCGATGTATGAGTTGCGTCACCATTGATATGATGCCCGTTTCCGTTGTTTCTCGGAGCGAGACTAGACCAGCCATCCTTTTCCAATTGGGTCAGCACTTCCCGGTCAGTTGTTTCGATAGCTTCCATCTTTTCGATGAACTCTATGATGTGCGTCAGCAAACCCTTGGGAACGCGGTCGCGGTTGCCGGAAAAGGTTAGCGGGACATGCTCCTCGATCAGCGGATGAACAAGTAATCGTTCCCCTATCGTCGGCACACGAATAAATGCGCCATATTCCGCCGCCTCCGCAAGCCAGCCATTCAGATCCTATATGCGCTGGATGAGATGGGTTCGTACATTCTCGTCAAACTGAGAAAACTTATGCATGAACCCTTTCGATGCGTCCCGGTTCTGTGAGCAGGTGAAGGACATGGCATGTTCACGTGCATCGAGACTGCTGACGAGCAGTTGGTTGCCACGATAGAGGATGTGGTAGCTGCGCTGCGGGTCGTTCTCATCCGGCTGGCGGCGCATGTAAGACTGGGGATCCCTATCCGAACATGAGGTGATATCCATATAGCGCCTATCTTCCTCATAGGAGGCTAAAAAGCCAGGTAATTCAAGTTTGAAAAGCCATTCGGGAAGGCGATCGTTTAAATTTTCCATGGATTTTTCTTCCATGAGGCGACGAGCTGCCCAGCAGTTATCGCGTACCTCTTGCAGAAATTTTTTACTGGCAATGACTCCCGCTAGAATATTGCCATGCAATTGGGGAAATATAGTGTGGCGATACACCATATGACTTGTGCCATTAGAACGAATTTCGAACCCTTCACGGCGTAGCAATGACTCTATTCTGTCAGAGCTTATATCTGTGGGCAAATGCGCATTATTGTTGGGAAGATCTTCTAATTCAAGCGTACTCATTACACCTCCTGCGCGAGCAATCTAAGGTGTTGTTGTTACGCTTTTATGTCAGAAGCCACTAATTTAGGCGTACTTCTTCGCCAAGGCGTCGAATTCCTTGAGCGCCGTCAGCTGCGCTTCCATATCGCTCAGTTTGACCATGCACGGCCCGTCTGATGGGGCGTTGTCGGGGTCGGGGTGGGTTTCCATGAAGACGGCGGCGACGCCGACGGCGATGGCGGCGCGGGAAAGAACTGGGACGAATTCCCGCTGACCGCCGGATGCCGTGCCGAGGCCACCCGGTTGCTGGACGGAATGGGTGGCATCGAACACCACGGGGTAGCCTGTGGAGGCCATGATGGGCAGGGCGCGCATATCGTTTACCAGCGTATTATAGCCAAAGGACGCACCGCGCTCGGTCAGCATGATACGTTCACAGCCCGATGCCTCCAGCTTGCCGACGATGCCTTTGACATCCCACGGGGCAAGGAACTGGCCTTTTTTGACGTTCACGACCTTGCCGGTATTGGCGGCGGCGACGAGAAGGTCGGTCTGGCGGCAGAGAAAGGCGGGAATTTGCAGGACATCCACCACTTCACCGGCGATGGTGCATTGGCTCTCGCTATGCACGTCCGTCAACACAGGGCAGCCGTAGGTTTTTCTGACTTCCTCGAATACAGGTAGTGCCTTATCCAGACCCAAACCGCGTTGCCCAGAAATGCTGGTGCGGTTGGCCTTGTCGTAGGAGGTTTTATAGATGAACGGAATGCCCAGTTTCGTGGTCAGCTCGACCAGAACCCCTGACACATCCATCGCATGCTGGCGCGATTCCATCTGGCACGGCCCGGCGATCAGCGTGAAGGGCAGCTTGTTGGAGATTTTGACGGAGCCGACGATGATGGTTTTCATGGTATTTCCTAACTGGGTGCTTTCCACCTGATATAGGGCTTTCCATGCGGAATGGAAAGTGTAGATTAAGCGCTTCACTCCTATTCGAAAGACGCCATGTCCCGCCCCTCCTCCGCCAACCCCTTCTCGCTCTGGATGCAGTGGGATGACGTGTATGTGACGTTCGATGCGTTGGATGTGGCGAAGAAGAGTGCGGATGGGGAGTTGCAGACCATCGGGCATGTGGAGAACGGGAATCTCAGCTGGCCGTTGTTCATGCAGCTCATCAGCGGGTTCATGCAGTATAGCGCGGTGGAGACGGGGTTCAGCAAGCCGCTGACCACGCCGGAGAACTTGCAGGCATTGGCAGATTGGCTGGAGAAGCAGGACGATAATAGTTTCGTGCTGCAGCTGGAGAATTGCCGTGTGCAGCGCAAAGGGCTGGAAGGCGTGCAGACGATGGCGGAACAGGCGACGAAATTCTGGAGCAGTATGATCGACGCCAACCCCTTCATGCCGTTCAATCCCATCAAAAGCTGGGAAAGCCATTTCGATATTTTGAAGAATCCGGAAATCGACCTCGGGCAACTGGCCGGGCAATGCGCACAATGGCTACGGTTGATGCAAGTGACACAGCCTGCCAGGTAGAGCGCGGGGCTGACCATAAGAAAAGGGGGCCGAAGCCCCCTTCCCTTCATTTTATTGCGTTGCCGTAATTAGGCAGCGGGAAACGCGGTATCGATCGCCTGTGCGAGGAGATCGTTGATGTTCAGCGTGGTCGTGCCACCACCGTCGATGGAGGCGGTGACGTTGCCGTTGGCATCAATGCTATAGTTCAGGTCATTGATGCTGTAGCCGTTGGCGTTGAGTTGGCTTTCGACGCCGCTCAGGTAATCAAGGTAGGACACGTTGCCGCCGGACGCTTTGATCGCAGAGTCGGCTTGTACGGCAAAGTTGAACGCATCCGCGCCCGTGCCGGAGCTCGCGGGATAATTGCCGCCGAAGGTCTCAACGACCAATTCCTTCACCGACGCTTCACCGAACAGGCCTACTGCGGTGCTGGCGGAGAAACCGAGTTTCACCATGTTGTCGATGGACAGTCCAAGGGATTTCAAATTCACGGCCATTTTAATACTCCTTATGTTAGATCATTTGCTGATTCATGTTCACATCCTGAATAATGGATGCCGCATTTTTATAGATAGGCATGATTCCAGCCACAATCATTCATTTTCCTTCCATGCGTGAATTCCGGCTCACCCTTCGCTTCTGTGGCGAATGTGTCTTGGTAATGCCATGATTGGCGGGCCTGATATGTTCATCCCTGTCATCTTCCTGTCATATTATTTCGATACAACACATCAGACCCGTGAAATAGGACGACCGCCGATGCTCAATAATTCCGCTTTTTCTTCTCCCCCTGATGCCCTTATTTCCACCATGGTGCCTGAAGGCAAGCTTGACGGCCATCGCCATAGAGTCGCCGTCATCGGCGGGGGAATGACGGGGATGGCGACTTGCTATTACCTAAGAAAAGCCCTCAGAAAAAAGGGTATCGAAGCCGATGTTACCCTGTTCGAGCGCAATGAACGGCTGGGCGGAAATGTCATGAAGGTACGTCCGTTTCCTGAATCAAACCTCTATATGCAAACCGGGCCTGAGTTTGTGGATGACGGGCACAAGAATATTATCCACCTCTGCGAAAAACTTGACGTGGAGCTGATCAAATCGGGTAAAAGATTAGGGAATAATGACTATTTCTTTGTTAAAGGCACTGTTCACACCCCTAGGGAATTCCTTAAGGAATATAGGAAATTCGGGGATGCCGTCCTCAAAGACAAAGGCGACTTACGCGTGGACGGCGAGCTGACCGACAGGGCGCGGGAATTGGATAAGCTGTCCATTAAGCAATATCTGGAGAGCCTGCCGGGAGGAATGGAATCCTGGATCATCCCCGTCATCCAGAGTATGTATGCAGCCGAGATCGGGGCGGATGCGCCTAACCTCTCCGCGCTCTGCTTCATCGATTATGTCGATGCAGAACATCCCAAAGAGATCGATTCTTTCCTGAGCGATGAGAAATGGCGTATCACGGGCGGAACCCATAGGCTCAGGAACGCTCTTGCCAACTCGATATTTCCTCAGGGCAAAAAAGAGGATGACGGGCCGGACGTGAAGCTGGGCGAAGGAATCGTTGCGATGGAGAAGACCGCGCACGGTATCACGCTCACCACCGCAAGTGGAACATCGCAGGAGTTCGACCATGTCATCTCCGCGCTACCCTTGCCTTTTCTTAAGAAAGTCAAAGGCATCGAAGCCTTCGCCAGCCCAGAGCAGATGGACGTCATCAACAATACCCAGTATGCCCGCCTGACCAAAATAGGCTGCCTCACCAAAGGTAAACCGTGGAAGAACGTGCCGGGCATGGATGACCCCACCGGTATCATCCATACCGACCGCATCTTCCAGAATGCCTTCGTCAGCAGTGAGGGACAAGGGGTAAAAAGCAAGGATGGGGTGGTCACTTTCTATTTCTGCCGCGGCAAAGAAACGGAAGGGATGAACGACGAACAATTGGCCGAGCTTTGCAAGAAGGATTACGCCGAGATGCTGGGCAAGTCGTTGGAGGACGTGTTCCAGCCCGTTCCGGCGATCACGCTGAACTGGGCGGATCATGATTCCGTCTGCTACGTCGCCCCGGCGCCGGGGCAATACACCAAGCTCGCGGAATTCGGACAACCTCAGGATCCGCGCCTTGATTGGGTGGGCAGCTTCATCCCTGACTTCAAGGAAGGGACTGCCAAAGTGCAAATGGGCTTCATGAACGGGTCGCTCGCCGCATCAGAAAAATTGGTGAAGAATTTTGTGAAGAAGCTGAAAGGTGAGGAGCAGGAGATAAAAGCCACTTCGCACGTCGCGCAAGTTTCAGCACGTGCGGCATCAGGGGAAATGGCCGCCGCGGTTTAGCGTTATTTCTTTCCCTTTTTCATCGCAGCTTCGACGAAGCCTTTGAATAAGGGATGCGGGGCGAAGGGGCGGGATTTGAATTCGGGGTGGAATTGGACGGCGATGAACCACGGGTGGTTCTTGTTCTCGACGATTTCCGGCAGCATTCCGTTCGGTGACAGGCCGGAGATGATGAGGCCTTTGCTCTCCATCGCTTCCTGATAGGCGATGTTCACTTCATAACGGTGGCGGTGGCGTTCGGTGATTTCCGACTGGCCGTAGATCTTGCGGGCGAGCGTGCCGCGTTTCAGTTCACAATCATACGCGCCTAGGCGCATCGTGCCGCCGAGATCGTCATGCGCGCCGCGTTTTTCGAGCACGGAACCGCGACGCCATTCAGTCATCAGGCCCACCAGATGCCCGCGCTCGTCCTCGGATTCGACCTGACCGAATTCGGTAGTCGTTGCCTCTTCAATGCCGAGCACGTTACGGGCGAATTCGATGGTCGCCAGTTGCATGCCGAAGCAGATGCCAAAGTATGGGACTTTCTTCTCGCGCGCATAGCGGATGGCGGCGATCTTGGCACGTGCGCCGCGCTCGCCGAATCCACCGGGGACGAGAATGCCGTCGGCATGTTTCAGGCGTTGGGTGATGTCGTCATTCTCGAACGTCCGTGCATCAACCCACTCCACTTTGACGCGGACATTGTTGGCGATGCCAGCGTGGTCGAGCGCTTCCGTCAATGATTTATACGCGTCGCCGAGGCCGGTATACTTGCCAACGATGGCGATAGTGACTTCGCTCGCCGGATTCTCGAAGCGGTTAGAAATATTCTGCCAGACTTTGAGGTCGGGCTCCCCGGTGTTCTTGATACCGAAATGCTTGAGTACCTGCGTATCCAGACCTTCACGGTGGTAGGTGATGGGAACCTGATAGATGGATGGGACGTCCAGCGCCTGAATGACGTTTTCTTCCTGAATGTTACAAAACAGCGCGATCTTGCGGCGTTCGGAGACGGGAATCTCGCGGTCAGCACGGCAGAGAAGGATATCGGGGATGATACCGATGGAGCGCAGTTCCTTTGCAGAATGTTGCGTCGGCTTGGTTTTCAGCTCACCCGCAGCGGCGATATAGGGCACGAGGGTGACATGCATGAAGAGGCATTTTTTCTTGCCCAGCTCGTAGCCCAATTGGCGGATGGCTTCGAAGTATGGAAGCCCTTCGATATCGCCGACCGTGCCGCCGATCTCGCAGAGGACGAAATCCTCTGAGCCGGTGTCTTTTAGGATAAATTCCTTGATGAGATCGGTGACGTGGGGGATGACCTGCACCGTGCCGCCCAAATAATCGCCTTTGCGTTCCTTCGCCAGCAGGGTGGAATAAATTTTCCCCGTGGTGACGTTGTCGCTCTTCTTGGAATCGACGCCCGTGAAGCGTTCATAATGGCCGAGATCAAGGTCAGTTTCCGCGCCGTCGTCGGTGACGAAGACTTCCCCGTGCTGGAACGGGCTCATCGTGCCGGGATCGACGTTCAGATAGGGGTCTAATTTGCGGAGGCGGACTTTGAAGCCGCGCGATTGCAGCAATGCACCGAGGGAGGCGGAGGCGAGTCCCTTACCCAGGGATGATACCACGCCGCCCGTGATGAATATAAATCGCGTCATATCTACTCTGCTTTAGGGACCGTCGTGGTCTTTGGTTTGGACTCAACTTCCGGGACAACCTTGGCGGGGACTTCGGTCTCCTCAGGCGTC
This sequence comes from Rickettsiales bacterium, assembly GCA_041749475.1. GTDB lineage: Bacteria > Pseudomonadota > Alphaproteobacteria > Rickettsiales > UBA998 > JBGTBD01. The sequence goes on from JBGTBD010000011.1 coordinate 34,591, forward strand.
ACCGCTTCTTTATCCAGCGGAACATCATCCACGGGAACATCCTCAATCCCTTGCGGACGCGGAGCGTCTACGGGGACAGTGTTACCGGGCTCGAATTCTTTCTTATCAGGCGAGGCGGGTTTTTCCACAGGCTCGGTCGCGGGGGGATTGTCCTTGTCCAGCACGGGGACGGAGATAGCCTTCTCACCGGGATTCAGCGGCGCTTCCGTAGCGACGCGATCAAGCAGGGATACGGCGTTGGAGCGGGCGACGAGGATGGAGAGCACGAGGCTGTTCAGCATGAAGAGGGCCGCGAAAATCGCGGTCATGCGCGTGAAGAGGTTGGATTTCGCGCGACCTGAGATGACGCCGAACCCGCCGCCACCGCCACCGAGGCCGGACAGCCCGTCCTGATCGGTACGCTGGATGAGTACCAACCCGATAATTCCGAGGGCCAACACGACTTGCACGATTAACAGTAATTGTTCCATCTTATCCTCTTATTGCCGCTGCCAGAATCGCGGAGAATTCCGCTGCCTTCAGGCTGGCTCCCCCTACCAATACACCGCCGACCTCTTCCAAGGAAAACAGGCCGGGCGCATTATCGGGCTTTACTGAACCGCCATAAAGCACAGCTACCCGGTTCAGTTCAACTGATTTTTTCGTGGAAACGCATTCGCGGATGTGGCGATGCATCGCGGAAACATCCGCCAACTCGGCCACACGCCCCGTCCCGATGGCCCAGACCGGCTCGTAGGCGATGATGAGCGGGTTGGGGATGGCAAGCTCCAGTGCGGCGATTAATTGCTGTTCCACGACTGTTTCGGCCTGCCCCGCTTCGCGTTGTTCCAACGTCTCGCCGACGCAGAGGATGGGAATGAGGCCTGCGCTTACGCTGGCGGCCAGTTTGGTGGCGATTAGCGTGTCATGCTCCCTATGGAACTGGCGGCGCTCGGAATGGCCGAGGATGACGTATGTGCAGCCCGCATCGACCAGCATCCCCGCGCTGATGTCGCCAGTAAATGCGCCGGACGGCTCAGGATGGCAGTCCTGCGCGCCGAGGGCCGCGGCGGGCCAGTCTTTCATCGCGCTTTTAGCGGTGGACAATAAGGTGAATGGGGGGCAGATTACGGTAGTAGTCGCGTTTACAGAAGCCTCTCGCACAGCGGGGGCGATCCCAGAAAGCAGACTTAGCGCCTTTTCCGTCGTACCATACATCTTCCAGTTTCCGACAATGAACTTCTGCATCCTGTTCTTCCCGATAGCATGATTAAGTGTCTAACTCCAGTTAAGAAAGCAGTGAATTAGCAGTTACATAAACAATGAAAACCAGCTACAATTAATTTGATTCCAAATTGTTAAGTAGATTTATGCAATATAAACAACACTCGTTTGCGATTATTATTTTAGCTATCCTTATCAACGCTGCAGTCGTTTATTCCGCTACCACTAGCCCTCTGGTTTCTACCCCACCGGATGCGCGTCATTTAGATGCGCCCCCTTCCTCCCCCGCACCAGATAATTTAGTGCGCGTAGATGTGCATGTATGTTCAAAGAAATGGCTTCAGGAAGCGAGAGAGCAAAATGCGGACAACCTTGAGGCTTTTGAAGAGAGCCTAAAGCAAGATGAATACAAATACTGTTTGGATGGTTTTGAAGACCAAGGCGTTGAAGCATTTCCTATCATGACAGAACGCAACCCTTCCGCGGAGTTTCCGGAAGAGAAATTAATGCAAGATATTGCTAAAGAATTACATGATTCGGAAGCCTACACCTGTATTTCCACTGTTACGCAGACCAACAACACAAACGGCTATGTAGAGCCTAAACCTGTATCTATTCCAGATTTTACGGATAATCCGGCCCCGAAAGGCAATCTCGTGTCACATAATCTCAAAAGTGACAGCCGCTGCCCAGAGGGATATACGGAACATTCCGGTGTTTTTACAGATACTGTTCCAAAGGGATACACTACTTATCATAGCGGAGCTCCTGCAAAAGGGATGCCTCCCTACAGGATAATCTATTAATACCCTATTGGAATCCCTCAACTGAGACCATTAATCAGATTCTGGCGTATGAGGTTGCATTTAGGCCAGAGTATTTGTACATCTCTCCTGCACCAACCAATGGACTTACATCATGCTTAGAGAAATCCGCAAAGGCGTTTCCGGCTTCTTCGCCAAAATCCTCATCATCCTCCTCGTCGTCAGTTTTGCCTTCTGGGGGATTGAAGATGTCGTCAACGGCACAAGCCCCGGCGTTCTCGCGCAAGTGGGGGGTGAGGAAGTCACCGTGGCGGAATTCCAGCGCTCCATCCGCGATATCAAGACCGCACTCGGCGACCAGTATTCCCCCGAATTGCTCAAGAGCCTGAATCTTTACCAGATCAAGCTACAAAGCCTGGTCAGTAGCAAGCTGCTGGTTCAGGAGGCGCGTCGCCTCGGTATCACCATCAGTGACGAGGCGGTGGTGCAATATATCAGCAAGGATAAGTCATTCTATAGCCCCAACGGGAATTTCGACCGTGGGTTGTTCGCACAGTTGATCCGTCAGCAGGGGTATACGGAAGCACAGTACATCGAAGCGCTGCGCCAGCAATTAGCAGCGCGGATCATCGTTGGCTCGCTGACCGAAAAACCGGCCTACCCTCCCGCGCTGCTCTCCCTGCTTTATCAGGCGAAGTATGAGCGTCGTGAAGCGTTGCTCATTCACCTCTCCCCTTCGGCGGTGACGGAGGAGCCACAGGCCAGTGACGCGGACCTGAAAGCCTATTTCGAGAAGAATCGCGCAGCGTATAACGCGCCGGAATACCGCACGTTGCGCTATATCACCATCACGCCGGACGATGTGATGAACGGGGTGAATATTAGCCGTGAGGACGTGATGGAAGCCTATCAGCAACGCGCAGGGGAGTTGGTGGAACCTGAGCGCCGCAAGGTATCCCAATTGCTTTATGATCGCAAGGAGCAGGCAGACAAAGCCTATGAGATCCTGATGGCGGGTGGCACGGTGGATGCGGCGGCGAAAACCGTTCCTCCCGTGAATAAGGATGCCATCACGCTGGGCTGGAAAAAACGCGGCGAATTGCCGACGGGCGATAAGGACGTCTTCGCGCTCAATGCGAGTGAATTCACCAAACCGCTCGAGGGGCCGTTCGGATGGCAGGTGTTTTACGTCTCCAGCGTCGATGAAGCACAGCCCATGCCGTTCAAGGACGTGAAGGGCATGCTGGAGAAAGAACTCCGCCAGAACAAGGGTGAAGAAGAGATGCAACGCCTCGTCGAGCGGCTGGAAGACTCAGTCTCCGCCGGGTCAACGCTGGACCAGATGGCTGAGGCGGTCGATGTGAAGGTGAAAACCACCGACCCCATCGACACATCCGGCAAGACGCCCGATAACCGCGACGGCATAGACGTCACCCGCTTCACCGGGCTGTTGGAGACAGCGTTCACCATGAAGAAGGGTGAATCCTCCGACCTGTTGATGGAAGCGGATGGAACTTATTCGGTGCTACAGGTGCAGGACATAACCAAAGCACGCGAGAAGACGTTCGACGAAGTACGCGGGCAGGTGATACAGGATTGGAAGCGTGAAATGACCGCGTCGTCCTTTGCCACCACATCGCAGAAACTGGCCGAAGACCTCATCAAGGGCAAGGAGCCTTCCTTCGCCAATATGCAGGGTGTGGAGGTCGAACGCGGGACAGTCTCCCGCGATGGGGGCTTTGAGAGCGACAATGGGAAGAGTAATGCCAACCTGCCGGACGGGCTGGTCAGCGAGCTCTTTACGGCGGACGCCAAACAACCCTTCACCCGCGCCGCTCAGGTGGGCGACTTTTTCGTTATCGCAAAGCTGGAATCCATCCTTCCCGCTGCCGACCCGGTGAAGGACGCGGACGCCAAGCGCGACTTCAACGCGCTGAAACGCACGCTGGCGCAAGATGCGCGGGACGAGATATTGCAGCAGTATTTCACGGCGCTGCGCAAGCAATATCCGGTATCGGTCAACGGCAACATCCTGCAAGGGCTGATACAGGAGTAGCATGGCGCGACTCCAGCCGGATAAATCCACGTTTCAGCAGGGCTACAAAAGCGGCCAGCACCAGCTGGTCTGGACAAAACTGCTCGCCGATTGCGAAACGCCCGTCTCCGCGATGCTGAAGCTGAAGGACGATACCACCCCCTGCTTCCTGCTGGAATCGGTCGAAGGCGGTGAGGTGCGCGGGCGGTATTCCATCATCGGGCTATATCCTGATTTGCTATGGCAATGCCACGGCACGAAAGCGAGCATCTGCCGCGACGTGCGCGGGGGGCAGTTCGTGGACTGTGCGGAAGAAAGCATTCCCTCACTCAAGCGCCTGCTGAAGGATATCGCCTTCCCCATCCCTAACGGTCTGCCACCGATGTCCGCCGGACTGATCGGCTATTTCGGGTATGACATGATCAAGCAGGTGGAGACATTGCCATCCGCTAATCCCGACCCTATCGGTATTCCCGATGCCTGCCTGATGCGCCCCGGCGCGCTGGTGATTTTCGATGCGCGCGACGGGGTGATGTTCCTGCTTGTCCCCGTGTGGAACGAAGACGCGGCGACGTCCCCGGACGCACGGTATGACGAGGCATGCGCATTGCTGGAACAGATTCAGCATAAGCTCGCGCAGCCTGCGACGCACCCGGTGATTCCGGCGGAGGACGTGGATGGCAGCGCCCTCGCCTTCACCTCCAACCTGACGCTGGATGGCTATACCGACATGGTGGAGAAAGCGAAGGAGTATATCCGCGCGGGGGACATCTTTCAGGTCGTGCCGTCGCAAAGGTTTGCAGCACCCTTCCTGATGCCGCATTTCGCGCTCTATCGTGCATTGCGTCACCTGAACCCTTCGCCGTTTTTGTTCTATCTACAGATGCAGGGGTTCTCGCTCATCGGCTCCAGCCCTGAAATTCTCGTCCGTGTTCGCGCGGGGAAAATCACCGTGCGGCCTATTGCGGGCACGCGCCGCCGGGGGAAGACGCCTGCGGAGGATATGGCGCTGGAACAGGATTTGTTGAATGACCCCAAGGAACTCGCGGAGCATCTGATGCTGTTGGACTTGGGTCGGAACGATGTAGGCCGCTGCGCTAAGACGGGCACGGTGAAGGTCACCGAGCAGATGGTGGTGGAGCGCTATAGCCACGTAATGCATATTGTCTCCAATGTCGAAGGCGAGCTTGACCCGCGCTTCACCGCGTTCGACGCGCTGATGAGCGGCTTCCCGGCGGGGACGGTTTCCGGCGCACCGAAAATCCGCGCGATGGAAATTATTGATGAACTGGAGCCTGTAAAGCGCAGTTTCTATGGCGGCGGCGTCGGCTATTTCGGGTCGGACGGGTCGATGGACACCTGCATTACACTCCGCACCGGACTCATCAAGGATGGTGAGCTGTACGTGCAAGCGGGCGGCGGCGTCGTCGCCGATAGCGACCCGGTCGCTGAATACGAAGAATCGGTCAATAAATCCAAAGCGCTGCAACGCGCGGCGGGATTTGCTAAGGTGTTCGCATCATGACACGCATTCTCCTCCTCGATAATTATGATAGTTTCACCTATAACCTACTGCATTATTTCGGGCAGTTGGGGGCCGAGGTGGAAGTGGTGCGGAATGATGCGTTGAGCATTGATGACATCCGTGCCAAGAAGCCAGGTGGCATCGTCATCTCACCCGGGCCGGGGAAGCCGGAGGATGCGGGTATCTGCCCGCAGGTCATTAGAGAACTCGGACCGGAGATTCCCATTTTCGGGGTCTGTCTCGGGCATCAGGCCATCGGCCTTGTCTATGGCGGTAACGTGGTGCGCCACCCGCCGATGCACGGGAAGACCAGCCCCGTCATCCATCAAGGGAAAACCGTGTTTAAGGGACTGCCCTCCCCTTTCACGGCCACGCGGTATCATTCGTTGATCGTCGATAAGGCGGGGTTGCCGGATTGTCTGGAGATCACGGCGGAGACTTCCGATGGAATCATCATGGGCCTGTCACACAAGCAATTCCCCGTGCATGGCGTCCAGTTCCACCCCGAAAGCATCGCCTCCGACCACGGTCACGCGATATTGAAGAATTTTTTAGATAATTGCTAAATAATCTTTGCTGTAAAAAACACTTGTGTAAGAGGCTCGAAAGCGGGAATCTTATAGCAAGTGACATGGACGATTCCGGCATGCTATGTGCAAGGCCGGGCAATAAGGGGACATATGGGCGCGAACGATATACAGAACATGCTGACCATCATCGCCAACGGCGAGCATCTGACGCGGGAACAGGCGAAACGCTCCTTCCAGATCATCATGAACGGCGGAGCGACGCCGGGGCAGATCGCCGCGTTCCTGATGGGTTTACGCATCAACGGTGAGACGGTCGATGAACTGCTCGGAGGGGCGGAGATCATGCGGCTGAAGGCCCTGCATATCACTGCGCCGGACGGCGCTATCGACACGTGTGGTACGGGCGGTGATTTGAAGCGCACGCTAAATATCTCCACCGCTACCGCCATCGTCGTCGCCTCGTGCGGCGTACCCGTCGCCAAGCACGGTAACCGCGGCATTTCTTCGGCCTCCGGTTCGGCGGATGTGCTGCAGGAACTAGGCGTCAACATCCTCGGTGACGCGAAGGTCGCGGAGCAATGTCTCATGGAAGCGGGAATATGCTTCATGATGGCCCCGCATTATCACCAGACCATGCGCCACGTCACCCCTGTGCGCGTGGAACTTGGGCTGCGTACCGTGTTCAACCTGCTCGGCCCCCTCGCCAACCCGGCGGGCGTTACGCGCCAGCTCATCGGTGTGTATGACGCGAAATGGGTGAAGCCTCTGGCAGAGGTGTTGAAAGAACTCGGCGCAGAGCATGCGTGGGTTGTCTGCGGTGAGGACGGCAGTGACGAGATCATCACCCATGGGGTCACCCATGTGGCGGAGTTGAAGGAAGGACAGGTGCGCACGTTCGACATCCATCCCGCATCGCTCGGTATCCCCATGCCTAATTCCGATGAATTGCGCGGGCAAGACCCCGCCTTCAACGCCAATGCCATCCGCCGCCTGCTGACCGGTGCGCCGAGCGCGTTCCGCGACATCGTGTTGCTCAACGCCGCCGCCGGGCTCATCGTCGCCGGAAAAGAAGGCGGCCTTGCCGACGGAATGAAACGCGCCGCAGAAGCCATCGACTCCGGCAAAGCACGCGAAACATTGGCGCGCCTCGGCTGGATTTCCTCGCAATCGCACGAGGAAGGATCCTATGCTACCTGATATATTGGAGAAGAAGCGCGCGCATATCCATGAGCGCCAGCTTGCGAACCCGTTGCCGCATGTCGAGCATCACGCGAAGATGGCCTCCGCCCCGCGCGGGTTCCTCAATGCGCTCAACCGCCGGGTAGAAGCGCGTGAGCCGGCGCTTATCACGGAAATCAAGAAGGCATCGCCCAGCAAGGGGCTGATTCGCGCGGAGTTCGCGCCCGCCGAACTCGCGCATCAATATGAACTGGGTGGCGCGACGTGCCTTTCCGTCCTCACCGATACGCCTTATTTCCAAGGGGCGGATCAGCATCTGATACTGGCGCGGGACGCTGTTTCCCTGCCCGTATTGCGCAAGGATTTCATCATCGACCCCTATCAGGTGGTGGAGGCGCGCGCGCTGGGCGCGGATGCCATCCTGCTCATCATGGCCGCGGTGGATGTGCCGCTGGCGCGCGCTATCGAGGCGATGGCACAGGAATGGAAGATGGATGTGCTGATCGAGGTGCATGACGAGCAGGAACTCCATACCGCGTTGGCTGAACTATCCTCCCCCCTCATCGGCATCAATAATCGCAATCTCAGTACGCTGAAAATCGACCTGGAGACCAGCGTCCGCCTCGTGAAAATGATTCCTGACGGCAAAACCGTGGTCTGTGAAAGCGGCATCAAGACCGCCAGCGACATTGACAAAATGGTGCAGTGCGGTATCAGTTGTTTCCTGATCGGTGAATCACTGCTGGTGCAGCCCAACCTCACCGACGCCACGCGTAGCCTGTTAAGGAAAGCGGCATGAATCAACTAATTTATATAGGGCCTGAGCTTTCTATCGAGCTCATTGATATCGTCGCCTTTTTGTGGTTCCTGTGCGGGTGGCTGGGCTATGCGCTTTATTGCAAGCATGTCGGCTTCAACCAGCATAACCTGCTCTATATCATCAACGAATACCGCCTGCAGTGGATGCGCGTGATGCTCCGCCGCGAGAACCGGCTGGTGGATGTCTCCGCCATCGGCAACCTGCTGCGGAGTATCTCCTTCTTTGCCTCCACCTGCATCCTGCTGCAGATCGGTCTTTTCACCATGTTTGGCTACCGCGATGAAGGCCAAGCCCTCATCAGCGCCCTGCCCTTCGGCACGTCCACCAATGATTTCATGTGGGAGTTTAAGATTTTCCTGCTGTCGGTCATCTTCATCTATGGGTTCTTCAAGTTCACATGGTCGCTGCGGCAATATAACTATGCCTGCATCTTCGTCTGTTCCTGCCCGCCGCCGCATGAGTTGAAATCCGACCATGTGCGGCAGGAGATGATCGCGCATCAGGGGGCGCGGCTTGTCACCAACGCCGCCGGGCATTTCAACCTCGGGATGCGCGCGTATTATTATGGGCTGGCGGCCTGTAGCTGGTTCCTGCATGGTTGGGCGTTCATCGCCTGCACCACGCTCGTCGTCCTCGTCCTCTACCGCCGGGAGTTCCGCTCCTACACGCATGAGATCATGGCGAAGGAAGATTTCCTAAAGAAACAGCCCGCCTGGTAATGCGTTCTTTCTTTATTTTCTTACTTCTATGTACGTTCCATGCGCCACTGCCCGTTGCGGCGAAGGCGCTTGATACCTCCGTCTTCTGCGTGCCCGGGAATCGCCAGTCCTATACGCCCATACACGAGCGGCTGGAGAAGGGATTGCTATTCCGTATCGAGCATTGCGCTTACGCGCCGAGCCATATCCTTGGCACGCTGCATACGGACGATCCTGCCATCATCGCGCAATCGCACATGGCCTTCGCGCGTTTGCGCACGTCGCATACGGCGTTGTTCGAGGTGGTGCTGGATGCGAAGAACCAGAAAACCATCATCCAGCACATGCTGCTTCCCCAGCAACAGCAGGGGCTTGAGGCATTACTGGGCACAGAACAGTTTGCGATTTTAACTCAGGGCATTCAGGAAGCGCATAAGGATTTCCCCGCCGTCGTGCTCAACCGTTACCGCCCGTGGGCGGCGGCGGTACTGCTGCAATTCCCGCCCCGCGTGGCGGACGGCATCGTGCTGGATGACAAATTGCAGAACGAGGCGATTTCCGCACGTATCCCCGTCGTGGGGTTGGAGACGGTCGATGAGCAGTTCGCCGCGTTCGAGTCGATGAGCGATGCCGAACAGCTTACCATGCTGCGTGACACACTCGCGCACATGGATAACATCGCACAAGGCAACGCCACCCTCTTCGCCTTATACAAAGCACATGACCTCAAGGGCATCGGCGCGCTTGGCGATAAGGCCTTTACCGAAATCTCCGACCCGGATTTACGGGAACGTATGAAAGACCAGATCATCACCCAGCGGAACGCGCGGATGGCGGAGGGGATGTTGACCTATCTGCCGGAAGGCAATCAGTTCATCGCCGTCGGCGCATTGCACCTGCCGGGGGCTGAGGGGATTCTCGCACGGCTGGAAAAGCGCGGGTATTTTATTACTGTCGTTGAGTAACCTTATGAATATCTCGGCACTGTTTTTGCAAACAAGTTTTCTATAACCAAGGAGACTAACAAAATGGCCATCTCAAGTACCGGGGCATATAATAATCTATTCTTGTTAGTGTCTAACGGCATATCAAAAAAACAGTTAAATAGGACATTGTTGCCTCCGGATGAGGCGCCAAAAACAAACCAGTTTACACCAGAGGAAATCTCAGAAATCATTGAGATAGCGCTCTCCAAGCCTTCAACATTTGAATTGAAATTCCAAGACGATTCACCGGATGCAATTGCCGCAAGAGTTGCTGTGTATCATGCAAAGATAGCAGAAATGGCTAAAAGCGATCCCGATTTGGCATTTACTGAAAATTTAAAAGATAAGTATATGCATATCAAAGCCGAGCGCCCTTCTTCAATTAGCATTAGAGGGGATGGGATTATAGAAACAAAAGAAGAAGCCAATGCAAGAGTCAGAAACCTTTTTGCACCATGGTGCGCAACCCGACTAAAAGAAATTATTAATAGTATGGAGTATATTTCCAATGGCGGTAATAATAAAGAGGCGGTTTTACAGGATATGTCACAATCTCTTGAAAGACTTGTTGAGTTTGCAAGTTCAAATAAAGCAATGAAAGAAGCAAAACAATTAACTTTGGAATATATGGAATTTAAAACTGGAGCAGCAGTATCATTGAACGAACTAGGAGAAGCATTAGGCGTTTTTATACCTAATTAAAATAACAACCTGACCACGGCCTGTCTGCCTGCCTCCCACAGCTATAGCGTATCTCCAGCTTCTCACCGCGCATATATACTCCCACGCTGCCGCCGTTTTTTAACTCATCCTGCGTGATGCGCAGCACGTTCGGGCAGTATTCTTTTGCTTCGTCGCGGAAGCGGGTGATGACTATGTCCGCATGGCGGCAGGCGTGTTTCAAGAATTCGGGTTTCCAGGGGAGGACGACGGTTTTTCCGTAGGCGTTCCACCAGCATCCTTGACGGTAGCATTTCAGGCCGGGGAGCGTGTCCTCGAACTTCCAGACTTTCATCTCCTCGCCAAGTTTCTCCTGCCAGTAGCGCACCACGAAATTGCGGTTGGAGCGGCCGCGCCAGAGCCACCATTGGTCGTCCTTATCGCGCAGCGCGATATGCCACATCTCGCGCTCGATGATGATGTCGGGTTGTTTGAACCAGAGGCTTGTCAGCATCGCGAGGCAGATAGGAAGCAGCCCCCAGAAGCGCCAGCGCGGCGGACCGAGGAGGAGAAACAGCGTTCCGGCAGCGACGCATATCAATGCCCAGTCGGAGATAGGCGGGATATACCAGTTCGCGCCGGGGATGGCCGTCACCCATGCGGCAAGCGCAATCATCCACTCCCCGCCTTTTGCGGCCAGCCAGAGGAATGGTTCGCCCAAGCCCAGCGGGGCGAGGAACAGCGCGAGGATGAGCGCGGGCATAATGAGGAAGGACATCAACGGGAGAGTGATGAGATTGGCAAGGATGCTGTAGGCATTGAACACATTGAAATAGGCGGCGACGAAGGGCGCGGTGGTGAAGGATGCGATGAGCGATGAGGTGATGAGTCCTGCGATATAGAGCGCGGGGCGTTGCCACCAGCGGAGTTCTTCCGACCACACCCCGCCCCAGCGCATGGCGACTTCGCGATAGAAGACGACCAGTGCTAATGTCGCGATGAAAGAGAGTTGAAAACCTGCTTCGACAAGGCTCGAGGGTTGGAACAGGAGAATCGCCAGCGCCGCCCAGGCGAGCGAGCGCACCGTCACCGCTTGGCGGTCGAGCAGTACGGCGAGGAAGAAGAAGAATATCATCACATAGGCGCGCACGGCGCTAACGGGGAAATCGGCGAGGACGAGATAGGCCGCGCCGCCAAGGAGTGCGAGCGTTGCAGAGAGTTTCTTGATATTGATGCGCAGCGCCAAGGGCGGGATGGCGGCCATGATGAAGCGGAGGCCGAAGAAGAACAGGCCGCAGACGATGGCCATATGCATGCCTGAGATGGAGAGGATATGGGTGAGGCCGGAGCCACGTAACGCTGCTTCCGCGCCCTTATCCAGCGCTAATGTGTCGCCTGTGGTGAAGGCGACGATGAGGCCGTTTGCGGGTTTGGGCATTGAGTCCAGCAGCCAACGTTCCAGCTCATAACGGAATTGCTGGAGGTCGCCGAGTAGCGCGTAATAGGAAGAGCGTTCCGCACCCCGTTCGATGATAGTGTAGGGCGGGATGACGTAGCCCATGCCGCCGATATGGCGGTAGAAAAAGTGGCGGGAGAAGTCATAACCACCGGGCATTAGCGGTGGTGATGGGGGAAAAAGTTTGCCGCGTAGTTCGATGACATCCCCCACGCGTAGTGCCGTATGATTGCCGCGGAGTGACATACGCACGCGCGTTGGCATGATGGAAACATCTTTCATATCGGCAATAGAGCGGACGTTGAGGATGACGCTCAGGCGATGCTCCGCCGGGGTGATGCGCGTCACCTCGCCTTGCATTTTGGTGATGAAGAGCGGTTCTTTCAGCATGGGGGCGTTGATACGGGACGTCTGCCAATGGGCGGCGACGAAGCCGAGGGTTATCATGATGAGATAAAGGGTGGTTAGGCGCGCAGGTCGGTGAGCGCGGAAGATGAAGCCAGCGACCAGTAATAGCGGCACTAGAACCAGCGCGGGCCACAGGACGGGTTCTTCGGGAAGCATCGTGTAACAGAGAATACCCGCGCCGACCGCGACGGGCAGCCACTCGAACCAGCCCGCCTGCATGCGCGGGGAATCAAACGCCGAGTCTTGCATTTTCAGTGCTTTCTTCTATAACGCGGGCTATCGTAATAACCGTGTAATTTGCCTTTATTCGTCATCACCCGAATCGCATTTGCGATTATAGGGTGATCCAGCGGGAAGTATGGATTCCCCTATAATTTTGTTCCACAAAATTCGGGGAATGACGAAAGATGGGAATACACATCACCAGCTATAGGAGATTCCCACTTTGGTGGGAATGGCAATTATCATGACCGTCATCACCCGTTTCGCCCCCTCGCCTACCGGCTACCTGCATATCGGCGGGGCGCGGACGGCACTGTTTAACTGGCTTTACTCGCGGCATTTCGGCGGAAAATTTTATCTGCGCATTGAGGATACCGACCGGGAGCGCTCGACGCAGGGCGCGGTGGACGCGATACTGGATGGGCTGGCATGGCTGGGGCTGGATTGGGATGACGAGCCGATTTTTCAATTCGCACGCGCTGATCGCCACCGCGAAGTAGTGGAGCAATTGTTGGCCGAGGGCAAAGCTTATCGCTGCTATGCGTCGCAGGAAGAGCTGGAGGCCATGCGCAATGCGGCGATGGCGGAGAAACGGCCCCTCAGGTATGACGGACGGTGGCGTGACCGCGATGCATCGGAAGCGCCTCCCGGCGTAAAGCCGGTCATCCGCATCAAGGCGCCGACGGAAGGCAGTCTGACCGTGAAGGATCATGTGCGCGGGGAAGTCACCGTCAATGCGACCGAACTGGACGATATGGTGCTGCTGCGCTCGGACGGGACGCCGACCTATATGCTCGCCGTCGTGGTCGATGACCATGATATGGCGATCACGCATGTGATCCGCGGGGATGATCATTTTACGAATACGTTCCGCCAGTTGATGATCTATAACGCGATGGGCTGGAATGTGCCGGAATTCGCGCATATCCCACTTATCCACGGGCCGGATGGGGCGAAGCTCTCCAAGCGCCACGGCGCGTTGGGGGCGGAAGCCTATCGCGATATGGGATACCTGCCGGAAGCGCTGCGGAATTACCTGCTACGGCTCGGCTGGTCGCACGGGGATGAGGAGATTATTTCCACGGAGCAGGCGAAGGAATGGTTCGATTTGGGCGCCGTCGGGCAATCCCCTGCCCGCTTCGATCTGACCAAGCTCGACCACCTTAACGGGCATTATATCCGCGAGGCGGACGATGCGAGATTGGTGGAGTTGGTGGCGCCGCGACTGGGTGCGATGTTAAATATTTCTCTTACAGATACGCAAAAGTCATTGCTGCTACGCGCCATGTCAGGGCTGAAACCGCGTGCTAAGACGCTCAATGAATTAGCGGAAGCTGCACAATTCTACTTCCATACCGTTCCGCTGAATGAACGGGCAGCCAAGCAATTGGCGGAAGGCGGTAAGGAATTGTTATCACAGATGAAACCGGAGTTAGAAGTGCAGGGGCATGAGCAGTGGAACCATGATGGACTAGAGGCATGGGCCAAGGCATTCGGTGAGAAATCGGGTATCAAACTCGGCAAAGTGATGGGGCCGTTACGCGCCGCCATCACCGGAAGCGACGCGTCCCCCAGCATGTTCGAGGTGATGGAGATATTAGGTAAAGAGGAATCCCTTGCGCGCATCGCCAAGGTTGCCTAGATAGTAGATATGGCCGTTTTACCTATAGTCCTCGCCCCTGACCCACGCCTCAAGATGAAATCCGAGCCGGTGAACGAGATCACCCCGGAGATTTTGAAGCTGTGCGATGATTTGCTGGAGACCATGTATGCCAGCAACGGCGTGGGCCTTTCTGCCGTGCAGGTGGGCGTCTTGAAGCGCGTCATCGTCGTCGATACGGAATGGGAATCGCCGCGGTATCGCGAGGAAAACGGGACAGAGGTTCCGGACGGGCCGCCTAAACCGGGCAAGCCTATCCGCATGATCAACCCGGAAATCGTCGAGCAATCACCCGATCTGTCGGTCTATAACGAAGGCTGCCTCTCCTTCCCCGGCCAATATTCGGAAGTGGAGCGGCCCGCCATCATCACGGTGGAATATCTCGATGAGCACGGGAAGACGCAACGTCTCAAGGCGCAGGGGCTGCTTTCCACCTGCTTGCAGCATGAGGTCGATCACATGAACGGCATCGTCTTCGTCGACCATATCTCGCTGGTGAAGCGCGATATGATTTTACGCAAGATGAAGAAGACCAAGAAGCTGGCCGAGAAGGACGAGTAGCGTCATATACCCATATCGTCACCCTGAACTTGTTTCAGGGTCCATGCTCGTGTTACATGGATGCTGAAACAAGTTCAGCATGACATGCGGAGTTAGCTATCATTTTTATGCCCAATCCTTTACGCATCATCTTCATGGGTACGCCGGAATTCTCCGCGAGCGTGCTGGCGCATCTACTGGGTACGCCGCATCAGGTAGTGGGGGTCTATAGCCAGCCGCCGCGGCCTGCGCATCGTGGGAAGAAGGAGACGCCCTCGCCCGTGCATCAATTGGCGGAACAGCATGGGTTACCGATACTTACGCCGCTGTCGTTGAAAAGCGAGGAAGAGCAGAAGAAGTTTACTGAGCTTAAAGCTGATGTGGCGTTGGTGGTGGCGTATGGGTTGTTGTTGCCGGAGGCGATCCTGCAAGGGACGCGGCTGGGGTGTTTGAATATCCATACCTCGAAGCTTCCACGCTGGCGCGGGGCGGCGCCTATCCAGCGGGCGATCATGGCGGGGGACGCGGAAACGGCGGTCACCCTCATGCAGATGGATAAGGGGCTGGATACCGGGCCGATATTGCTGGAAGCGCCGGTAGCGATTTCTCCTACTATGACGGCGGGGGAGTTGCATGATGTGATGAAGAAAATGGCGGGGCCGTTGGCGGTGAAAGCGTTGGAAGCGCTCGATGCGGGCACGCTCTCCCCTCGCCCGCAACCCGTTGACGGCGCGAGTTATGCGGCGAAGATTTCCAAGGAGGAATGCCGGGTGGATTGGACGCGTGCGGGTGTTGACATTGTGAACCATGTGCGCGGGTTGAACCCGGTGCCGGGGGCGTTCTTCATCCATGGCGGAGCGCGGTATAAATTGCATGAGGCCGTATTTGAATCCGGTAACGTTTCCGCGACGCCGGGAACGATCATGGATGAGGCGTTGGGCATCGCTTGTGCCGATGGTATTGTCCGGCTAATACAGATTCAGCCGGAGGGCAAAAAACCGATGACGGCGGAAGCATTCCTGCGCGGGCATCCGTTGCCACGTGGTGAGCGGATCGCGTAATGCCGCGCTACAAACTCACCCTCGAATATCATGGTGCGTCGTTCTGTGGATGGCAACGGCAGGAAGATGGCGTCGCCACCGTGCAGTATGCAGTAGAACAGGCTTTCAAGGCATTCACGGCGGAGGATGTAACGGTGTTCTGTTCAGGCAGGACGGATGCGGGCGTCCATGCCATCGCGCAAGTGGCGCATGTGGATCTGGTGACGCCGCGTGACCCGTTCGTCATTTTGCGCGCCGTCAATGCGCATCTGGTTCCGCAGTTGGTGGCCATCACTGCCGTCGAAGAAGTGCCGGATGATTTTCATGCGCGGTTTTCGGCCAAGGGGCGGCAGTATCTCTACCGCATCATCAACCGCCGGGCGCGGGTGGCGCTGGAGGATGGGCGAGTGTGGCATGTTCCCCAGTCACTTGACGCGGATGCGATGCAGGAGGCGGCGCAGGTGTTATTGGGGACGCATGATTTTACAACTTTCCGTGACAGTATGTGCCAGTCGGCTTCCCCTATCAAGACGCTCGACCGGCTGGACGTGGAGCGTATCGGCAATGAGATACGCATCCACGCGGAAGCGCGGTCGTTCCTGCATCATCAGGTGCGTAACATGGTGGGGACGTTATCGCTCGTGGGTAAAGGCAAATGGAGCATGGAGGATGTGAAGAAAGCACTCAATGCGTGCGACCGCCGCGCAGGCGGGCCTACCGCACCGCCGGATGGGCTTTATTTCGTGCGTGTGGCGTACGATTAGATTAAAACATCAGCGCGATAAGACGGAGGGCAGAAGCTTCCCTGATGTCACCGCATCTACGTGGCTTATAGACTTATTGATGACAATCAGAAGGGATTGAGTCTTCCGTACCATTTGCGCTCATCAATGGGGTCGATGCGCGGCGGCATGGGCAGGTTCTCGTTGAATACGCAATGGACATATGGCCCGTTACGCAGCGTGAATGCGGGGGAGACACGCTCGATGACGATATAATCGCCCTTGGTGCGGTAGTTGATGATGCCTTCCGAACCATCGGGATCGACATAGTAGAAGGCGGGGACTTCGGCGTTCTTATTACGGAACTGAAAATAGGTGAATTCCCCGTCGTCAAACACGCGGATGGGGGCGTTGAATTCCGTCCCCGCGATGGAGTATTTGAAATTCAGCTTCTGGTATATTTCCGGGTCGGTAAAGTCGGGGACGCCGCCGGAGCCGAAGTCAGCCACACCGCCATCGTCATCGGGGTAGATAAATTTCAGGACGAAAATCAGCCCCTTATCCCGAATATTGTCGGTCATTTCGGCATGTAATTCAAAATGATACATCCCGCGCGTGGTGATGACCGTCATGTTGGTCAGCGCGTCCTGCTCGACCGGCTTGATGAACAGCTTGTTTCCCTGCGGGGTCAGTTGCCATGCAACGGAGTCGCCGATGGAAACGGTCTGTATCTCTTCCTCTTCACCGAACTCAACGACGGACTGGTAGCGATAGTATCCTGTATATTTATAAATCTCGTTCGGATTATAGCGCACAGTTTTGATGCGGCTATCCGTCGCAATCGAGCGGGGTAGCTGCAGGGCAAGCGCCGGGAGGGAGGATGTCATACACGCGAGAAATACCAGAGCGGCCAAACGAACCATAAATTACTGCGCTTTCAACTGACTAACCGTATAACTCTTCACGACGAACTTCATCGGCGTAATCTTCAGGCCGGTTTCAATCGTCTTACTTGTGTCCTGTTCTACAACTAAATCTTGATATTCGAAAGTCAAATCTGCACGCCATCTTGTGGTTTCCTGATTAGTATAGGTCGAAACCGTGGCATCAAAATAGACCGTCGCGTTGAAGATCGCAGGCGAGTCGGGCGCTGCCTCTTTCGATGGAGAGATGTCCGAGCGGATGATGATGATGTCGCGCTGGCCAACCGCACCATAGGTCACAATGGGGCTACGGGGGTTGGTGGTATCGTAGAGGCGTTTGAAAACCTCATACGTCTGCCGATCGCTGTTATTAAAGATGAAGCGAACATACTGGTTCACCCGATCTTTAAAGTAGTTCTCCCGGCTTTTTACATACGCATCGACATAGAAACGACGGAGGGCAGGATTGGTTTGCTCTCCCGGCTTCGCCAGCGGGATGATACGCGGCAGGTTTCGCAACACGTCGTTGGAGCTGATGAAGAGAGGAATGGTGGGGGTGAGCGGCATCAGGCGATTTAACGCAATGATCGCCACCACCATGGTCAGCACCGCAATGACGGTCAGGATAACATAAAAAATACGCTCGGAAATCAACGACATATATACGACGGAGTACCATTTCCGGGCATCCTGGAAATACGTCCCATCCTGTATTTTTTCTTTCAATTCTTCATCTTGCATGATTTACTTCTACACAGGCGAGGAAAATACTGGCAAGTAAAAACTTCTTCCTGTAATACTCGCCTATAGAATAAAAATATTCTATAGTATTTGTAACACATTTGCGCTATATTTATTCTAATTGACACTATGACACGCACCACTATCACACGTTCTATACTGTATGTGTTTGGGGGATTACTCGCTATTTGCAGCGTGCTCCTTTCCGGGAGTCCGTCCGCTGCGCAAACCGCAGCGCAGCTGTATCCCCAATTGGAAGCAGCCATCCAGCGAAACGTACAAGCAGAACTGAGCAACCTGCCTGCTGATGTCGCCAGACAGATTCAGGGTATCGACCCGGCGACGATCACGGCGGCTGTGCAAAGCGCCACCGCCAGCGCGCTGGGAACCGCAGCGGGTGATTTGCGTGGCGATGCAGCAGGAGCCATACGCGACCTCGCCAACAGCAACCAGATCACCAACGCCGCCGCCGGAGCCGCTCAGCAAATCATTCAGGGTACGGTCCAGAAATCCATCAATGACGCGGTGCTGCAAACCGTCGGCATCACCAATGTCAACGCGCAGGTCGCATCTACCGCGCAACAGCTTTCCGATCAATTGAATACCCAGATGACGGGCACGCTGGGACGAGGGTTATCTTCCCTCACCGCCGCTCAGAGGCAGGCGGTCGATCAGTACATCACCGGTCAGGCACAGAGTATCGTAGGCTCGCAGGTCAGATCGCTCACCGGCATCATGCCGGTATTCGACAACCCCGTCCCCGGCTTTACCAGCAGCGTCCTCAGCGGCGCATCGGCCGTGTTCGACAGCGGCTTTACCGACGCGCTCGGCGTCACCGCCGACCAGCTCAACAGCCTCAATCTGGGCGGTACCATAGGCGCAGTCGCAGGGACGACGGGTGCGGCGCTCATGGACAATGTCACAGGTGCGCTTTCGGGCTTCGGCCTTGATCCATCCGTTCTAAGCACCCTGACCCCGGGCGAGATCACCAGTATTCTCTCGAATCAACTTCCCGCCAGCGTTACGGATCTTCTTGGGGGGATCGATTACGAAGCCCTGTTGCAAACCCCGCAGATGCTCGGGGCCATCAGCAGCGGCATCATCACCGGGCTGCAGGATAAGGCTACCGCAGTGCTCGGCGCCGTCACCGGCGACATTGCAGCCGCGATTTCGGATGTGGCAGGAGGCCTCACCGCCGCGGTCGGCAATAGTCTGGCCGATATCACCGGAGGCGTAGGTGCGGCACTGACGGGCAGCCTTTCCGCCGCCACACCCGCCGCAGCGGAGGCGCTGGCCAGTATCTCCGATTTCTTCCCGGAAGACCTGCTGGATGCGCTGGGGGGGTCTTATGCCGGTTATGTCGCCGCATTAGGCGGTGTACTTGATTTTGGTCTGCCCCTCCTGCTGGAATATGATTATACGAGTACGGCGGAAGAGGATCGCAGGTACACAGAACTCTGCATCGACAACGTGGTCGACGACCTGAACGCGGAACTCGGCATCGGCATGGAAGTGACGGGTACACGGCCGCAAGATTGTATGCCACCTAAAACCACCCGCCTGTTCTCCGCTCTGGAACTCAGCCCGTGGTATCTCATCAGCCTACAGGATCAGGCAGGCCTCGGGAAACCTTATATGGGTGAAGTCTATCGCGGGGCGGGGAACATGTATCGCTTCGCCAACCGTATGATTCAGACCCAACCCATCCCCGTGGAAGGCCAGCCAGTTCCGGTGGACACTGCGACCAATACCTGCCGGACCATCATCGCGGGGACGAAGCAAAGCCCAACCGACCCCATTGCGGTGCGTAAAGAGCTGGATTCCTGCACCAACCAGTACATCCTCACCCGATCCGACCTGCCGCGCATTCCTTCCGATGATTTGGGTAAGAAACTTGAACTGCAAACCACCGGCGCGTCCTATTGCCAAGCACTCAGAATGCAGCTGATGAACGGCCCGCGTGAGATGGAATATTATCCTGATTATTACTTCGTAGCCGCATGGCAAAAGTTGCTTTCGAACCCATCTTACCTTGTTCCGGGGGCGGGTCCTAAACCGACCGAGCCGTATTACGCGGGTCTGGTCGGCGCAGGGAATATCATCGATCCCATTCAGGTACGGGACGATTACGGCAAGGTCAGTATCAACGATCTCACCGAATTTCAATATGAGCGGATCTACGATCCTTCCCACCCCTTCTCTCCGCGCTGGGATTTTTACACCAACGAGGTCGATGCCTTCTCCCCTATCGCCACCTCATCCTATGGCGCACCAAGGAATAATGTCTATTGCTCGGGCTTTCCCACCGAAGGCATCAAGACCGACATTATCTCATGGCGCTATCCGGGATATGCGTTTTACATGAACTGGCGGATCGCGTTCAACGCCATCTGCCTTGATAGTGAATATTGCCGTGAAGCGTTCAATTGCTCACCGGATGAACCTTGCTGCGCGGTTAATTATGAGCAAGAGGACAGAGCCCCGTCGATTTTCTGCGGCCCCCCCAGCATTCAGAAACTATGCGCTCACATAACTAAACCCGTGGTTCCCGTGAACGTGCTTAAAATGAGAGAGATTAACGAAGATAACTTTACCCCAGAAGTAGGGGTGCAGAAAGCATACCGCTTCGATACATATTTCGGTAAGAACCGTCCTTATATGCGCTGCTGGGACACAGGGCTTGAATGCGGTGCGGATAGCCCCGAAATAGATCAGGACAGCACGGCTGGCTCTAACTACGCTATCGTCGGCGCGGGACGTGAGGGGGAATATTGTTCCGTGGGCGGCGGCCTCGGTAGGACTACGTCCGATTTTGGCCGTAAGACAGACCCGATCATGGACTGGATGGAGTTGAAACTCTATCAGGTACGCGGCTCCCGCGAGATCGGCATCAACTGTATCCCCATGCATGAGAAATACATGAAGATGGGGACGGGTGAAGAGATGGTGCTGTCACGGACGGGCGCTCAATTCCAGGTCGCGTGGGCGGAGATGGGCGTTGCCGATGCGGCACAGAACCGACTGAAGACGATGAACTGGCCCTTTAGCTGGAGGGGGTATGTCAGCGATCCGTATGAAACCCGTTTCCCATTCTTCATGAGCGGCGGCGGCACGGCCCCGCTCACCACCAACCTCGATCAAGCAGAGGTGGGTGAAGTGCTCATCTATGATGAAGATGTCGTGATGAAAGGCATCAAGGACCAAAGTGGTGACGACCGTGCGAACGCGACCGCAGCGCCATCGAATGTGTGGCGCAACCCTTACGTTGGGTTCGTCACCGGAATTCATAATATCAAGGCGTATGGTGGCAAAGAACCCGAAAACCCAGACTTCATCAAGTCTATCGCCTTCAACCATGGGAAACATCTCGACGTCTGCGGCAATACAGAATATTGGGGTCAGGGCGAGGAATATACAATCTATAAAGCCGAGCTACCCGCCAAGAACCGCCAGATGCTCGACGCGCTGAACCCGCAACGGCCGACCGATACGTGCGAAGACCCGTATATGTCCTTCTGCATCGAACAGGAATGGGACAACGTCAAGCGCTATACCCCGTATCGTGATCGCCGGGTGAGAAGCATCGTTTCGGGGGGAGCTCCTTAATCCTATGCAGCAGTCACGTTCCATATGGTGTACGTTCCGGGTAATCAGTTCCTTCCTGATCGCCGTCACCCTCTCTCCCGCATTCTCTGTCGCCGCTGTGGTCACGGACGATTGCGAAATCCCCGATGTACCGGTGAATAAAAGCGAAGTTGTTTCATTTGCCGAAACCATCAAGCCCTGTATCGACACCGGCGTGGCTTCCGATCCTCCGGCGGGGTGGATACCGCAGGCCGGGAAGTTGCGCGGGTCGTTCGGTAATTCCTATACCGGGAAAGCGATCATCAACGTGGACAAGTCCAGTATGGGATGTCCGCAAAGTACGTACCGCAACGTCATACTAAGCTGCCGGAACGCCGCATTTCAATATCCTGATTGTACGGCGAGACCGGGTGGAGTGAGCCATAATGGCGGTTTGGAAAGTTGCGCGAGGGGGGAAGGCACAATTACACGTTTCCCCTTTGCTATCCCTCGTATTCCTTTCCCCGGCTTCGGGTTAGACTTCCCGCCCTGTCTGGATAAATTTCTTGCCAGCGTTCAGCAATGGCCAACGGGTGGCTTCGTCGGCATGTTCGCGACCAACGTAAGCGTCACCGGGAGTATCAACCCGGCAATAACGGGTAGTTGTGCGGCGGCGAGCGCCAGCTTCTGCGGCTTCGGCACGGGCGGAGAGATCTGCATGGATAGTGAAGAAGAGGATGCCCTGTTTGAGACCATCCGCGGAAATGACGTGCTTATCGGAGCCGATAATTATCAAGGGGATGTCATCCCGAGAACCGGCGCACCGTGCCGACCGCCTACAGAAGGGGAATGCAGCCTGCTTATTCTTTCGGATTTACAGCCTGAGCCACGCATCATCGAACTGCCCATGGGCACAACCATCAACTTCACCGACCCGACGCTCACCGTCACCAACGATACGATTGGATCTCACACGTGGACGCTTACAGCCGGTGAAATCGCTACTCTGCGGAACGCGGGGACAACCGCTATCCGCAGGGGCATTCTCACCCCTGACTAGGACGCAGCGGCCAATATCGCGTTCGCATCCGCCAGGCCTTGTGGGTCACCCACATGCAGCCATTTCGCATCATGCACGATACCGCACACGCGGGCGGGGTTCCTGTCGTAGAGGATATTCATCGAGAAAGCACCTGAGGGACAATCATCGAACAAATGCGGGGCGAGAAGTTGTACTCCGGTGAACACATAAGGCGCTTCCGCGTGCACACCTTTGCGGGTGAGCGTCGCGTCTGGTTCGAGGAAGAAATCACCCGTGCCTGAATAGCCGGAGGTGTCTTCGCGTTTTACCAGCAACAGGAGAGCATCCATTTTTGTACCGTCCCAAACATCGCGCATTCTGGCTAGGGGTGAGGTAGCGTCTTCGCAGAGGATGACATCGCTGTTGAGGGAGAAAAAGGGTTTTTCGCCGAAATAACTGAGTGCCATCGCGATTCCGCCGCCGGTTTCCAGTGCTTTTTCTTCGCGGGAGAAAATGATTTCCGGGGTGCGGCGTGTGGCGAGATGGGCCTCGATTTTCTCAGCGAGCCATGCGGTGTTGACGACAGCGCGTTTTATGCCAGCGCGAGCGAGCAGGTCGAGTTGGCGGTCTAGCATGGTGTGGCCAGCGACTTCGACCATCGGTTTGGGGATGGTGTCGGTGATGGGGCGGAGGCGTTCGCCCCTGCCCGCTGCCAGCACCATTGCGGTGTCGGAGAAATCACTCATGTGGCCTGCGCTCGCAACGCGTCCGGCTGATGGATGCGCGTCACCGCGTCCTGGGTGAAGATGCGTTCGGCCCACTGCCGGATATCCGAGAGTTCCGGATGTTCGATATCGCCGACGAAATGGGCGAAGACGCGCGGCAGGTAATCGAGATAGCGCGGTTTGCCGTCCCGCCGCCAGAGGCGGGCGAAGATGCCGAGAATCTTGGCATTTCGCTGCATGCCGAGGAAAGCATATTCGGCGCGGAGAGTTTTTTCATCCAGGCCTGTGCGGGTGATGAAATGACGTAAAGAAAGGTTGACTATCGGTGCGGAAACATCGCGGCGGGCATCTTCCAACAAGGATACGAGGTCATAGGCCGGACTGCCGAACAGCGCGTCCTGAAAATCAAGCAGTCCGACGCGGTCGATGCCTTTATCCTCGGGTAGCCAGAACAGGTTATCGGCATGATAATCGCGGTGGACGAACGTGCGGGGGGTCATCGCCAGCGCGTTGTGGGCTTGTTCGACGAGGGAAAGGAATATTTCGTTTTCCTCTGCCGCACGTTCCGGGCTCATCAGCAAGGGTAGCAGCCACTCACCGAGGAGTGCTGCTTCGCGGCGAATCACTGTCCAATCATATAATGGAATGTCGCGAATGCCCTGTGTCTCTTGTGTCGTACCGTGGAGCGTCATCTCGGCGAGAACGTCGATGGCGGTTAAGTATAATTCCTTCTCCTCCGCCCTGCCCTCGCGCAGCAATCGTGTGAAAGAATCATCGCCGAAATCCTCAAGCAGCAAAAATCCGTTGGCAACGTCGCTAGCTATTAGCCTCGGCGCGCGGAAGCCGGTGTTCAGCAAATATTGTTGTACGTTGAGAAACGGGGCGACGGGTTCGCTCTCGGGCGGCGCGTCCATCAGGATAGCGCGTTCGCCGTTTTCTTCCAGCCGCGCGTAATGACGGAAGGAAGCATCACCCGCGATGGGGTGGAATTCCGCGTTGCCCCAGCCCGCGCTGTGCAGGAATCGTTCGCGAACCGCGTTCCGGTCGTTCATATTTTTTCTCCTCTTAGTACACGCGTATCGCCATTAACTTCGAATCGTAGCGCGATATGCTGCTGCGGCAAGAGCCTTGCTGCGATTTCGGGCCATTCGATCAGCGTGATACCGTCATTCAACATTTCCTCCAGCCCTAACTCCTGTAACTCGCTTTCGTCCTTCAACCGATAGAGGTCGAGATGGAATAAACGGGCGGGGGCTGCATTTTGTAGCGTGATGTCGTAATCCTGCACCAATAGGAATGTGGGGCTGACGACGTCCGTCTCCGCGCCTACCAGATGGCGGATGAAATACTGCGCGAAGGCGGTCTTTCCCGCGCCCAGCGTGCCTTGCAGGGTGATGCACTCATCTCCCTCACAGCTCTCCGCCAAGCGCGTCGCCACCGCTTCGAGTTCGGAGAGTGTGCTTACATCTGTTTCAAAAGGGAATTGCACGGGCGCGATTATTCCCGTTCCTCGATCCATGCCTGCTGGATGGATTCGAGAATTTTCTCGTTGCTGCGGGCGGGGTCGTCATCGAAGCTGGGAATGGCTGTCACCAAGCGACGTAGCTCGGTGAAGCGGATATAGACCACGTCCACATCCGGGTGGGCTTCTTCCAGTTCGATCGCGATATCGCGAATGTCTGTCCATTTCATAGGGTTAACCTTAACAAAATCTTACTAAATTGTATGCTCGCTTTTAACGCTCTATTAAGTCAAATCCGTTACTCTCACAAGCAGTGAATAAGCCGTGACGTAATCTAGGAGAGTTGACCATGCCCGTCGATAAAAATATCAATATCCTCATTGTGGATGATTATAAGACGATGCTCCGCATCATCAAGAACCTGTTGAAACAGATCGGGTTCGATAATGTGGACGAAGCGACCGACGGTCAGATGGCCCTCGCCAAGTTGGGAGAGAAGAAATACGGCCTCGTCATCTCCGACTGGAATATGGAGCCGATGTCGGGGTTCGAATTATTAAAAGCCGTGCGCGCTAATGACGCAACCAAAGCGCTGCCCTTCATCATGGTGACGGCGGAAAGCAAAACCGACAACGTCGTCGCCGCGAAACAGGCGGGCGTGAATAATTATATCGTCAAACCGTTCAACGCGGAGACGTTAAAATCTAAACTGGAAGCCGTGTTCGGGGCATTCTAAGCACTATAATAACGAACACGGGGAGTAGCAGAGTATGTCAGAAACGCAGTCGAGATTAGGGAACGCCCTCCTGCGCAGGCTTGTGGACCTGAAAGAGAAAAAGGGGAAACTTAACATCGAGGATGTGGGTGAGCTGTTCGAGAGCATGGCCTCCTCCCTCAGCCAGAACTCCCGCGCGGAAGCGTTCCTGCGCAATGAAATCGAGAAGATGGCGCATTACATCACGCAGGCGATGCATGAGATATCCTCCATCACCATGGAGCCGCGCGCCGAGGGCGATAAAGAATATTCTGCCCAGAATATCAGCCTCGCCGGGGAAGAATTGAACGCCGTTGTAAAAGCCACCGAGAAAGCGACCAACGACATCCTCGACGCCGCCGATGCCATCCAGAATAAACTGGCGCAAGCCAAGGTGGAACCAGCGAAAGCGACGAAGGACATCCTCGATGCCACCACGAAAATCTACGATGCCTGCAATTTTCAGGATATCACCGGGCAACGCATTACCAAAGTGTTGGCGACGCTGGAATTTCTGGAAAGAAAGATTAATAACCTGAAAGCACTGTTCGATGAGACCGACCGGGAATATAACGCCGATGTCACCGACCTGAAGGATAAACGCCCGGATGCGGCGCTAATGCACGGCCCCTCTCTGGAAACACCTAATCAGGAAGAGATCGACCGCCTCTTCTCCTCCAGCTTATAAAAGCAACAACCGTCACATATTTCACAGTTTTTTAAGAATGCGGCATCTTCGTCGTTTTCATGTAGGCGCATTTCAGCTAGTCTGGCACGGACAATGCAATCTATGGGTGGCCTACAGGCTTCCGTAGACTCAAAAAAATCGTGTGACGCATGACATTAAAGGCTCGGCTGCTGTCCTATCCCACACTGGTTATTCTCTGCCTTAGCGCGGGATGGGTGAGTATTGCGTCGGCGGCGGCGAATATCCCCATCATGCAAGGCAAGGTGCAGGGCGATTACGCGCGCGCCACCTTCACCTGGCCGACCAACACCAAATTCACCCTGAGCCAGACGGGCAACCAGATCACCATCAGCTTCGACGATGCGGTCACCACTGACCCTTCCATCATCGCCCGTTCGCTCTCGCCTTATGTCGTTGGGGCGACGCGTGGGGCGGATAACCGCAAGATCGTCCTCACCATGAATCAGGCTTACCCTGTGCGTAGCTTCGTCAGCGGCACGACCATCGGGGTGGATGTGCTGCGTATTGATCGGCCCTTGGCCAAGACGCCGCCTGTTCCGCCCGCACCTGCTCCCGTAGTGGAAGCTAAGCAAGAAACGCCGCCTGCGCCCAAGCCAGCGCCCGTTGTGCCGAAAGAAGTGGCAGCCCCGGCTGCGGTGAAACCGGAAGTGAAGCCAGTGGAAGCGCCTGCTCCCGTCGAGGTCGCTAAGGCTGCACCCAAAACAGAAACGGTGACACCCGCCGCCACTCCCGCTGAGTGGAAAGAGGGTGCGACGGCGGAGAAGCAAGCTGCACCCGCCGTGCCTGCTCCCGTAGCAGCGCCTGCGCCTGAGGCAGCACCTGCTCCCGCCGCCAGCCCATTACTGGCAGGCAATCCGGATATCCTCAACAGTGCTCGTGCCAAGGCCATCCTCGGTGCAAAAGCGCCGCTCACCACCCCTGCCGCCGTGGAAACGAGCCGCGCGGAAGCGGCGTTGCAGCCCAAATTCATCCCCACGCCGGAGCAGGAAGCAGCCGCAGCCCGCCAGATGGGTGATTTGTTGAAAGCCGTGCCAGGGGCGAAAGTTCCTGAGGCGGATACAGCGTCCGAGAAAATGAAAGCGCCTTTGCAAGCCACGGCAGCGCCTGTCGCGGAAGTGACCAGCCTGAACACCCTGCAAGCCGCTCCGACGGAGCCTAGCACACCTGAAGCCGCACCGACAGCACGGACGACCGCGACCGAGAATGCCGCGCCCACTGAGGAAGTCGTTGCCGCAATAGATGAAAATGCCCAGAAACTGACCGTGTTGCTGGAGAAGGTGCAGAACGATTCCCTCCTCCATTTCCCGTGGAAAGAGCGCGTCGCGGTGGCAGCGTTTACGCGCGGGGATACGCAGTGGATCATCTTCAACAAGCCGGCCAACCTCAATATGACCCTGCTGAAGACTGTGCTGCCGCCTTATGTGACGGATATTTCGGCGCGTATCGATAAAGGACATACCATCCTTAAGCTCAAGACCAACGTTGCGGTGTCAATGAGTGCCGGGAAGAAGAAGGACAGCTATGAATGGTTCGTCACCCTGTCGCGCCATAACCGCACGCCTGCCGTGCCCATCACGCCGGAAGTGTTGACGGCTGCGCCGCTGAAACCCAACGTCTTTATCGCAGCACTTGAAACCGCGCCGGAATTCAAGATGGTGGACCCGGTCATGGGGTCGGAACTCAGCATCATCCCCATCTATGCCTCAGGTCAGGGGATTTTCCCGGAGCGGCGCTTTGTGGATTTCGTGCTACCGCAGACGGCGCAGGGCATCGTGGTCGAGCCGTTCAGCGACCAGTTGCGCGTCGTCAAGCTGCGTAACGGTATCCGCCTGACCGACAAAGACGGGGTGACGCTGACGCAAGACCTCCCGCCGATCGATATCGACGCGTTGCTCGCCAACGCCGCCGTCGCCAACTCCCTCTTCCCATACGAGAAATGGAAGATGCCGGATTATCAGGCGTTCATACGCAAGAAACAGCAATTGCAGCATGACATCGTCAAGGCGAACGATCAGAAAGCCAACCTGCTGCGGCTGGAACTGGCGAAACTGTTTTTCTCCGATGGTCGCCATCTGGAGGCACTTGCCATCATCAATATGATCAAGCGGCAAGACCCAAAATTCTATGATGACTACCAGATGGCGGCGCTGCGCGGTGCGGCCAACTTTATGTTGAACCGTATCGGCGAAGCGGCGGGCGATTTCAACTCCCCTTCCCTTGCCGACGAAACCGAGGTGGAATATTGGAAGCAGATGGCGCAGGTCATGCTCGACCAGTCGCAGAAGTCCTTACGCTTCGCCAAGTTCGATAAGCAATATGCTAAGGCCTATCCGCCCGATATCCGCCAGAAACTCGCCCTCGTCGCGGCGGATCAGATGGTGGATAAAAAGAATTTCAACACCGTCTACCGCATTTTCGACATGCTGAACACCGACAAGCAGATGGAGCCGATACAGGAGAAAGCCGACTTCCTGATCGCCCGTATCATGGCGGAAAAAGGTGACCATAAGCGGGCGGCGGACAAGCTGAATACGCTGATCGAGAATTCCCGCAATGAGTTCCTCGTCTCCCGCGCGCGGTATCTGCTTTATACGATGCAATATGAAATCGGGGAGATTTCGCGGCCTGAACTCATCGCCAAGCTTGACCAGTTGCGCACCATCTGGCGCGGGGATGAGGTGGAGTTGAACACGCTGAAACTGCTAGCCGACCTTTACATCCTCGAAGATAAATATACGGACGGGCTCAGGGCGATGAAGGACATTCTCACCTATTACCCGACCACGCCAGACGCGCCGCAGATCACGCTGAAAATGGCGCAGATATTCACCGAACTGTTTATCAGTGGCAAGGCGGATGATTTGAAACCGCTGGACGCGCTGGCGCTGTATTACGAGTTCAAGCAACTGACCCCCATCGGCAAACAGGGCGATAAGATGATCCAGAATCTTGCCGACAGGCTGGCGGGTGTGGACCTCCTCGTCCCCGCCCAGCAATTGTTGCAGCATCAGGTCAGCAATCGGCTGGAGGGCGAGGAACGCAGCCGCGTCGGGGCACGTCTTGCGCTGCTCTATCTGTTCGACCGTCAACCGCGTAAGGCGCTCGACGTGCTGGAAGTGACCGGATTCGGCGGTAATCCTGAGAAGCTGGAAACCACACGACGTCACCTTGCCGCGCGCGCATACGGACAGAGCGGTCAGGAAGAAAAAGCGCTCGGCATATTGGGTAAGGATTTCAGTGACGACGCCAAGCAGATACGCCTCGACATCTTCTGGGATAATAAAAATTGGGAGAATGTCGCCTCTTCCGCCGAGGATATGCTGGCTAGCCGTAAGGACATCACCGCGCCGCTGACCGATGCGGAAACGCAAATCCTCCTCCGCCTCGCGGTCGCCTATAACTTTACGGGGGATACGCTACAGTTGAAATATGTGCGCGATTACTTCCTGCCGTTGATGAAGAATAATCCGTACCGTTCGCAGCTTGCCTTCCTCACCAACGTCCGCGCACCGCTGAACCCGGACAACATCAATACGCTGGCCAAAGATATTAGCCAGATAGAGACCTTCCTTGATGCTTCCCATGATAGTGTGCAGAAGCAGGGCCTGAGCGCGGCGATACAATAAGATATTATTTCCCCTGCTCGGCCTACTGGCCTGCGCAATGGGTGTTCGCATTCGCTCACCGCTCAGGGCTGGCTCGTCTTGTAACCTCCGTCCTAGCTCCCTCACCCGAAACGCAAGGGCGTTTCGACCTCTCCCGGTGGGAGAGGTGATTCTACCATGTATCTATTTCATTTGGAGGGTTGATGTGGGACATAGCCTCTCCCACCGGGAGAGGCCGGAATGGCGCAGCCATTCCGGGTGAGGGCTGGAGGCCTGCTTGCCTCGCATCACTACACTATTGTCACCCTGAACTTGTTTCAGGGTCTATGTCGAGTAGAGATATGGATGCTGAAACGAGTTCAGCATGACAAAAAAGGGAATTGGGAAACTTAGCCGCCCGGCCCGAAGCTTTTCACGAGGCTTCCCGCCACCAGATACCAGCCATCCACCAGCACGAAGAAGATCAGCTTGAACGGTAGCGAGATGATGATCGGGGGGAGCATCATCATCCCCATCGCCATCAGGGTGGAGGCGATCAGCATGTCGATGATGAGGAACGGGACGAAGAGTAGGAAGCCTATCTCGAAGGCGCGTTTGAGTTCGGAGATCATGAAGGCGGGGATGAGGACGCGGAACGGGGTTGCCTCAGGCGTGGCCACTTTCAGGTCGGGAACCATGTCCATGAAGAGGGCAATATCCTTATCGCGCGTGTGGGCCAGCATGAAGGTGTGGAACGGGCGGGTGGAGAGTTCCAGCGCCTGTTCTTCCGAGATTTCCTCATTCACATAGGGCAGGACCCCGTCCTTATACGCCTTATCAAACACCGGGGCCATGATGAAGAGGGTGAGGAACAGTGCCAGCCCGATTAACACCTGATTGGGCGGGGTTTGTTGCGTACCGATTGCCATACGCAGGAGCGAGAGGACGACGATGATACGCGAGAAGGATGTCACCATGATAAGGATGGACGGCGCGAGGGAGAGGATCGTCATCAGCGCCATCAACTGGATGATGCGCGAGGTGGAGGAACGATCCCCCAGATCGTCGAGGTCCAGCGAGAGGCTTTGCGCGCTAGCTATATCGGGCAGGAAGATGAGGCCCAGCGTCAATGCGCCCAGCAAAAGCGAAAGCGTGATGAACACAGCCTTCCGCGCTTTGCTGCGGTTCGCGCGCGCGTCATCCGTGTTGCGGGCGAGAAGCAATCTATTCAGGCGTTGTCGCATCCGTCACCGGCTCCCGTGCTTCTAGGTAGGTATCGATCAAGGTCTCGTTGGTCTGACCTAATAGCATGACATAATGGCTTTGGCCACGGCGGACTATCACCATACGGCGTTTGGGGTCAAGGAAGAGGCTCTCCACCACCTCCATCGTCGGCTGGCCTTTACCTGCTCGCGCATACCGCTCATGCAGGCCGAAGCGTTTGACCAGCCACGCGAGGGCGTACATCAGCGCAAGGACGAATGCGAACGAGGCCAGTACCCGGACGAGGTTGACTTCATCCATATTAGTTCTGGCTCTCTTCGTCTTCGACGATGCGCGGCGTCATCACGTCGGATTTTGCGTAAGCCTGATGGGCGCGGCGGTTAGCGTCCACGGAATTGAGCTGGTCGGCAATCTTCGCTTTATGCTCTTCCATCACCTTCTTCAGCAAATCAAGCTGGGTGACCATCGTGTCCATACGGCCCAAATACTCACGCGTGGCCTCCTGCGGCAGGCTCATCACCTCGTTGCAGATCGCAGCAACTTTCTGGTCAAGGCCTTCGAGTTTCAGGTATTCTTCCTTGTCGAGGATTTCCATCGCGTCGCGGATGTAATTCTCCACTTCCTCGAATAATTCATCGACCGTCAATGCCCTGCACATACCCCTACTCCTTGTCCTGTTGCCGGGGGTCGCCGTAGATGGCGTTCATCCGGTAGACGTAATTGAGAATTTCCGCGACGGCGGCGAAGGCTTCGAGCGGGATGATGGAATCGACCTCCATCGCGCCCAGAATATCCACCAGTTCCTTATCCTCTCTTACCCTGACCCCGCTGGCAAAGGCAAGCGCCAGTATTTTTTCGGCGATTTCGCCCTTCCCCGTGGCGACGATGCGGGGGGCGTCATCCGCCTCCTTATCGAAGGATAATGCCACTGCCTGGGTAATTCTTGCCGGGTGCGAAGCCGATGCGGGTACGCGCGCGGCCTGCTCGGTCACGTCGAACAGGGAACCGGCTGGCAGACTGTCTTTTTCAAACTCCATCCGTTCACAAACGCAAGAAGCGTTCCATTTGGCTGGTTTCTATTCTTTATTGAGGTGGGGAGCCTCGAAATCGAGCTCCAGATCGTGCAGATCGTCCAGCAGGCCGCCATCCGCCGCCGCCTGGTTCTCTTCCGAGATTTTATCGTAAATCTCCTTACGGAGCACGCTGGCATCGGCCGGGAAATTGAAGCCTATCTTCACCGAGCGGCCGCGTACCTCTACCACCGTCAACTCAATATTATTGTTGATGATGATCGATTCGCCGACTTTTCTGGAGAGGTAAAGCATAAACTGGCACTAGTTTTGTATATAAGGGTTAGAACAGTGATACGCGAGGCAGGCAGAATTAGCAAATACAAGTCGAACAGAGCCGGGACAGGGATGTAGCTTAATCGTTAACCATTGTAAACCAGCCACCGACGCAGAGTAAGAAACATAAAAGGTAGTAAGATGGATTATTCGGATATCAAACTCATGTCGCTGATGAAGGTCAAAATGGCCTATCACGCTCAGAATCAGGACATCCTTTCCCAGAACATTGCCAATGCGGATACGCCGGGCTATCGCGCCAAGCAGTTGAAGCCGCTCGATTTCGGTCGTCTGGCGCTGGATGAGTCCCGCCGTCTGGAGATGAAAGCCACCTCGCCTGAGCATCAATCCAGCCAGCGCGCACCGGAGACCTTCCGTGAAGTGAAGGCACGCAAGACCTACGAGACCACGCCCGTGAAGAATAACGTGGCACTGGAAGAGCAGATGGCGCAAGTGGCCTATAATAGCCATGAGTATCAGCTCACCACCAATCTCTATCGCAAGACTGCGGCCCTGTTCCGCATCGCTATCAACGGCAACCAGTAGGAGTATAGACCATGCCGCAGTTGACTAATTCCCTTTATATCGCCGCCTCGGGTATGAAAGCGCAAAGCGACCGTCTGCGTATCGTCTCGGAGAATATCGCCAACACCAGTTCAACGGGCACGGCTCCCGGCGCTGACCCGTACCGCCGCAAGACCATCTCGTTCAAGAGTGAACTGGACCGCAAGATGGGCACGGATATGGTCAAGGTCAGTGACTACGGTGAGGATAACAGTAATTTCGTACTGAAATACGACCCGTCCCACCCGGCGGCCAATGAGCAGGGCTACGTGAAGATGCCCAACGTCAACCCGCTGATCGAACTGGTCGATATGCGTGAGGCGCGCCGCGCGTATGAAGCCAATATCGGCGTGGTGGATGTTTCCAAGAGCATGCTCTCACAAACAGTTAACATGCTACGATAAATCTGCTATACTTAGCATTCAGCAAATGAGGTAATAACATGGCCGATATCGAACTCTCCAAAGCGGTGAACGCGTACTCCAATACGTCGCGCATGAAACCACTCGGCAACGGAATGGACGAGGATGCGCTCTATCTCCCCGGCGAATCACCTGCTGACCTCAAGCCGGAATTCTCCGATGCGCTGGGTGCGGCGATGGATAAATCCCGCAAGACCGAATATATCGGCGAAAGCATGAGTGCCAAAGCCATCGCGGGCAAAGCGGAACTGCACGATCTCGTCACCGCTGTCACTAACGCGGAGTTGACGCTGCAAACCGTCGTCGCCATCCGTGACCGGGTCGTGACCGCGTATCAGGATATTGCAAGGATGCCGATTTAAGGGGTTGTTTGTTTGCCCTACTCGCGCTACTGCGCTACGCAATAGCCGTTCACTCCGTTCACCGCTCAGGGCTGGCTCGGTCTCCTGACCTCGCATAACTAATAATTACTGTCATGCTGAACTTGTTTCAGCATCCATCTGTCCACTTGCCATAGACCCTGAAACAAGCTCAGGGTGACTCTATTAGTAAAATCCACCCTCGGCTCTGCATGACAAACCGAATTTAATTTGCTAGAGTCCGCGCACAAGGAGTGCCATGACCGAACTGGAAGTCATCGATATCGGCAAGGATGCGTTGTGGACGCTGCTGAAGATTTCGGCGCCGGTCATGATCGTGTCGATGGTTGTCGGCCTCATCATCGCGCTGTTTCAGGCGCTCACGCAGATTCAGGAGATGACGTTGACCTTCGTGCCGAAGATTGTCGCCGTCTTCCTCACCATCATGGCGACGATGCCATGGATTTTCACCACCCTCAAGGATTTCAACGAAGGACTGATGAACAAGATCATCGGGCTTGAACACGAAGAACCTGACGAATAACCGGGCGAAGGCTGAATCCCGCCCATGATAGAAGACCTTCTCGTCCCGCACCTCTTCGCCGTATTGCTCATTTTCTGCCGCGTCGGCGCGGGGCTGATGGTGTTACCGGGGGTCGGCGAAAGCTACGTTTCCCCCACCATCCGCCTCATGCTCGCGCTTTCCTTCAGCGTGATGCTGACGCCGCTGATGCAGGGCAATATGCCCACCATCCCCGATTCTCCCGCCACCCTCTTCGTGCTGATGATGGGGGAAATTCTGGCCGGGCTGACCGTGGGGCTGCTGTGCCGATTCATCGTCAGCACCATGCATATCGCGGGGATGGTCATCTCCTTCCAGACGGGTCTTTCCATGGCGACGCAGTTCGATATGACGCAGGCGACGCAAGGCTCGCTCATCGGGAACATGCTGACCATGAACGCGGTGATGATGCTGTTCGTGCTCGACCTGCATCTGGTGATGCTGCGCGGGCTGGCGGATAGCTATTCCCTTTTCATCCCCGGCGGGATGCCCGACTCGGGCGATCTTGCCTATTATTTCGCCAATATCGTCGATGACATCTTCGAGATGGGCGTCAAGCTGGCCGCCCCGGCCATCGTCATCGCCTTCGTCACCAACGTGGCGGCGGGGGTACTTTCCCGTCTCATGCCGAGTTTCCAGGTGTTCTTCATCTTCCTGTCCCCGCAGATCCTGCTTGGGTTCTTCATCCTGCTCTCGGTCTATGCTACAATCCTCCTTGAGTTCACCGGTTTCTTCTCCGAGCATCTGGGCGCGTTCCTCGATGGCGAGGTGAGAGGGCCGTTATAGGGTAGCCCATGTCAGACGATCAGGACGATTCCCAGAAGACGGAAGACCCTACCCGAAAACGGCTCGAAGACGCGCGCGAGAAAGGGCAGATACCCACCTCTCGCGAGGTCAACAGTTTCATGATCCTCGGCGTTTTTACCATGATCGTGCTCGGTTTCGCGCCCAGTATGATGATGGATACCAAGGAACTGTTGCTTCCCTTCATCGAGATGCCGGAGGAAATGTTGCCGGAGAACGGTCAGTTCCAGCAACAACTGATCGATACGGTAGCCGGTGCGGGCGTTATCATGGTGTTTCCCGCTATTCTTGCCATCTTCGTGGCGTTAGGTTCGGGGCTGGCGCAGAGCGGGTTCAATTATTCCTTCACGCCCCTCGCGCCGCAGCTTGACCGTATCTCCGTGCTCAAGGGCATCAAGCGTATGTTCTCGATGCGTACGTTGGTGGAGTTCCTGAAGGGGATATTGAAGATCACCGTGGTCGGCGTCGTAGCATTCCTCGCCGTCACACCCGATATGGACAGGCTGGAACTGCTTCCTGCTTATGAGCTCATGGAATCCCTTGCCTTTCTTGACGCGATGCTGACGCGGCTGCTGATGGGGATGCTGGCCGTCATCTTTCTGATCGCCGTCGTTGATTATATGTATCAGCGGTATGAGTTCTTCAAAGGACTGCGCATGACCAAGCAGGAGGTGAAGGACGAATACCGCCAGCAGGAGGGCGACCCCATGCTGAAACAGCGTGTCCGTGCCATCCGTATGGAGCGCTCGCGCAAGCGGATGATGGCGAACGTGCCCACGTCCGATGTCGTCATCACCAACCCGACGCACTATGCCGTCGCGCTCAAGTACGATTCGCTGAATATGGCCGCGCCGATACTGGTCGCCAAGGGCGCGGACAAGGTGGCGGCGCGCATCCGTGAACTGGCACAGGATAACAAGGTCATCATCATGCGTAACCCCCCGTTAGCGCGGGCGTTGTTCGATAACGTCGAGGTGGACGAGCCGATTCCGCAGACCTATTTCAAGGCCGTGGCGGAAATCATCGCCTATGTCTATAAACTCAAAGGCAAGGCGCTGCCGGGTGCAGAGGGCGGCAAACGCAAAGGGCCGGAGAATCTTGATGTGTCGAACATCGGGAAAAAGGGTAAGGATACGAAGAAGACGTAACTCAACCAGCCCCTCCCATACTTCCATCGTCATTCTCGCGAAAGCGGGAATCCAGCGCACCGCGTCTGCGGTGCAGGAAAACTCTTTGAGTGGATATATCGCGCCCACGGCGCTCTCGACTGGATTCCCGCTTTCGTGGGAATGACAAACATTTTATATGCCATAAAATAACGGGGCATGGATGAAACATCCATGCCCCGCATCCCGTGAGGGAATTTGTGGTTATTCGTCCGTGCTGGACTCTTCTACCGTGTCACCGTTGACTTCTTTCTCATGCTCGGACGAAATTTTGCCGTCTTCGCTTTTGATGGTGTCAGTGGTCTTTACGGTCTCTTTGTTGAAGAGACCTTTTGGATCGGTGACGGTCTTGGTTTCGACGGTTTTCTCGGCGTCGCCATCGTCATCCACATCGACCGACGTTTCGCTTTCGTAGCTTTTGCTACCGGTGTCAGTGGTTTTTTCCACTTCTACGTTTTTGGTCGCATCGCCGTCATCATCGCGCTCGATGGTGGTTTCGGCTTTATAGGTATCCCCTGCTACGGCTTGGTAAGCCATCGTAGATGTCGCTGCTGCGGTAAGCAGAAGAAAGGTAATGCGGGTGATGTTTTTCATGATGTTGCTCCTTAAATCGAATGAATCACAGGCGGCTGCCCGATAGAACACATCAAATATCATTTGTCGTAAGCACAACAGACGGCGGGCTATATCACCCCATCAATGCAGGATAAATTATTCTACAAGCAAGGATTCATCACCGGAGGGCGCGGTACTGCGAGAAGCTTGTCCACAGCTTCGGTGTATTGATGCTGTAATGCCTTGCTGGTCTTGCCGTTGCGGGGGCAAGGAATACTTAAGGCATTGTCTTTCTTCATGCGGGATTCCTGGGCGTACTTGGCGATGAAAGCCGCGCTCTGCTGCTGTAGCGCCTTCTTTTCAACAGGCTTGAGACTATTAGCGACAATGAAGTCGTGGATACGTTCGATATTTGCGTCCATGCTATGCTTCAAGGCGGATGAAGTGTCCGCCGCGCAGCGTTCCAGTGAGGCGCGCTGGTAGAGATAAATTTGCCATATGCACAGCACGGGGCCATTCTCGCTGGTATCCTGTTCGACGGTCTCCACCCCGGTCTCCTTCTCGGTCTGATTGAACTGTACACCGCTGGGAAGGAGGATAGTGCGCGTCCTCTCGTCCTTTGCGTTCACACCATAGACCACTTCCACACCCGGCTGTTCCAGCACGGAGTCGATATTGCTGACCCACGGTTTTTCTTCCCCGCAGGCGGTGAGTGAGAGGATGAACAAGGTGACGAGCAACGTGTATTTCATGGCGGTTCCTTCAGGATGTGAGGTTATGTGTCGGCGAGGATGCGGGCGGCCGTTTCGCTGGCGGTACGGCCTCCCGGTGGGGTGAGTTGGGTAAGTGCCTCAGCGAATGCATCACGTTGAAGCTGACGGGCGGGGTTGTCTTCCAGCAAACTGCGGAGTTGGTTGGAAAGAGCTTCCGGCGTTGCGCGTTCCTGGATCAGTTCGGGGACGGCTTCGCGTTGCAGGAGGATGTTGATGAGGTTGACGTACTTGGTCTTGATCATCCGCCGTACCAGCCATGCGGAAAGTGGGTTCACTTTATAGGTCGTCACCATCGGCACGCCTGCCTTGGCGACTTCGAGCGTGATGGTTCCCGATTTAACGAGGGCGGCAGAGGCGTGGGCGAAGGCGTTTTTCTTCTCTTGTTCATCGCTGATAATGTTCACCGGGACAGGCCAGGCATGGATGCGTGTGCGCACGTATTCCTCCCAATGCGCAGGCACCGGGAGGGTGACGGAGAGATTCGGGATATGGGGAGCGAGTAAGGCGAGGGTCTGGTGATAGAGCGGCAGGTGGCGATTCAATTCGCCTGCGCGGCTGCCGGGTAGCATCACCAGATTCCCCGCTGTCGGGGTGGAGGGTGTGGTAGGAGAGTCCATCACCGGGTGCCCAACAAAATAAGTAGGGAGGCCTACCTTCTCGAACCATTTCGGCTCGAAGGGAAACAGGACAAGCAGCATGTCGTACAGGCTCGCCACTTTCAGCGCGCGCTCGGGTTTATAGGCCCAGACGCTGGGGGCGACGTAATGCACGAGGCGCGGTTTCACCAGACCGCGTTTTTTCAGTTGCTTGACGACGCGGAAGCAGAAGCCGGGGGAGTCGATGGTGATGAGTATGTCCGGCCGGAGCGCTTCGATGGCAAGTACCGTCTGGCGGATGCGGCGCATCAGTTTCGGTATATGCGGGAGAATCTCGGCAAAACCCATCAGGGCAATATCCGTCATCGGGAACAGTGGGGCGAGCCCCTCCTCTTCCATGCGCGTTCCACCGATGCCGTGCATGGTGACGGGGTGCGGGAAGGCTTCCGGCAACGCGGCCATCAGCCCTGCACCCAACGCATCCCCCGACGGCTCACCCGCGATGATAAAGATGTTCGTGGTCATGGGAAAGATATACCGGGAGGCGCGGAGGATGTCACATGGTGATTGCGGGATGTTTTTCTCACTGCATGTCATGCTGAACTTGTTTCAGCATCCAGATGGACCCTGAAACAAGTTCAGGGTGACAATTGTAGAGGGCGAGGTCAGTAGACCGAGTGAGCCTTCAGCGGTGAGCATAAGCGAACAGTCTATTGCGTAGCGCAGTAGCGCGAGCAGGGACAATAATGAATCAGTCCTGAACCGTGAAGCCGACGACGAATAACCCCAGCGCATTGCCCTGTAAAATAAGCTCGCGGCGGTCGAGGATGAGGGAGTTGTTGGCCTCCACGGCGACGCCGGCGAAACCGGCGGCGGCGAGGGCTTCGATGGTGCCGAGGCCTATGGTCGGCAGATCGACACGGCGCTCCTGACCGGGTTTGGCGACCTTGACGAGGACGCCGCCACGTTCTGCCACCTTGAATGCAGCACAGCGTTCTATTAATGCGTCCGTCCCTTCGACCGCTTCGACGCCGAGGACGTAGCCGCGCTGTACGATGACGGCCTGACCGATATCGAGCGCACCGATGGCCTTGGCGATCTTCACACCGTGGGCGATATCGCCTTGCGCCATTTTATCGGGATATACCGCGCCAAGCGGGCCTTCAGGGGCGAGAATATCATCGAGTACATCCTCCACGCCGATGACGCTGAAGCCTTCTTCCTCGAAGAAATCGACGACGGTACGTAGCAAGCGGTCATCTCCGGCGAAGAGTGAGGTGCCGAGGCGAGCGAGGAGTTGCGTGCCTTTCCAATCTGGACGGAGATCGGCGATGGATGGGCGCTCCAGACGACCTGCCATCACTAATGCCGTGACATGATGCTCATTGAGTAATTCGATAGCGTGCCCCACAGCGCCAAGACGGACGAAAGCGTGGGGGACATCTTCCAGCACAGCCGGGTCGGTAGCGTCCTCAAACGCGAGGACGAAAACCGGGCGGCCCTGCTTGCGGCAGGCGCGGATGATGCGTTCGGGCAGCGTGCCCTTCCCGGCGATGAGGCCGAGCGGTTCCAGAGCGGACTGGAGCGGGAGTTCCATGGCGGGTTCCATCTATTCCGCCGTCGCGGGCGTGAGGTGCATGTCGCGCGGAACGCAGAGCGAGCGCGAGGATTCCGTGCGGATGAAGGCGATGATTTCCTGCACGGGGTCAGACGAGGCATAGGTGCCCGCGGTCTTCTCCGTACGTTCGGCGAGCGTGCCCGTACCGTCCTCGAACATATCACGGAAGGCAGCGCGGATGCTGTGGATGGCTTCGCGGTCGAGCCCGCTGCGGCGCATGCCGACGATGTTGAGGCCCGCGAGCCATCCGCGTTCGCCCATCACGGAGCCATAGGGAATCACGTCATGTTCAACGCCGGACAGGCCACCGATGATGGCGTGGGAACCGATGCGGACGAATTGATGAACGGCCGATAATCCGCCCAGAATCGCGAAATCGCCGACCTGCACGTGACCCGCCAGCGTCGCGTTATTAGCGAGGATGACGCGGTTGCCGACGACGCAATCGTGCGCCACGTGCGCGCCGGTCATGAACAGGCAATCATCACCAACCCATGTTGTCATCTTGTCGCCTTCCGTACCCGGGTTCATCGTCACATGTTCGCGAATGGTGTTGCGTTTGCCGATGACAAGGGTGGATGGTTCGCCTTTGTATTTCAAATCCTGCGGCGCGTGGCCGAGGGATGCGAAGGGAAAGACGACCGTGCCTTCGCCGATGCTGGTACGGCCTTCGACGACGACGTGTGAATGCAACGTGACGTTCTTCTCCAGAATCACATGCTCCCCGACGACACTGTACGGGCCGACGCTCACGCCTTCCCCCAGCTTCGCGGAGGGGTGGATAATGGCGGTGGCGTGAATCTGGCTCATGTAGTTCCTTACCTGTCCATGATCATGGCGGAATATTTTGCTTCGGCGACCTTCTGGCCGTCCACCATCGCGATACCCTCGAATTTCCACACGTTACGGCGGCTTTGCAGCACGTTGACGTGAATATAGAGCCGATCACCGGGGCCGACGGGTTTTCTGAATTTTGCTTCCTCGACGGACATGAAGAAGACGAGTTTGCCTTCGGCGTCTTCGCCTAGGGTATGGACGACGAGGAGCGCGGAAGTCTGCGCCATCGATTCGATAATGAGGACGCCCGGCATCACCGCCTGTTTCGGGAAATGGCCGACGAAGAACGGCTCGTTGATCGTCACGTTCTTGATACCGATGGCGGATTTCGCGATGTCCATATTGATGACCTTATCGACCATCAGGAATGGGTAGCGGTGGGGGATCATCTCCTGAATACGCGCCACGTCGATCGAGGGCAGGTCGGGGTTCAGAATATCAGTCGTCATCATGCGTTCCTTTGAATTTACGTATGAGTTTGTTGAGCGCCAATGTCTGGCGATGCCAATCCTTGATGGGGACGGCGGGGGAACCGCCATACGCCGCGCCGGCGGGTACGTCATTCATAACCCCAGCTTTGGCGGCGAGTTTCGCGCCAGGGCCGATCTTGAGATGCCCGGCGATACCGACCTGTCCGCCCAGCACGGCGCCATCGCCGATGCGGGTGGAGCCTGCAATGCCGACCTGTGCGACAATCACCGCACGTTTGCCGATCTGGACGTTATGGCCGATCTGGACGAGGTTGTCGATCTTCGTGCCTTCGCCGATGGTCGTATCCGGCCCCGTGCCGCGGTCAATGCATGTACCTGCACCGATTTCGACATCGTTCTCGACCATCACGCGGCCCAATTGGGGAACCTTGATATGCCCGTCACGATGGAGCGCGAAGCCGAAGCCGTCCTGCCCGAGATGCACACCGCGATGGATGACGACGCGCTCGCCGATATAGGTGTGGCTGATGGAACAGAGTGCGCCGATGCGACTGTCCTTACCGATCACCACGCCTTCTTGCAGCACGGCGTTGGGGCCGATGGCGCAGTTATCACCAATCTCCACATTGCGGCCGATGAAGACACCGGGGCCAATCGCGCAGTTTTTTCCTATTTTGGCTGAGGGGTCGATATAAGCCGACTTCGAGATGTCGGCGACTTGTGGGATGAACGGGTAGAAACGCTGGGCGATCTTGGCGTAGCAGCGGTACGGATCTTCCGTCAGTAACAGCGCCATGGTCTCCGGCGCGTTGCCCGCGTATTTCTCGCGGATGAAACACGCGCCCGCGCTGCTCTCGGTGAAGCTCGCCATGTACTTGGTGTTGTCGAGAAAGCTGATGTCAGCCGCGCCCGCCCGGTCAAGCGGGGCGACGTCCTCGATTTTGCGGGAGGCGTGCGCAGGGTCTGCCAGCGATGCGCCTGAGATACTGGCGACGTCGGCGAGGGTGAGCGCAGCGGCGCGGGTAAAGAAGCGCGGATCTGCCATTCTTCTGGTGCAACCTTACTGGAATTTCACCGTGACGGAAGGCAGGCGCTGATTCAGGCGCTTCAGCACTTCAGCCGTGATGTCGAGCGAGCTGTCCGCATAGAGAAGCTGTCCGGACGCGATCGCGACCTTGAAGCCTTTTTCTTTGGCGATCTCACCGATGATGGCGGTCACTTGCTGAAGGATCTGGCCCAGGGCCGCGTCACCCGCTTTGCTGAGGACGATACGTTTCTGGCGCACGTCGTTCTGCATCTTGGTGGCTTTATCGCGGAACTGGGTCACGCGCTGTTCGAACGCGTCCTTGGCAAGGATGGTCTGTTGCTTTTCGAGGTCCTGCTTTTCTTTCTGCAGGTCGGTCTCGCTTTTGCTGATTTCAGCTTGGTATTGTTTCTTGCGCGTTTCCAACTGGGTGTTAGCGGATTTCGCGGCGGAAGAATCCTTCAGGATGAGCTGGTAGTTGACGACGGCGATCTCATCAGCGCGGGACGCTTGGCCGAAGGATGCGACGAGCACCAGAACCAGAAGGGAAAACAGGAATTTAGAGCGAGACATACAAACCTCTTAGATGATGACACAATGGTTCACCGCTTTTAGCAGGGAAAATCTAACTATGCCAGCGTAAAAACGGATTAAAAACGCGTGCCGAAGTTGAACTGGACGAGCTCTTCGCTGTCGAACTCTTCCTTGATGATGGGCTTGGCGATGTCGATACGGATGGGGCCGAAGGGTGATTTCCACGCAACACCGACGCCGATGGAGGCACGGATGGAGGCTTCATCCACCACTTCCGGCCCGGTATCGTCCACCCCGAAGAGGGTCCCCGCATCCATGAAGACAGCACCTTGGAAACCGAGATCGTTCGGCAGGCCGATGGGGAATTTCTGTTCGGCGGTGAGGGTGTAATAGGTGTTACCGCCCAGCGCGTCATCCGTCGTGATATCGCGCGGGCCGATACCGGCATTGTCAAACCCACGTAAGGACTTGCCGCCGATGAAAAAACGGTCGTTGATGCGGATG
The DNA here is from genome assembly GCA_041749475.1 of Rickettsiales bacterium. Classification (GTDB taxonomy): domain Bacteria; phylum Pseudomonadota; class Alphaproteobacteria; order Rickettsiales; family UBA998; genus JBGTBD01. Next base: position 77,841 of record JBGTBD010000011.1, read on the forward strand.
TCGCGGCCGATCTGTTGGACATGCCCGGCGGAGGCCGAGAGCATCGTCGTCCATTCCGGCAGGAAGCTGTAGAAGTACGCCGCGTCCCCTTCGTTACGGAAGAAGCGCGAATCCCCGCCGAGGCCCGCCACATCCTGACTGAGGCGAAGGAAATAGCCCGACGTCGGGTCGAAGACGTTATCACGGCGGTCGTAGGTCAACGTATGGCCGACCAGCGAGGTGGTGTTCGTGCCTTCCTGATCGCGGACGAAGCGCGAGGCAAGGGCGTCGATATTGGTGATATCGACCGTTTCATAGGAATAGCGGAGTTGCTGATCGAGATGCTCGGTCAGCCCGTAGCCAAGGCGCAGACGTCCACCGAGAGAATCGCGGTCGAAGGAGCTTTCGGTACGGAGATCCTGCGTGATCTTGAAGATATCGAACCCGGCGGCGAGTTCGCGGCCCATGAAATACGGCTCGGTGAAGCCGATGTCATATTGCTGACGCTGGGTGGCGAGCAAGGTCTTGAAGCGTAAATCCTGACCGCGTCCCAGCAGGTTTTTCTCGCGCAAGCCCACATCGGTCAACGCCCCGTCCACGGTCGAATAACCGGCGCCGAGGCTGAGTTCCCCGGTGGAGGCTTCGGATACGGCGACGTTAATGACGACCTTGTCCGGCGAGGAGCCTTGCGCTTGCGTCACCTCGACCTTCTCGAAGAAGCCGAGATTGCGCAGGCGCTGTTCGGAGCGCTGGAGCTTGTCAGTATTGAAGGCGTCCCCCTCGGCGAGGCGGAACTCGCGGCGAACGACTTCATCGAGAGTCCGGATGTTGCCGGTGATGTTGATGCGCTCAACATACACGCGCGGGCCTTCATTGACCTTATATTCGAGATCGACGACTTTGTTGGCCTCGTCCCGGCGCAGGCGCGGGTCGATATCGACGAAAGCGAAGCCTTCATTGCCCAGCTCGTTGATGATGGCATCGGTCGAGTTCTCGACCTCTTCGGAGTTATAGGTGTCGCCCTTGGCGGTGGTGATCTTGTCTTTCAGCTTACCCGTATCCGCACCGACCAGCTTGGTATCGAAGGTAACCTCACCGAAATCGTATTTCGGCCCCTCTTCCACCGTATAGGTGACAAAGAATCCATCCTTATCAGGCGCTAATTCCGCAATGCTCGACAATACTTTGAAGTCGGCGAAGCCTTGGCTGGTATAGAATTTACGCAGCAATTCGCGGTCATACTGGACGCGGTCGGGGTCGTACTTATCGTTATCGCTGAGGAAGCAATACCAGCATTCTTCCGTGGACTTCACGACATCTTTTAACGTGGAACCGGAATAGTTCTTATTGCCGATGAAGCGGATATCGATGATGCGCGAGACAGGGCCTTCGCTGATCTCATAGACCAGGTCCACGCGGTTCTGACCACGGGTGATGACTTTGGGGTCGACTTGCGCGGAGTAGCGCCCTTTACGGCGGTAGAGGGAGAGGATGCGGGCGAGATCGCTTTGCACGGCAGGGCGGGTATAGACCGAGCGCGGTTTCAACTGGAGTTCTTTTTCCAGGTCTTCATCATCCAGCGCGTCATTGCCTTCAAAGGCGATCTGGTTGATGGTGGGGTTCTCGACGACCTTGACGAGTAACGTGCTGTTCGCGTCGGAGGTAACGGAGACATCGGCGAAGAAGCCAGAGTCATATAATGCTTTCATGCCGGCGTCGATATCATACGCGCTCACGGAATCACCCTCGCGGATGCCAAGATAGCTGACGACGGTGCTGGGTTCGATACGCTGGATGCCCTGGATGTCGATGGCGTTGACGAGCACATCCGCCCGCGCCTGCCCGCTTCCTACGCCGAGCGCCAGCGTCAGGAAAAGGAATGCCCCGCCGGAGCGAAACAGAGTAACAACGCGCAGTGCAGTTTTACAAGCCATAGGGTTTCGACCTACAGTCATGCGCAAAATAAGGGGATAAATCAACGAAAATCGTTTCGAGACGGATAAAAATCCACCCCTTGCGGCAAAGCCTTTGCAACGCCCCTGCAGAACTCAGCCCGGAGTCGCAAATCCCCCTATCAATTTTGTTGACATTCGTCCCGCCTTCCCTATCTTTGCGCCTTCACAAAACTGATGCGTGACATTGCAGCGGTTCGAGTGAGCCCGTAGCTCAGCTGGTAGAGCGGCTGACTTTTAATCAGTAGGTCACAGGTTCGAATCCTGTCGGGCTCACCATTTTTTTCCAATAGCTTATGTTTGTTTGTTGAGGTGATACGTGAGGCATGTTTTGCGCGTTGGAAGTGTAGGCATGTTCCTTGCATTCTCCCGCGCATTCGTTTTGAGGAGACCCATCATGACCACGCCCGTTAACCCGCTCTTTTCCAACCAGACATTCCAGCTTGGCGGGCAAGAGGAAGCCGAGGAAAAAACCGCGACGACACAGGTGCAAAAGCCGTCCCTGCTCACGGAACTGGCAAAAACTTCTTCACATAAGAGCGATAATGCCTATGTGATGTCGCTCAGCGATGAAGCGCAGGAATATCTCTCTAGCCTCGGGCAGCTGCAGGGGGCGGTGAGCAATAGCGATGAGAATGAGGATGCGGGCAGTTTCGGATTTCTCCTGAGCCGTGAGCAATTGAAGGACATCGCCGCCATCATTGCCGATTATGCGGGTACGCCTGTGACGCAGGATAATTACGATGCTCTCCAGCAGGATTTGAAGGATGCGGGTCTGTCGCCTGAGCTACTGGCCGTGAAAGACCAGATGCGCGCATTCAACCCCACCAGCGTCCTCCTCGAATATATGAGCGGGAATGACGAGAATCTCATCACGCCGGAAAGCTTCTGGGATACGGAAGCGCAGGAGGCGAAGGCCAATACCTATATGCAGCAGATCGTTCGGCTGTGGCAGGATAGTTCTGAAGTGTAATTTTTCTTATCCATCCTTCGTGCCGCTACCCTCCGTCATTCCTGCGAAAGCAGGAATCCAGCGTGGCGCGTTTGCGCCACAGAATATCATGAAAGCGACTGGATTACAGCCTACGCTGGAATGACGAATAACAAATGAAAAACTGGGAAAGAATTACGCGGTGATGGGCGTGGTTGAACTAGCGTCGTTATCATTGCTGACGTTCTTATATGCCTGATAAGAGGCGATGACATCATCCATCGTGAAGGTAGATGCGGCGGCGGTGGAGGATTTCTGCGCCGTGCCCGCATAAGCGGCTTTGGCGAGGGAGGAATAGACTTGCGAGAGGACGCCGGACTTGGTTTTGGAACTGATGATGTCAGCCAGACGGTCACTGCTGTCAGTACTGCTATCGCCGAACAATGAGTTCATGAAACCCGCCCCGTCATCCTTATCGTTATTGAACCCGGTGAAGAGGGAATAGAGCGAGGAGGACAGGCTGGTGCTGGTTGCACTAGTGTCGCTATCCTTCAATAACCCATCCAGCAAAGATTGGATCGCGGGGGAAAGTTTCAAGGCGCTTTCAGGCACATCGCTATCGGACGCGGTGACTGCGCCTGACTTCGGCAGGCTGCTGGCCGCGTAAGGCGAAAGGCCATTATAATAGGCCGGGATACTGGTAGCGATGGTGGTAATACCTTGAACCGTTTTTCTGCACACTATCCTGCGTGCTGTGTAGTATGTTGAAATACTAGCATAGTTTTGGGTTTTTTGCACGTGTAATCGGATGTGGGGCAGGAAATGAGGGCGGACGGGCCTCACCTTCCTGCGAATTATGAGCGAGAGTAACATTTGGTCACATTTTTTTAATGTCCTCCGGCTCGTGTTTCCGTTAAAACAGCGGCAACAAAGGATTGTGTAGAGATATGTGTGGCATCATCGGCGCCGTGGGCGTGGCGAATTCAGAGACTATCCTCATTGAGGGGCTGAAACGGCTGGAATATCGCGGGTATGACTCGGCGGGTATCGCGGTCATCGAGGGCGGCAAGCTGTCGCGCATCCGCACTGAGGGGAAAATCGCCAATCTAGAGGCGGCCTTCGCCAAGACGCCCGTACACGGGTCGAGCGGGATCGGCCATACGCGCTGGGCGACGCATGGCGTGCCGTGTGAACGCAATGCCCACCCCCATATGACCGAGCGCGTGGCGCTGGTGCATAACGGCATTATCGAAAATTATCAGGAGCTGAAGGCGGAGCTGGAGAAGACCGGGGTTACCTTCACCAGTGATACGGATACGGAAGTCATCGTCATGCTCATCGACGCGTTGCGCCGTGAGGGAAAAACGCCCGAGGAAGCGGTGACGCAAACGTTGAAGCGCCTGCATGGCGCATTTGCGCTGGCGATTCTATTCAAGGAATTCGGTGACCTGCTCATCGTTGCACGGCGCGGGTCGCCGCTGGCCATCGGCTATGCAGAGAAAGGCATGCTGGTCGGTTCGGACGCGATCGCTCTCGCCCCGTTCTGCAAGAAATTGAGTTATCTGGAGGAAGGCGATATGGCCATCCTGCATCCCGCAGACGTTACCGTCATCAATCAGGAAGGCCAGATCGTGAAGCGCGCCATCCGCGATATTTCCTCCTCCGCCGCGATGGTGGAAAAAGGCGAATATGCGCATTTCATGTTGAAGGAAATTCATGAGCAGCCGGACGTGTTGGCGGCGACGCTGCATGCGGTGCATGCCAAGGGCAACGGCTCTTTCCAATTACCAAAACTGCCGATGTCGGCGGATAAGCTCAGTCGTATCAGCATGGTGGCGTGCGGCACGTCCTATTACGCGGCACTCGTTGCGCGCAACTGGTTCGAGCAGGTGGCGCGCGTCCCGACCGATCTCGATATCGCCTCCGAATTCCGTTACCGCAAGCCGGTGATGGCGACGGACGGGCTGTCGCTCTTCATCTCGCAATCGGGCGAGACGGCGGATACGCTGGCGGCGCTGCGCTATTGTAAATCGGTGGATCAGCATACGCTGGCACTCGTCAACGTCGCCGAGAGTAGTATGGCGATGGAGGCAGATAGTGTGCTCTTGACGCAGGCAGGCCGGGAGATCGGCGTCGCGTCCACCAAGGCATTCACTACGCAGTTAGCCGCGCTGGCGGCGATGGCCGTGGCGCTGGGACATGCTCGGGGCACGCTCTCGCGTGAGCAGCATGAAGAGTTGGTGCATGCGCTGGGCAGCTTGCCTGACCTCGCAGGCACGGTGCTGAATAATGAACCTGCGGTGAAGAAACTGGCGAAGGAACTGACCACGACCGAGCATATGTTCTATATCGGGCGCGGCGGGGCACATGCCATCGCTTGCGAAGGCGCGCTGAAGATGAAGGAAATTTCCTATATCCACGCGGAAGCCTATGCCGCCGGTGAACTCAAGCACGGCCCCCTCGCCCTCATTGATGATCAGGTTCCGGTCGTTGTCATTGCGCCGGAGGATGAGTTGTTCGAGAAGACGGCGTCGAATTTGCAGGAGACTGTCGCGCGTGGGGGGAATATTATTTTGCTGAGCGGTAAGGCCGGTTGTGAGCAGTTGAAAACCTTCAGCAAGCACATGATCACCCTGCCCGATTGCCACCCATTGATCGCCCCGATTCTCTATGCGATTCCGTTGCAATTGCTGGCCTATCATGTTGCGGTGTTGCGCGGTACGGATGTAGATCAGCCAAGGAATTTGGCAAAGTCTGTTACCGTAGAATAATCCCTGTTTGTCACCTTGAACTTGTTCCAGGGGCCATGTTTCCACGAGAAATGGATGCTGAAACGAGTTCAGCATGACAATGATTTTTTACAGCATTCCCGGGCAGTAAAGCGTCAGCATGAGTGCGCCGAAGATGGCCCAGCTTCCGGCCCAGTCTTTTAGCGTGGGGTCGATGACGCACGAGGTGCCACGGACGAAGAGGTAGAGCGTCGGCGTCCAGATGAGGATGTAGGGGATGCCGCTGGTGCCAACGGTGAGGCAGGCGATGGCGAGCAACATGGTGATGGGCGGCATTGGCGTCTTGAAGCGTTTGGCTTTCGAGGTTTCATCCACCACTTCCGGTGACGCGCTGGAATCTAGCTTACGCTTGAATAACGGTAATTTTTGGGCAAGGACGATGACGCCCCAGCAGACCAAGCCCAGCATCAGTCCTAGATACCCGGCTTTGATGGCGGGGAAGATGGAGCCGTCTTCCACCGCGCGGTAGATGAGGCCGCTAGCGGCGGCGAGGATGACGGCGTGGCTGGAGAAGCGCTCTGCCGTGAAGAGGATAGAAACCATCACCAGCCAGAAGACGCCGATGCTTGAAACCAGAAGCATGCGTTCCGGAGAGTCGAACAGGATGACCCCCGCGATCAGGAATACGGCGCAGAGGAATTCGATGACGGTATAGACGCCCGGCACTTTTGCGCCGCAGGTACGGCATTTACCTCGGCTCAGCACCCATGAGAAGAACGGGAACATGTCCCGCGTCGTCAGGTAGGTGCGGCAGGAATCACAATATGGCGGGTCATACGCGATTTTCAAACCACGTGGGAGACGATAGACCAGCGAGGTCGCGTAATTACCGATGGCTGTCCCCACGACGAATAACAGGATAATCGCCGAGAGATAGTCCGCAAGTGAATGTAGCATCAGAGCTTCCTAGCGCTGTGGCAGGCCTTTGCCCACCCGGATGATTAGAGGAATACGCGCAGGATTTCGGTCAGAACAAGGATGGTGTCCATCATATCAATTCTCTATTTTCGATAGCGGGTTCATCAATTTGTCGAGATAACGGCCTTGGAATAAGGAGATGCCCAGTGCCTGACCGTAATCCACCGCCTTGCGATTATCGCAACGGGTGAGGATGACGCGGTTGGGGCCGCAGACTTTCACGGCTTCGGCGATGCGGAGGCTCTCCGGCGTGCTGAGGTCACCCGGCATGTCGGCGTTCCATTGCAGCTTGATGAGGTCGAAGCCCAGTTGCTCGCGGTCTACCAGCGGGAAGCTGAGGTCGGTGACGCCATCAAGGCAGATACGGTAGCCCATTTTCTGGAGTGAAGTGCGGACGGCGGCGAAGGCGCGCATGTCCTCGAATACGTCCGAAAGCTGGATTTCGACGACGACCGAGACCTTGATGGAGGGCTTGATCATCGCGTCGAACTCGGAGAAGAAATCCGATAGCAGCGTCTTGATGTTGAGGTTTAGGCTGATCGGGAGATCAAGGAAGCGCGAGGGGTTTTGCTGGATCATTTTCAGCATGCGCTCGTCGAGCAGTTCGGTTAGGTATTTGAACAGCCAACGGTTACTGAGCAGGTCGGTATCGACCCGCATCATCTGGCGGAGGTGGGTGATGTTGATATAGAGCTCGTCAAACACGCGGCGCACCATCATGTCCGGAATCGCCGCGCAGACCGGCTGGCGGCGGACGACCATCGAGATGTCGGCGTTCGAGAGGTCGCGCTCGATGGAGGCGAGGCTCGTCGCGTTGAAGAATTTCATCGGGTTGTGGCTGGCGATCTGCTCTTTCACCTGACGTAGGATACTGCCGCCGCCGGAGGGAGCCGGGGTTGCAGGCTGCGCCGAGGACGCGCCACCTTCAGGCGCTTTTGCGCCGCGACGATTGGCTAACATGCGCGTGCGCGACATAGTGAGGAACTCTTCCTTCTGGTCGGCGAGGTCGTAATGGGTGCAGAACGTCTTGTTCTCTTCCCCTTCCGGCGTGTAGGCCAGCGGGTCGTCCATGAAGAGATAGCGGAGCTGGAAGATGACCTTGTCGATCTTAGCGCGTGGGGTTTTGTGGGTAATGAGGTGAATATCCTGATCCTGCATCACGAAGATGTGGGCTTCCTCGCTTTTCAGCAGATCGGACATCATATTGACGGCGATCTTGATCTGGTAATCGTTGCGGTATTCGTCCATCAGGCGATGGAAATTGAAGCTGATGACGTTCCAGCCGCTTGGGGAATCCCCAAGATCCGCCAGCATTTCCACCATCTTGACTTCGCCGCCCTTGGTGATGACTTGCACCGATGCGGATTTAAGCATTGCAACCATAGATTTCTGCCCCTGTACCCGTAACTTACCACCGAAACGCTTAGAAATCGTTAAAAACTATCTCAAATGCGTCCTATCGTATCTTTTTCCGTGCAATGAAGGCTTCCAGAGACCGCGTATCGAAGTTAATGATAGGATCATCGATAGAGTCCTTGAACAGGATGCGCAATACCGGATAATTGGCGGGATCGAGCGTCGTCAACGCGAAATCGACTGACATATCCATCATCCAGGGCAGCAGATCCATCTGGCCTTTCAGCGTCCCTGTGGCATGTTTGGAACGCAGCTTGATTTCCGGCGTGGACATCACGCCCTGCTCGATATTGAAGAAGCCGCTGATGACGCTGAACGTGGACTGGTTCTTCAGCAGCGAGACCCGCGCGGTATTGACTACGTCAGTCACGCTGCGCATCAACGGCACGGTCTGCACGAGTGACGCCACATCGAACCCTTTAATGGCGAAATTCTGCCCCGTGAAGGAGATATGGCCCATAGAGTTGCGCACCCAACTCACCATATTGAGCCCCGAAGTGGCGATCTGTGCGTTTACGTTAATAAAGCCACGGAAGGACGGCTGGCCGATCAGCGCGTCCATCATCCGGTCAGCACGCACGGCCCCAATACCCAGTTGCGCGGAGATGCCGGGAACAGAACTGACATCCAGCACGAATGCGCCCTTTACCTGACCTTCCCAGATATTGCCCTGGAATTCGTCTATGTTCCAACGGTCGTTCTTGCTATTGAGGATCGCGGTGACGTTCGTCATCCCGAAATCGGGGTGTAACAGGTTGCCTATGTTGACTTTGACGAACGTATCATAGCCTTTGAGGAAATTGACGTTGAAATACTCCGTATCCCATACTTCCTGACGGTTGCCTCGAGCGACGGGGGAGAGGCGCATCTTCTTGCCGAATGCGGTCGCGATGTTGAGGTAGGAGAGATAAATATCCCCTTCCACCGACGGAATACGCGTGAGCTGAGTGTATTTCAGGTTGCCGCGCACTTCCAGATCGTCCAGCTTGATGTCGGCTTTACGAAAATCGATGCTGTTGGGTTCCAATTTAACGATAAACGCGGCGGGTTTCGTGCCTGTGCGCCCGCCGAGAGAGTAGCGCGGCAGCACGACGTTGAACAGGATACGGTGCTTGAATTCCGCCAGCCAGCTGACATTGCGCTTCACGTCCTCGAACCCGGTCCCCACCGCCCCTAAATCCTTCGGTGAGGTTGGGATGAGGTAAGAAAGCATGCCGTCCAGCTTGATGTTATCCACCTCCATAGTGATCTCGGCGTCCGCTTCCTTGCTTGTGCCCAGCGTCACCCCGCCGGCGACCAGCAAATCACCCGCCTGAAACTTAATACCGGAGATGATGTTCAGCGTGGAGGAAAGATTCAACTCCGCCCGGCCACGGAATTCGCCGGTGTGATCGGTGAGGAAGCTTTGGGAAATCATGTCCAGCGACTCTACCAGCCCGCTCAGGGATTTGCCCACCGTTTCGATATTGCCGTCGAAACTGATCTGGTTATCCAGCGTCATCTTGAAAATGCCGAACAGCAGGATGTGATTGTCGCCTGGTAAATTCAGCGCCGCCTGGTTCAGCACCAGCTCCTGCTGATCCAGCGTGGCGGAAAGTTCCAGACTATCGGCCTGAACAGTTCCTAAGTGCACCTTTTGCGCATTGATGGCGACTTCAGCAGACACCCCCTGAGGCAGGAACATGCCGAACAGGCGGTTGAATGCGCCCTTGGCGAATAACATGTCGCTCTTCGTCACGATATTGCCGAAATCGAGAGTGGTAAAATCAAGCTTCATCGCCAACTTATCGGTCTCGTCATCCGTCCAGCTCAGCCCTCCCGTTCCAGCGGTTACACCGCCCTTGACGGTGAGGTTGGTGACGTTCAGTATCGGCCCGGCTTTTACCACGTTAGCCGCGAAGCTGGCCGGGATTGGGTTTGGAATCGCGTCGCCGATGACTTTCTGGCTATCCTTGGAAACCACCTCGAACAGCCACGGCTTGAGATCGACGAAGGTGGATTCCAGCGTCCCGTTCAGTGTGAGAAGGCCGGCAGCCCGACCCATGTCCCCTTTATAGATCAGGTTATTCTGTGCTTCACGCGCGGCGAGAGATCCTTTCATCGAGAAATCCTCGATGCCGGTGAAAGCGCTGACGGTGAATTCACCGTCCAGCCTCACTTGCTTATTATCGAGCAGGAAGCTGCCTGCGACATCGAAAGTCTTGGGCGAAATATCGAGGTCGATCGAGAATTTATCGATGCTTTTGACTTTGTTATTCACCACATCCACGAAGGTCAGCGTGCCGGATTGCAGGATAAGGTTCACCCCCTCCTGCATGGCCATGTCTTTATCGTTCAACGCCTCCATGAAGGCCCAGTTCGTCGTCTTATCGGCGAATTTTTCTAGCTGGAATTGGGGTTTGTCCAGTAACAGGCGGTTGAACTGCATGTTACCCGATAACAGCGACATCAGGTCAACAGAGACTTCCACTCTATCGGCAATCAGAAAATTCTGGCTGGATGCCTTGGGGTCGTTGTCCAATTTGACCTTATAGAGCGTCACCGTCGGTACGGGAAGGACGGACACATCCATCTCCCCGTAACTTACCGCATAGCCGGTGACGGATTTGACTTTGGCGATGAATTCCTTAGCGATGGCGTCCTCATCCACCAGTATGGAGAGAGCCAGCCACAGGAGAAAGAAAAACCCGAACAATCCCCCGAACGCCCATTTATGCCAGGGCTGAAAATGCGGCATCACCAGATTGGCGGGCAATTTCATCTGAGGGAGATTCAGGTTATTTTTCATGTTCATGCGCTGATGACTTTATACATGATGGATGTGAATTTCCAGTACGGGTTTCTTGCCCAGCTCCTTGGTGATAGTGCGGCGTACCGTGTTGTGTATTTTCTCCTCAATGCCGGTTTTCGCACCGGGCGCCTTGCCTTTGCGTTTCTTATCACCCGCGTGGCGATCAGGTTTGCCCTTGCCGCGAGCGCCGGATTCTTCGATCAGCGTCTGGATTTCATCGCGCAGTTCGTCAATCAGTTCTTCGTCCTCAATAGAATCAAGACAGCCGGGTGCGGTGATGTGCGGGCGACCTAGTACTTCGCCGTTCTTCCCCACAACAACGGAGATCATGATGGAGCCGTCCTCCCGCAGTTTGCGGCGGGTTTTCAGGATGATGCTGTCGGTGGGGATCAGCGAATGCCCGTCCATCGCCTGATAGCCTGAGGTGACGCGACCGATCTGGCCGACGGGGGTAGTCGCTGAAGCAAGGCAAATAACCGCGCCGTTGGAAGGTTCCAGCACGTGCGGAACCTGCATGGCGCGGGCGAACTTGGCATGTTCATGGATATGGAGCGCCTCGCCATGTACCGGTACGGCGATTTTCGGGCGGATAAGTTGATACATCTGCTGCAATTCCGAACGGCACGGGTGGCCGGAGACGTGAATCGGCACATCGCGATCGGTCACCAGTTCCGCGCCCATCAGCGCCAGTTTGTTGGAGAGGTGGCGCACCTTGGTCTCGTTGCCCGGAATGACGCGGGAGGAGAAAATCACCGTATCACCCTCGTGTATGCGGATATAAGGGTGTTGTTGCTGGACGATTTTTGAGAGCGCCGCACGCGGCTCCCCCTGCCCGCCGGTGCATAAGATCATCACCTCGTTCCGGGGCAGGCCCATGGCTTCCTTATCGTTATAGAACTCAACGTCCTGTAGATAGCCGCTTTCCTGTGCGGCGGCGGTGACACGGAAGAGGGAGCGACCGGAAAGCACGATCTTGCGGCCCGCTTTCTGACCGGCGCGGACGATGGATTGTACACGTGCGATGTTTGAGGCAAAGCAGGTGACGATGACGCGTTCCTTACAGGCGGCGATAACGGTGGCGAGCTCGCGCTCGACGTCGGATTCCGAACCGGAGATGCCTTCGACGAAGACGTTGGTGGAATCGCAGACCATTGCCAAAATACCGTCATCCCCGAACTGGCGGAGGGCGTCTTCATTAGAGGCGGGGCCGACCATCGGCGTGGGGTCGAGCTTCCAGTCGCCCGTATGCATCACGCTGCCGCGATCGGTCTTGATCGCGATCGCCTGCATCTCGGGGATGGAGTGGGTGAGATCGACCAGTTCCATCGAGAAGGGTTCGAGAACCAGCGAGCCGTTGGTCTTGATTTCATGGACGGGGATTTTACCCGTCAGCCCGTCATCGGCCATTTTGTGGCGTAGGATGGAGGCGGTGAATGGGGTGGCGTAGACGGGGCAGCCGATCTCGTGCCAGAGATAGGGCACAGCGCCCAGATGATCCTCATGCGCATGGGTGAGGACGAGGCCGACAATGTCCTTCTTGATCTCGTGCAGGAATTCGATGTTCGGCAGGATGATCTCGACGCCGGGGAGGAAGTCATCCGCGAAGCCGATACCCAGATCGACGATCAGCCATTTCCCCTTATAGTGATAGAGGTTCAGGTTCATGCCGATTTCGTTGCTGCCGCCGAGGGGCACAAAAATCAAATCCTCTTTGTGGGCTTTCCAGTTGATGCTCATTTTTTTATTCCTTCTAAGGTGGGTGATGCATTGCGTTCGTAGATCGTCCGCAGGCCGTAAATAGTTAAATCTTCCAGCGTTTCCTCGATCATCGGGGTCGCGCGGCTGTATAACGGGGCGAGGCCACCCGTGGCGATGACCTTCATCGGCGCCCCGAACTCTTTAGCAATACGCGTTACAATCCCTTCAATCAAGCCAACATAGCCGAAATAGATGCCGGATTCCATCGCGCCAACGGTATTCGTGCCGATGACCTTGTCCGGCGTGCGGATGCGGATGGAGGGGAGTTTGGCGGCGGCCTGATGCAGCGCGTCCAGCGAGAGGTTGACGCCGGGGGCGATGACGCCGCCGACATAGGCCCCCTGCCCGTTCACTACATCGAACGTTGTCGCCGTGCCGAAATCGATGACGATGAGTGCGCGCTTATACTTGCGCCATGCTTCGATGGCGTTGACGAGGCGGTCGGCGCCGACTTCCTCGGGGCGTTCCAGCTTCACTTCGATGCCCAGCTTCACGGACGGGTCACCGACCATCAAAGGATGTTCGATATGGAAATATTTGCGGCAGAGTTGGGTGATGGCGAACTGCGTCTCGGGGACGACGGTGGCGATGATGGCAGCGTTGATGGATTTGAACGTCAGGCCCGCTTCCTGCAGCACATGGCTGAGCCAGACGAAATACTCATCCGCCGTGCGGTGGCGGATCGTCGCCATGCGCCATTGGCCACGCAGTTCCTGCCCCTCGAACACCGCGAAGAGCGTGTTGGTATTGCCGATATCGACCGCGAGCAGCATGGGCTACAGCGCCTGCGCCATGACGTCGCCTGCGGAAATGCAAGTGATCGCGCCGTCGCTCATTTTCAGGCACATTTGGCCATGGGCATCCACGTCGTGGAATGTGCCGGTGTAGGTATCGGCTCCCGATTCGATGGTGATCTCTTCGCCTAGACGGAACGCGTGGGATTTCCAGCGGGTGTTGATGGAGTCGTACCCGTCATTCACCCATGCGTCATAACACTGGATGAAATGATGGATGAAGCGGGAGAGAACGATCTTGGCGGAGATGAGTTCCACGCCCGCATCCTTCAGGCAATTGGCGGGGTAGCGCACATCGCGCGGGTAATGCTCCACATTGATGCCGACGCCGACGACAGCCCAGCGTTTCTTGATGCCTTCGGGGTTCGTGCACTCAAAACTCTCAAGCAGGATGCCACCGACTTTTTTCTCGTCCAGCAACACATCATTCGGCCATTTCAGGCGTAGCGAGTGACCTTCGCCAACGATGGGCTGGAGGGTTTCTAAAACCGCGAGCGAGCTGACCTGCGAGAGTTGCGGCAAGGCCTCCAGTTTCTTATTCGGGGAGAGCAGGACGGAGACAAACAGATTGCCATCATTGGACACCCATTCGCGGCCCATGCGTCCTCTGCCTGAAGACTGCGTGCGCGCCCAGATGACCGCGCCGTGCGACGCTCCGCCTTCCGCAAGGCGGCGGGCTTCGTCATTGGTGCTGTCCAGTTCGTCATAAGCGAGCAGATGATAATCTTCGATGAGTTGATATTTTTTCTTTTTTCCCGTCACAATAGCAATGCCTTTGCAGCTGCCGTGGCGGGGACCGTCAGTACGGACGGCGCAAGCACAAACCCGAGGATGATGATGGTGCAGATGGCGACCGTGAAGGGCAGCCCGGAGGTTTCCGATTTATCAAAGGATGCGTCGCCTTCGTCGAAATACATGATCTTGATGATTTTCAGGTAATAGAAGGCGGCAATGACGCTGGAGAGGACGCCAAGGATGGCGAGGCCATATAACTGGGCCTCAATCGCGGCGAGGAAGACATACATCTTGCCGAAGAAGCCTGCCAATGGCGGGATACCGGCCATCGAGAAGAGGATGACACCCAGCGCCAGCGCCAGTCTCGGCTGCTGGCGGGACAGCCCGGCGAGGGAAGAGATTTGCTCTACGGCCTTATCGTTCCGCTGCATCATCAGCACACACCCGAACGCCCCTGCGGTCATGAAGAGATAGAGCGCGAGATAGACGGCAACACCCATGATGCCCTGTTCGTTCCCCGCCGCGACGCCGACGAGGACATAGCCGACATGGCCAATGGAGCTATAGGCCAACAGGCGTTTGATATTGCTTTGGGTCAATGCACCGAGCGCACCGATGATCATCGAGGCGCAGGAGACCATTACGATGATCTGTTGCCAGTATTGCTCCAGCGGCTGGAAAGGCTGGTTGAGGACGCGCACGAGGATAAAGAGTGCCGCAATCTTCGGAGCCATTGCGAAGAATGCCGTCACCGGCGTGGGCGCGCCTTCATAGACGTCCGGAGTCCACATATGGAAAGGCACGGCGGAGACCTTGAAGCAGAACCCGACGATCACCAGGACGAGGCCGATGATGAGACCGTGCGAGACCAGCGAGAGTTGCGCCGCGCCATCTTCGGGGACGCTCGTCATCATCAAACTGGCCATTTCGGAAAGTTCGCGGAAGCCAATCGTGCCGGAGAAACCATAGACCAGTGAGATGCCGAACAGCATCATCCCCGAGGCGAGCGAGCCGAGGATGAAATATTTGAGGCCCGCTTCGGATGAGCGCACGTCGTCCCGCCGGAAGGCGGCGAGGACGTAGAGGGAAAGGCTCATCAATTCCATGCCGACATAAACCGCCAGCATGTCGGATGCGGAGATCATCAGCAGCATTCCGATGACGGCAAACTGCACGAGAATGGGGAATTCAAAACGGTTGTTTTCTTCGCTCTTAATCCAGCGCTCGGCGAGGATCATGCTGAGGATACCGCCTAAAAGCACCAGCATCTTGCCGAAACGGGTGAAGCCGTCATGCTCGAACATGCCCGTGAAATGGACGCGGGTGGAGACATCCACCATCGACAGCAGGAACAATGCGCCGATAAAGCTGAATACCGTCCCCATCGCCACCACATGAGTCGATTTATTGCCCCGGAATACGCCATAGATGAGCAATATCATCGCGGTGATAGCGAGGAACAATTCGGGCATCAGGGGGGTCAGGCTGGCGAGAGTGATCGGCGTCATAATCTATCCTCCCGTATGCGCTGAGATATGTTGGAGCAGATGCGTCACGGAATCATCCATCGCGTCGAAATAGGGCAGCGGGTAAATGCCCAGCCACATGACTAGTAGCACGATGGGGACGAACATCAACCATTCCCGGCGAGAGAGGTCGGTCATCTTCTTCAGGTCACGCTTGGTGAGTTCGCCGAGAGCGACGCGTTTATAGAGCCAGAGCGCGTAGGCCGCGCCAAGCACCATGCCGGAAGCAGCCAGTGCAGCGACGGCTGGGCTGGCCTTGAACGCACCCATCAGGATCAGGAATTCACCGACGAAGCCGCTGGTCGCGGGCAGGCCGACGGAGGCCATGGTGAAGACGAGGAAGAACACGGCGTAATACGGCATGTTATGGACGAGACCGCCGTAGCGCGAAATCTCGCGGGTGTGGAGATGGTCATAGACGACGCCGACGCAGAGGAAGAGCGCACCGGATACGAGACCGTGGCTAATCATCTGCACGATAGCCCCTTCTACACCCTGTTGGGTGAAGGTGAAGAGGCCGATGGTGACGAAACCCATATGGGCGACGGAGGAATAGGCAATCAGTTTCTTCATGTCCTCCTGCACCAGTGCGACGAGCGAGGTATAGATGACGGCGATGACGCTGAGAGCGAACATCATCGGCGCGAAATACTGCGACGCTTCGGGTAGCATGGGGAGAGAGAACCGCAAGAAGCCATACGCGCCCATTTTCAGAAGCACCCCGGCAAGGATGACGGAGCCCGCGGTCGGCGCTTGAACGTGTGCGTCGGGCAGCCAGGTATGGACGGGCCACATCGGAACCTTTACCGCGAAGGAAGCGAACATGGCGAGCCAGAGCCATATCTGTACGTCAAGGCTGAGTACAGGAGCCTGCTCGATGAGGACGGGGATTTCGAGCGTGCCGAACTGGAAGTAGAGATAGAGAATCGCCAAGAGGAAGAGAACGGAGCCAAGCAAAGTATAGAGGAAGAATTTATAGGCGGCGTAGACGCGGTTCGTGCCGCCCCAGATACCGATGATGAGGAACATCGGGATCAGCATCCCCTCAAAGAAGAGGTAGAAGAGCAACGCGTCCAGCGCGCAGAATACGCCGATGATGAAGGATTCCAGCACGAGGAAGGCAATCATAAATTCGCGTACGCGGGTGTGGATGGAATGCCAGCTACAGAGGATGCATATCGGCAGCAGGAACGTGGTCAGCAGCACCATGAATAGTGAGATACCGTCGATACCCAGATAATAAAACAGTTTGAAATCGGTGAACCACGGGGATTTTTCAACGAACTGGAAATCGGCCGTATCGGGATTGAAACCGGTCCATAATGCGAGGGAGACGAAGAAGGTGATGACCGTCGTCCATAGCGCGGCGTTACGCGCGTTGGATGCTCCTTCCGCGTCGTCCTTACGGACGAACAGGAAGATGGCCGCCGCGCCGATCAGCGGTAGGAAAATCAGGATGGAAAGCAGTCCGATCTGGTCCATTAGCCGAGTACGCTCCATGTGTACCAGATGACGAGGCCGAGGAGGCCCAGCATCATGGCGAATGCATAGTGATAGAGGAAGCCGCTCTGGCTATTGCTGGTCAGCACCCCGCCGCGAAGCGACAGCCATGCGAAGCCGTTGGGACCGAAGCGGTCGACTGTTTTCTCGTCCCCACGCTTCCAGAGGATGCGGCCAAGGCGTTTTGCCATGCGGACGAAGAGGATGTCGTACAATTCGTCGAAATACCATTTGTTGAGCAGGAAGCGATAGACGCCGCCGAACGTGCGAGCGATTTTTGCGGGGATGCCAGGGCGGCGGATATAGAAGACCCATGCCAGTGCGATGCCGAGTACGCTAACCACGATGGGCAGGAACTTCGCCCATGCGGGGATATGGTGCGCGTGTTCGAGCACAGGATGGGCGGGGCTGACGAAGATCGCGCCGCGCCAGAATTCGCCTTCCGGTGAGACCATGCCCAGCCAGTAATAGCCGAGCGCGCCAGCGAAGAGTGCGCCAAGCACCAGCGGCACGAGTGGCCCAAGCATGATGGGGGGGGATTCATGGACGTGATGTTGCGTCTCTTCATCCGCACGCGATTCACCGTGGAATGCCATGAACAGCAGGCGCCATGAATAGAAGGCGGTCATGAACGCCCCCATCACGCCGAGGACGTATGCATAGTTGCCGACAGCAGAATGCGCGGCGAAGGCGACCTCCAAGATAGTGTCCTTAGAGTAAAATCCGGCGAATACGGGCAGGCCCGCCAGCGCGAGGGAGCCGATCCACATGAAGGCGTAGGTGTAGGGAACCTTTTTCCAGATACCGCCCATCTTGCGGAGATCCTGCTCGTCCGACATCGCATGGATGACCGAACCCGCACCCAGGAACAGCAACGCCTTGAAGAAGGCGTGGGTCATCAAATGGAAAATACCGGCGGAGTATGCAGAGACGCCGCAGGCGAAGAACATATACCCCAATTGCGAGCAGGTGGAGTATGCGATGACGCGCTTGATGTCATTCTGCACTAGGCCAATGGTGGCGGCGAAGAACGCCGTGGTCGCGCCGACGACGGTAATCACCTGCAGCGCGATGGGGGCAAATTCGAAGATGGGAGAGCAGCGGGCGACGAGGAATACCCCGGCGGTGACCATCGTCGCCGCATGGATGAGGGCGGATACGGGCGTTGGCCCTTCCATCGCGTCTGGTAGCCATGTATGCAGCAGGAGTTGCGCGGATTTCCCCATGCAGCCGATGAAGAGGAGTAAGCCGATGACGTCGAGCAACGGCAGCGCGTACCCGAAGATGGTGAAGGTCTCTTCCTGATGATCGGCGACAGCGGCGAAGACGGTATCGTAATGGACGCTGCCGAAGGTCATGAAGATGAGCGCGATACCCATAGCCAAGCCCACGTCACCCACGCGGTTGACGAGGAAGGCTTTCATCGCGGCGGCGTTGGCGGAAGGCTTATGAAACCAGAAGCCGATGAGGAGATACGAGGCCAGACCCACCCCTTCCCAGCCGAGGAAGAGCTGCACGAAATTATCCGCCGTCACCAGCATCAGCATGAAGAAGGTGAAGAGCGAGAGATAGGCCATGAAGCGGGGTTTGTGATGGTCATGGCTCATATAGCCGATGGAATAGACGTGGACGCAGGCCGATACCCATGTGACGACGATCAGCATCACGGCGGTCAGCACATCGACTTTCAGCGCCCAATCGGCTTTGAAATCACCGGAGGCAATCCACGGCAGCAGCGTGACGACTTCCGGGCCGGGGCCGAAGACGACGTGATAGAACACGAAGGCAGACAGGATGGCGGAGAGAATCAGGCTTCCCGATGTGATGATCTGTGAGCGGAAATCAGGGATGAAACGCGTGGTCAGCCCAACGCCTCCCGCCGCAAGCAGCGGGAGGAATACGATCAGGCCTATCATCCACGAGAATGCCATATTATCCCTTCAACTCACTGATGTCTTCCACAGCGATGGAGCCGCGGTTGCGGTTGAACGTGACGAGGATGGCGAGGCCGATGGCAGCTTCAGCGGCGGCGACGGTGAGGACGAAGACGGCGAAGACCTGCCCCGCCAAGTCGCCCAGCTGCACCGAAAACGCGACGAAATTGATGTTCACCGAGAGCAGAATCAACTCGATCGACATCAGGATGGTGATGATGTTCTTTCGGTTGATGAAAATCCCGGCAACGCCGACGGTGAACAGCAGCGTGGACAGGAACACGTAATGCAAAATCGTGATGGAGCCGAACAGAGGGGTAATTTCCATCATGCCCCTTCTCCGCTCTCGACCTTGACCAGCTCCACGCTATCCTTACGGCGGCGGGCGATCTGTTTGCCGATATTCTGTTTCTTCACACCTTCGCGGTGGCGCAGCGTGAGTACAATCGCGCCGATCATGGCGACCAGCAGGATGAGGCCGGAAATCTGGAAGGCGTAGATATAATCGGTATAGAGAATATTGCCCAGCGCCTCTGTATTGCTGAGGGCGCTTTCCTCGTCCGGCGCGGGGTTGGCGGGGAGCGCTTTTTGCACGTCCACATGCACCGAGATATAGAACAGCACCGCAAGCTGGATGAAAAATAGCAGCGCCACGCCGACACCGAGCGGTAGATAGCGCAGAAAACCTTGCCGCCATTCGGCGACGGAGACGTCCATCATCATCACCACGAATAGGAACAGCACCGCGACCGCGCCGACATAGACGATGACCAGCGTCATCGCCAGATACTCCGCCCCGATGAGGATGAAGAGCGCGGCAGCGTTGAAGAAGCAAAAAATCAGCAGCAGGACGCTATGCACCGGGTTCCGCGCAGAAATCACTCCCAGCGCAGAGGCCACCAGCACGAGGCTGAACACATAAAACATGACGGTAGGAAGGTTGAATTCCATCCTTGAGTCCTAACGATAAATATAGTCAGGGGGATTACTATCACGCAGCTTTCGCCAGTGGCAAGGAAAGTTTGGGCTCTTTAGGTGTGGAAGCGTAATATTGCAGCGGGTGTGATGCGTGAGGTAAAATCAGAAGTATAGATTAACCTTTGAGGCATGTGGCAACTGATTTGGTGCCGCGACTACCATCGCCCCATGGACGGTTCGCCAACGGTTATTTCGCCCGAATGTATTTTGCTAACACGGCTGGCGAACTGCAGGGTTAGTGCATCGCACAGGGTTTTTATAAAGCGCACCTGATCCAGCGTGCGTGAGGCAGCATAAGAACCTAACACGCCGCCACCAACGATCTGAGCCATTTTTAGGACGTCATCAGAGGGTATGGGGCTAACCCGCTCTACCACCGGATATTCTATTCCGTCCACGATGGTAACATCGGGCGTCACTTCCCGTTCGGGAACCCGTCGGTGGATGAACGTATCCAGCGCATTACCGCCCGTCATTCCCAGTGCTGCACCAATGCCCATGCGCATTACTGCGCGACGCCCTGTGTAGCGTTTTGTAAACGTATTTACCGCATCCATCGCTTTCGAGGCCAGAGTGGTGTCAAACATGCCAGCCAAAATGGTTTCCGTGGAATATTTCTGCAAGGAAGGGTCAAGTTTCTTCCATTGCTCCTCAGTGAATGGGGGTTTATCCCCTAGCAGTATATTGGTAAGAACAAGCTCACGTGCATCTATCTTCCATGTGCTGAATTCCCCAGTTCCCAAAAGCAGATGCTTCACGGGTGTAGGCAAACGCATAGAATTAGCTACATCCGCGATTATCCTACCATCAATTAATCGGTCATGAATGTATAAATGATCCGCACTTCGTACGGGCTGTGTTTCTGAAATATCCATATATTCTCTGCCAGTTAGCCGAGGATATATACCGCATGGATAGGTTAATGTATGTTAATTTTTGGTGACAACTAGCGATACGCTTCGTCAGCAGCGATGTTGGCGGCCAGTTCGGCTTCCCAGCGTTCACCGTTGGCGAGCAGTTTGTCCTTGTTATAAAACAATTCTTCGCGGGTTTCGGTGGCGTATTCGAAGTTCGGGCCTTCGACGATGGCATCGACCGGGCAGGCTTCCTGGCAGAAGCCGCAATAGATGCATTTGGTCATGTCGATATCGTAACGCGTCGTCCGGCGGGAGCCATCTTCGCGGGCTTCGGCCTCAATGGTGATGGCCTGCGCGGGGCAGATCGCCTCGCAGAGTTTGCAGGCGATGCAGCGTTCCTC
>JBGTBD010000012.1:0-25719 GCA_041749475.1 Rickettsiales bacterium
GTGAATTAATGGAGAATACACGTGGTCGCTCAGCGCAAACTTGATGATACCGAAGAAAAAAATACCAAAGACAAACTAAAATCCGACGCCATCGGTCTCACCGGTGCCTTCCTGGACGAAGCCGCCAATTCCAATGACGCCGATCCGACAGTGGTGACGATGCTCCAGAGGGCGCGCGACGCGATATGGAAAGGCGAAGGCAGTGTCGAACAGGTTGCGTCACAGATCATGTCCTTATTCAAGCCGCATAAGGATACTCCTGAGGAACAGACTCTCAATCAACGCAATCAGTTCATGCGCGGGTTTACCCGCATGGGCCAGCTCTATGATCTTTCCACGTTGCACACGCGGGAGCGCGCGATTGAGGAATCCCGCCAGAACGTCATCAATAAAAAGGCTGAACCGCTTTCTGGTGGTGTACGTGATATGCTGGGCTCAGTAGAGGATTATAAAACGGCGGTCCGTTACCTGAATCGCCCGGTGTTAGAGGTGGTGATGACGGCGCACCCCACTAACGTCAATGCCAAGGAGAATATCGACAATCTCCGGCGGCTCGGTAACGCGCTGCACGCCGATTTCATGAAGGATCATAACGAACGTAGCCTCTCGACCGCATCCCGGACGGCGATGCACGCATACGCCAATGACAATCGCCTCATTCCCGAAAAGAACGGTCTTCCCGGCAGTATCTCGGTAAGCGATGAGATCGATCAGGTCATCTATTACCTCGGCAACATCTATAAGAATCTCCCCGCCGTCTATGCCTCGTTCGAGGAACCGTTGCAGGAAAAAGCAACGAAATCCGGACAAGAATATAACCCGCAGGATATCTTCCTCAATATGCGCTACAGCTCCTGGGGCTCCTCCGGCGATAAGGACGGCAACAGCAAGGTAACTGCGGAGACCACGCTGGAGGCCATCATCAAGCATAAACTTGCGGTGGTGAAATTATATAGCGAAGATTTACGTGGAATGGTCGCTCAAGAACAGGCCGGACATAAGAACATACTTCAAAACACCCCTGAACTAAAAAAATGGCGTGTTAAATTGAATCACGCAGAACAGAATCTGACGCGCTTACTTCAGGTTCTCAACGAGAAAAAATCCCCCGACGGCTTCCTCCCACCTGAGGAGTTCAACACAATTAGCGGACAGCTGTCCGAAATCGGCCTGAACCGCGAAACGCATAACGACTTCGTGAACGACTTGAACACAGCTTATCACGCGGTGAAAGCCAAGGGCGGACTGGATAAGCCAGTACTTGACCTCTGGCGAAAAGCAAGGACGTTCGACTTCAACTTCGCCCGCATCGAATACCGCGAGACGGCGGAGGAATACGAGCGCGTCATCGCCCACCTCCTGCCGGAAGAATATGGCACGCTGTGCGACCAGGCGAAAGCGGCGAAAGAAGCGGGTGACGACGAGCAAGTGAAAGCCTTGGAAGCACAAAAATGTGCCGTACTGAGCGAGAAAATCCAGCAGGACGGATTCGTGGAATCCATGCAGCCGGCCTTAAAGGATATGATGGAACAGGGCAAAGGCAAACCATACAGTAAGGAAGACGCCACCCCCATCGGCTACCACACATTAAAGCGCATGGAACTCGCCCGTGATTTCCCCGAGATGATCACTGCCAACGTCCTCGCCGAATGCCAGAATGCGAGCAACATCCTTGAAGCGGTACTCCTGCAAAAACTGAGCACAAAAGGAGACAGCCGCGCAGTGATGGGCGTGGTTCCCTTGTTCGAGGAACCGGACACCATGAAGCGCGTGGATAGCATCCTGCAAAATGCCTATAACAACACTGCCTATATGGATCATCTCAATCTGGTTGCCGGTCACATGAAGTCTCTCGGCCTCTCGCAAGGCGAGCAGACGCAGCAGGTGCAGATCGCCCATAGCGACAACACCCGCCGCTCCGGCCTTCCTGCCGCCCGCGCGTTCATCTACGACGCGCATGAGAAAATCCGTGCACTCAACGATCAATATGGCATCAAGACGCAATTCTTCGAGGGCGGCAGTAATTCCGACCCTTTCCGTGGGGGCGTGCGTTCCATCTCTGCGGCGACCAATATGTACAAGCTGCACGACTTCATGAAATTCACCTTTCAGGGTGGCGATAATCTGGGCTATTTCAACTATCCCGGTTCCATCACACGCCTCTACGCCCGCAACCTGAGCCACGCCGCGAAATATCTCGCCATGCAGGAGCTGGGAACCCCCACCAACCACGTCGAGCGTACCCATTGCGGCGCCGACGCCATCAAGGATAACCCCCGCATTAACCAGATAGCGCTGCGCGTCCTCAAATCGACGCTCGATGATTACAAGGAAAACGTCTTCCGCGAGGATAAGATGGGCTTCTTCCTCTGGATCACGCGGGATGATTATGGCAATACCAGCTCCCGTGCCGGGTCGCGTAAGCCAATGGACATCACCAAGGAGACCATCGACCCGGATGAGGGGATGCGGACCATCACCTTCAGCGAATCCTTCCAGCATGCCGGGATCGTCCCCACATGGATAGGCGCCCATACCATCGAACAATCATTGCGTGCCGAACTGGATAAACTGGAGCCGACCAAAAGCGGGGCAAGATCCCGCCTTGGCAAGGTGATCGAGCTTGGAGGCGTGGACGTGCTCATCCCGTCAGACCCCTCCGTGCCGCTCGACCCTATGATCTATCGGCAACTATACAGACTCTCTTCCGTATTCTGCGACGTGATCGATCGTATGGCCTTCGGTCTGGCGATGACAGATCTGGATCACATCACCGACTATTATCCCGCGCTGGCGAAGGATGACTTTCTCCAGAAGCGCCTGAAACCCGAATTCCGCGAAGCGGTGAATCTGGTCACGGCGGCCTTGCCCAATAATTCAGTATTATTCTCGCTGAACAAGGACAAGGAGCAGCTGAACGAGGACAAAAACCCGAAAACGCAGGCAGTGGATACGATGGCCACCATCGCCGCCCGCTCCCGTCCCCTGACGCTGGAGGAACTGAAATACCGTACCCAACCCGGCCTGCCGATGGAAAAACGCACCCAGATGTGGCAACAGCAGCAGAAAGTCATCTTCTCCCCGGACACATCCTACACCCGCTTGAGCCAGACGGTGCGCGAGCAACTGCCGCATCTGTCGGAGACGATGAACGATAAACGCAATTTCATGCGTCTTGCTCAGATGCTCAAACGTAATTGGCGTGAGGATTGGGATGCAGAGGGTAAGCCGACTGATACCGCAAAACAGGAACCTACTAAGCTCAGCCACTTGCACCAATGGGCGATGTCGCTCGGCCATGCGGTGATCGACTGCGTAACTCACGGCAGGATGATGCTGGCGGATGACCCGATGGCGATGCGCATGTTCTTCCCCAACTATTACGAAACGATGATAAAGAACATGAACGGGTTCGGAAAGCAGCCGACAACGCGCGCGTTATAACGTAAAAAGCCGGAGGAATCACTTTTCTCTTGACTGATATGCAGTTATCTTTAGTTATCTAGGCATTCGCAGTGCCGAAGTGGGGGCGTAGCTCAGTTGGTAGAGCACCTGATTTGCATTCAGGGGGTCGCGGGTTCAACTCCTGTCGCCTCCACCACTTTCCGGATAATTCCTGAATTCCAGTTGCCGATGCAAGTATGGTTATCATTTCAGAAATGCATCTCAGAGATAGTCATTCCCAAAAACTGATATGGGTCATAAGTGCTTTGGTGTGCTGTCGCCGAAGCTGAGGGCCTTGTGCATTCCTAGGCACTACCCGGGAGCGGTGCGCCGCCGATCAGCATCAGAAGGCGACGATGGCCTTGAACCCGCCATACGCCATGCGTTTCATGTCGAAGGGCATATCCTTCTCGCTGCACATGTTGGCGACGCGGGGGTCACTCATCACCTTGGCATTGATTTTGTCGCGGTCTTTGCGGGATTTATAGGTGATGAACGCGAAGACCACCGTTTCCCCTTCTTTGGCTTTTGCCAACTTGGGGAAGGGAACAAGCCCTTTGGCTTCGCCGTCTTCCAGGACGCACTCATGGTAAGATAATGCACCATGCTCCATCCATACCTTACCCGCTTTTTGCGCTAAGGTGCGATAGGCGCCAATCTTTTCCTCAGGAACGACGAGGACGAATCCGTCAACATAACTCATGCTATTCTCCTATGATAAAATGATGCCTCGCACCATGCATGAAAGCAGATAAAAAATCTATGCTTTGGCCTCTGCCACAGCCTTCATGTTCGCCAGTCCTTCCTCAAACTGCTTCCCAACCATCTTCTCGCAATTCATCACCAGATTGACGGCCTTGCCGATGAAGGTGTTCTTGCCGTACATGCTCCACGTCACCAGCGTCGCATTGTCAGTCTGGGGGGTAAAAGTATATTCCGCCGTATTGGTGGCCTTGAACGGCTTGAGGAAGGCAAGCGTGATGCGGATGAGCTCATAGGGCTTGCTTTCCACGATGGTCATCGTACCTTCGCCCACTTTGTTGTTTCCCGCCCATGTGAACATCGCCCCCTCACCGGAAGTGGGCCCCTCAAAGCGGTTGCGCGCGGTGAGGTCCAGTTTCGCCCAGGGCGACCAGTGCGCCCATTGCCGGAAATCGTTGATCTCAGCGAAGATGACGGGCGGCGGAGCTTTCATCACCGCGGAGCGTGTGATACGGAACTCCTCGGGCTGCTTCATGATATAAAACGCAAGTCCCGCGAATACGAGTGCAAGGATGATAAAACTGCCCATATAAACCTCCTGATAATGAATGACTCAGGAACTGTGCCAGAAAGAAGGGGATACGGTCAAGCACCCGGTTCCTTCTAATCAGTCAGGGAAAAGAAACAATATAGTGAGCGGTGGTGGGGAATTGTCTTCCCTTGTCAGTTGCTATGCAAACCGCTAAGAGTGGTGGCAGGTTTCGGGGGGATGATATGCGCGGTAAAGTAATCTCGGTAGTAGGGGTGATGAGTGTTGCCGTGCTGTGTTTTCACTCACCCGCATCCGCCGCATTGGACAGCGTAACCCAAAAAACATCCGGCCCGCTTTCCATCACGCGCATGACCCCGTCGGACGAGAACGTCCCCGTCGGCCGCCAGATCGTCCTGCAGTTCAATCACCCCGTCGTCCCCTTGGGCCGCATGGAGCGTGACGAGAAAGAACTCCCCATCACCATCACCCCGAAGCTGGACTGCCAATGGCGCTGGCTGAATACCTCCGCGCTCGCGTGCAATCTCGACGAGAAAAATCAATTCCTCCCCGCGACGACATATCAGGTCACCGTGAAACCGGGTATTCTGGACGAGCAGGGGAATACGCTTTCCGAGGCCGCAACATTCTCCTTCACCACCATCCGCCCCGCTGTCAGCTACAGTCGGGTAGAACGCTGGATCAAACCCGGAATGCCGCTCTATCATGTGCGTTTCAACCAGAACGTCACTCTCGCCACATTGAAGAAACATATTTATTTTGAACTGTCCGATCCGCTGCCGCGTCGCGTCTCCGCAGTCATCCGGCCCTACGGAAACACTATGCCCGCCGCATCGCTTAAACATGCAGCACAACAGGAATGGCTGATCCGTCCGAAACGGAAGTTACCGCTTTCCACGTCTGTCTCCTTGGTGGCGGATAGCGGCATCGCCTCCGGCATCGGGCATGAAAAAAGCGATAAGCGGCGTGTGGTCGCGGTCTTCCCCACCTTCCCGGAACTCACCTTCCTCGGCGTCCGCTGTTACCATATTGACCGTGACGACCAGATAGAATTACTGACGCCCCAAGACTCCCGGCGTCTGGAATGCAACCCAATGAAGCCGATCGCCCTCAGCTTCAGCCGTCCCATCCATAAAAACGAGGCCAAACGCGAATTGGCCATCACCCCTAAACTGGGTAATCTATGGAATCCCCCTGCGGCGGATGATGAGGAGTTAGAGGAAGAGGAATCCTACTACAACCCGCTGGAGACCAACTACCAGGTCGGCCAGACCTACGACATCTGGCTTCCTTACGGCCTGAAGTCCGAGCAGGAATACCGCGTGAAAACAGGAAAGGGGGGACACGGCTTCTTCACCTCCGCTTGGTATTCGCTCAAGCGTATGGTCGGTCTTTCCGCGCCGCGTACTTCATTGGAGGACGCTTTCGGCGAATCCTTGGTGACTCCCATCGACATGACCTTCGTCACCTCCCGCCGCAAACCGAACTTTGTCCTGCCGAATAATCATTCCTTGCTGGAGAAGGGTGTGGACAGCGAAATCCCGCTCTACGTCAACAACCTGAATACCTACAGTCTAGACTACCGCTCCGTTACTCCGCAAGGTGGTGTAAAATCCAATGCACGTGAAGTCGTCATTGTCCCGGAAGTCGATAATATCCAGTTTGCCATGCCGATGCCGGTGCGGAAAATACTAGGCGGCAGTGGTGCGCTCTATGGCTCCGTCAGCACCTATCCGGAAGTTGCCAAATACCCTGCCGAGCATCAACTCTTCGCGCAGGTCACGCCCTATCAGGTACAGATGAAACTAGGCCATTACCGCTCCTTGCTATGGGTCGTCGATATGGCCACGGGCAATACCGTCCCCGACGCCCGTGTCCGCATCTATAAACGCTCGCTGATGGATTTGGGCGAACCCGGCACCGTGCTGGCAACCGCCGTGACGGACAAGGACGGCGTTGCCATCCTACCCGGAACCGAAACGCTCGACCCCATGCTCGATCTGATGAACGTATGGAGGGATTCCGAAGAACGCCTCATCGCCCGCGTTGATAAGGGTGAGGACATGGCACTGCTGCCCCTTTCCTCCCCCTACAGCCTCAGCACCTACCAGTCCGGCACAGGCGTCAGCGAGGATAATTTCGAGAAGAACGGCCATATCCGCGCATGGGGCACGACCGCGCAAGGCGTCTACCGCGCGGGCAGCACCATCCAGTATAAATTCTATGTCCGCAAAGACGACAACCGCACACTTTCTCCCGCCCCGAAGGGTAATTACACGCTCGACATCATCAACCCCAAGGGCGAAGTGGTGGAGACGGTGAAGGATGTCCGCCTCAGCGAATTCGGTGCGTACCAAGGCGAATATGAAGTTCCCGAATCGGCCCTGATGGGCTGGTATCAATTCCGCCTGACCTCCGACTTCGCTCCCCGCAAGCGCTACCACTATAACCCGAACGGGGATTATGACGCTGAGGTCGATAATAAATTCACCTGGTTCCCGCTGAAAGTCCTCGTCAGCGATTTCACCCCGTCACCCTTCCGCGTGAAGACTGAACTGAACGGGGATCGTTTCCTGAGTGGTGACAACGTCGCCGTCCAATCCAATGCGTCCCTCCATTCCGGCGGCGCGTATCCGGACGCAAAATCTCGCATCACCGCCACCATCACTGCGCAATCATTCGCCCCCAAGAACCAAGCCGCGCAAGGCTTCCAGTTCGACTCGTCCTACGATGTTAGCGACCAGACCGTCTTCTCCCATGAAGGCAAGCTCGATGGCAAAGGTGAATCCACATCCGACTTCGCGGTCGATGGCGGTTCGGTAATCTACGGAAAACTGACGGTGGAAACGGCAGTACAGGATGATCGCGGCAAGAACGTCGCCAGCTCCGCCAGCGCCGATTATGCAGGCGTAGACCGCTTCGTCGGCGTCAAAACGAAAGATTGGATGTTCGAGACCGGCAAGGACGCTGTCGTGCAATATATCGTCACCGACGCTGCCGGGAACCCGGCCGAAGGCACGGAAGTAGAACTCCTGATCCAGCGCCAAAAAGTCACCGTCTCTCGCGTCAAAGGCGCCGGTAACGCGTATGAATCGCGGTATGACACGTCGTGGGTGACCGTCCACACCTGCCACGGAACGTCTGGCAAAGAAGCAGGCGAATGCCACTTCACGCCGGAAAAAGCAGGCTACTACCAAGCCGTCGCCACCGTGCATGACACGAAAGACCGCATCCATAAATCCACCTATTATGCGTACGTCCTCGGCGGTGATTTCGTGCTCTGGTCGGATTCCGATTACGCGCTCGACCTCGTTCCCGAAAAGACCGAGTGGAAAGTTGGGGACACGGCACGCTACATGGTCAAGAACCCATATCCCAACGCCACCGCACTCATCACCATCGAGCGCAATGGCGTGATGGATCATTTCGTCCAGACGTTCGACACCTCCACCCCCATCGTCAGCTTCCCCGTCACTAAGGATTACATGCCGGGCTACTACATGTCTGTCACGCTCTTCTCCCCGCGCGTCGATAAACCGCTCGGAGTAGGCAATGTCGATCTCGGTAAACCCGCCATGCGCTTCGGCTATGCCTCCGCTCCCGTCAGCGACAAAGCCAAAGAGATCATCGTCACCGCAAAAACGGACAAGGAAGTCTACCGCCCGCGCGACATGGTAAGCGTAAAACTCCACGCTGCCCCCCGCATTGAAGGCACAAAAGAACCGATAGAACTCGCCGTCATCGTTCTCGACGAAGCGGTGTTCGATCTCATCTCCGCAGGCAAAAGCTATTTCGACCCCTACGCCGGTCTCTACCATTTCGGCGCGCTCGACCTCAGCAATTATAGTCTCCTCAACGCCCTCATCGGCCGCCAGAAATTCGAGAAAAAAGGCGCCAATCCCGGCGGTGACGGCGGTGCGGCATTGAGCTTACGCAACCTCTTCAAATTCGTCGCCTACTGGAATCCGTCTCTAAAAACGGATAGCGCCGGGAATGCCACCGCAGAATTCGCCGTGCCCGACAATCTCACCGGCTGGCGCGTCCTCGCCATCGCCGCCACGCCGACCGACCAGCTCGGCTTAGGCGAGACCAACTTTAAGGTCAACCGCCCCACCGAAGTCCGCCCCGTCATGCCCAATCAAGTCACCGAAGGCGATGAATTCTCCGCCGGGGCGAGCGTCATGAACCGCACCGATAAAGACCGCACGCTCGACGTCACCTTCACCGTCGAAGGCAACGTCAACGCCAAGGCTCATCCGCTGACGCTGACCAAAAAAATTACCCTGAAACCCTACGCCCGCGAGACCGTCACCATGCCGGTGAAATCAAGCGCGGTAGCGGACACGCGAGAACAGGCCAAAGGCGATCTCCGCTTCGCCATCACGGCGGGTGACGCGGTCGATACCGACGGCATGGAACACCATGTCCCCGTCCTCAAAGCCCGCTCACTCGACGTTGCCGCCACGTACGGTACAACACTCCAGAACCATGCCGAGACCAGTATCGCCGTCCCCAAAGACATCTATCCCGATAGCGGCGAGATCTCCGTCTCCCTCTCCCCAAGCGTCCTCGGCAACCTCGAAGGCGCCTTCCGCTACATGCGCGATTATCCGTATTACTGCTGGGAGCAACGCCTCTCCAAAGGCGTGATGGCCGCGGAATATCTCTCGCTGAAATCCTACCTGCCCGACACACTAGAATGGTCAGGCAGCGACAAGATTATCACCCAGATGTTGAAGGACGCATCCTCCTTCCAGGCGCCCAACGGCGGCATGACCTATTACCGCGCCGAAAACGGTTACACCGACCCCTACTTAAGCGCCTACACCGCTCTTGCATTCACCTGGCTGAAAGACATGAAGTACGATATTCCCCCCGTCGTCGAAGCTAAATTGCAAGGCTACCTCACGCAACTCTTGCGCCGGGACATCACCGCAGAGGGGTACACCCCCGCCATGCACGCAACAGTGCGCGCCGTCGCCCTCGAAGCATTGTCCCGCTCCGGTAAGGCGACCAAGGAAGACGTTCTCCGTCTAAGCCCCGTCATGAAGCAGATGAGCCTCTTCGGCAAAACCTCCATGCTGCAAGCCTCGCAACGCATCGGCAAGACAGATGCAGTAACCAAAGACGCGATGAACCAGATCCTCTCCCAGTCCAACCAGACGAGCGGCAAGTTCATCTTCAACGACACGTTCGACGGTGAGAATCTCTCCGGCGAGTTCGACCGCATCTTGGTTAGCCCCTTGCGCGAGAATTGCGCCATCCTCTCCGCCTTCACCGCGCTGGGCGAGAACCCGTACTATGCGGAAGCAGTCGGCGACATCCCCTTCAAACTCGTGCGCACCATCACGCAGACACGCGGCGCACGCGACCATTGGGAGAACACGCAGGAAAACATTTTCTGCATGAATGCCCTGCTCGAATTTAGCCGCGCTTATGAACAGGAAAAACCGGCGATGCAGGTAATCGCGTCATGGCGCAAGAACGAGCTGGGCGAAGCCGAATTCAACGACCTGCGTGACCCGGTCAAAACCATCGCCAAACCCATCACCGCCGAGTATGTCGGCCAGAAATCCACCCTCGACATCACCCGCGAAGGCACAGGGCGTTTGTACTACACCACGCGTCTGTCCTATGCCCCCAAAGCCTCCATCGCCAACTCGGTGAATGCGGGTATCGAACTGAAGCGGGAATATAGCGTCGAGCGAGGAAAAAAATGGGAATTGGTGAATGACAACACGACACTCGCCCCCGGCGACATCGTGCGCGTCGATCTCTACCTCGCACTTCCCGCCGCGCGTAACTTCGTGGTGGTCGACGACCCCGTCCCCGGCGGTCTGGAACCCATCAACCGCGACCTCGCCACCGCTTCCGTAGTCGATGCCGACAAGGGTAATTTCGCCGCCGCCGGTGGCTCCTTCTGGTTCAAACGTGACGGCTGGATCGACTATGGCATCTCGCGCTGGAGCTTCTACCATCAGGAAATCCGGCATGACGCGGTGCGCTTCTATTCCGAATATCTCGCGCCCGGCAATTATCATCTCTCCTACACCGCGCAAGTCATCTCGCCCGGTGAATTCCGCGTGATGCCGTCACTGGCGCAGGAGATGTATGACACGGATGTCTATGGCAAGGATGTGCCGTGGACGCTGAAGGTACATGCTGCGTCCCGGTAAGCGTGGGCGGCGCGTCGCACGCCATACCCTTATCGTCTTCGCACTTCTTATTACCTGCCTAGGCGTGACGACAGCGATTTCCTACCGTTCACCGGACACACTCTGGAACAATGTCGGCAGCTCCGCCACCGCCCTCGAATTCCGTGACCGCAGCGGCGAGCCGCTCTCCGCCACCTTCCAGAACCGCTGGAACCTCCAACGCCCGCTCGCCCTCCACGAAATTCCCACCCTGCTCAAAACCGCCTTTATCCTCTCCGAGGACAAACGTTTTTACGAACATAGCGGCGTGGATTGGACGGCGCGCTTCCACGCACTCTACCAGTGGGCCACCACCGGCCAAATGCATCGCGGCGCCAGCAGCATTAGCGAACAGGTCGTACGCATCCTGAACCCCCGCCCGCGCACCCTCTGGTCGAAATGGATGGAGACCGTCGAAGTCCTCGCACTGGAATCGCACAAGGACAAGGATTCCATCTTAGAATTCTATCTCAATCAAGTTCCCTACGCCGCCAACCGACGCGGCGTCGCCCAAGCCGCCGATTATTATTTCCGCCGCGACATCGGCACGCTTTCTCCGCGGGAGATGCTGACCCTCGTCGTCCTCGTCCGCGCGCCCTCACGTTTCGACCCCTACGGGGACCGCGCCTATGTCGATAAAGGAACGCTCCGCCTCGGCACTCTCTTGAAATTCCGCGCCGCCATTACGCCTGAGCAATATGATGCGTTGGAACAGGAAGACCTCACCTTCGCACGCGCCGAACTTCCCGTCGAAGCCCGTCATTTCCTGCGCTTTGTCAAGAAGCGGGAAGAGGGCGTCCCCCACCCATCCGCCGTGGTGACGACAACGCTCGATGCGGGCTTACAGGAAAAATTCTCCGACATGCTGCGTGAGCGCGTCTCCTTCCTCGCCTCGCAAGGCGTCAATCATGCCGCCTTACTGGTCGCCGATCACCAGACCCACGAAATCCTCGCATGGGCCACGGAAGGAGAAGGGTGCGCCGCATCCGGTTATCGCAACAAAGGCTGCGCGCTCGACATGGTCACCCGCCCGCGCCAACCCGGCTCCGCCCTCAAACCGTTCCTCTACGCCACCGCCCTCGCCAAGGGTTGGACGGCGGCGACGCTTATCAAAGACACGCCCTATTCCGAAGCCGTCGGGCGCGGCCTGCATGAATTCACCAATTACAGCCACCAGTTCTACGGCCCCGTCACGCTGCGCCAGGCCCTCGCCAACTCACTCAACATCCCTGCACTCCGCACTATCCGCTACGTCGGCGTCGAACCCTATCTTGCACGGCTGCACAAACTGGGCTTCGACAGCCTCACCCGTGATGCCGCGATTTACGACGAGGGGTTAGCCCTCGGCAACGGCGAAGTCACATTGTTCGAATTGGTACAAGCCTACGCCACCCTCGCCAATGGCGGCCTCTGGCAACCGCTCATCTATCTCCCCACCCCGCAGCAGGACAGGAAACCCCGCCGCGTTTTCTCCGAAGAAGTCGCCACGCTGATGGGAAACATCCTCTCCGACCCCTTCGCGCGGCAATGGGAATTCGGCGTCGATAGCGTGCTCAATTTCCCGACGCAGACCGCTGTTAAAACCGGCACCTCCACCGGCTATCGCGACGCATGGGCCGTCGGCTATAATTACCGCTACGTCGTCGGTGTCTGGATGGGCAACCTCAATCACGAGCCGATGGAGAAAGTCACCGGCTCCACCGGCCCGTCGCTGCTACTGCGCAGTATCTTCCAGCAACTCACTTCCGGCCAGCAGACGCGCGCGCTTCCCTTAAGCGCCCATCTCGAAACGCACGACATCTGCGTCCCCATGAAAGACGCACCCTGTGTCGAGACCACCGAATACTTCATCCCCGGAACCTACCCACTGAAAAAAGTGACACACGCGCCTCATCGCCTCGCCATCGTCCGCCCCACAGCGGGCTTGGAAATGGCCATCGACCCCCGCATCCCCCGCTCGATGCAGAAGTTCGAGTTCGTCGTCACCGGAACGCAACCGGGGGACAATTTGCTATGGATATTGGATGGCAAGGAACTGGCCAGAACCACACGCCAAACATTGCGTTGGACGCTGGAAAAAGGAACGCATCAGTTGCAGGTGAAGCGAGTGAACGCGGAAACCAAAAGCACCGCACTGCCGCCTGTAAGTTTTACCGTGAAATAGCCTATCAAGCACGGCCCTCACCCTGAATGTGAGGCCACATTCAGGCCTCTCCCAATGGGAGAGGCGACTCGTATTATTTATCACCTCTCCCACGGGGAGAGGTCGAAACGCCTTTGCGTTTCAGGTGAGGGTAGAGTGAGGGAAAAAATTTGGGTGAAGAAACGGTGAGGTAAAAAAAATCACGCACTGATCAGCGGCGTATCGCTCTTCCTCGTGAACGACCACAGCGTCTCCGTCTGAGGCTCTTTGAACTCCAGCTTAATCACAAGCTGCAACGTCTTCTGCGGCCGCCCGTTATGGCCGAGATAGATACTCTCCTCGATATGCACCTGCAACGGCGCTGCGGTCTCAAAGTACCATGCGTTACCGCTGAGCGTGGAAAGTTGCACCTTCTGCTCGGATATTTTCGCGGTGCGGATATCGGGATGCAGATGGAAACGCAGGTCGCCTTTCATTGCAGGCTCTACTGCCTCCCGCAGCACCGTGTCCGTGCCCGATAATTTATCGCCTTTGGCGGAGAGTTTCAGATACCGCTTATGTCGCAACCCGTGTGACGTGGCATAATGCTCCGAGAAGGCGCTGACGAATACATGGTTGAACTGCTCACCCGTCAACACCGCGTCGGACGCGACATCGAGCGGATGCTCCTCCTTCATCGCTGCCGGGCCGTCAGACTCTTTGGCAACAACAGGCAGGGGGTCGGACGCGAGGCTGAGCGTCGAATGCGCCGCTGCCGAACGCACAGCTTTCAGCCAGTGATTATCCGTACCCAGATAATGCCCGCAATTGACCACGATACGGTTCGGCCCGTCACTCAGTTCAAAACTCAACATGCCTTCATTCACCGGATTGGGTGCAGCGGAGACCTGCATGATGACGCTGGTCTTCTTCCGCCGCAGATGACAGAACCCGGCATCCGATTCCACAGGGAAAATCTCCGACGCGCCGGAGCGCTCGAACACCTTGGTGATCATCGCCGCATCGTCCATGATACTGTCATTGAACAGCGCCAACCGCCCGTCCGCATGGGTAAAGAATTGCAGCATCGTCCCCATCTTCTGCAACGCCATCGTCAAATCGGCGTACATCAGGTTATCCTGCGACAGGAGGTTACGGATATTAATCAGTTGTTTCAGCGTATGCAGATGCTGCTGCGGTGACGCGCTGCGGTGACTGCCGTCGGGGTACAGAATCCCCGGCAGCATTGTTTTCAGCGCCTTCGTCAACTCCGGCATCAGCACGGAAAAATCATTGAATTTGCGATTGGCCGCCAGCAACCCTGCAACCAGTTCCGGCGACGCGTGATGCGATAATTTCGGCGTCAGCACCAGCACATGCTGCAACAAAGACCGCGCGAACCGCTGCCGGAATGCTTTACTACTGCCCTTGATCAGGAAGTCGAAATATTCCAGCCAGTGATAAAGCCGCAGCCCCGCCACATCCGGATCCCACGCGACGGCGGGCTGTTCGCGCTTCTCGAGGATGAAGCAATTGACGAATTCCCGCGCGAAACTCGCCGCCTCGCGATTATGCTTGCCCGTGTTAAGTTCGGAGAGCCACCAGAAGGAATAGAATTGCCGATGCCAGTCTTCCGATGCGCTGGCAACATTCCACACGATACGCCCCGGCATCTCCACACTGCACCCGGCAAAATCGAACCGGCGCTTGAGCAGTTTCTTGCCCAGCGGAATCGTTTGCGGCGGCCAGTGGGGGATGGTGACATGGGCATGGATAGCGCTGCGCGAGAAGAGGGCGCGCGGCACGAATATCTTCATCACCCGAAGGCGGATGCCGGTGAAGCCTAAGCTCATGACGCATCCCCCGCCAACACCGCTTCCACGCGGTCGGTGAGGATATGCAGCGCCGTGATATGCACCTCTTGAATCCGCGCCGTATCGGTCGCCGGAACGGTCAATACCATATTCGCCCCCGCTGGATTACCCCGGCCTTTTTCTCCCGTAAATAACACGCTGGTTATTTTCTTCTTCTTGGCTGCATCGATCGCTGTTAAAATATTCTCACTCTTGCCTGACGTAGAAAGTGCAATTAACACATCACCTTCATTCCCCAACGCTTCCACCTGCCGCGAGAAGATATGCGCGAATCCGAAATCATTGCCGACTGCCGTTAAGATGCCCGAATCCGCCGTCAACGCAATCGCCGGAAGCCCGGCCCGGGTGCGCTGGAACCGCCCGACGAATTCCCCCGCGATATGCATCGCGTCGCACGTGCTGCCACCATTGCCGCAGAGCAGAAGCTTCTTGCCGCTTCGGAAGGTGGTGATGAGTAACTCGGTCAACTGGTCCAGCACCGCGCCTTCGCTGGCAAAGAATCCTTCAATGGCCTGCTGGTGCGCAGCGACCGCGCGCGCCACGTCCAGCGCCGGTGTCTTTTGCTCAGGCAACACGCAGCGCCTCGATATTCCGGGCATAATCCTGATGATTCCCGGTGAAGACCGCTGAGCCTGCAACCAGCATATCCGCCCCCGCCTGCACCACCAGCTTCGCCGTATCCTGATTGATCCCGCCATCCACCTCCAAATCAATCATACGCCCTGTCGCGTCAATCATTTTACGAATATTGGAAATCTTCTGCAACTGCGAATGGATGAAACTCTGCCCGCCGAAGCCGGGGTTCACGCTCATCACCAAGACTAAATCCACCACATCCATCACATACGCAATCGTCGATTCCGGCGTCGAAGGCACAAGCGACACGCCACAGCGTACGCCCAACTGCTTGATACGCTGCAAGGTGCGCTCCAGATGCGTGCAGACTTCCACATGCACGGTGAGGATATCCGCCCCCGCTTTTGCGAATGGCTCCAGCAAGATATCAACCGGGTCGATCATTAGATGCACGTCGAGGGGCAGTTTGGTGACGGGTCGCAACGCCTGCACCACCAGCGGCCCGATAGTAAGGTTGGGCACGAAATGCCCGTCCATCACGTCGACATGGATGATATCCGCCCCCGCATCGGCCACGCGCGTAACTTCCTCGCCCAGACGGGCGAAGTCGGCGGAGAGAATGGACGGAGCAATGCGAGTCGGTTGTTGCATGATGAAATCGGCCACAGATTACTGTGGTTTCAACCGCTTGGCAACCGGAGTTGGAAAATGAATGGCTGCGCGTTACGCTTTAACAAGACGTGCGGCGTAAAATCCGTCCATCCCGCCCTGTTCATAAAGGAAATGGGGCAGGGTGCGCAGTTCCCCGCGCGGCGTGAGCCAATCCATGTCGATACCCGCTTCTCCCTCAGTGACCGGTTTCAGTGTCGCGTCCGAATGCGCGGCCAAAAACCGCGACACTAAGGACTCGCCTTCCTCCGGCTCCAGCGAACAGACGGAATAGACCAGCGTGCCGCCCGGTTTTAGCAGCGTGAACGCATGCTCCAGCATGGCATACTGCACCACGGCCAGCTCAAGGATATCCCGGTGCGTCCGTTTCCACGCGATATCCGGGTTCCGCCGCAGCGTACCGGTAGCGGAGCAGGGGGCGTCGAGCAGGATGGCGTCGAACTGTTGCTCCGGCGTATATTTCATTACATCCTGTTCGACGATGATCGGCGCGAACCCCAGCCGCTGCATATTCTCTTTCAACGTCTGGATGCGCGTCTTCGATTTCTCCACCGCCGTCACCACCCCGCCGCGCGCGCAGAGCTGCATCGTCTTGCCGCCCGGTGCGGCACAGAGGTCGAGCACGTCTTTTCCGTTCACATCGCCCAGCATCAGCGCTGGCAAGCTCGCCGCCACATCCTGCACCCACCATGCGCCTTCGGAGAACCCCGCCAGCGTCGTCAATGCACGCGCCGAATCGAGCCGCAGCGTTCCGGCAGCTAGCACCGTACCTTCCAGCTTCTCCGCCCAATCCGCCGCGTTCCCGTCCTTGAACTGGATATCCGTCGGCGGCTGAATCAGGTGCGCTGCTGCGAACAATTCTACCGTCGCCCGCCCATAAGCCTCTTCCCAACGCTTCCGCATTTTATGCGGCAGGTTATGGATAGGGTCGGCGAATATCGGATTCTTCAAAATATTTTCGCGCTTGGAATTGCGCAGCACCCCGTTGATCAACCCCGTATGACTCTCGAAGCCTAATTGCCGCGCCAGTTCAACGGCAGTATGCACCAGCGCATGTTCCGGCACGCCCGCTTCCCGCGAGGCCAGCCCCAGCATTAATATCAACTCCACCGGACTTTTCTTCGGCAGCGGTTTTTGTAAATGATGCGCCAATACTTTCCGGTGCACCCCATGCCAGCGCAAGGCCGTCATCACCAGCAGGAAGCAAAACCGCTGATCTTCCTTCGATAATTTCGGGAAATACTTGTCCTTCTCCAGCAACCACGCCAGGTCCGCCCCCTGATGGAGCGTCTTATCGAGCAGTGACAGTGCGACGCTGCGGGATGTTGGCTGGGCAAGGGTCACGGGTCACTCCTCATGGCTTGTAATTGGGGTTGGCTTGTGGTTACTTATACCGCCAACCGCCAAATGTCCAAGGACTCCATGCAAGACACCCCGAAAGAGCCCGTCTCATCCCCTAAAAAGCCTGCCATACCCGCCACATCCGAACCTCAAAAGGAAGTCGGCGGCCAGAAGGGCCCGGAGCCGACGCGCTACGGCGACTGGGAATCGAACGGTCGTTGCACGGATTTTTGAGGATAGATAATGCGCCGCCGCCTATTGCCGGATTTTCTGTTCCTCACGCATTACCGCATGCATCACCGCATTGCGGCGTGCGTGACCGTCCTATTGCCCTGGTTGTTACTGGCGGGCAATTCCCCGGCCGATATCGGAATCTGCCTAGTCGGCATCCTATTCTTATATGAAAGCATCGTCACCCGCGATTGGCGCTGGATTCGCCAGCCGTGGATATATTGTCTTGGTATACTTTTCCTCTATATGTGCGCCCGCAGTCTCTTCACTCCCGTACCGGAGGATGCTTTCTCCCGGTCGCTCACCTTCCTGCGCTACCCACTCTTCGCCATCGCCATGTCCTGCTGGGTATGGCGTATGCCGGAGATGCATCGCACACTGTTCTTCTCTCTCGCCACCAGCATCATTTTCCTGTTCTTCGACTGCTTCCTGCAATACGCCGTGGGGTATGACGTCATCGGTCGCGCCGCCGTCGATACCAGTCTTCCCAGCCAACGCCTGACCGGCCCGTTCTCTGCCCCGAAAGTCGGCATTCATTTGGTCTGGATGACATTCCCCGTCCTCGCCGTCATCGTCTCCCACAGCGCCCTGTCTCTGAAGCGCCGGGATAACATCATCGGCATCCTGTTCGTGATGCTGTTTCTCACCGTTATCTTTATTACGGGGGAGCGTATGGCATTCCTGCTTACTCTGTTTGGCTGTGCAATCTTTTTCATTGCTTACCCGCCTCTGCGCAAGGGCTTCACCGTCATGCTCCTTTTCGGTATGCTGACGATTAGCCTCTTCGCGCAATATAATCCCGCGTTGGTCACCCGGCAGTATTTCTCTACCGTCGATACTATCCACCAGACCAAGGAATCCGCCTACGGTCAGATATGGAAAAGTTCGCTGCGTATGTGGGAAGCATACCCTCTCTTCGGCGTCGGCCCGAAACATTTCCGCCATTATTGCCCCGAGGAACGCTTCGGCGACATCAAGAACCATCCCGAGCGCTGCAACCTCCACCCGCACCAGCTCTACCTCGAATGGGCAGTGGAGACCGGCG
This sequence comes from Rickettsiales bacterium, assembly GCA_041749475.1. Taxonomy (GTDB): domain Bacteria; phylum Pseudomonadota; class Alphaproteobacteria; order Rickettsiales; family UBA998; genus JBGTBD01. The sequence goes on from JBGTBD010000012.1 coordinate 18,749, forward strand.
CAGTCGGCCTGATGCTCTTCATCGCCATGATCAGCGCCATGCTGACCCCCGTATTACTGTGTTATAAGCGGTTGAAACAGAATCCCCTGTATGCCGGGCTACTTATCGCCATGATATTGCGTCTCTGGCCGTTCTCCACTGCCATCAGCTTCTTCGCCAACTGGTCGGCGATTCCGTTCTGGTTCATCGCCGGGTGGCTGCTCGCCATCACCTTTTCCTCCATCCCGCATAAAGAGGCGAAACAATAACCATGTTGATGCTGCTTTCCCCTTCCAAGACGCTCGACCTCACGCCGTTGACAAAGCCCCTCCGCACTACGGATCCTGTGCTGATAAAGGAAACCCTGAAACTGGCGCCGTTACTCAAAAAAATGTCCCGCGCCCAACTCGCCCGCCTCATGGACATCAGCCCCAAACTCGCCGAACTCAACCACCAGCGTTTCCAAGTCTTCTCTTACCCCTATCCGGCCGGGGAAGAAAAACCCGCGCTATTCATGTTCAAGGGTGACGTCTATGAACCCATGCACGTCACCTGTTACACCAAGGAGCAACTCGCCTTCGCCTCAAAGCACTTACGCATCCTCTCCGGCTTCTACGGCCTCCTGCGCCCGCTCGATAACATGTTTCCCTACCGCTTGGAGATGGGCACGAAACTGAAAAACCCGCGCGGCGCAACCCTTTATGATTTCTGGGGCGACCTCATCACCGCCGAAATAAACAAAGCCGCTAAAGCCGCCAAGTCTGAATGCGTCCTCAACCTCGCTTCTGAAGAATATTTCTCCGCCGTCAAAAAAGAAAAGCTGACCGCCCCCTTAGTCAGCATCCAGTTCAAGGACTGGCGGGGAGGGGATTACAAGACCATCGCGCTCTTCGCTAAAAAGGCACGCGGCATGATGGCCGACGCCATAATCCAAAACGGAATTACTACCATAGACGAGGTAAAGAAAATCCGTTTCGCCGGATATACTTGCGACAAATCCGCCAGCACGGAGTCTACTCTACTCTTCACCCGCCGCGAAAAAGTCGCCGCCTGAAATCCTCCGTCCGTTAATTTACCAAAAATTCACTATTTTGCCCTCTAATGTGGGAAGCCTGTAACAGGTTCACCTCTAGCGGAAAGTCTCCGGTATATATATGAGTTACGACGCAAAAATGGCCGAGCATCTGTGTACGCGTTTATGTCATGACCTGACCGGCCCCATTGGTGCGATCAATAACGGGACGGAATTCCTAGGTGAGCAGGGGTTCGACATGCAGAACGACGTGCTCTCTCTTATCAGCAGCAGCGCCCGCGAAGCGGTCTCGCGCTTACAGTTCTACCGTCAGGCCTACGGCAAGATAAACGAATATGGCGAAGCCGACCTTCAAGAGAAGAAACAACTCGCCGAACAATATTTCGCTGGGTCAAAAATTAAGCTCGACTGGCCGGATCAACAGGTGAACGCACCCGGTTTCGCCATCAGCCAGAAACGCTCCCGCCTGCTGTTGAATATGATCGTCATCGCGTCGAAGACGCTTATCCGCGGTGGTACAATCAGTGTGTATGTTGAAAGCAACGAGAATCCCATGCGCACCGTGCGTGTCATCGCCAAAGGCGAAACGATCAAGGAGGATGATGAGGTCAACCGTGTCCTGATGGGAGATGAGTCTATTCCTCTCTCGCCGAAATCCGTACAGGCCTACCTTACCTTGTCTTTGCTGCACGAAAAACACATGGTCATACACAAGACAACGGAGCCGAATTCCTACACGCTTGAAGCGCGTCGCACGGCAACGCCGGGGTGAAATAGGATTGTTCCCATACGGGAATAAAGCCTTTTTCTATACAGGCGAGGGGTTTTTGGATAATAATGGAATGAGCAAGGTGCGGGAATTCTATGGATGATCTAATCAGTGAATTTATCACCGAGACCTCGGAAAGTCTCTCCATTCTCGATTCAGAACTGGTAAAGCTGGAGCAGAACCCCAACGATAGCGGGATTCTGGGGAACATCTTCCGTCTCGTACATACCATCAAAGGGACCTGCGGCTTCATCGGCCTTTCCCGTCTTGAGAAAGTTGCCCATGCGGGTGAGAACGTCCTCGGCAAAATCCGTGATGGCGAGATGAATGTCTCGCCCGAAGGTGTCTCGCTCATTTTAGAAGCGCTCGACACGATTAAATCCATCATGGACTATCTGGGCCAGCACGGTGAGGAACCAGAAGGGTCTGACGCCGACCTTATCGTCCGCCTCAACAAATTCGCCGAAACCGGTAAGGCAGAAGCGGCGGGTGCGGCCCCTGCCGCCCCTGCGCCCGCCCCTATGAAGGCGGCGGCCGCTGAGCCCGAGCCGGATGAATTCGGCTTCGTCCCCGTCACCGCCGAACAGATGCTGCAAGCGCTGGAAGCCGAAAAAGCCGATGCCGGGAAAGCGGAAGAAAAAGAAGAAGTCGCGGAAGAGAAACCTGTCGAAAAGCCGGTCGAACTCCCCCCGGCGGTCAAGAAAGAAGCCATCGAAAAAGGCTTGAAGACCGAAGTGAAGAACCCTTCCGCCGGAGGCGGTAACGCAGGCCAGACCATCCGCGTCAGTCTCGGTGTATTGGAAAACCTGATGTCGATGGTCGGCGAACTGGTGTTGACTCGAAACCAGCTGATGCAGGTTGTCCGCACCAAGCTGGACGATGATTTCAAAGTCCCGCTCCAGCGCCTCAGCTACATCACGACCGAACTGCAAGAAGGCGTGATGAAAACCCGCATGCAGCCCATCGGCAATGCATGGGCCAACTTCCCGCGCCTCATTCGGGACCTTTCGCTGGAACTGGGTAAGAAGATCGAATTGCGCATGATTGGCGCCGAAACGGAACTTGACCGCCAGCTTCTGGAAGTCATCAAGGACCCGCTCACTCACATGGTACGCAACTCCTGCGATCACGGCTTGGAAATGCCCGATGACCGCATCAGGAATAAAAAACCCGAGACCGGAACGGTGACGCTCAGCGCCTATCACGAAGGCGGCCATATCATCGTCGATATTTCCGATGACGGGCGCGGCGTAAACATCGCCCGCATCAAGGAAAAGATTTTAGAGAATAGCCTCGCCAGCAAAGAAGAGCTGGCGCATATGAGCGACCAGCAGATCATCCAATACATCTTCCGCGCCGGCTTCTCCACTGCGGAGAAAGTCACCAGCGTGTCGGGCCGCGGTGTGGGTATGGATGTGGTACGGACCAACATCGAAAAAATTGGCGGCACGGTGGAACTGGAATCCGTCCCCGGCAAAGGCTCCACCTTCCATATCAAGATTCCGCTGACGCTTGCTATCGTTTCCGTCCTCATCGTCGCCGCCGCGAAACAACGCTTCGCCATTCCACAGATCAACGTCATCGAACTGGTGCGCACTGGCGGTACGAATTCCGAATTCCGTATCGAGATGATTAATCGCTCACCCGTCCTTCGTCTCCGCGAAAAACTTCTCCCGCTTGTCTCCCTCTCCGGTATTTTAGGGCTGGAGCAGGAGGGCGACGTTACCCCCAATTACGTCGTCGTCTGCAAAGTCGGCGCGGCCTTCTTCGGGTTATTGGTCGATACAATTTACGACACGGAAGAAATCGTCGTGAAGCCTGTATCCCTGCGTCTTCAGGGGATTCCGCTGTACTCCGGAAACACCGTTCTCGGCGATGGCAGTGTCATTATGATTCTCGATCCTAACGGTATCGGCAAGACGCTCGCAGGCGAACTCGACATGAGCATGAAGAATGAGGAGCTCAGCAAGGGGCGCCTCCAAGGATCCGAGCGCACCGTGCCCTTCCTCCTCTTCCGCAGTGGGGAGGATAATCCTAAGGCCGTACCGCTGGAACTCGTCTCTCGTCTTGAGGAGATATACACCAAGGACATCGAATATTCCAACCAGCGCCCCGTCGTCCAGTATCGTGGTGACCTGATGGTCTTGACTACGCTCGGTGGAAAAGAGCTGCCTAAAAAAGACATCTGCGAAGTCATCGTGTTCCATTACGATCAGAAGACCGTCGGCCTCGTGGTGGACGAGATTCAGGACATCGTCAACGCTCCCGCCGAAGTCAAGCTGGCGGGTGATAACAAGGACTTCATGGGCACGATTGTAATGGCCGAACGCTCGACTGATGTTATCGATGTCGGCCACCTGCTCGCACGCGTTCTCGATATGGAGACCGAACTCAATATCAAGTTCCCCAACGAGAAGAAAACTGGCAATCTCCTCTTCGTGGAGGATAGCCTGTTCTTCCGCAATCTCATCGTCCCCGTTCTCTCTGCCGTGGGCTACCGCGTCACTGCAGCGCCGGACGGAATAGAAGCGCTGAAGATTTTGCAGAAAAAGAAATTCGATGTCATCGTTACCGATATCGAGATGCCGGAAATGGACGGCTTCGAGCTTGCCAAGGCCATCCGTGCGTTACCGGAATGTATGCATATGCCCATCATCGCCTTCACCTCCACTTCCAACGAAGGATTCCACGATAAGGTTACCGAGAGCGGTATCAATAATTACGTATTGAAGACCGAGCGCGAGCAACTGATTCAACTGATCTCCGACTTCCTGACCCATAAAGAAGAGGCGATCGCATGAGTACGCAGCTCGAACCCATCTCCAAAAGCCGTAGTGCCGCACTGATGAAAGCGGAGGAGACAAAGGGTTTTGTCACCCTGCGCGTCGATAAGCAACTGGTCGGCATTTCCGTCCTCCTCGTACAGGACGTTCTACGGAATATGAGTATTGCGCAAGTGCCACTATCTCCGCCGGAGATTGCCGGGCTGATGAACCTGCGTGGCCGCATCGTTACCGTTGTTGATGTACGAAAAAGATTGGGACTCCCATCATTGGATGCAGAGTATCCCGCCATGCACGCCGTTGTCGAATTCGAAAACGAACTCTTCAGCCTGATGGTCGATGGGGTAGGGGAGGTGATGAACATCCCTGTGAAGTCCATTGAGCGCGCCCCAGCCAATCTGGAGAACCGCTGGCGCGAAGTGGCGGCGGGTGTCCGCAGATTGGATAAAGAACTGCTCGTCATCCTTGATATTCAGTCTCTTTTAACTTTTTAGTGTCACGATACGCTGGCAGTTCATCCGCTTACGATAAGGAGCCGGCCCATGAAGATTGCCATGGTCGTGGACGACTCGAAGATTGTCCGTAAAGTCACACAGAAGATTCTTGAGACGATCGGCTATAGCGTCGTGGAAGCGGAGGACGGTAAAGTCGCGCTCGACGTGTTCGCCGCGCATAAACCAGAACTCATCATGCTCGACTGGCATATGCCGGAGATGAACGGTCTCGAATTCCTGCAAGTGTTGCGTTCCACCGAGGAGGGCCAGAAACCCATCGTGATTTTCTGCACGACGGTGACCGATTTCTCGCATATCCAGCAAGCGATGATGGCAGGCGCGAACGAATATGTGATGAAGCCGTTTGATGAACATATCATCCGTGGCAAACTTGAACAGCTTGGTCTGGCATAGGGCATGACATGATTGTCGGACAGGACCCTGCTCCCGCACCATCCGCGAGTGACCTGCGCGTCCTGATTGTGGACGACTCCGCCATCATCCGCGCGATGATCGGCAAACGCATTTCCGAGACGGAAGGGCTACGCCTCGTCTCCAGTCTCGCCAACGGCGAGATGGCAGTGAATTACATGAAGAACAATATTGTCGATGTCGTCATCCTCGATCTGGAGATGCCGGTGATGGACGGGATGACCGCGCTGCCGAAAATTTTGGAGCTATCACCCGCTACCCGCGTCATCATCGTCTCCACCCTTTCGTTCAAGAATGCCGAAGTCAGCATCCGGGCGATGCAGATGGGCGCGACCGATTATATCGCCAAGCCTACCTCTCACCGCGACAAGGAATCCGCTGAACCATTCTTCCGTGAGTTGATCACTAAGATTAAGGCCGTTGGTAAACCTTCCCCCCGTCCATCGGCGTCGCCCACACAGGGAAAGTTCCCAGCGCGTCTTGAACCGGAAGTGCCCGTCAATTTCCATTTACCGGAGCATACGGGTAATCGCATCGTGTTCCCCACCTTCGCCCCGCAGGCCCTTGCCATCGCTTCTTCGACCGGCGGGCCGCAGGCATTGTTATACCTCTTCAAGGAGTTAAAACCCTATCTACGCCGCGTTCCCATCTTCATCACGCAACATATGCCTGCCACCTTCACCAAGATTCTTGCCCAGCATCTGAGTGAAGCATCTGGGCGCGACTGCCATGAGGGGATCGACGGCGAAGTGATACAGCCGGGGAAAATCTATCTTGCCCCCGGTGAATTCCATATGGTTCCGCAAATGAAAAAGGGCCAGCTTTCCATCACCCTCAATAACGGTCCGGAAGTCAATTACTGTCGCCCCGCGGCCGACCCGATGATTGATGGATTGGTAGAACTATACGGCAATAAATTGTTATTGACGGTGCTCACTGGCATGGGGTCTGACGGCCTCGGCGGAGCGCGCAATCTGAATACGCGCGGTGGATTCGTCGTAGCGCAGGACGAGGCGTCGAGTGTCGTCTGGGGTATGCCCAAAGCCGTGGTCGAACATAACATCGCCAAGAACGTACTCTCCCTGCAGGCCATGCCCGCCTACCTCATCAAAGCCTTCGGGGAGCAGCCGTTATGATGCCCGCCGAGTTCACCTTTATGGTCGAGTTCCTGAAGAAGCGCTCCGGCCTGTCGCTGGGGGACGATAAGCAATATCTCGTGGAATCCCGCCTGAAACCGTTGGCGCGGGATAAGGGCTTTGATTCCATCTCCGCCCTCATTCAGCATCTGCGTGGCAATCCGGCGGAACAGCTCCAGCGTGAAGTCATGGAGGCGATGACCACGAACGAAACTATGTTCTTCCGCGACAATAAGCCCTTCCTCCGTCTCAGGGATAAATTCCTGCCCGAGATGAAGCCGAGCCTCACCAACGGGAAACTGCGCATCCTCAGCGCCGCCTGCTCCAGCGGGCAGGAGCCATATT
>JBGTBD010000013.1:0-15965 GCA_041749475.1 Rickettsiales bacterium
CGTAGCCGATGATGATGACCCAGCTCGATGCGATGTCGAAGGCGGAGCCGTCCTTCACGGCTTTGCGAATGCCCAGCGGGATGGAGATGATATAGATGAGAAGGGTCGTCCACAGGCCCAGCGAGATAGACACGGGCAGGCGGTCAGCGATGAGGTCGATCACGCGCTCACTACGGAAAAAACTCTCGCCGAAATCGAAGGTGGCGTATTGTTTCAACATGATGAAGAAGCGCTCGACGGGCGGTTTGTCAAAGCCGTAGAGTTTTTTGATTTGCTCGATGAATTCGGGATCAAGCCCGCGCGCGCCCCGGGAGAGGGCACTGCCGGAAGTGGTGGCGGCCTGCATCGCGCTGCCGGAGTCGCTCCCCCCGCCGCCGGAGAAGCGCGAGGTGGCGGTGGTCATATCGGGTGTGGTCAGGCGGAAGATTAGCTGGTCAACAGGGCCGCCGGGAGCGATCTGCACGATCACGAAATTGAGCAACATGATACCGAGCAGGGTGGGTATCATCAGCAGCAGCCGTTTGGCGAGGTAGCGGCGCATCAGCGATATTCCTTCTTCAGCCACCAGGTTTCGAAGCCGAGGCCGTATTCCGGCTGGCGTTTCGGACGGTCAAACTTGTTCCAGTAGGCGACGCGATAGTTGGTGATGCTCCAATGCGGGATGACAACCTGTTCCCACATCAGCGTGCGATCCAGCGCGCGGGAGGCGGTGGTGAGGGATTCAAGCGTATCGGCATTGACCAGCCGACTCAGGATATGATCGACGGCGGGATTCTTGAGGCCGGAGTAATTCTGGCTGCCGGGGATGTCGGCTTGCATGGAGTGCCAGTATTGCAGTTGCTCCTGACCGGGATAGATCAGGCCCATATTCCACCAGATGGAGATCAGGTCGAAATCCATATGTTCGAGGCGTTTCTGGTACTGGGCATCATCAACAAAACGCTCCTCGGTGATGATACCGAGCTTCTTCAGGTTGCGTTTCATGGAGCCGATGACGCGTTGCAACGTTTTCTGGCGGATCAGGAATTCGACCGTTAAGACTTCGCCAGTATCCTTGTGGACGCGTTTGCCGTCCTTCAATAGCCATCCCGCCTCATCGAGTAATGTCTGGGCGCGGATGAGTTGGGCGCGGGGAAAGCCGGAGCCGTCCGTCTGTGGGGGGAGATAGACGCTGCCCATGATGCCGGGGGGGAGGATGTCCTTGTAGGGTTCCAGCAATGCCTGTTCTTCGGCAGAAGGCGGCTCGGTGGCGGCGAAGGGGGTGTTCTGGAAGAAGCTGATATTGCGTTGGTAGGCGTCATAGAACAAGGTGCGGTTCATCCACTCAAAATCGAGCGAGAGGCCGATGGCTTCGCGGACGCGGCGGTCGGCGAATTTGCCGCGGCGCATATTGAACATGAAGGCCTGCATCCCGCGTGGAATCTTGTGCTTGGCGGAATATTTGATGACGTCACCCCGGTTGAAGGCCGGAAAGTTATACCCCATCGCCCAGTTGCGGGCGATGTATTCTTCGTTCAGGTCGAAATCATTGGATTTGAAGGCCTCTAAAGCGATGACATCGTCACGATAGACGTCATAGCGGATGGTGTCGAAATTATATTTGCCGCGATTGACGGGGAGGTTTTTTGCCCAGTAATTTTCCACCCGTTCGTACGCGATGAACCGGCCCGCTTGCAGCTTTTTTACCGTATACGGGCCGCTGGCCATCGGAGTTTTAAGAGAAGATTTATCGAACGGAAACTCGGTGTAATACGCTTTGGAGATGATGGGCATAGACGCGATCAGGATAGGGAGTTCGCGCTGCTCGGTATTGGTAAAATGAAAGCGCACAAGACGCGGCCCCAATTTCTCCACCGCGCCGACCTCGGCATATTGCAGACGGTAGGTGGGGTGGCCTTTTTCCTTTAGCGTATTGAAGGAAAATACGACATCGTCCGCCGTGATGGGGGTGCCGTCATGCCATTTGGCATTCTCGTTGAGATAAAAGGTGAGCTTGCTTTTATCTCTGGAGAGCTCGGCTTTCTCGGCGATTAGGCCGTAATAGGATTGGGGTTCATCCAGCGAGGGGGTCATCAGCGTTTCGAACATATAGTTCGTGCCCGGAGCGGCGAGGCCTTTCAGGATGAAAGGGTTGAGGCTATCAAAATTGGAGGTCTGTGCCAGCTTGACCCGGCCCCCCTTGGGCGCATCCGGGTTCACATAATCGAAATGATGGAACCCGGCTGCATACTTCGGTTTGCCGAATAGGACAAGCGCGTGTTTCGGTGCGGCGGTGGCGATATTTCCGGCAAAGAGTAACAGGCAAAGGGTGGGGAGGAAACGATGCATCCCCCGCTACTTTTTTCCGTTCCACGGCCCGGCTGCCGTTACTTCGCCGCGCTGGTGGCGGATGGAATCGAACACGGAAAGCGCTTGTGCCACCATGCTGCCTGCGTCGTTGGCGTTGGCGGGGAGGAGCACGGTGGTGCTCTCCTGAGCAAGCTTAGAGAAGGCCTCAACGTATTTTTCACCGATTTTCAACGCGACGGCATCTTCCCCACCTTCTTGACGGATGGCGGCGGCAATCAGTTCGATCCCCTTCGCATTCGCTTCGGCAACGGCGAGGATGGCTTCCGCTTCCCCTTTGGCGCGGTTGACCTGATCGGTCAGCGCCCCTTCGGAGCTGAGGACGACTTCCTGTTTACGGCCTTCGGCGATGTTGATCTTGGATTGGCGTTCCCCTTCGGACTGGAGAATCTCCGCGCGCTTCTGACGCTCGGCGGCGACCTGAAGTTCCATCGCTTTCAGCACGGTGGTCGGAGGGGTGATGTTCTTGATCTCATACCGCATACACTGGATGCCCCAGGTGACGGCGGCCAGGTTGATGGCGTTGACAATGTTGGCGTTCAGGCGTTCGCGCTCTTCGAAGGTCTCGTCCAGCGTCAGCTTGCCGATCTCGGAGCGCATGGTGGTCTGGGCTAATTGGGTGACGGCGTAGATGGGATTATTGACACCGTAGGAGGCCTGGACCGGGTCCATGATGCGGAGGTAGATGACGCCGTCGAGAAGTAGCGTCACGTTATCACGGCTGATGGCGGTCTGTTCTACGACGTCGAGCGCGACTTCTTTCAGCGAATGGCGGTAGGCGATACGGTCGACGAAGGGAATCAGCCAGTTCAGTCCCGGTTCCAGCTTACGGTCGAATTTCCCTAAGCGCTCGACGATCCACGCTGATTGCTGGGGCACAATCTTGACGCCCTTCCACATGACGAGGAAGAAGAAAAACCCCACTACAAGATAAAACAGATCCGAGAATTCCATATTTTCCTTACCTTTAAGACTAGCGGTGTGGTTTTAATTTTAGGATATTGCCCTCGACGGCGGTGATGAGGGCGACGTCGCCTTCCATCAGCCGTTCGACGCCTGCATCAGTGCTGAGTTCCGCGTTCATGCGCGTGCCCGACCAGAGCGCTTTGCCTGTTTTCCCGGCGACGAGATCGCTATCGCAGACGGTGGCAGTTGTGCCGACCATGTTGGTGTATTCGGTAGTGGAAGAAGTGTTGCGCCAGTTCTTCAACGGCTTCCAGAGGAGGGCAGCGATGATTGCGCCAAGCCCGAACCATGCGCCGAACTGGAGGGCGAGATTCTCCTGCGCGATAACGTCCGATTCAATCAGCAACCCTGTGATGACCGCTGCTAAGCCGCCGAACAATAAGCCGATACCGGGAATACCGAACGCCTCGAGACAGATGAGCATCGCCCCGGCGATGAGCCAGAGATGCGAAGGGGGCAGGCCAAAAAATCCATCCATGGGAATACTGTTAGCACAAATCAAACGGTTCAAAAAGAAAAACTGGCAATATCATCCGTTAGGTCACGGATGAGGGAAGGGGGTGTTACTTCTTCCCGTTTGCTGGTTTTTCATCCGTTTTGGTGGCGCCGGATTTTTGGGCGTCCGCCTGCACGGGTTTTGCGCCCGGGGTCTTGCCGCTTTCGCCTGCTTTCGCTTTGGCTTTTTCATCTGCAGTAGCTTTTTCGGGAGAGCCTATGTTCTTTGCGGTGTCAGCTTTTTCCTTGTCGGTCGCGGTATCGGCTGCCTTTTCTTCCGGAGCCGCTTGTGGTTTCGGGTAGGCCACGGGGCTACCGCTCATCTTGTTCATGTAGGCAAGGATGTTGGCGCGATCTTCCGGTTTTTTCAATCCGGCGAAGGCCATTTTCGTTCCCGGGAGATATTTGGCGGGCTTGGTCAGGAATTCAGACAGTTCCTGATATCCCCATGTGCCGGGGTGTTCGCCCATCGCCTTGGAGTAGGTGAAGTCTTCCTTATGGCCATGCTTGTTGCCGACGACACCCCAGAGGTTTGGCCCGACCTTGTTCGCGCCGCCCTGTTCGAACGTGTGGCAGGTGGTGCAGGGTTTGGCGAGCGCTTCGCCCTTCGCGGGATCGGCGGAGGCGAGGAAGGTGGTGATATCGACCGGCTTCTCTTCGGCGGCAGGAGCAGCGCCGGGTTGTTCGGTTTCCGCCCCGGCAACGCTGTAACCGCGCTTTTCAGGGGTGAGGATAGGGTCGTACAATACGTCGGTGACCTTGCTGATGACCATTGCGAGCAAGCCAGCAACCAATACCGCGGCGGCAATCTTATTCAGTTCTAAACCGGACATAAATCTCCCCTGAAATCGCCTCAGCTTTAGGAGATAAAAAAAATCCTGACAACTAAAAACGCTGTCAGGATGGGTTTGCCGATAAAAAAACAGGAGAGGTGACGCAAAGTGACGCAGAGGAATTAAAAGAGGTTACGTCATTTACTGCGCTGTATTCATGTAACCTTAAGCCAACTTTGTTCTGGTCGCAGGTGGTTTGGCACTCAATTGACCAAGCCCATGGGTGGGATTTTCTGCATCCGCTACTTCAGGATTACATTGTGAATGCGAATCCTCAGGTACCAAGCGTATTTCCTCTGGAGTTAAGGGAGTAGGCGTACCCGGCCCAGACAGGTAAACAATTTCCTCTCTTACCATAGATAAGCGGATAGATTTCCCGCTTTCTGGTTTATATATTTCCACGCCAACCATTGTACCGGGAGGACCGGCGACCAACTTATGGAAATCGGGATAAATTTCAGGTGTAAGCCAATCACCGTTGTTCCACCGGGATACAGCGGTAAGGATATCGCCTTTTTTTATTTGGTGAATCTCTGCTGGCGTTGGTCTAGCCGAATTTAATAAAGTAAGCGCCACCCCATCTACCCCTTCACTATCTCTCGAAGTGGTACCCGCAAACATAGCTCCTATGCCGCAAATGCGTCTTTGATTGCTTGATTCTGTCATATACGAATTTCGCCTCTGTGCCTATTTACCTGCAAAGCCTCTAAGGCTCCTCGCCTCGCTTTGTCAGGGACCTATCTACACAACCCATGCGTCAATTTTATGAAGAACCCGTTATTTTATTCAAGGTTGCAAAGAAGCCACCTGCGTTAGGCTATGTGCAAAGACCTACGTTGCCCTTGCTCGGGTTCACAAAACACCATATCGTGTGGGCTGGAACTCATCTATGCGCCCTATCATTCTCATTCCCGCCCGTTATGCCTCTACCCGCCTGCCGGGGAAGCCGATGGCGGATATCCATGGTAAGCCGATGATACTCCATGTCTGGGAACGGGCGATAGCGTCGGGGCTTGGCCCGGTAGTGGTGGCGACGGATTATGCGGGAATCCTTGAGGCAGTGACGGCTGCCGGGGGAATAGCGGTGATGACGCGCGAAGACCATCCTTCCGGTTCGGACAGGATATGGGAAGCGCTTAGCCTGGCAGACCCCGAAGGAAAGCATGACATCATTATTAATCTTCAAGGAGATTTGCCGACGCTAGACCCGGCGCTGATCGGGCTGCTGGCCGGGCCGTTCACCGACCTAAGTATTGATATCACGACATTGGCCGTGGAGATCACCAGCGCGGAAGACCGAGTGAATCCCGCTATCGTCAAACCCGTCGTGGCGTGGGATGCAGCAGGGAAGCAAGGGCGCGCACTTTATTTCAGCCGGGCGACCCTACCGCATGGCGAAGGAGCTTGTTTTCACCATATCGGGCTTTATGCTTACCGACGTTCGGCGCTTGAGCGGTTCGTCAGCCTCCCCCCCAGTCCGCTGGAAGTGCGTGAGAAGCTGGAACAATTAAGAGCGTTGGAACATGGTATGCGGATCGAGGTGTTGCGGGTGGAGACCCACCCCCTCGGCGTCGATACGCTAGAGCAACTGGAACAGGCACGGAGTGAATTGAGATGACGGAATCCTATAAAACGACAGGCACTGGCGTGACCTATGATGTATGCGGCATCGGCAATGCCATCGTCGATATTCTCGCCAAGGTAACGGATGATTTTCTGAACTCCGAGAATATGCCCAAAGGGCGCATGAACCTCATCGAGGCCGATCGGGCGGAAGCGATTTATAAAAAACTGGGACAATGCACGGAATGTTCCGGTGGGTCGGTCGCCAATTCGATGGCTGGCTTAGCCTCTCTTGGTGCACGGACGGTCTATATGGGTCGCGTGAAGGACGACCAGCTGGGCGAGATCTTCAAGCATGACATGGAAGCGATGGGCGTCGATTTCCCGACCTTGCCCGCGCAGGAAGGTAAACCCACCGCGCGTAGTTTCATTTGCATCACCAATGACGGGGAGCGGACAATGAATACCTTCCTCGGCGCCTGCACCGAGTTCTCGCCGGAGGATATCGATGAGCAGAAGATCGCGGCTAGCGGGATTATTTATATTGAGGGGTATCTGTGGGACCAGCCGAAAGCGAAAGAGGCCATCCGTAAAGCGCTGAAAGCGGCGAAAGCGGCGGGCCGCAAAGTGGCGTTCACGTTGTCAGATACGTTCTGCGTCGATCGCCATCGCGATGAGTTCCGGGCGTTGTTGCCGGATATCGATATCCTCTTTGCTAATGAGAGCGAGGCGTTTTCGTTGTCGGAGACCACGAATATGGGTGATTGCGAAGCCTATATGACGGGCAAGGTTCCTCTGGTGGTGATTACGCGCAGTGAGCATGGGGCGTTGGTGCTGAAAAGCGGTACACGTCAGGAAGTGCCGGCGGAGAAAGTCGTGCGGGTGATGGATGTGACCGGGGCGGGGGATCTGTTCGCCGCCGGGTTCCTGTTCGGGTTGACGCGTGGCTGGAGCATGGAAGCCAGCGCTCGTCTGGCTAATCGTTGCGCTGCCGAAATTATCCAGCAGATTGGGGCGCGCTCGCTCAATCCGCTGGGTCGCTTCGTCGCATAGATGATGACCGGGTTTTTCGCACGGTATTTCCGGAAGAATATCCTGATCGTCCTGCTGCTGGGGTTCTCCAGCGGGCTGCCGCTGGCGCTCGTGGGCTCGACGCTGGCGGTGTGGTTGACGGATAGCGACATCACCATGTCTGCGGTGGGACTTTTTGCCTATGTGGCGTCGCCTTATACATTCAAGTTCGCGTGGGCGCCCCTGATCGACCATCTGCGGATTCCGTATTTTTCCGACAGGCTCGGCCAGCGGGTGAGCTGGATGTTGCTGGCGCAGGCGGGGGTGATGGGGTCCGTGGTGATGCTGGGCATGACCGACCCGAAAAGCGCGCCGGCTGTCGTGGCGCTGCTTGCGCTGCTGACGGCATTCTTTTCGGCGAGTCAGGATGTGGTGATCGACGCGTATCGCACGGAATTCCTCCCCAAAGAGGATTACGGCGAAGGGGCGGCGGTCGCTGTGTTCGGCTACCGCGTTGGGATGCTCGTCGCCGGGGCAGGGGCGTTGGCGCTGGCCGACCAGATGGATTGGAGCATGGTCTATACCATCATGGGGGTTCTCATGGTCATCGGTATGGCGACGGTACTGTGGGCGGGCGAGCCGGAGGTCAAAAAGCATCCCATCCAGTATCACGGGGTGGAGGATTGGGTGAAACAGGCGGTGTTCGAGCCGTTCGCGCAATTCGCCAAATCCCACCCGCAATGGATTTTTATTCTATTCTTCATTGCGTTCTACCGGATGTCGGACGGGTTTATCGGGTTCATGTCCAACCCGTTCCTGCGCGAGATGGGATTTACGAAAACGGAAATTGCTGCCGTGGCCAAGCTGTTTGGCTTCTGCGCGACAATCCTCGGGGCGGTGCTCGGGGGAGCCATTATACGCTATATCGGGTTATGGAAAGCGCTTCTAGTATTTGGGCTTATCCAGCTTCTAACGAATCTGTCATACCTTGTCGTCGCTTACGTAGGACATGAGATATGGGCGCTGACGCTGGCCATCTCGCTCGATAATCTTTCCGGCGGGGCGGTGACGGCGGCGGCGGTCGTCTTCCTGATGCGGCTCTGCCATCCGGATTATACGGCAACGCAATATGCGCTGCTGTCCTCCCTCGCCTCGCTGGCGGGGATGAGTCTCGCGGGTGTGGCAGGATATGTGGCGGAGCATTACGGCTGGCCGGTGATGTTCATGCTGTCGGGCGCGCTCGGCTTCCCAGCGCTGGCGCTGCTGTTTTATCTCCGGAAAGAACCGGAATTCGTGGTGGCTGGACAAGAAGAACCAACTCAGGCATAAACTTCCTACTATGTCCCAAGACCTCACTTACACCGCCGGGAGCATCATCTTCCGCCAAGGCTATCCCAGCGATATGGCCTATGTCATCATCTCCGGCAAAGTAGAGATCTACCGCGAGCATCTCGACGGCACGGTCGAGCATGTGGCGATGCTGGAAGAGGGGCAGATGTTCGGGGAACTGGGTGTGCTCGACGACGCGCCGCGCTCGGCGTCGGCTAAGGCTGCGACCGATGTGGTGTTGCAGCGGATGCCATTATAAGAGAGTTCAGAATTCAGAGTTCGGAGTTCAGAATTCAGAGTTCAGTTAGAAGTCTTA
Organism: Rickettsiales bacterium; assembly: GCA_041749475.1. Classification (GTDB taxonomy): domain Bacteria; phylum Pseudomonadota; class Alphaproteobacteria; order Rickettsiales; family UBA998; genus JBGTBD01. Next base: position 8,860 of record JBGTBD010000013.1, read on the forward strand.
CTGAACTCTGAATTCTGACCACTAACTTTACGGCCAACTCGCCTCAGGCGGCAGGGACATCAGGATGGCTTCTGTGTTGCCGCCGGTCATGATGCCGAAGCGGGTGCCGCGGTCGTGGAGGAGGTTGAACTCGACGTAGCGGCCGCGCTTGATGCGTTGTTGTTCTTTTTCGGCTTCCGTCCATGGCTGATTGAAACGATGACGCACGATCTCGGAATAGATGGGGACGAAGGCTTTACCGACATCCTGTGTGAAGGAGAAATCGGCTTCCCAGTCGCCGGAATCGACATAATCATAGAAGATGCCGCCGATACCGCGCGCTTCATTGCGGTGTTTCAGGAAGAAATATTCGTCGCACCATTTTTTATACTTATCGTAGATGCCGTCTCCATGCGCACCGCAGACGCGTTTTAATTCCTGATGGAATTTCTCGGCGGATTCTTCGTCCGGCAGCATGGGGGTCAAATCCATCCCGCCACCGAGCCATGATTTGCAGAAGGCGGTGGCCTGGCCTTGCGGCTTGTCCATCCCGCCGACGACGATCATGCGGGTGTTCATATGGACCGTGGGCACATGCGGGTTTTTGGGGTGGATTACCAGCGAGATGCCGCTGGCCCAGAAGCGCGGGTCTTTATCTGCGCCGGGGATTTCCTTGCGGAAAGGTTCCGCGAACTCACCCCAGACGGTGGAAATATTGACGCCTGCCTTTTCGAACATACGTCCGCGCATCGTAGACATTTCGCCGCCGCCGCCGCCTTCGCGCTGCCAGAATTTACGCTCGAATATTGCGGGTGTGCCGGGATAAAGCGCCGGGTCCGCGTCGCGCTCCAGTTTTTCCAGACCGTCGATGATATCGTCGCGCAGCAGGCGGAACCAGAAGGAGGAGGACTCCTTACGGCGGAGCAATTCTTCCTGCGGGGTCCATGCGGAAGATGGGGCGGTGGCAGCGGTCATGAGGCTTTATTCCTTATAGCAATAGGTTCGCGGGTGGCCTGACGTGTGCCCTCCCATATCACGATTCCGACACTTACCGCAATATTCAGAGAACGCAGGCCCGGTTTCATCGGCAACACGGCGCGGAGATCGGCCTCGTCATGGACGGAATCGGGAACGCCCGCCGTCTCCCGTCCGAAGATCAACCAATCGTCCGGGTGAAGCGCGACTTCGTGCAGTGGTGTCGCGCCCCGTGTTGTCATCAATATTATCCTTCCGCCTTGACGTTGCTCAAGAAAGGCGGGCCATGACGCGTGGCGCGTGTAGGAAATATGTTCCGCGTAATCCAGCGCCCCACGGCGGATGCGGGCGTCATCGACCGGAAAGCCGCATGGCTCAACAATATGCAACTCCGCACCGAAACAGGCGGCGGTTCTCAGAATCGTACCAAAATTCTGCGGGTTATCGGGTTCGTAGAGGACGATGCGCATAAGAAATTTTCCGTGTGTTAAAAGCAACCGGGGGTTTGATGCAACAGATGGGCCAGTTGGCGGGGCAAACCTCACTTGCATCATCTCGTGACTTGACCAGTCTTATCAATGTCCACTATGTAAGGCAAAACATCGGTGATTTCCATGACAGACCACGCACATTCCGAAGACGGACAAACCAGACGCGATTTCATTATCCTGACCGCGCAAGCGATGGGAGGCCTCGGCGCCGCTGCCGTGGCATGGCCGTTCATCGACAGCATGAACCCTTCGGCGGACGTCCTCGCGCTTTCGACTACGGAGGTCGATCTTTCCCCCGTGGCCGTGGGTCAGGAAATCAAGACGATGTGGCAGGGCAAGCCCGTCTTCATCCGTCACCGTACGCCGAAAGAAATCGACGAAGCGCAGAAAGTGCCCGTCTCCGATCTGCCCGATCCGCAAAAAGACGCCGACCGTGTACAAAAGGGTCATGAGCAGTGGCTGGTGATGATCGGCATCTGCACCCATCTCGGATGCATTCCGGTGGGGAATAATGCGGGTGAATTCGGCGGATGGTTCTGCCCCTGCCATGGGTCTGCATATGATACGTCAGGCCGCATCCGCAAAGGCCCGGCGCCGACGAACCTCGCCATCCCACCGTATAAGTTCACTAGCGACAACACAATTCTGATTGGGTAATTCTGATGGCATCGACTCCGCAGCAACCGCAAAAAGGCATCATCGGCTGGGTGGATTACCGCCTGCCGATCTTCACCGCCGCACGGCATTCGCTGGTCGATTACCCGACGCCGCGTAACCTCAATTACTGGTGGAATTTCGGCTCCATCGCCGGTATCTGCCTTGTCATCCAGATTCTGACCGGGATTTTCCTCGTCATGCATTATACGCCGAACGTGAAAGACGCGTTCGATAGCGTTGAGCATATCATGCGCGACGTGAATTACGGCTGGCTCCTGCGGTATATCCATGCGGTCGGGGCGTCGATGTTCTTCACCGTCGTCTTTATCCATATCTTCAGGGGCCTGTATTACGGTTCCTATAAATCGCCGCGTGAAGTCTTATGGTGGCTGGGGATTGTCATCCTGCTGCTGATGATGGCGACCGCGTTCATGGGCTACGTCCTGCCGTGGGGCCAGATGAGTTTCTGGGGTGCGACGGTCATCACCAACCTGTTCTCGGCCTTCCCGTTGGTGGGAGAGTCCATCGTCAACTGGTTGTGGGGCGGATTCGCGGTCGATAACCCGACGCTGAACCGTTTCTTCGCGCTGCATTATCTCCTGCCTTTCCTGATCGTCGGCGTAGTGGGGCTGCACTTGGCGGCGTTGCATACACATGGCTCGAATAACCCGCTGGGAATCGACGCGAAAGGCCCGCAAGATAAAATCCCATTCCATCCCTATTATACCTCCAAAGATTTCTTCGGGTTCGGCGTATTTTTCCTCGTCTTCAGCTATTTCGTGTTCTTCGCACCGAACTATCTCGGCCATCCGGATAATTATACACCTGCCAACCCCATGGTGACGCCTCCGCATATCGTCCCCGAATGGTACTTCCTGCCGTTCTACGCCATCCTGCGCGCCGTTACCTTCAACACCCCGCTGTGGATTCCCGGTGCGGCACTGATCGCGGCGGGTGCATTTTTCTACATGCGCGGATCGTTCAACCGCACGCTGACCGCGAAAACCCGCTTACAATGGAGTGGGGTCGTGGTGCTAGGTGTGGGTGTGTTATTGACGAACCTGCTCTGGGGCTGGTCCATCGAGGCGAAGCTGGGCGGGGTTCTCGCCATGTTCGCCTCCATCTTGCTGCTGTTTTTCCTGCCATGGCTGGATAACTCGCCCGTGCGCAGCGGTAATTTCCGTCCTATCTTCCGCCTTGTGTTCTGGGTGATGGTGTTCGACTGCATCCTGCTGGGCTATGCGGGGTCGAAACCCGCTGACTGGGGTATTTTCTTCACCATCGGTAAAGTGAACGTATCGGTCGCCTTACTGGGTACAGCCTATTACTTCTTCCATTTCCTGCTGCTGCTGCCGTGGATCGCCAAGGTGGAAAAGCCGTTGCCGCTGCCCAAAAGCATCTCACAACCCGTGTTACACGCATAAAAGGTCATCCTCATGAAACGGCTCCTCCTTTCCCTGCTCCTGCTTGTTGGCCTGACCGCTTCCCTGCCCGTACTGGCGGCGACGGACGCGAAACATCCCAAACAGCTCGTCTGGCCATTCGACGGGGCGTTCGGTGCGGTGGATCGTCAATCCGCGCAGCGCGGATTCCAGGTCTATAAAGAAGTATGTGCCGCGTGCCACGGACTGCGCCGCGTGGCGTATCGTAACCTGCAGCAGATTGGTTTCAGCGAAGCGGAGACGAAAGCCCTCGCCGCCGAAGCCACCGTTCAGGACGGCCCTAATGACGACGGTGAGATGTTCGATCGTCCCGGTCGTCCGTCAGACCGTTTCGTACCGCCGTTCGCCAATGAAAAGGCAGCGCGCGCCGCGAACGGAGGAGCGTATCCGCCGGATTTGAGCCTCATCATCAAAGCCCGTCACGACGGGGCGAATTATCTTTATTCCCTGCTGACCGGATATACGGATGCGACGAGCTATCAATGCAGCAAAACCAATGAGGCTGGCGAGTGCATCCGCTTCAAGAAATTGAAAGTGGACGAAGCCGCGCAATTGGCCACTGCTGAAGAAGCTGAGGCGAAAGCAGACGCCCAAGAAGAGTCCACACCAGAAGATGCCAAAAAGAATGCTGAAGCCACTGAAGTTGCATCCGTCGCGAAAGATGATATGGGCAAGATGTTCACCTGCTCTTCTATCACCGCAAGTGAAACAGCCGATGCCAAGGGCAAAGCGATCAAGACGCAGAACTGCATCTTGATGGGTGAGACCATGCATTATAATCCCTATTTCCCCGGCGGTCAGATAGCCATGGCGCAACCGCTTTCCACGGAAGGACAGGTGGCCTATGAGGATGGGACGAAAGCGACCGTCGATCAAATGTCACAGGATGTCGTGAACTTCCTGCAATGGGCGGCGGAGCCGGAGATGGAGCAACGCAAACGTATGGGCGTACGCACCATGCTGTTTCTGGCGCTCATGACGCTGGTGTTCTACATCGCCAAACGACGTATCTGGCGCGATCTACACTAGTCCCAATGGATTTTTCCGCGCTCTTTTCGTCGCTGCTGCTAGGTGTGATTGAAGGGGTAACAGAATTTCTACCTATTTCCTCTACCGGACATCTCATTCTCACCACGGATCTGCTTGGGTTGGCCACGCCGCCCGGCCGCGTGCTGGAAGTGGTCATCCAGTTAGGAGCTATCTTGGCGGTCTGCTGGTTCTACAGGGCACGGCTGCGGCAATTAGCGATGGGCGTGTTCCATGAGCGTGCCTCACAGCACTTCACTCTAAAATTATTTCTGGCATTTCTTCCTTCCGCCATCATCGGACTTTTGGCGCATGACATGATCAAAACACATTTATTCTCGACCCTTGTCGTCTCGGTGATGCTGATTGTGGGCGGTATCGCTATCCTCCTCATCGAGCGATACAAACCTGACCCACACACGATAGAGCTTGAGGCGATCAGTTTCAAAATGGCTATTGCAATCGGGTTCTTTCAGGTGCTGGCGATGATTCCCGGCACGTCACGCTCGGGAGCGACCATTATGGGTGCGCTGCTGATGGGAATAGAACGTAAGACGGCGGCGGAGTTCAGCTTCTTCCTCGCCATCCCCACCATGCTGGCGGCAACGGTCTATGATCTGTATAAGAACTTCGGGGCGCTTTCAGATGAGAATTTTATCAGCATCGGGGTAGGCTTTGTTGCGGCGTTTCTTGCTGCGTTACTGAGCGTACGGGCGCTTCTTACTTTTCTTGGGCGTCACGGTTTCGCGCCTTTTGCATGGTATCGCATAGCGGTGGGAGTAATCATGCTCTGTCTACTCTACGTTTGAACCAGGTGTTGATTTCCTCACGACTGATGATGCGCATGGCGTAAGCCGAGGCCAGATAGGTAACACCGCCACCGCCCACGATGGCAATCAGAAGGGTGATTTTCGTCATCTCGTCCGGCGTCTTGCCGAGGGGGAGGGTATCCATGCACACCCAGATGACGGCGCACATCAGGATACAGCAGAGCAGGGACTTGGCGATGAAACGCAGCATCACCCCATCCAGTCGATACCAGCTACGGCGGTGGAGGATGATGCCGAGAAGCAGGCAATTGGCCCAGCCTGAGATGGTGGTCGCCATCGCCAGACCGACATGCTTGAACGGGCCCATCAGGAGCAGGTTCAGCGCAAGATTGAGCGCCACGCAGAAGATGGCAATGCGCACCGGCGTCTTGATGTCCTGCGCGGCATAGAAGTAATTGACCAGCACCTTGACACAGACGAAGGCGGGAAGCCCAGCGGAATAGGCGAAGAGGGCGGGTGCTACCTGCAATGAGTCTGCCATTGCAAACGCGCCGCGCTCATAGACGAAGCGGATGATGGGCTCTGACGCGATGCAGAGCGCGAACGCACAGGGCAAGCCGAAAAACAGCACCAGTTGCAGCGCCTGATCTACTTTGCGTTTGGCATAGTCCTGCTCGCCGGCGCGGATATGTTTAGAGAGACCGGGGAGCAGGGCGGTTGCCACCGCAATACCAATAACGCCGAGCGGAAATTCCTGAATCCGGTCGGCATAATAGAGGTAGGACACCGCTTCGGCGAGGCTGGAGGCGATCATGACGTCGATCAGCAGGTTGATCTGGCCGACGCTGGCCCCAAGGGCGGCCGGGCCCATCAGACGCATCAGCTTGCGGACGTCCTGCGTCAGGCGCGGGATTTTCAACCGGGGAAGGACGCCGACGCGCTGGCAATGCCATAGGAGCCACACCAATTGCGCTATCCCGGAAACGGTGACGCCCATCGATAACGCATGGGCCGGAGTGGCCCCCATATCGGCAAAACCATAGAGGGCGATGATCATCCCCAGATTAAGCAAAATGGGTGCTGCTGCGACGGCGGCGAATTTTTCATAACTATTCAACACGCCACTGAGGAGGCAGACCAGCGAGATGAAGAGAAGATAGGGGAAGGTGATGCGGGTCAGCTCCACCGTGAGGTCGAACTTCTCGCTCCCTGCCTCGAAGCCGGGGGCGAGGACGACCATCAGCCAAGGCATGAACAGGATGCAGAGCGTGGTGAAAATGGATAGCACCAGTAGCATGAAGGAGAATGTTTCGGAAGCGAAACGATTGGATTCGGCGTCGCCCTGCGTGCGATGCATCCCGGCGAACATGGGCAGAAAAGCGGCGTTGAACGCGCCTTCCGCGAAGAGGCGGCGCATGAAATTGGGGAGTTTGAAGGCGACGAAAAACGCATCCGTCAACATGCTCGCGCCCATGATGTTGGCGATCAGCATATCGCGGACGAAGCCGAATACGCGCGAGATCAGCGTGAAGCCGGCGATGGTCGCTGAGGAACGGAAAAGGGACATGGGTTTAAGAATCCTGACGGAATTGACACTTACACCCGTCCAGACTATCCCGTCATCTATAAAATCCGGAAAGACTCCATGCTCGAAATCATTTGCGGGTTCGTGTTGCTGGTGCTGGGGGCGGAAGGCGCCATCCGGGGCTCGGTGACGCTTGCCCATCGGCTAGGCGTTCCCTTGGGGGTGATGGGGTTTACCGTGC
>JBGTBD010000014.1:0-11499 GCA_041749475.1 Rickettsiales bacterium
AGCATGACCAAGGGCTTGTTTGATGAATGGGAGAACGCTTCGCTTACAGAAGAAAGCCGCTTCATCGAAGAAAGCCGGTTCGTCGCGCGCTCCGGCGCTGAGTATGCCGAAACCACTATCATGGTGACGCAGATGAACACGCCCGAACATCCCCTATCCGAACATCCTGACGCTCTTGTCGAAGCCGGGGAATACCTCGCCAAGATGCTCGCCCGACTGCAGGTTGCGGTGGATGCGGTGCTGGATCGCTCGACCTATCGTCCCGAAGACACGCAGAAGATGAGTGGTATCGAGGAAGCGAAACTTCTCGCCTCGCTCGATAAGTGGCAACGCCGCTATAATACGCTCGATGAGGAGCAGAAGACCCTCGCCGCCGCCTATGCCGAACTGCTGGAAAAAGTGCAGGTGCTGGAGCAGGAGAACGAACTCCTCCGCCACGCCATCGGGGAAGACCAAAAAGACACCATGCGCCAGCAAGGGATGTACGACGAAATCTCCGCGCGGCTGGAGCGCAGTCTCGCCGTGCTTGAAAAAGTGCTCAATTAGGGATAACCGGGAATCGTATCAGGAGTGCCGCCATGAAAAAACTCGAAATCGTCATCAATCACCATAACTATACGCTGGCCTGCGATGACGGTCAGGAATCTCACGTCGCCCAACTGGCCGAAGAGATCGATATGCGCGCCCGCGAGATCGCGATACGCATGCCCAAGGCCGGGGAATTGATGAACCTCGTCATGACCTGCCTGACCCTGGCCGATGAACTCTACGAATCCCGTCAGGAAGCGGGCGCATTGCATGAGCATATCGCCTCACTAGTCGCGGCCGGATATAACGTTGGCGAGCAGGAGATGAGCACCGACAGCACCGCGCCAGCGAAATCCTCCACCAAGACCGCCGAGGAAGCCCAGATGGTGCTGACCCTCACCATGCGCGAAATCGCTGACCACGTCGAGAAAATGGCCCTTTCCGTAGAAGAGCGGCTGAATTAGGCGGCTTGAAACAGGACAAAACAGCCCTATATTTTCCCCATGGAATAAACGCCCGGATTGGCGTATAATCAGGGATGAAATACACGAATACTGGTACTGCTACGTTTGTGAAGGCCAAAATTTCCTGGGGCCGATAATACTTGCAATTGGGAGTTGTCCCTGCCTCTCGCCCTGGCGGCTGGTATACGACACCCACCTGAACATACGGGCCGCAAGTGACTTGAGAGGCCCACGGCGATGCGGTTCCAGTCCTCTATATAAGAAGGCCACCCAAGGGTGGCCTTTTTCGTTTCTCCCGCATAAGCCCCATAAATTGCTGTCATTCCCGCGAAAGCGGGAATCCATCCTTGGATGCTTGCGCCATAGACATGGCGGTGGATTCCCGCTTTCGCGGGAATGACAATTAGTAGCGAGTAGAAAAGTTCACAAGCGAGGTCAGGAGACCGAGCCAGCCTTGAGAGGTGAGCGCCCGCGAACACCTATTGCGCAGGCCAGTAGGCCGAGCAGGGGAAATAATAAACTAGGAGCGCGCAGTAGGCGCGAGCAGGGCAAACTAACAAGCCAAAAAAAGGGCCGCCCTAAGGCAGCCCTTTCTCATTCTAACGTCAACTACCGACTATTGTTGGTATTTGAACTGTACTTCTACGCGACGATCAGCGGCGAGGCAGGAGATTTTCTCCTCACGGCTGCTGATGCCTTCGCAATTGGTGACGGAATTGGTTTCACCAAGACCTTGCACCGCCACGACGTTGACCGGGATGGACACGCGGGAGGACAGGTATTCGTCGATCGCTTTCGCGCGGCGCTGGGAAAGCGCTACGTTGTAATCGGAATTACCCATTTCGTCTGCGTAACCCACGATGTCCCCACCGAGGATGTGTGGGCTGGTTCTGATGATTCCGGCCAGCGTTTCGAGTTTGGCGACAGCATCCGTGGTCAGGCTTGCATCATCGAAATCGAAGTAGATGGTGCGTTGCTCGAGGCTGATCACCGGAGCGGGAGCCGGAGCAGGCGCGGCGACGGGAGCCGGAGCGGGTTCTGGCTTCTCAGGAGCGCAGATGTCCTGATCTGCATCCCATTTGGTCCGGACGCAGTTGCCGAACGTGTTGACGACGATACCGGTGCGGTCATCGCGGACGGTTTTCTTGGGTTCAGCGGCAGCCGGGAAGCTGAGTGCCGCCATGGTGACTGCAACCGCAGCACTGCCGACAGTGAATTTAATGAATTGGGTAAACATGATAACCTCTTAAGGCATTACGGGTTAATGAAATTTCCGGCCATGGGGCTGAAAAACGAACCCGAACTTATGCGATAAGAGATAAACAGGCAATAAACTTCTTGGGCCTAAAATAAATAGCCCGTTATTTTTTTGCCTGTTTCGCCTTCACGACACCTTCCACGATCTGCGGCACGGTAAGTGCGTGCAGCGTCACCTCATCCCCGATGATGACCAGTGGCGTACCCGTCGCACCTAGCTTTTGGGCCAACTCCGTCGTATCGGCGATGATGTCCGTATAGGTCTGTTTCGCGGCTTCTTTCTTAATTTTTTCGACGTCCAGCCCCGTTGAAGCCAGAATCTTCTCCGTGCCCGCCTGATCGAGGCGGCCCTGATACTTCATCAGCCCGGTGTGGAAGGCGTAATATTTGTCCTGCTGGGTCTTATAAACCGCGAGAGCCACGCGTGCGATATTCTCGGATTGCTCACCGAAAATGGGATATTCCTTGAAGATGATGCGGATATCCTTGTGCTCGTTCATATAAGCTTCAAGGTTATTGAACATCATTTTGCACGCCGGGCAGTTATAATCGTAGAAATAGACGACCTTCACCCCGTCCTTCGGCCCGTAAGCGGGGGAGTCCGGGTTATTGAATACGTCATTCTTCAAGGCCTGCAACGCTTGGCTCGCTTGCTGTTTCTGCGCGTTCTGCTGTTGCTCCTGATAGTTGGCGACCGATTTCAGGATGACTTCCGGGTTCTTGTCGAGGAATTCGACGATGATCTTCTCCACATCGGCCTTGGTCAGGTTCGGTGCGGCGTAGGCGGCTGTAGCGGTGGAAGCGAGGAAGAGGGCGGCGATCAGGGGAAGGGAACGGGTCACGGATTATCTCCTTGGGGTGATACTATAATCAGGTTCGGCAAATGGCTCTATCAGGTTACCATCATTTTTCTTTTCGTCACGGATTTCCTGCTGCACGGCTTGGTAGAGGTCATCCGCACGGCGGTAGGAAGGGCTGTCTTTGGGTAATTCTTTCCGTGCATCCCTGCTATATTGCCGTGCATCCCTCAATTTATGGTTAAGAAACGCCTCTTCGGCGAGGGCGAGCTTGGTCAGCCCGGTTTTGCCTTGTTTTCCATAGGCTGTCGCCAGCAGATGCCACGTCAGCTGATAGGTGTTATCGAGCGAACTGGCATATTCCAACTGTTCCACCGCCTTCTGCGTTTTCGCGGCATCGGGCTTGTTGGCCAGCATCGCCTGTGCATAGGACGTGCGGATAAGAGCGGAATCAGGCACGCTTTTCGCCGCCTCGGCATAGATAATCTCGGATTCAGCGGTGCGGCCCGACTCAAATAAAATCTGTCCGCGCGTATCCAGCAGATACCCATCCCGCCCGACTTTCTTCTCCAACTGGTCAAGCGTCGCGAGTGCCTTATCTGGCTCCGCTTGCTGGAACAGCGCCACCGCGCGCGCATACAACCCGCGCACCGTATCGTTGCCCAACGGGTAACGGTCGAGCACCTGACGGGGCGGCAACAGGAAGCCTTCCAGCTTACCCAGTAACCGCTGGTAATTCTGCTGAAGTACAGGAGGCACGCCTTTTTCCGCCAGCTCTGGGTTAGCGTCGATATGCGAGCGCATATGCTCGATACGCTCGTTGGAAAGCGGGTGGGTCAATATATAGGGGTCTATCTTGCCGACATGCATTTTCTCGTTACGGCGCAGGAGCTTGAATGTATCAAGCAGCCCTTGGGCGGACATCTCCAGCCCGTCGAGGTAATTCAGCGCCGCCTGATCGGCCGCATTCTCATTTGTGCGACTGAAAGAGAGCATATTGCGCCTCGCAGTCTCGCTCCCCGCAGAAATCACCGCCGCGCCCACTTCGCCCGAACCACCTGCCGCCGCAGCAGCTCCCAGCACGAAGCTGATGATGGTCCCGATACTCGCCGATTGCACCTGCTCCGCCCCGCGCGCCAGATGCCCACCAGCAATGTGCCCGGTTTCATGCGCGATGACGCCCGCCAGCATTTCCGGTCGCTCACACGCCATAATGAGGCCGGTATGGATGAAGACGTTGCTACCCCCCGCCACGAAAGCGTTGAGGGATGTATCCTGCACAATAAAGAGGTTGACCCCGTTCTTATCCAGCCCCGCGATGGTGAAGATGGGGTCGGCGATCTGGCGGAGGACATGCTCCGATTCCGCGTCGCGTATCAGCCCTGCACAGGCCTGATGGGAAAAGACCAAAATACTCAGGAATATTGTGAAAAAACGCATGCACCAACTATTCCGATGTTTTATACAAATCGCAAGTTTGTTTTTTGAATTTCGTCGTTGCCCGAATTTTATGCCAATAAATTACAGGGCAATCCAGCATTCTTCGCGGAAAGGCTGGATTGCCCTGTAATGTGCTACCGCAAATTCAGGCAATGACGAGGATAACGGGTAAGAAAAAATGTTACATGGTGCGGATGAGATCAGACCGTTTGAGGTAATGGAAGCCTTCGTCGAAGCGGAGAAACTGCAACGCTCAGGCAAAGATGTCGTGCATCTTTCGCTGGGACAGCCCGGCGGACGCCTGCCGGAGCGAGTCAAAGCGAAGCTCGCCGACGCCATCCAGAACGAAGCCCTCGGCTACACCAACGCTTGCGGTATGCCCGAACTGCGCGAGAAAATCTCTGAGGATTACAAGAAGCGCTACGGCCTTGTCGTTCCTATGGAGCGCATTTTCATCACCGTCGGCTCGTCCTCCGGTTTCCTGCTGTCGATCCTCTCCGCCTTGGAGAAAGGCTCGAAAGTCGCCATCGGACGCCCGTATTATCCCGCATATCCCAATATGCTGCGCGCCCTGCACATGCAGCCGCACATCATCGAGACCAAACCGGAAGAGAAATTCCACCTCTCATGGGAACGCATCAGCGAAGGCGGTGACCTGCCGAAAGCGGTCATTGTCGCGAGCCCCTCAAACCCTACGGGGATGATGCTGAGCGCCGAGGAGATGGAAGAACTCACCCGCCAGTGCAACGCGCACCATGTTCGCCTGTTCTCCGACGAAATCTATCACGGCATCGCTTTCGAGAAAAAGCCGGTGACGGCCTTGCAATATTCTAACGAAGCCATCGTCATCAACAGTTTCTCGAAAACCTACATGCTTCCCGGTTGGCGCTTGGGCTGGGTGGTGATGCCGCCGTCACTGGCGCGCCGGTTCGAGTTGCTGGCACAGAGCTTCTTCATCTCCGCCTCCGCCGCTGCGCAAGTAGCTGCCCTAGCGATGATGGACGAAGACGAAGCGATGGAGAAAGAAATCACCCTCTATCACAAGAACCGCGACGCACTGGCCGCTGGCCTGCGCGATGCGGGCATCACCGATTTCCACGTACCCGAAGGCGCGTTCTATCTGTATGCTGATGTGTCGAAACTCTCCAACGACAGCAAGGATTTCTGCCGCCGTATGCTGCACGAAGCAGGCGTCTGCGCCGTTCCGGGGATCGATTTCGACGAAGCCAACGGCCACCGCTATGTCCGCTTCTCCTATTGCGGCTCGGAGCGCGACATTGCCGAAGCGTCCAAACGCCTGAAGGCATGGCTTTCTACTAAATGATCATCTTGCTCTTGTTAATGATTGGTAAGCAGAAGGATGCCTTCCATATAAAGCGGCCTCGGCTTGAGGATGCTTTTGGTTGAAATTGTCGATGATGCTCTTCGCCCGATCTAATTTTTCGGCTGCAACCTCATCGTGAAAAACATTGATAATCCAGCGGTCACCAATATTATCTTTTTGTGGATTGAATTCGCGCAGCCCGGCTGCATGGAGCTGGCGCTTAAGTTTCCCTTCCCAGCGGTTGAACTTATCATTATCCGACATGATATACTCCTGTGTTTATATAGTGTATATTATCTACCCGTGCTTTGTGTCAAAATTATTACAAGTGCATGATTTTTCTGGGCAATCAATTTATTTAGGAGAAAAATATGACCGCATTATATACCGCTCACGCAACCGCAGTCGCAGGCCGCGATGGCCGCGCTTCCACCGATGACAAGAAGATCGACGTGAAACTAAGCACCCCCGGTGGCGGTGGTGACGGCTCGAACCCGGAACAGCTCTTCGCCTGTGGATACGCCGCTTGCTTCGGCAGCGCCGTCGCCGCCGTCGCGAAAAAAGAGAATGTCGATACCGGTGAAGTTACCGTAAATTCCGACGTGACGCTCAACAAAGACGATAGCGGCTACTCCATCTCCGTGACGCTCGACGTGCAGCTGCCGAATGTTGATGCTGAGCAAGCCAAGAAACTCGTCGAAGCCGCGCATCAGGTCTGCCCCTATTCCAAGGCGACGCGTGGTAATATCAACGTCACCTTGAAAGCTAGCGGCCAACCGGTCATGACGCTGAAAGCGGCCTAGTTTATCTCGTCATTCTCGCGCACGCGGGAATCCAGTCGAGAGCGCCGTGGGCGCGATATAGTCTGTTGGGTGTATTACCAATATGTTGCTGATGGATTCCCGCTTTTGCGGGAATGACAATTTCTTCAAACAAAAAATCCCCCGCCTCCAATGGAAGCGGGGGATTTTTTTTATGCCTTAGCAAAGGGTGGAAAAAACTAATCCACCATCTTCCGCCACCAGCCGCCTTTTTTCGGGCGGCTTGGGTCGTCGTTCTGGGGTGCGGAGGCATTGGCAGGGGCTTCGTCGGTTTCAACGAAGGTCTTGCCCCGTGCGCGGGGCTTTTTCTCTTCCGCTTTGTCTGCGACCAGGGCGACGGCGGGTGCGTCCTTATCAGCCTTTCCCGCTTTTTCGCGCTCCATCTTTTCGGCTTTCTCTGCCTTGGCAGCGGCGACGGCGGCGCTGGTGCGGCGCGGTGCACGCTTGGGTGTTTCCTTCACGGGAGCCGCATCATACTCAATCGTTTCCGAAGAAGCGGAAGACGCGGCTGCGGGGGCTTCATAGGAAGGTTCTGCGCTGTCAGATGAAGATTCACCTCCGGTGCTCTCCGTAGCGGAAGGCTCGATCGGGCTGCCGTCTTCGTTGGTACGATTACGGCTACCGCCACGCCCACGACCGCCACGGCGACCGCGACGTGCGCCGCCACGCTCACCACGCGGCCCGCGTAGGGGACGGGATGCGTTTTCTTCGCTCGTCTCACCTTCAGCGCCTTCGACAGGCTCAACGGATGCATCCTGTAATTCAGCAGGAGCGGATTCCTGACCCTCTGGACGATTCTCATCACGCCCGCGGCCACGATCACGATCACGCCCGCCACGGCCCCGATCCCTGTCGCGGTCACGACGCGGCTTGCGCTCCCCGTCACCGCGCTGACCTTCCCCGCTTTCGCTCGACCCGTGGGTTTTACGGATACGCTCGATACTATAGTCGGTGGACATGCGCTTCGCATCGGCAGTGATGGTAAGGCTGATACCGAACTGCTGCTCGACTTCCGTCAGGTAGCTGCGCGTATGGTTCAGCATATGAAGCGCGAGTTCGTTGGAGACGAGAATGCGCAGTTCGCGGTAATCATTACCGCTGGCATCCTTCTCCAGGATACGGATGATCTCGATGGCGAGCGATTCCAGCGAGCGGACGAACCCGGTTCCCTGACAATGCTGGCAGGAGGAGGTGGAGGTTTCGCTGATGCTGGGACGCAGACGTTGGCGGGAAAGCTCCAACAAGCCGAACGGGCTGATATGCCCCACTTGGATTTTCGCGCGATCCACCTTCATCGCGTCCTTGAACGCACGCTCCACGGAGCGGCGGTTCTTACCGTAGAACATATCGATGAAATCGACCACGATCAACCCGCCGAGATCACGCAAACGTAGCTGACGTGCTACTTCTCCGGCAGCTTCAAGGTTGGTTTTCAGCGCGGTTTCTTCCACGTTCCGCTCGGTCGTTGAACGGCCCGAGTTGACGTCGATCGCAATCAGCGCTTCCGTGTGGTTGATGACAATATACCCGCCCGAACGGAGTTTCACGATGGGCTGGTACATCGAATGCAATTGCGCATCAAGGTTATATTCACTGAAAATCGGCGTCTTCTCTTTGAACTGTTTCACCTTCGCCGCGTGCGAGGGCATGATCAGCTTCATGAATTCTTTGGCGGACTTGAACGCGTCCTCCCCCTGGATCAATACTTCTTCGATATCGGGCGAATAGTAATCACGGAGCGAGCGCTTGATGATGTCGCTCTCCACATAGATAAGGGCAGGGGCCGTCGCGGCTAGCGCACCCTCGCGGATCGTGTTCCATAATTTGATAAGATATTCATAGTCCCGCTTGATCTCGACCTTGGTACGGTCGATACCTGCGGTGCGGATGATTACGCTCATACCATGCGTTTCGCGCATCTCGGAGGCGACTTTCTTTAAGCGCTTACGGTCTTCTCCGCGCGCGATTTTCCGCGAAATGCCACCGTCCTTGGAGGAGTTGGGCATAAGTACGCAATAACGTCCGGCCAGCGAGATATAGGTGGTCAGCGACGCGCCTTTATTGCCGCGCTCATCCTTGATGACCTGCACGAGTAATATCTGCCCGCGCTTGATGACTTCTTGGATTTTATAACGGCGGCGGAAGGTCTGGAGGATCAAATCCTTCTGATCTTCGATGTCGTCTTCGTCGCTCGCAGTCTCCAGCATGGCGGGACGCGGGCCTTCATCACCTTCTTCGCCGTCGATGACGTCGGAGGAGGTGGACATGCCTCCATTACGCGCTTCGGATGCACCGGGGCGACGACGGCCACGACCGCGACGGCCACGACCACGACGGCCACCGCGCTCACCACGGCCTTCACCGTCAGCACGCGGGCTATCGCCAGTGTTTTCTTCACCTTCTTCGGCGTCGCCTTCAGCGGATTCGCCTTCGGAAGCATCACGCGGTTGCGCATCACCTTCTTCATCCGAACCTTCTTCTGTCTCGGAGGATTCTTCCAGTACAGGCGCGGCGAAGCGGTCTTCTTCGACGGGTTCGACGGGGAATTGTTCTTCCGAAGCATCCGCAGCCGCGGCTTCCTCTGGAGTCTCTTCAATATGTACCGGCGGGGTAAAGGGCTTCGGAGCTTCGATACCTTCGAATCCTTCTTCCGCAGCAGTAGATTCTTCTGATTCAGAATCCTCTTCAGAAGACGATGCTTCCTCAGAATCTTCAGAAGCCTCTCTCTCCTGCGCACGATCCTTATCGCGGGCACGGCGGGCGTTCAGTTCTTCTTCACGCGCCTGCGCCGCTTCTTCCAGCAGTTTTTTGCGGTCGGCGATGGGGATCTGGTAATAATCCGGGTTGATCTCGGAGAAGGAAAGGAAGCCTTGCTTCCCGCCACCATACTCGACGAACGCCGCTTGCAGCGACGGTTCGACGCGGGTGACTTTTGCCAGATAGATATTGCCTTTGATTTGTTCTTTTGCCGCAGTGATGAAGTCGTATTCTTCGATCAGGTGGTCATTGGCGATGATGACCCGTGTCTCTTCCGGGTGTTGTGCATCGACGAGTAGTCGCTTTGTCATAATAGAGTCTCCATGTGCTGAACCGCATCACGGCGTGGCTTCTGGACGCGTCAGGCAACAGGGAGAACCCGCTTTTGGCCGAATGGCTGAAAGCGGTGAGTAGTCGCAGGCCTTCCTCTGTCAGGCGCCGCCATGGGGCGGCAATGAGGAGGGAGGCGAGTGAAGATACGGGGATTCCTGTGAGGCCTGAGCGCGTATCGGTAGGCCGAGCGCTCTGAGCGGTGGTTGATCTTATTTCTGCGCATACGGGGGAGGCTATGACAGGCTCTGCCGCACGCGGGAAAATTCTTGAAACGGAAAAAGCGTCCATCGTCGTCACGTCACCGCATCGCGGTGAGGAGGTGGGTTGGTTAAGGCGTGACGGTAGCGATGACATTCTTTTTTTCCCTGACGCACGATACCGCGAATGGTATAAGAAACCGTAAAGCGGGATATGCGCGGTTTTAATAATCCGTTGACAAACACTATAATACGACGCTTGATGAATGCAAGAAATGATTGTGGTTTGCCGCGCTTGTATAACATATTGAGATATTTATCTAAAATAGCAGCTTGCGGGCTCTTCGCAACGCTTGTCGCACTGCCTGTGTATGCCGAAGGGCTACCTGCCATCACCTCGACCACTGTAGAGAGTCATCAGGGGAACGAGCTGATCGTCTTCTCCTGTTCAGCGCCATTGAAGCATCAGAAGATTTTCCTGTTGGAGAACCCACCGCGCGTGGTGCTCGATGTTGATTCCGCGCGTGGGGCAGGGGTGATCGTTCCTCCCGGGTATCGCGGGAAGATGATCTCCAACGTCCGCTTCGGCCAGTTCGATACCGACACCTCGCGCATCGTGATCGACCTGAATGGCCCAGCGCAGCAGGCCAGCATCCACACCTTCGCCCCCGTCGCGGGCAAGCCTTTCCGCCTCGTCGTCGATGTCTCGGTGAAGCCGGGGGACATCACCCGCGAAGCACCGCGCCCGCAGGTAGCGGGTGGCGGATTCGCGCCCTTGCCGCAGGAGAAACCGAAACCTTCCGTCCTCGACAAAGGCAAGCCGCTGATCGTCATCGACCCTGGTCACGGCGGCAAAGACCCCGGCGCGATCAGTTCCGGTGGCACGCGGGAGAAGGATATCAACTTCACCGTCGCCCAATATGTACGTCAGGCAATCCTCCGCACCGGTCGCTACCGCGTCGCGCTCACTCGGAACAATGACGAACTGATTGCCCTGCGTGACCGCGTCTCCATCGCGCGGCAGGCAGGAGGCGATGTGTTCATCTCCCTCCATGCGGATGCGGCCGGAAGCCCAGAGGCGCGCGGGCTGTCAGTCTATACCGTCTCCGAAGAGGCATCCGACGCCGAAGCCGAAGCTTTGGCCCAGCAGGAGAACGAGGCCGACATCATCGCCGGCGTCCCGCTGATGCATGAGGATAAGGACGTTGCCAATATCCTGATCGACCTCGCCCAGCGCGACACCAAGCGTAAATCCTCCCGGCTGGCCGATATCATGGTCACCCAGTTCCGTAATCAGGGCGTGACGTTATTGCCCAACCCCCACCGCTTCGCCGGGTTCCGTGTCCTCAAAGCACCGGATATACCCTCCGTACTGGTAGAAATCGGGTTCATCACCAACCCCGAGGACGAACGCATCGTCCAGACCGAATCCCACCGCAAACGCGTTGCGGACGGGATCATCTATTCACTCGATAAATATTTTGAATCGACGCGGGAGTAGATAAGGCAAGCCTCTCTCGCAGTGATCGCCTCTCCCACCGGGAGAGGCCGGATTTTCCCTTGGAAATCCGGGTGAGGGTA
>JBGTBD010000015.1:0-8623 GCA_041749475.1 Rickettsiales bacterium
CCGCGCGATGAAGACCGCCCGCCACGGCCGCGCG
This sequence comes from Rickettsiales bacterium, assembly GCA_041749475.1. Classification (GTDB taxonomy): domain Bacteria; phylum Pseudomonadota; class Alphaproteobacteria; order Rickettsiales; family UBA998; genus JBGTBD01. The sequence goes on from JBGTBD010000015.1 coordinate 35, forward strand.
AAGGGCGCACCCGACGACGACCAGCCGCTGGCCGGCCACATGGTCGCGCTGATCTTCGAGAAACCCTCGACCCGCACCCGGGTCTCCTTCGATGTGGGCGTGCGCCAGATGGGCGGCCAGACCATGGTGCTCTCGGGTGCCGACATGCAGCTCGGCCATGGCGAGACCATCGCCGATACCGCCCGCGTGCTGTCGCGCTATGTCGACCTGATCATGATCCGCACATTCGAGGAACAGACCCTGCTCGAGATGGCCGAATACGCCAGCGTGCCGGTGATAAACGGGCTGACCAACCGCAGCCACCCCTGCCAGATCATGGCCGACATCCTAACGTATGAAGAATATCGCGGCCCCATCAAGGGCGCGACCATCGCTTGGATCGGTGACGGCAATAACGTCTGCAACTCGTGGATTTCGGCCGCCGTCAAATTCGGCTTCAAACTCCAGATCGCCTGCCCGGACGACCTTTGCCCGGACGAAGAATACATGGACTACGCCAAGAAGAAAAAATCCGCCGTCACCGTATTCGATAACGCCGTCGAGGCCGTCAAAGGCGCGCAGGCGGTCGTTACCGACACATGGGTGTCAATGGGTCAGGAATCCTCCGAAACCCGCAAACAGCTCCTCCGCCCCTTCCAGGTCAACGAAGCCCTGATGAAAAAGGCCGTCCACGGCGCGATTTTCATGCACTGCCTCCCCGCCCACCGGGGCGAGGAAGTGACCGCAGGCGTCATCGACGGCCCCCACTCCGCCGTCTGGGACGAAGCCGAAAACCGCCTCCACGTTCAAAAAGCCATTCTGGCATGGGCCATGGGCGAGTAACTGTCATTCTTCACAGAACCTTAATTTTTCTTTTATTACCGCATGCTACCTTGGAATGACGTAATAAAAGGCAAGCATGGCAAGCAGACTACCCAAGACCTCCAATAAAGTGGAGCTGGTCGTGACCTACCGTCCGTCCGGCGGTCATGGGGAAAAGTGCGACCTAAGCTTCTCACCCGAAGCCTCCCGCTCCTTCTCCTACCTCATCGACAATCTCATCAAGGAACAGGGCGAGGAAGTGCGTGCCGCCAAGCTGACGCAAAACCCCCTCAAGGCCCACCGCGATACGTTTGACGCAAAGGACCAGCGCCTCGTTATCAAGGATATCCTTCGCACTGATGTGGATCGCCTGCTTGGCGCATTGCACTTCACTTCGCATAGCACATTCCCCGACAACAAGACCGCCCTCCGCCAACGCTTCATGCAGACCGACATTATCGACGATAAGGTCGGCTCCGGCGTCGTTCTGTTCATCAGCACCCATAACCGAGATGCGCACGCACGCAGCCAATTTGAAACGGCGCGTGAAGAGATCAAGGACGTAGCGCGAAAATCCGGTGAACGTATCCCGCTGCAGGTGAACATCATTCACAATAACCGAAATTACGCAGTGTTCTACATCCCCCATGCCACCGCCTGCGAATTATTGAAACCAGCGCATTTCAAAAAACTCGAACCCGTCCTTGTTCAGCCAGATGCATTCCGCATCGCCGCCGAGAACGGTCATGGCCCCGAAATCACCATCCGCCCCCGCCCAGCCAATCATTCTAAAGTGAGATTGATGTCGACGACGCCCCACCGGGCTTCTGCCCCAACACCAGCACAATCCGACGGTGATAATGTTGGAGAAGAAATAGTGAACAAAAAAAAACGAAAATATGAAAGACACCAATTCCCCGCCACCCTTATTGAACTCCCAAAAAAAGACCCCGTTATCATCGATAAAGGCCCATACGCAGGCCTGCGTATCAAACCGATACTTACCTATCAGGCAGGCAAAGGCGATGCCGTCCTGACGCATTATGTCGTTTCCGTTCCCACACAGAAAGAAACGCTCGGCGATATGATCTTCCATTCCATGCTGGAATTGGAGGAAAAGGATATTCAACTATCCAAAGATCGCAGTACGCGTTTCACCACGCTCTCCCCACAGAAAACCGAAGAGCTTCTTACCCATATTGGTCGCGGTCCGGTTGAGGAAAAGCCCCCAGAGACTTTGCGCATAACCGGCGGCATCTATGCGGGTGTATCCCTGATCCCCGTAGGCAAAGGGAAGTCGTATATCTTAACCGCACCAGAAGAACGCTCTGTAGCAAATATGCTGATGTATGCAGAGTTGGATTTGGATGATGACCGCGTGCTTCATCGTCAAGGCACGGCCATCACCGAGCTGGATGCAAAACAGGCCGAACATATAAAGTCTAAGTTGCCCACGACTCATAGCGTGAGTGAACCCGTCAACGAAGGCCAAGTTGCTGAATTGAAGAAAGCGTATCAGAATCGCTGATTCCTTGATTTCTCTACCAATTTGTCCCCTCCATCCCCCATATCACATAAGCCGCACGCCCCCCCTGTATTTCCCATAAATTTTCCTATATAATGGGATTATGCCCTCACCTACGTCACTAGGCCTCATCCGGCATGAGGATATCATCCAGCCCTTCATTCTCCACCAATCCGTGGTGCGCGGTCGCATGGTGCGGCTTTCGCCCAGTATCGACACGATCCTGAACCGCCACCCCTATCACCCGCTGGTGAAGAAGATCATGGCCGAGATGTTGACCCTCGCCGCCATGCTTTCGACCAATTTACAGGAAGGCGGCATCCTCACCTTACAGGTCAAGGGGGACGGCCCCGTCAGCTATATCGTAGTCGACGCCGTGCCGGACGGCGGCCTTCGCGGCTACGCCAGCATCCATGAAGGCGGCAACGAATTGATTGAACGTTTAGCTCGCGAAAATAAGGAAATTAATTTAAATTCAGTGCTTGGCGAAGGGTATCTCGCCATCACGCTCGATCTCGGATTCGGCGATCCATATCAAGGCATCGTACCCTTAGAGGGCGAATCGATGACCGAAGCGGTCAGCAATTATTTCACCCAATCGCAGCAGATCGACGTGATGTTCCATCTGGCGGTGAGCGAACGCACCGAGGGTACGGGTGAGCATATGTGGGCCGCTGGCGGCATCATGCTGGAGCGTATGCCCGATGAAGGCGGCCATAGCGACAAGCCTCCCCATCACGATGCACATGACATCGGTGACCATAAAGGCTGGGAATATAACGCCCTGCTGGTGGATACCGCGACGGAGGAAGAACTGCTCGACCCCCACCTCGCCCCCAGCGCCCTGCTCTATCGCCTCTTCAACGAAGGTGGCGTCTGGGTGCATGATACCAAGCCCGTCTCCGCCAACTGCCGTTGCTCGCGTAAGAAGGTGGAAAATATCCTGACCCAGATGCATTACGATACGCTGCAGGAGATGTTCGTAGACGGCACGATCAACATGACCTGCCAGTTCTGCAATACCGAACAAATCTTCACCCCCGAAGAGATCGACGCCTTGCACGGCAAGAACGCGTAAATCCCCCTTCTTATCTACTGTCATTCCCGCGCAAGCGGGAATCCATCGCGCACCATGCACGACAGGTGGATGTCCGCTTTCGCGGGCATGAAAGAGCAAATAGAGGAAAAGCCTACGAACCCGTCTTGCGCGCTTTTGCGGAAGCACGGCCTACGGCTGCTGCCGTCACCTTACGCGGCATCTTCTTAGCGGCGGCGCGTTGCGGCGCAGCCTTACGCCCCACCTCCACCCCGTCATGACGGATGACGCCTTTTTCCGATCGCGCATTACGCAGGGTGAACTCGTCCACACACCCGTTGATCTCGATGTCGTACTTGGCATGGATGATGGTGTTATGCGTGCGGCCCGAGCAGAGATACACATCCCCGTCCTCGGCATTGATATGGCAGTTGGCGACTTCACTGCATTTCAGCATGGCATCGCCTTGCGTCTCGATTTTCGTATGCAGCATCATGCTGGTATTGATATTGAGCGCGGGGCTTTTGATCACGCTATGCAGGATGTTCTGTCCGCGGATGATCGCATCGTCCTGATGGTTGAGTATCTGCGTGTGCACCAGCTGGCGCTTATAGATATTGATACCCGCTCCCGCTTCAATATGCGCATACATGATGAGCTTGCGTTCCGGATGCCCTGGGTCACCGAGGATGATGGAAGCATCTTCTGCCACCACCGTCACGCGGTCTTTCTCGGACGCTCCGGTGATATACCCCTTGATACGAATGTCGCTCTCCTCGCCCTTGGTCAGGATGGAGGTCTGGCACAGATGCCCCTGCACATCCACCGGCCCGGAATACGCAATAGTATCGTCCACGCGCACCAAGTTGTGGTCGTCCGGTTGTCCCAGATTATTGCTCCCTAGCAGGATCAGCATGTCACCGTCGAACTCGAAATGCAGCGGCATGTCGTTCTGTTTTTCGGCGCGCGAAACGACTGCCTCTAATGCCGTGATCAACTGTTGGCGGGAGAGAAATTTCCGGGTGGTTTTGGCCATGGCATCTGCTTCCTTTATAACTGCGTGTGAGAGTAATAGAGTAGCATAGTCAGGATAAAACTACCATAGGCATTATAGAGCACAGAAAAACGCACAAGTGTAGTTGATGTGCATTATTATCTATATGATAAAAATAACGAATTTCATGCTGCACCGCAACAACCAAGGGCTGTACCAATTTAGTAAAAATGCTTTAATGAAAAGTGAGAATTACGACACGTCCGATGCAATTTTTTGCGCGTACCATGTCTCACCGATCGCGATTTTTTCACGGCCTTTTTGTTCGCGCCATTCGTTCGTATCGCGTAGCGAAAAAATGCATCCGCAATATTGCTGTGCATAGAACGCTTCTTCCTTGGCGAGGTCATACATGCGCGCGCCCCCACCATCCTTCCGCCAGTTATATGTCCAGTAGGTCACGTCGTCATAATGGGATGCAGCACGCAGCCCCGAATCATTGATCTGCTCCATATCCTTCCACCGGCTGATGCCGAGCGAACTGGTGAAGACGCGGAATCCGTTCTCCGCCGCGTGCAATGCCGTCCGCTCAAACCGCATATCGAAACACATAGTGCAGCGCACCCCACGTTCCGGTTCCCGTTCCAGCCCCTTGGCGCGCGCGAACCAGTTCTGCACGTCATAATCCCCGTCCACGAAATCGATGCCGAGCTTTTCGGCGTAACGGATATTCTCCTGCTTACGGATCTCGTATTCCTTCTTGGGATGGATGTTGGGATTATAGAAAAAGATGGTCAGTTCCAACCCCGAGTCGTGCATCTTCTCGATCAGCGGCCCCGAGCATGGCGCACAGCAGGAATGCAGCAGTACCTTCTTCTCACCGTGCGGCACATCATATATGTCGTTCTGCATCACCGTCATCCAATCCTCCATCGCGCTACACATTATATAGCAGCACATCGTTTCACACACGCGTTTTACCCGGCATGTATTGAATATTCAACCAGTTACTTTTTTCCGCCAAAAGCTCCTTGACCACCATTCAGTAACATGGAATATTGCCACATCATTCAAACGGAAAGAACGGTTCTCTTATGCAAGCTACGAAGAAACGTACCATCAGCCCTGACTCCCCCCGCAAGAAAATCAAGGACAAGCGCCGGGTGCAGCTGATCGAAGCGAACATGGAATCCATCGCCGTCCGCGGCCTGACCGAAACCACCATCACCCATATCTCCGAGACCGCCGGCATGTCCCGCGGCATCATCAATTTCTATTTCGATAGCAAAGAGACGATGATGCGCGAAACGCTGACCCACCTGCTGGAAGAACAGACCCTCGCCTGGCAGGAAGCATTGGAGAAAGCCTCCGGCTCCTCGCCGGAGAAATTACAGGCCATCGTCAAAGCCCTCTTCTCAAGCCGCGTCTGCGCCCGAAAAAAACTCGCTGTCTGGGCCGCCTTCATCGCCCATGCCGCAACCCACGCGCCGTACCGTTTTGCCTTCGAGCAAGCCAACCGTCAACTGGCCGAGGCCATCCACCCGCTGGTCGATAGCAGCCAGTCGGAAGCGCTGACCGCGCAACTCCTCGGCATAATGCGCGGCTTCTGGCTGGAACAGCTGGTCGGTGACAAGTCGTTGGATAAAGCGACAATGGAAGCATTGTGCCTCCGCATCGTCCAACCCGCCCGCGAGAAGGAACAAGTACGCGCCAATGCCTACACCCCTCCCCTCGCCCGTACCGACACTAGCAACCCCCTGCTGAAAGAATCCCGCAAACCCAAGGCGATGACCTCCGGCAAGAAAGCACCCAAATCCACCCACGTCGAAGAATCTCCCGTCGTAGCCGACCTGTTCGCCAGTCTGAAATCGGCGTCGTAACCTATTTCATATCCCTACGCAGTTTTTCCCAATTAGGGTCGATAGGTATTTCATACCCAGATGCCTCATCCAGGCACTTGGAGTAGAATTTTTGATTTAATGGAGCCCGCACATCTTGATTATATAAGGTATATATATTTATTGTGTCTGCACTAACGAAAGCAATTGCCCAGAAATGTTCCAACACATAAGAATCGCCATTTATATTGGGGTAATCGGAAGCGTTAATACCAAAACGCTTTAAGGCGACACTAGGTTTATTGTAACCCGCAAGGAAGCAAATTTTATCAATACTTCCCTCAGGAAGCTGGCTCAGATTTAAAGTGGTATCTGCATCTGAGATGGCATCTTGGAATTTTTTTGTAAAGGCCACATCTCTGTCCGAGGGATACCAGTTACCCTCTGAACTTATAGCAACAAATAAAAAGATGCCTACTAAAAGGACGAATATGACGAAGATAGTTAATAACGCATACAAAAAAACTTTCATGCTGTCCCACTGTAAAAAAATAACGCGTATTACTTTAGTATAACATCAGCCCGTTCCGGGTTGCCGGAGGTGGGTTGATTGCCCATCGCCTCGACCATGATGTGGAGGTTATCCGCGCCTCGATTAATGAGGAACGTGCGAATGGATAACGCGCGGCTGAGCGAGATGCGGCGGGCGGAAGTGTCGGTCTTTTCATCCCCCCCGGAAGCATAGCCGATAATGCGTACCGTAAGATTCGGATGGGCGATCATCTTCTCTGCCAGTTTTTCCAGAGGCTTCTTCGCCGCAAGCGGAACCTCCGTTTCGGCAGGAGAAAATTCTATGCTGAGAGCCGCATCCTCCGCCTTAGCCGAAAGAGACTCCTGTGTCTCAGGGGAAGGCATCTCTACGAAAGAGGAAATCAAATAATACGGCAGCGCAAGGATAAGGGTAGCCCCCAGAACATACTTCAAAGACTGCATACACATTACCCTAAGAAAAAATGAGGCCGCCGACTACTTGAGGAAAATATCCGCCCGTTCCGGCTTGCCGGAGGGGATTTTATTGCCCATTGCTTCGACCACGATGCGTAAGTTGTCCACACCCTGATCGATCAGGAACGCCCGGATGGAAAGCGCACGCGCGAGCGATACACGACGAGACACGCTGGTCTGGTCTTCCCCGCCCGATGCATAGGCGACGACGCGCACACCGAGGCTCGGGTTACTGACGATTTTCTTCGCCAACTCTTCCAGCGGCTTTTGCGCGGTCAGTGGCACGTCCGTCTCCGCTTGTGAGAACTCAACACTTAAGGACACATCCCCGGCGGTAGCAGAAGCGGAAGGTTGGGCCGGAGCCGTCGTTTGTTCAGGGGAAATGGAGGCCAAATCCTGCTCTTTCGACGCATCCGCTTTCTGAGGCTCATCCGAAGGCACTTCTGATTTCAACACATCGGATTTTGGGGCCTCTTCCGCTTTCGTCTCTTCCGGCATCACCAGCGGGGGTGGCGGAGCATTGTCGTCCACGGCAGGTGTCAACGCGGTCAGCGGCGGCAATTCCGACGGAGGCGTCGGGATGGGTGCATCGCCAGAGAGCGACGGCAACGGCGGCAACGTTCCGCCTTGCTGTTCTTTCACCATCTCCAGCGCCTCGTTCCCCGAAGCGCCTTTCTGCGACGTCAGCGCGTCGATCGGTGGCAGGCTGGACGGGATACCTTCATTGGAGCTGGATTCCGGCATCGGTAATGGCGGCAGTTCGCCGGGAGGGGGTGGCGCGGATTCCGATACATCGGCGATCTTCGGCGCAGGAATGGATTGCGTCGCGTTATCACTCAATTTCGGTGCTTCCTGAGTTTTTGTCTCAGGCTCAGGCTTGGGTTCTTCTACTGACGGCGGCGGCGGAAGCTCGGACAAGTCGGGAGTCTTCTCTTCCTTTACCTCGGGAGCGTCCGGCATCGCAGGTGGCTCGGGTATCTTCGGCGCGCCGTCGGAGGATACGGACGCATCCCCGGGCAGAGGCGGCATGTCGGGCATGGGTGGAGAGTCCGCAGGTGCGTCGGCGGCGGGTACAGGTACAGGTGCGGGTGACGGCACGACGGGCGCAGGCGCTTCCTCATCCCCAATCAGGCCTTTGACCTTACCGACGAGGCCGGAGAAGAATCCTTTTTTCTCTTCCACGGGCGGTGCTGGCGGTATCTCCGCGAGCGGCGCGGCATCGGATGGCGCAGGCTCCATGACCGGAGGCGGCGGCATTTCGCCCATCGGCGGAACGGGGGGCATTTCCTCGGGGGACGGTACGGCAGGTGCATCCGGCAGAGGCGTAACAGGTGCGGGCGGAACGTCAGCAGGGGGTGCCGGTATTGGCTCCAGCGCAGGTGCGGGTTCA
>JBGTBD010000016.1:0-40350 GCA_041749475.1 Rickettsiales bacterium
ATCTTAATTTTATTTTACCTTTACCCCATCCACGGGCGTCGAACATTAATGAATTTTTAAGGAAATGCAAGTCTTTTATAAATATATTACTTTCAATGACATAAGGTTTTTTACCCACAGGATACGCAACCTGTGGATAAAAAGACTTGAAATAGACAAGCGGGGCCTTCTCGGACGGGTCCAGACTCACATAGAGACTGCCCTGATAATAGGTCTGCCCCATCACCCCGCGCGAGCGGTCAAAATCTACCGTTTTCAGGCTTGCGTTATCCATGCGAAGAGTGTGCAGCATCCCCCGGTTCTCCACCCGCCACCCGCCGTCGCGCGTCGGTACTAGCTCTACATGATAAAACCCGTTCGCGATGTCCGCGAATTCACTGGCGAACATACGGATGACGCTACGGCTCCGCGCATAGTTCAGGTTGGACTTAAGCGCATTCAAACTGGCCTGCTTCTCCGCGGAATACATATGGAAATAGATGTTAAACGGTTGCACGCGCATGGGGTGGTTCGTGTTCCACACGGTCGATTGCAGATAGACGAATCCATAAAAGCGGTCCGTCCACAGGTTTGTGTAGGTATTCTCGTTACTATTGGAGGAATAGATCTGTATCTCATCCCCCAGCCGGATGCCGATGGGCGAGACCGACGCGTAGGACGGATATTCATTATCGAACCGCGAATCCCCGCCGTTGATGTTGAGGATGCCGTTCTCGCGGCCCAACCGGAGCGCCTCTTCGAACGGCGTCGTATCTCCCGGCCACTGGACGAGGCGCGCCATTTTACCCGCAGGCACGTATTCCTTATTGATGGTCTCGACAGAGCCCACGATCTCACGCTTGATATCGAACGGTTCGCACGCATAGCTGCGCGGTGTTTCATAGGTCGCCATGCCGAACTTCTCGAAGTTTTCCTTATTCTTCTCGACAAGCTTTTTATAATATTGCGGCTGTTCAGAGGGCGGTGATTTCCACCCCGAAGGGCGTTCCGTCGCTTCATCGAATTTTTCCCTCAGCATCGCAAAAAGTGACGTACCGCTGCCGGGACGCTCCGGATAAAGCTTCAGCAACGGGCGCTCTTTCTCCGGGTCGTGGTCGGAAAAGTATCCCCACGCCAGCGGATGACTATGCGTATGGCTGCTCGGCTCTACGTTTTCCAGACTGAACGTACGCCGCGCCTCTTCCGCGCTTTGTTTCAGCCCGTAACAATTCGTATCCATCTCCGCAGTGATGATGCTGACGTTGAACGGAATATCCGGATAGGCTTCGAGGATTTTTTCCCGCATCACCTCAGCGGTGATCGCCTTTTTCTGTCGGTATCCGCTGATGTTTGAGATGTTGTTCCACCCGTCCGCATCGATATGACTGTAGAATATTCTGCGCCCGTTGACGGTAGTCACGTCCGGCTTCGGCATATTCTCGTCCTGCAGGATGGTCGTCAGGAACAAGAACGGATTGAGATACCATTGCTGGATGGGGAAAACCTGATCATCCGTCGCCTTATCTTTTTCTTTCAATAGCTCCGCCAGTTCGTCATCCGCATTGTCTTCATTGTCGCTGAGGTTGGGGGCTTTTTCTTCCTTGGTCTTGGCATTCTTTTGCAAATTAACGATGGAAAGCTGCTGATCTTCCGGTACCGGCTGTTGATAGCCCTCGAACATCGCATAGCCCGAAGCGACGTATCCTCCGCGTGGACTGGTGATGACGAGATCGGACACCCCTCCATTCTCATCCGCCGAGCGTGCCTTCAGGTGCGACACGCCGATGCCGGGTACGGCAATAGTATCCATATAGGGCGAAAGATTCGCGGCATAAGGGCGCTCATATTCCACCATTTCAGGGTTTTTATAGATGAGCTCGGCGCGGTAGGTCAGCTCATTCCACGTGTTGAGGTCATTGATACCAATCCTGTTCAGCAATGCGTTCATGCGCTCGATACCACCCGGTGAATCGCGATATTCGGTACTGATACCTAAATTTTCAATGATGATGAGCTTTTTATCTTTATCGAGGGCTTTCTCCAGCCACCCCATATAGGCATCGGCATTCTTGACCGATGTGCCCGGAACAAGCCATACCACCACCGCCGCCGCATCGTCACCGAGGTCGGGCAAAGGCTTTTCCACGTCATAATGCCGCACCTGATAACCCAGATGGTTCAGCGGCATCTCGAGGAACTGATGCACGAAACTGAACTTGGCAAGCACGTGATTTTGGCTACTGTAAAGCCCGATAATGGTGCGCGGCGCTGGTTTCCCCGACTCAAGCGCCATCACCGGAGCACTTAGAAAAGCCATGATCACCGTCAACAGGGTAAGAAAACGCATCATCATGGGCTCTTCTCCCGAACCGGCAAGGAAGACCATTGATAATCGGTTGAGAAACAACTGATATTCGCTTTGGTGAAGGCGTCGCACGCGGTGGGGGACGGAGCATCTCCGAGAATCATCACATAGACCCCTTTTTCCTGATGGTCCTGAGAAAATTTCTTTATTTTTTCAATTGTTGAAGGCATGTTTTCAACTAACAAATCAGGACTTTCCGCCGTAAAATGCACCAGCACATCGTCCGCCGACGATAATTCATCCGAAAGATGGGCATAGGATACACTGATCATGACGCGGAGGTAAGGATAGTGCTCAGTCAGCAGATTCATCAGCATGGTAATTTTTCCCGCCAGCTCGAGATCCTTCCCCCGGTGATCCATATCAAGCAGGATACCGTCGAACCCTTTGCGGACGATGGTCGGAATATCCCGCTCGATGATACGGCGGATGACTGCCGGATTCTCAACCTCGGAGAGCGAATACGTATCATGCTGAAGAATATTCTTCTGCGCCTCAGAACTAAACAAAAAGCGCGCATAAACGCTTTTTCCCCAACCCTTTAGCGGACGAAGTTGAGGGTGTTTGGTAGGAGAAAACACGAGTAACTGATAGCTGGTAAACTCCGACCAGGCGGCATCACCGGAATAGGCAGCCCAAGTAGGGGTTACGGTCGGCGACTCCGCAGCAAAGCTTAAACCGGACGTGAGAATAATCGAGCAAATTGCTGTAATAAAACACTTAATCATGCATGTTCACCAAATAACCCAGCCCCTCTAATAGAGGTGTGTGTTGAATATGCCCCAAGATTTGGTATAGCTTGGAAGCATCTCCGCAGGAAAGACGAATGTCTCCTTCGCGGGCGGGTTGGTGTGCGATTTCTGGGTGATGGTGGTACAATTGACCCAACGTGTCGGCAAGTGTGCGCACAGAAGTCTGCACGCCGGTACAGACGTTAAGCACTTCCTGTGTACCGGGATAGGTCTTGAGGTGGTTCAGACCGCGCACCAGCGCTTCCACCACATCCCCCACATAAATGAAATCACGCGTCTGCCCGCCATCCCCGAAGATGGTGACCGGAACTTTCCGTCCGATACGGTCTTGGAAGATGGACACCACGCCCGAATAAGGCGACGCCGGGTCTTGCCGCGGCCCGTACACATTGAAGAACCGGAAGCCGAGGGAGCCGGTATCATACATCGCCTTCGCCATCGCCGCCGCATGTTCACAGGATAATTTATCCTGACCATACGCCGATAACGGCGCCGCCAGTTCATTTTCTTTCAACGGGATATTCGGATTATCGCCATACGTCGCCGCTGAGGAAGCATAGACCACGGGTATCGCTTTCCCAGACTTCGCAATCGCCGCGAACAGATGCACCGTCCCGCCCAGATTGACCTGATGCGTCCCAAACCAATCCACCCTGCAACGCTCGACGGAGGCAATCGCCGCGAGATGGACGATGCCGTCATACTCGCCAATATCATCAAACACACCGGGCTGGATGATAGACCCCACACGTAACGTGACGCCTTGTATCTGGGAGATATTCTCCCGTTTTCCTGATGAAAGATCATCCAGCGCTACGACCTCGTGACCCTCACGGGCCAGACGCTCGCATACATGCGACCCGATGAATCCTGCACCTCCTGTGACTAAGAACTTCATGACCAGCACCTTTGTAGCAGAGATTTGTTACAGTTCTGTTGTAGCAGGAAAGTGTGAATATTTCTTAGGGAAACCCTTAAGTTTCAGTTGCTTTGTCACATGAATGTCATTTGTAAAACCGGGTGGAATTAGCGATACTTTAGGGTGAGGAAACAGGCCTGTGCGCCGCGTAGAGTCGAAGGATGGAACTGCAATAACACGATGAACTCGCCGAAGATTCATATCTGGGAAAACCCCGAGAGTCGCATCCAGTTCATGGAAACCGTGATGAAGGATTCCGAGTGGCAGGCCGTCATCCATGCCCCGCCCATGCACACCTCTCCGGAGACCCTGCTCGTCCCATTGCAGAAGACCCTGCAATCCCACGGTTATATCACCGAAATGGAGGAGGACGAGAACCGCCGCCCCGTCCTTTCCATCCGCCATGTGGGAAAGGAGACCGACCTGCTGGTCAACCTCAAGCATCTCGGCCTCGTCGAAGGCGCGCGCCGCAGTATCGAGAACGTCCCCCACTCCCTCGGCAAGATGTTGAACGCCACCTGGTCAGGCCTCCAATACGCCTGTAAGGACAGCGCCCGCCTGCTATCCAGCATTTATCTCATTGGCGACATCGCCTACACCATGACCGGTCTCGCCGAAGGCAAAGCCGATGCGGCAGCCGTGAAGAAAGAGGGCAATGTCATCCTCCGCCTCGGCTCGGAAATGGCGCATAAACTGACCAACTTTAAGGACATCTCCAGCGGGCTGATGAGCTTCTCCGGCATCGCTGCTCTGGCGCAATCCATCATCTTCCTCGAATTCGCGCGCGACGGCAGCGAAATAAATATGGAAAAACTCAGCAAGGATATGGAGAAATCCATCGCCAAAGGCCGTGACCCGCTGGAAGCCTTGCATGGGGACAAGGAGAAGGAAAGCGATACAGGCATGCTCTCCGGCCTACACAGCTTCTTCCAGCGTCATCCCATCGAGCTGGGCGCAGCGTCGCAGGTCATGGGGCAGGTCGCCCTTTTTGCCGCCGCCGGGCTGAACCTGAAACGCGGCAACGTCCCAGCCGGCAAAGATCCCGCCAGCTTCAGAAAAGGTGAAACGCTGAACATGGCCCGCAGCGTCACTTCCATCGCCGGGTGGTTCGCGCTGATGCATCCTTCCAGCGACGTCGGCAAAAAATCTCCTTGGTCAGACCCGCACCGTATTGTACAGCAATTCAATGAACACCCTGAGCATTTCGCTTCCGGCCTGAACTTCGGCGCCTCTGCGCTGGGTTTATGGAGCTCCGGCCACCGTGACAACCTCCCACAAAAGATCGCCGAATCCACATGGCTGGTGGGTGATGTGGTGATGGCCTTTGTCGATAAATCGCATTACGGCAAGGACGGCGAAAAGGCCGAAGAAATGGCCGGGAAAGCCGCGTCCGAATTCCTCCAGCAATCCCCCATCGCTTTTTCCCCTTCCGCGGGTGAGAAAATGTACAAAGATCTTGGCCGCTATATCGCCCGCCGCACGGTAGAGACCAACGCTCCCGCCGCTCCGAAAGGTACGGACGAGCACCTCTTCGAGAAAGAACGCGAAGCCTCTATCGACCAGCTGAGCGAACAACTGACCCGTAGCATCATGAAAGCGATGGCCGGCAAGCAGAGCCGCTACGCTCGCATTGTCCACCAGGCCGCCCTCCTCGTCGATTTCTATCCCGAAGAAGACCGTGCCAAGGTCAGCGTCGCCCTTGCTAAAGCCGTCACCGACATTCCCGGTATCTACGCCACGCCGGAGGAAACAGTGGAAGCCATCACCTCCGCCCATACCCGCATCGCCCGTACCAGCGGCAAGGAAGCACCGACCGCCTCACCCGGCATGGCGACCATCGCCCCCGCAGTGTCCGAACTCATTTACGCATTACCCGGCCTGAACCTCGCCCTCGCCGCTAATGGCATTTACGACGCGCTCACCCCCTTCAGCCGCACCAGCCCGCGTGACGAACTACTGCTGAACCACACCCTCACCGCCCAGGCAGGACAGGCGCTGGGGATGACCTCGCGCGAAACGGAAGCCGCCATGCGCCAGCAAAAAGAAGCCGCGCCCGCCATATCGTAATTTTACACGAAGCTTGCAAAATTCGTCTCTTGCTCTATGCAGTAATCATTACACTCACCCATATGATGGAGGATATTCCCATGGCTTTCACCCTACCCCCACTACCCTACGCGCATGACGCGCTCGCACCGAATATCTCCAAGGAAACGCTGGAGTTCCATCATGACAAGCACCATCAGGCGTACGTCACCAACCTGAATAAGCTGATCGAAGGTACGCCGATGGATAACGATTCGCTGGAGGACGTCATCAAGGCATCCGCCAAGGATTCCTCCAAAGCGGGCATCTTCAATAACTCCGCCCAAGTCTGGAACCACACCTTCTACTGGCACTCCATGAAGCCCGCAGGCGGCGGCAAGCCGACCGGAGAGATCGCGAAGAGGATCGACGCGGATTTCGGTTCGTATGAAAAATTCGTCGAAGAATTTAAAGTGGCAGGCACGACCCAGTTCGGCTCCGGCTGGGCATGGTTGGTGCTGGACGGCGGCAAACTGAAAGTTACCAAGACCGGCAACGCCGACCTGCCGATGGTGCATGGCCAAACCGCGTTACTGACGATGGATGTCTGGGAACACGCCTACTATCTCGACTACCAGAACAAGCGCCCAGATTACATCAGCACCTTCCTCGACAAGCTGGTCAATTGGGACTTCGCGAACGAAAATCTCAGCGCGGCATCATAAGGCGATGCTCTGTTCGGGAGGTGTCATGTTGACATGATTTTTTGCCGCCTCAACTACGCGGTCGAAAAATCCTTCGCGAACAGCATCCGCTTCCTCTGGCGATAGCTTGACAGATGGGCGTTCCTTTTTCACACCCTTCACCATCTGAACCGGCATCTCCTGCCAGTTCACCGCGCGCAGCGGATGGGTTATGGCCCCGAGGTGCGAATCCGGCAACACCTCATCCCCGCTGATGAACATGAATTTAGGGAAGGTATCGCCCGGGCGGCGGGTCAGATACGCGCATTCCTGCGTCACCCAGTCGAACCCATCGAGATATTTATGGTCGTGATCTGGCTTGTCGATCTCGATGTCCATCAGCAGCAATTGCAGCGACGACCTATACTGCCGCAGCTTGGCCGCCGCCTCGTGTGAATTACGTGCCGAGACCACGCTAAACCCGGCCTTCTCCAGCTTCTCGGTCAACCCGCGGATATACTTCTCCTCATCCTCCACAATCATGATCTGTGGCGGCACAAGGCGCGAGACGAAGGACGGAGCGTTAGCTTCTTCTTCCATGCCACGGAATATAAAAGAGAAACATTACGGTTTGATGAGGATAGCGGCGACTTTTCGTTCTTCCGATTGCAGGATATTGAACGTCCGGCACGCCGCGCCCGTGTCCATACACTCAATGACCGTGTGACTGGCTTTGAGCAACGCTCTGCGCGATGGCGGCATAAATGCCTGAGTCACTCCGGAACCAATCAGGAGAATATCCATCCCCGCGTGCTGCATAGCGATTTCACGGATCATTGCATCGCTCAGCGACGCGAAATCAGCCGCCGCGCAAGGAGTCACGCTTTCACGCCCGACGATGATGGAATGGGGATAGGAAACCCCGTTGACGATGAAGCCTTGAGGCCCGTATTGCTCAACGAGTGGGATAGAATCTGCCGTGCGGGGAGTAATGTCCACAGGGTGCTTACATCGGCAGGGCTTTAGGCCGCGCGTAGCGTATCCAAAGCACGATGAGCATCCGCGTCAGGTAGATGGCGGTGAACATGGAGCACAGGATACCGAAGGAGAGCGATACGGCGAAGCCGCGTATCGGCCCGCTGCCGAGGAAATACATGATGGAGGCGGCAAGCAGAGTCGTCACGTTGGAATCCATGATGGTTCCCATCGCGCCCTTGAAACCATTGTCGATGGCGGAAAGGATAGTGCGCCCTTTGCGCGATTCTTCGCGCATCCGCTCGAATATGAGCACGTTCGCGTCCACCGCCATCCCCATGGTGAGGATGATCCCGGCGATACCCGGCATGGTCAGCGTCGCCCCGATATAGGCCATCGCCCCTAGCAGCATGAAGATATTGACCACGAGCGCCACGCACGCGAACATGCCGAACAGGCCGTAATTCATCACCATGAACACCATGATAAGCCCAAGACCGACATACCCGGCCAGTTTCCCTGCTTCGATGGAATCCGCGCCAAGGCTTGGCCCAACAGAGCGTTCCTCAACAATGGTCAACGGCGCAGGCAATGCACCCGCGCGCAGCAGCACAGCGAGTTGGTTAGCCGATTCGACCGTGAAATTCCCCGAAATGCTACCCGTACCGCCCAGAATAGGCTCACGGATGACCGGCGCGGTGAGTACCTTGCCATCAAGCACCACCGCAAAGCGCTTACCCACGCTTTTGCTGGTGATCTCACCGAACTTACGTGCTCCCACCGTATTGAACTTGAAGGCGACGACAGGCGCCCCCTGCTCGTAAGTCGCGTTCGCGCCCGTCAGCAAATCTCCATTCAGTTCCGCACGCTTATAGACCGCGTATTTTATCGCCTGTCCGGGTGCGACCTGATCAGACGGGTCATCGGAGGGCAGATACTCCGTCCCGAACGGCGCAGGTTTGCCGGACATAATCTGGTCGACCGAGACCTCCTCATTGACGAGGTGGAACGTCATATTGGCGGTCTTGCCCAGAATCTCTTTCAGCTGCTCCGGATTCTCAAGGCCGGGAACCTGCACCACGATGCGGTTATCGCCCTGACGCTGGATAATCGGTTCCGTCGTGCCGCTCTCATTGACGCGGCGATCCAGGATCTCGATCGATTGCGCCATCAATTGCTGGCGTTTTTCGGTGAGGAATGTCTCACCCATGCCGACGGAGACCTCATCGCCGTCCATCTCCACGTCCAGCCCCACCTGCACGCGGTTGATAATGGTGCGGATATCCTTCCCCTCATTACGCTCCGGCACAAGGGTGAACTTCACCCCTTCCGGAGTGGAACGCAGATCGGTGAAGAATACTTTTTCCTTACGCAACTCCTCACGTACATCCGCCCGCAGGATGTCGCGCTGTTCGCGCATGTATTTGGCGATGTCGAGTTCCATCAACAGATGGGAGCCGCCACGCAGGTCAAGCCCAAGGCTGAACATCGGCGTAGGCAGATATTCCGCCAGCTTTGCACGCAGCGTTTCACTGAGAAAGCTGGGAATGGATGCGTAAATGAAGAAGAGGCAGAACGCGACGATGAAGACGTTTTTCCAGCGCGAGAAAGAAATCATAGGAGGGCTACACGTGACTTGTCAGGGGGTGAATCGCCCCACACGATACGCGATTAGTTATCGTTGGCCACTTGTTTTTTTGCACCACCGTCTTCTTTCGACTTTTTTGTGGCGACCGTGGCGGGCTTGGGTTTGTCACCGATAATATCGGTCACGCTCTGGCGTGCGACCTGCACGGTAACTGCATCCGCGATATCGACGAAGATGATGTCGTCCTCCACTTTGCTGATCGTGCCGATAATGCCGCCGGCAGTGATGACCTTGTCACCCTTTTTCAGCGTTTTCAGCGTTTCCTGATGCGCGCGGTATTTTTTCTGCTGCGGACGGATCATCAGGAAATAGAAGATCGCGAAGATAAATATCAGCGGCAGGAAACCCATGATGGGCGAGCCCGCATTGGGGTCAGCCGCCGCAGGCGCAGCAAAAGCAACACCAGCACTCAGGAGGACAGCAGAGAAGGACAATGCGCTACGCAACATCATTACGACTTCAGCTTGGTTTCGTTGAACACGACGTGCTTGCGCGCAACGGGGTCATACTTCTTGAAGCTGAGTTTACCCGTCTGTTTACGCGGGTTTTTTTTCTTCACATAGAAAAAGCCCGTATCCGCGCTCGATTCCAGTTTGATGAGAACAATATTCTTTTTTGCCATGATATTAACCTGTAAATTATGAGGGGGTAACATACGCACCCCAAAAGGAAAGTCAAGCCTTTCCCACCCATATTTCACTGTTTTTATGACCGACTGTGACTTATCCCCATTTCGCTTTTATTTTGACTCTGACAGCGGTTTACGGCATTGATACCCCTCATGAAAACACCCCGTATCCGCAAAGTCGTATTCCCTGTGGGCGGCCTTGGCACTCGCTTCCTGCCCGCCACCAAGTCCCTGCCGAAGGAAATGCTGCCCATCGTAGACAAGCCCCTGATCCATTACGCATTCGAGGAAGCTGCCGCGGCGGGCATCGAGCAGTTCGTCTTCGTGACGGGGCGCAACAAGAACGCCATCAACAACCATTTCGACCACGCATACGAACTGCAGAACGCCCTCTCCAGCGGTAAACGCGGGGACGAACTGCAAAAAACCGTCGATTGGCTGCCCGAACCGGGCCAGATCATGTTCATCCGCCAGCAAAGCCCGCTCGGCCTCGGCCACGCCATCTGGTGCGCCCGCCACGCCATCGGCAACGAACCCTTCGCCGTCATCCTCGCCGATGACCTGGTGATGAGCGACATCCCCTGCCTGCAACAGATGACCGATTGCTACGCCGACCACCCCGGCAGCAACCTCGTCGCCGTGATGGATGTTCCACAGGAAAAAACTAATAAATACGGTATTCTCGATGTCACGAAGGACGATGGCACGTTGGTAGAAACCAAAGGCCTCGTCGAAAAACCATCGCCTAAGGACGCCCCTTCCAACACCGCCATCATCGGTCGCTACATCCTGCAACCGGAAATCTTCCGTGTCCTCGAAAAAGCGCAAGCGGGCGCTGGTGGGGAAATCCAATTGACCGACGCCATCAACGCGATGGTCACCACCACCCCCACGCTGGGCTACCGATTCGACGGCAAACGCTTCGATTGCGGTGAGCGCGTCGGATTCGTCGAAGCGAATCTCGCCTTCGCCCTCAACCACCCTGAAATGAAAGACCGCATGAAAGAGATCGTGAAACACTATGCGTAAGATTATCGCCCTGCTATTTGCCGCGACCCTCAGCCTTCCCGCACAGGCCAAGGAATGCGTGCATAACGATTTCACCCTCACCCCCTTCCGTCAGGCAGGCATCATCACCAATGAGACCAGGGAATCGGACATCATCACCAAGCTGGGCAGCCAGTACCGCCGTATTGCGGTCTATCTGGGGGATGGGTACTTCCAGTGCGGCAGCGTGGTCTATCCCAATTCCAACGCCGAAGTCTTCATCATCTGGAGCGGGATGCACGAGCAACAACGCATCGACCCCGACCTGAGCAAAAAAGTGCTGGATAAAGGCGTCCCCGCCCCGCTGGTGCTGGAAGCGCAGTCGGAGCGGAGCTGCACCACCCTCGACTACAATAAATTCAAACCCGAGAGCGTCAGCATCTCCCAACGCGCATGGAGCGCCAGCCCCTGGCGGACGTGTGACGGCATCCGCATCGGCATGGATTACAACGAACTGACGCGCATCTACCCCAACCCCTTCACCGTCGCCAAGAACGCAGAATACGCCGAGATTGAAGGCTTCCGCATCAGTTTCGACGTCCGCCCCCTCATTAACCCCGACCAGAATCTTTTCGGCGCGAATGTGCGTAAGACCTTCATGGAAGAGCAGGAGGCATTGAAAAACGGCTTTAATGGCGGCGAGATGAAATTCGCCTATCATAACCTCCGCGTGAAGAATCTGGAGATGATGCTGAACGCATCATATCACACCTCCGCCACGCCGAAACCTGCCGCGAAAAAACCCGCCCAGAAGAAGAAACCTATCGTGAAGAAACCCGTTGAGAATAAGGTGGAAGCGCCTGCTGCCACTGCGCCCGTGACGCCATCTGCAACGCCCGAACCCGTGAAAACGGAACCCCCGCAAACGGAAGCTCCGGCAGAAGCACCCGTTGCCCCCCTTCCCGCTCCCACCGCGGAACCAGCGTCGGAACCTGTGCTACCACCTCCTCCCTCCGGGCCGATTGAAACACTTCCGCCTCTGCCTGTAGCACCCACCACGCAGGAACCCGTAACCGCGCCAATGCCCGATGCACCTTTGCCGCCGATTCCCGATGCTCCCGCAGCGCCTGAGACAGCGCCACCGTTGACGCCGATGGGTGAAGAAGCACCGCCAGCCCTCGTCTTCCCTGACGCGGAGCCCGCTGAAGGTGAAGCAAAGTGACCGTCATGCGGGTCAGCGTCATCGGCACGGGCTATGTCGGCCTCGTCACGGGCGTATGCCTCGCCGCCCTTGGGCACGAGGTCGTCTGCACGGATAAAGACGCCGCGAAAGTAGCACGCATGAAAGCGGGCGAATGTCCTATCTTCGAGCCCGGCCTCGGCCCGCTGATGCAGGTACAGACCAAGGCAGGACGGCTGACCTTCAGCACCGATATTCCCCAAGCAGACATCTACTTCATCGCCGTCGGCACACCGCCCCATCCCGAAACGGGCCATGCCGACCTCAGCTTCGTCCTGCAAGCCGCTGAGGACATCGCGGTGAAGATGCCCGCATCCGCCATTGTCGTGACCAAATCCACCGTCCCCGTCGGCACATCGACGAAAGTCGCCGCCGTCATCCACAAGCACCACCCAAGCACGCCGCCGCACGTCGCATCCAACCCCGAATTCCTGCGCGAAGGCAAGGCCGTCGAAGACTTCATGAAACCCGACCGCATCATCATCGGCGTCAATTCTGCGACCGCGCAAGCGGCACTACATAAACTCTATGCCCCCCTAACGGACAAAGGCGCACCCTTGGTCGTCACCACGCCAGAGACCAGCGAACTCACCAAATACGCCGCCAATGCCTTCCTCGCCACCAAGGTCGCCTTCATCAACGAGATCGCCGACCTCTGCGAACAAACGGGCGCGAACGTGGAAGAAGTCGCCCACGGCATGGGCCTAGACCCCCGCATCGGCCCGCAATTCTTGAAACCCGGCCCCGGCTATGGCGGCTCCTGCTTCCCGAAGGATACGTTGGCGTTGATTCATACAGGCGAGAGTTTCCACTCCCCGCTGACTATCATCCGCTCCGTCATCGCCTCCAACGACCGCCGCAAGGAACGCATCGTCGAGAAGATCATCGCCGCCTGTGAAGGCTCGCTCAAAGGCAAGACCGTCGCCGTCCTCGGCGTGACGTTCAAAGCGGGCACGGACGACGTACGCGAAAGCCCCGCCCTGACCATCATTCCGTTACTCCATCAGTCCGGCGCGGCGCTGCGTATCTATGATCCCGAAGGTATGGAGAACGCACGCAGTGTCTTCACATTCCCCTTCATCGCCGCCGAATCCCCTCACTCGGCGATGCACGGCGCGGACGCAGCCGTTATCCTCACCGAATGGGATGTATTCCGCGATATTTTGACAGAAGAAACGGCAAGCTCGATGAACTCCCCGTTACTCTGCGATTTCCGCAACCTATTCACGCCAGAGGCGGCGCGGGAGGCGGGGTTCCGCTATCTATCGCTAGGCCGCCCCAGCGTCGTTTAAGATACGGCTCCAGCGGGATGGAAAGCAGGGCCGTTAGCAACGTCAGCCCGAAATAGGCGAGTGACAGCGTCACCCCGATTTCCGGCGTCACCGTCTTGCCATACACCACCGACAATAGATGCGCCCCGCTGAAAAACACAAACTCGCGGATGCCGAGACCGCCGATGGTAATCGGAATCATCCCCGCGATAGACGCGACGAGGAACAAGAGCAACCATTCCGGAATAAAATCCGTATACCCGAACGCGAATATCAACAGCAGCATGGAGAACACCGCGAACAGCTGCACCCCAAGCGAATATTTCAGCGCCTGCATCGCCATCGCGAAATTCTCTTTCAGGAAACGCTTTACACCCCACACATAGACCCACAGCATCATCAGGCCTAAGAACAGCACCACCGCGAACTGGATGAATATGGGCAAGGGCGACGGAACCATCAGCAGCAACCCCAGCATCAGCAGCAACATCGCCGCCAGCCCGCTGGCGCGGTTACACAGCTGCACACGTATACCTTCCTTGGCGCGAATACCGTAATGCTGGCGGAGGAAATATACCCGGTACGCATCCCCCCCAATACCGCCGGGGACGAGGACGTTATAGATCATGCTGACATAGTTCAACACCATGATAAGCCCCAGCTCAAGCCTATGCCCGAAGCGGTGATAGTAATACCGCATCCGGTATGCGCTCATCACCTGCGAGCATTGGAAAGCGATGAACGCCCCGATGATATACAACGGCTCCGCCTGCTCCAATAACGCAAGCATCGCCCGCGTATCGACGCGCGACAGCACCAGCGCCAATAACGCAGCAGCGATGAGGTATTTGAGGATGACGAATAACGTCTTGCGCGACATGAGAAAGAGGGTAACCCGCAACAACCTACGAGGCAACCGACTTGAACATTTGCAGCGTCTCATCCCGCGCTTTATAATGATCCACCACCCGCTCGGGGTAATCGAGCGTCACATCGGCGTCCCACGGCTCATGGATGAATTTTGTCGGCAGCGACTTTAATTCCGGCACGAATGTGCGCACATACGCCCCCTCGGGGTCGAATTTCTTGGCCTGTAAAATAGGATTGAAGATACGGAACCACGGCTGCGCGTCCGTCCCCGTCGAAGCGCTCCACTGCCACCCGCCATTGTTGGAGGCGAGGTCGTAATCCATCAGCAATTGCGCGAAATATTCCTCACCCCACCGCCAGTCGATACGCATATCCTTGGTCAGGAAACTGGCCACCACCATGCGTGTGCGGTTATGCATCCACCCGGTACTGTTCAACTGCCGCATAGCCGCGTCGACGAAGGGATAGCCCGTCATCCCGTCGCACCAGCGCTGGAACGCTTTTCTGTCCTGACTCCAATCCAGCTTCCCGCGATATTTATGCTGGAAATCCTCTGTCACCACCTCAGGATAATGATAGAGGATCATCGCGTAGAACTCGCGCCAGATCAGCTCCTTCGCCCATGTTTCCGCACCTTTGCCGCCCCTGTCCCATACCGCCCGCGCACATTCACGCACACTGATGAGCCCAAAACGCAGATACGGCGATAACTTGCTCGTCCCCTCCTCCGCCGGTAAATCCCGTTGCGCGGCATAGTCATTCACATGTGCATTCACGAATCTCTCAAGCCGCTTCCCCACATCATCCACCGACCATTCGCCGAGCGCCGCTTCCTCATACCCGATGGCCTTCAGCATCTCTGCCACAGACGCATCCGCATCGATCACCCGAAGCTGCGCCTCCTCGGAAATTCGCTGAATGGACGGATAATCAGCCATTTTTTCCTTCCTCAACCGTACCGATTTTTCCGCCAAATCCGCCCCGGTAACTACCGCGCGAAATCGCTTGCTGAACGGCGTGAATACCTGCAATGGCGACCCATCATCCTTCACCACCCGGTCAGGCCATAGCAACAGATGATCGACTACGCCGACCATCTCGGTGATGCCTTCCAACGCTTTGTACACCTCCCGATCACGCTCCCTGCACCCCGGCTCCACATCCCTCGCCGCTACCAGCGTCGTCGCCTTTACTGCCCTGCACAGCGGAGGCATCACCTGCTTTGCGCTGCCGTGCAGTACCAGCAGCCCACCACCATGCTGCTTCAATTGCGTATGGATGCGCTTCACGCTATGCGCAATGAACGTCAGCCGACGATCATCCTTACGGTCAAACCGCGCGAGGATGTCCGTATCGAAGATGAACACCAATTGCACCGGCCCATCCCGGCCCAAGGCCTCATGCAGCACCGCATGGTCATGCAGCCGCAGGTCGCGCCGCAACCACGCGATGGTTAGCGGTTTATCTGCGCCCGAATCTTTGCTACTAGTCATGCGAACACTCTAAGGAACTTCCATTATGGCGCAAGATTCTATTTCGTCCCTCCTTACCCGGCTCGACCGCATCGCCGCTTTACTGGAGCGCAACGCTTCCGACTCCCTTACACCCATCCCCAAGAATGCCAACGCCCTCGTCTGGCATGCCGACAGCAACGAATTCACCGCCGTGGAACATATCAACGCCCTGCCCCTACCCCTTCTCAAAGGCATTGACGACCATCAGGCGACCTTACTGGAGAACACCCGCCGCTTCGCCAAAGGCCTCCCCGCCAACAACGCCCTGCTCTGGGGTGCGCGCGGGACGGGCAAAAGCTCGCTTGTCAAAGCCGTTCATCAAGCCCTGACCAACAGTAAGAATAAGCTAACACTAGTCGAAATCCACCGTGAGGACATCTCCCACCTCCCCCGCCTTCTCACCCGCTTGCGTCACGAACCCACCCGAAAATTTCTTCTCCTGTGCGATGATTTATCGTTCGACGCGCAGGACACCAGCTATAAATCTCTCAAATCCGTGCTCGACGGTGGTATCGAAGGCCGCCCGGAGAACGTCCTCTTCTACGCCACCTCCAACCGCCGCCACTTGATGCCGCGCGAAATCGGCGAGAATGACGCCGCCATCCACGCCGGGGAGAACGTCGAGGAAAAAGTCTCCCTCTCCGACCGTTTCGGCCTCTGGCTCGGCTTCCATCACCTCGATCAGGCAACGTACCTCGCCATCATCAAAGGCTATACTGAATATTTCAAACTGAAGATTCCTGCGAAGCAACTGGAAGCCGAAGCACTGGAATGGTCCACCACCCGCGGCGCGCGCTCAGGCCGCGTCGCCTGGCAATTCATCGTGGAGCTGGCGGGCCGTTCAGGAAAAACACTGTCCATCGCCAAATAAATAAAACCGCTAAAATTACACATTCCATAGCGAATACAGCCTATTAGACATCAATCGCCACATCCCCTGCCACCCATAAGATTTTCACCCGAATCGCACGGTATGATTGACATCTCCCTCAAACCTGCGTAATGAATTCCCTCTTTCCACGTTCCTGCCCACGCAGGAACCGCAATGGATCAATGGAGGGGTGGCCGAGTGGTTGAAGGCGCACGCCTGGAAAGTGTGTATACTAGCAATAGTATCGTGAGTTCGAATCTCATCCCCTCCTCCATTTGATACAGTAAAGCGGTAAATCCGCTGAGTTCGAATCTCACTAAAGGCTTCACTAGGTTCGCAAAGTAAAATTTGAGGTAGGATGCAACAAGTTAGAAAAGCGAACCCCAAAGATACATTGGCTGTTGCAGAGATTCATACTGAATCATGGAAAACGGCGTTCCGAGGCATTATGCCAGATGCTTTACTCGACAGTAAAAATATTGAAGAAAGCCGCGCTGGCTGGCTAAAAATTTTAGAGCAGTTTCCTGATAACTTGCTCGTCGTTGAAGATGCTCATGAGAATGTCGTTGGATTTTCTTGCACGGGCCTAACAAACAAGTCACCCGGTTTTGATGGTGAAGTATTTGGTCTGCATATAAAGCCTACCGTCAAAAAACAAGGTTATGGGAAGATCCTAATGGATGCATCTTTTGAGCTATTACGTTCTTTCGGTTGCAAGAGTGCCTGCGTTCGAACGCTTGAAGATAATATTCCTGCCCGCCGCTTCTATGAAAAGCTTGGGGGACAAATCGTAGAGAAAGAATTAAAGAATTTTGGTGGGAAAGAACTCGTTGAGATTGTTTATGGCTGGCCTTCAATCTCCACTTAATCAATTTCAAGCTTATATACCTCCGCCTGTCATTCCCGCGAAAGCGGAATCCATATGTGTCATAGGCGTTGTGAGATAGATTCCCGCTTTCGCGGGAATGACAAACAAAACAGAATTATATTTAAGTCTGCTTTGCTTTACAGTATGCTACACGCATGAATGATTATAGATTATATGTTGTCGCGCTATGCATATGCCTTGCGCATACTATTCCCGCACAGGCATGCGATAAGCCGATTGCGCAACCGCTGAAACTTGTCAGTCTATGGAATAATGAAGCCGCATCAACACTGGAAAATCTCAACCAGATTGACACGCTATGCAGCAGTGAAAACTACAGTGCCGCATGCTTAGAGAAGAGCCTATCCCCCTCATCAAAAGCCCTGCCCGTCTATCATTCCCCTGAGGATGCACAGCCATTCGGCGCTTTCCTGATTCGCTATATGCCGGGCGAAGGGGGGAATGCGGCCTATATTCCCCTACCGAACAATGGCGGGAACATCGCCACCGTCACGCTGGACGAATTCGATAATGATTGGGGATATGGCCCCTATTTTCATCAGACCATGCTGGATGAGAAGAACGGGTGGTACAACATCGCCGTACCCGACTCCCCGACCAAAACCGGATGGATCCAACTTTCCCATCCCGACATATTATCCTTTTCAAAAGGCGACGCCGTATCTTTTAACGGCAAGCCCTATACCATCCTAGAAACGAACAAGGATATCGTAAGATTACGCGATGAGCAGCCGGCCGACATGTGGTGCGATGCCGGAACTCCGCCGCCGCTTAAAAAGTTCACCCCGATAACAGTTCCCATGACTGAACTATACGATGAGGGATGCCACCTGCGGATGAAGAAATCATACACGCGCGGGTGCTAGCCTAAATTGCAGACAATAAAAAAACCCCGCTGACCTGAGCCAGCGGGGTTCTTTTTAAAACTTGTACGCGTTACGCAGCCAGTTTCAGATTCGTCGCGGAGGTCTTGCCTTTATCCGTGGTCAAATCGTAGGTGACGCGAGCGCCTTCGTTCAGGGTCGTCAGACCGGCTTTTTCAAGCGCGCTGATATGCACGAATGCATCTGCGCCGCCTTGATCTGGCTGAATGAAACCGAAACCCTTCATCGGGTTGAACCATTTTACTGTACCTGAAGCCATGAGAATAATCCTTTATCTGGCGTTATCACTCCCTACACCGTGCAGGGAGATGAAAGTCTGAAATCAAAGGCATAAACCTTGCCTCTTTTTAAACGTCAGGGGAATCAAGAACACCAAAAGGAGAATCTTAAATGCTGCACTTTACTTTAGCGCAACCGTCAGGCCGAAGCCATAATCGTCAACTGTCATCAATAAAGAGTAATACCAAACTCGAGACTAGTTATACGGCATTTTCACCAAAAGTCAATATTTTATTAAATTGCCTTTATCATACCTTTGGCTATCGGGTAGATATAACATGTCCCTCCCAATCCACCTCAATTAACGAAATCTGTATAATGGATTCCAAACTACTATGAGCAAAGCCTTCATCACCGAAAACGACGCTGCCGAGGATACGGATGATGCGGGCCATGAGCCAGCGCCACTTCCCGCCCATATCAAAAATTATATGACGCCCCACGGCTTCCACGCCTTGCAGGACGAACTACGTCGCCTATTGCGTGAGGAGCGCCCAAAAGTGGTGGAAACGGTGGCATGGGCCGCAAGTAATGGCGACCGTTCCGAAAACGGGGATTATATCTATGGCAAGAAACGCCTGCGCGAAATAGACCGGCGTGTCCGTTATCTCACCAAACAGCTCGAAAGCGCCGAAGTGGTAGACCCCGCGAAACAACAATCACTGGAAAAAATATTCTTCGGCGCCACCGTCACCTACCGCCGCTCCGACGGTAAGGAGCATACGGTGACCCTCGTGGGCGTGGACGAGGCCGACCTGGAAGCCGGAAAAATAAGCTGGATATCGCCTGTTGCAACCGGCCTGATGAAGTCAGAAGCGGGAAGCAGTGTCGAACTGCGATCACCTGCAGGGGTAGAAATGATTGAAGTCCTGTCCGTGGAATACAGGATTCCGGAGTAACAGCATTATCATGCAATGCCTGAGGACGATACTATGCTTATTTTTCCATATGCGTAAGCATCTTGTCCAGCAAGCGCGAAAATTGCTGCTGATCCGATTCGGACATAGCCTGAATAGCCTTGGTAACGGAAGATTTACTGATGATGGGAGAATTCTCGATAAAATCTTTCCCTTTGTCAGAAATATAGATATGGATTTGACGACGATCATTCTTGTCGCGCTCACGACGCACCAAGCCTTTTCCCTCCAAGCGGTCGATGATCCCGACAAGGGTGCTGGCATCCAGATAAATGCGCTTGGTCAATTCCGTAATGGTGGTGCGGTCATGCTCCGCGATATCTTCAAGCGCGAGCAATTGAGGCGCCGTGATGTTATATTGGGAAACCAACTCTTTGGAATGGATGTCAATCGCGCGGATGATGCGACGAATAGACTGAAGTATGCGAACCTCCGGGAGCGACTCTTTAGTTAACACAGAGGTCGTGTTCGTTGGTAGTTTAGTAGGTTTATTCATTTTTCTGCTTTCTATGTATTAATATGGCGCGGATCGAAAATTGCACCCTTAATGACATCGGGAACGTAGGCGGCTTTCATTTTTTTATCAATCGTATTTTTGCTTGTGATTCATATGGTTGGTAGTCATAGATTGTTTGGCCTTCTCTGTTAAATAGATAGAATACAAACCATCAGAATTCAAGAGTACCACTAACAAAAATGAACGACTTTAGATAAATTTTAAATATGAAAAGATAAAAAGATTAAACACCTCTATATTATAATAGCCCTTACTGTAATTTCTAGGCCATCAATTTCCCATTAGGATTGATTGATAGCATCAGCATGTTCCAGTTCCAACTGCTTACGCTTGCGGTAGATTAGGTCAGAAATCTCTTGCTCTTCCAGACCAAGTTGGGTGAGGAGACGGGAGGCAAGTTGCAGGCTGGATTCCAGAGTTTCCGGAACCACGGAATTCGCCCCCAAATCGTAGAGATTCACCATCGCTGCCGTGTCTTTGGCACGGATGATAATGGGCAGCATCGGCCATTCGGCACGCACCGCTTTCAAGATTCCCACCGCCGCTTCATGGTTATCAATGGTAATAACAACCGCCGCCGCCGTCTCCGGCTTTAAACGTCGCCAAAGCTGTATTTTGCGGGCATCGCCGTAAATCACGCGGTAGCCCTTCGCACGCAGCCGCGTGACCCTCTCCCCATCCTGATCGATGGCAACGTAGGGAATCATTTCTTTCTCGAGGATAGTCCCCAGCACCTTGCCGATGCGCCCGAACCCGGCAATGATAATGTGAAGCCCCGGCGGCGTAGTATCTTTATCCTGTGAAGACCTCACATACTCCCGCTGTTTCGCCTCATAGAGTTTCCGCCCTGCCAGTGGGGCCAACATGCTGAAGATGGGCGAACAAAGCATGGAAATTGCCGTCAGCAAAAGGAAAAACTGCACATCCTGCACAGGGATGAGATCTGCCGCCAGAGCCATACTAAGGATAAGAAACGCAAATTCCCCCCCTTGCGCGAGGATAATGGAGACCTCCAGTGCCCGCGCCTTGGCGATGCCGAACGACAGGCATAACGGAAACATCAGCGCGGCCTTGATGACGAATATCCCGATGACGGAGCCAAATAGCCAATAAGGTGAATTGAAGACCTCGCGCACGTCGATCATCATCCCGATGGAGAGGAAGAATACGCCCAGCAGTAACTCCTTCACCGGCTCAAAGATCACCTCCACCTCATGCCGATATTCCGTCTCCGCAATCAACAATCCGGCGAGGAATGCCCCAAGTGCTGCCGACAGCCCCGCCGACTGAGTCACCGCCGCCGTCCCGATGACGAGGAAGAGCACAATCGCCGTCAACCATTCAGGGTGGGATGAAAGCCGCAGCATCTTCAGCGCCGGACGCAGAAGGGTTTTTCCGAGGAAGAATATCCCCGCCACCGCAAGGAACGCCATCGCCAGTGCCTTACCCACCTCCAACAAGAGACTTGCATCAGAATTTTTGGAGAATGCTGCGAGCAACACCAGAATAGGTACGACCGCCATATCCTGCATAAGGAGCACAGAGAAAGACACCCGCCCCACCTCACGGTTCATCAGATGCCGATCATTCAATAACTGCACCACGATCGCGGTGGAAGACAATGCCAGCGATGCTCCGATCAACAAGGAGGATTCCATACTATTGCCGAATTGCAGTGCAATGAGTCCGATTACCGTCCCTGTGATAAGAATTTGCAGTGATCCCAGACCCAGCACATAACGCCGCAAATCGATGAGCCGCCGGAAAGAGAGCTCCAGCCCGATCATGAACATCAGCGCGATAACCCCAAGCTCTCCCAGTTCTCGCACTGCGTGGATATCGTCGAAAACGAGCGGGGAAAGGAGTTTCACCTCCTCCGCCATCCTCCCAAGCCCATAAGGTCCGATGAGCGCACCACAGAGCAGGAACCCGATGACGGGAGAACAATGGATACGCTTGAGCATCGGCACGACGACACCGGCGATGGCGAAGAACACGCACAGTGAAATCAGCAGCGGCGTAAGCGAGGAAACCGCGGCGACTTCTTTTATCATCTCCGTGCTATCTACCATTTCTTGAACATGAAATAAGCGGCGAGAATGAGAAACATGAACGCGACCAGATGGTTCCAGCGTAACTGCTCCCCCAGATACGTGACCGAGAAGACGGCGAACACCACTAGCGTGATGACTTCCTGCATCGTTTTCAACTGTGCGGCGGAATAGACGCTGTAACCGATGCGATTGGCGGGCACCTGGAAGCAATACTCGAACAGCGCGATGCCCCAACTGACGAAAATCACCAGCATGATCGGAGATTCACGAAATTTCAGGTGACCGTACCACGCGAACGTCATGAACACATTGGATAAAATCAGCAGGATAACGGGAGTGACAGCGGGGTATAGAGACAAAAACTGCATAGATCGTGCATAACACGAACTCCTACCCAATGCTAGAGGAAGCGTCGCTCATCTCGTAGCAATGGCAGAAACCTTGGCTTCCAGCGAGGGGCGCAATAGCTGGTCGAATGGCAAGGCCATCAATGCCTCGATATAGCCTTTAAGCTGCAGGAACACAGAATCACACGCGTCACGTCGCATGGCGTCATTACCCTCTATATGCGACGGATCTGGAATGTCCCAATGCCCGTGCGGAACCTTGGTGATATAGGCCGGGCAAGGCTCCTGCGCCGCACGATTGCATACGGTGATAACAAGGTCGAGCGACACACCCTCCACAGCCTCGACGGACTTGCTCTCCAATCCTTCGGTGGAAACCCCGTGCTGCTGGAGCGTATCCAGCACCATCGGGACGACATATCCGTTCGGGAACATCCCCGCGCTATAGCCCATAAACTTGCCCTGCCCCAAATGGTTCAGCAAGGCTTCCGCAAGGATACTCCGACAAGAATTGCCGGAACAGATGAAGAGGACGCGGATCATCCCCACCCTGCCCTAGTTATTGCTGCGGATTTCGGAAAGGAAATCGGACACTTCGCGCGACAGGCTCTCCGCTTCTTTGGAGAGAGTGCGCGAGGCTTCCACCACTTGTTCGGACATCTGCTCCGCATCGGCAGAGGACATGCTGACCTCACCGATGTTATTACGAATGGACTGCGTACCCTGCGCCGCCGTCTGCATATTATTGGCGATCTCGTCCGTGACCGCGGATTGCTCCTCCACGGCGGACGCGATACTACCCGAAAATTCATTCACATGGTGGATGGATTCCTGAATCGATTTTAGCGCCGACACCACCTCGCTTGAGATGTTCTGGATGCTCTCAATCTGCGTCGCAATCTCCTCCGTCGCGTTGGTTGTCTGCGTCGCAAGGTTTTTGACTTCGGATGCGACGACGGCGAAGCCTTTACCTGCTTCCCCCGCCCGCGCCGATTCAATGGTGGCATTTAGCGCCAGCAGGTTGATCTGCTCGGCGATGTCCTTGATCACGCGCACAATGTCGCCGATCTCAGCCGCCGCGCCTTCCAGCAACTTGGCTTTCACGTCAGCCTTCTCCGCCCGCGCCACCGTTTCACTGACGACATGCGTAGACTTAGAGACCTGACTGGAAATTTCTTTTACAGATGCCGTCATTTCTTCGGCGGCGGAAGCGACGGTCTGTACGTTACTGCTGGTCTGCTCTGCCGATGCCGAGACATCGTTTGCCTTCTGCGACACCTGATTGACGTTCACGGCCATGGATTCCGCTGTGTGCAGCAGCTCCGTCGCCGCGGAGGCTACGGAGTTGATGACCCCCTGAACCCGGGACTCGAAACTATTGGCCAGGTTGTGCATGGATGCTTTCTTCTCCTCGACCGCCGCTTCTTCGGCAATGGCCCGGCTTTCCTCAGCTTTACGGCTCTTGATGGCATTGGCCTTGAAGGTTTCCAATGCCCGCGCCATCTCGCCGATTTCATCCCCCGAGTCAACAGACGGGATGTCGATACTGGTGTTTCCCTTCGCCAGCTCGCCCATGCAGGCATTGAGCGCCGAGAGGCGACGCGTGATGCGCAACACCAGCGGGATACTGACGATAGAGACCAGCATCACACCGGCAACAATAAGGACGACCGTCCATTTCAACATCTCGTTGACCGGTTGCGCGATCATTTGGTCATCCAGCTCGGCGACGATGGCATATTCCGTGTCGTAGAAGGATAGAGGCTTATAGAAAATATGCGCCTGCGTGTTGTCGAGCGCCTTGCCTTCGATGAACCCTGACTTACCATCGAACGCGCCAGCGATCTGGGGAAGAACGACCTTGGTTTTCAGGACATCGTTCTCATCCGTCCACGGAGAATCGGAACGAAGCAGCATATCACTGCCTACCAGATACATATTGATGCCGTGCGCAACCGTATCATCCGCCGTCGTAAGCGAGTTATCCAGCACATCGCTGATTTTGTCGATGGGCAACTGGAACGCCACAACGCCTAGCTTGACTCCGTTTACATCATAAAGAGGCGTGGCGATGAACGCCGCCGCATCCCCGTTGCTGGGACCGTAAGCAGCGAAATCGACGAAGGAAATCTGCCCCTTCGCGCTGGCATTCGCTTTTCTAAACACCTGCGCAAGGCCGGTATCTTTCCATTTACCCGTCACCAGATTTGTAGCGTAATCGCGTTCCTTGAATACGGTGTAAATAACATTACCTGAATCATCGATCAGGAAGATGTCATAATATCCGCGCATCTTAAGGATAGAGCGCACGAGCGGGTGATACTGTGCATGAGTCGCAGAATAAGCAGAGCCGTCCGCCGCGCTGTCGAGATCGAGCTTCTTGCCGATCGCATGGGGGTTCTGGTCGATATAAAGCGTCTGCAGGACTTCGGTCTGGTTGATGCCGAATTCCTGCCACCCCGCCTGATATTCTTTGAACGCGCGGATGATCGAGAAATCATTGCTAAGGAATGTCAGGTCATCCGTAATGTGGGTAAGATAGTTTTTCAGCTCTTCGCTTTTCTCATTCTCCAGAATGCTCAATTGCTGTTTATACGCATCCGTCAGCGCTTCTTTGGATTGGATGAAGTTCGCCGCGCCCACAGCAACCGCCGTGAAGATGACGGCGATGATGATATTGAGGGGAATCTTCTGTGAGATATTGAGGTTCGAGAGCGACATGGGTTTGGATCCTACCTGTTCCGATGAATGGTGACGCACACTATGCCACAAGTTTGCGCGCGCGTGCATGTAATAGCTATAGAACGCTTTCTTTAAAAATCTTCTAATGCGCAGTGTGATATAATTTCTATGCAAAGAACCAGGCCACGTTAGTTCCCCTTCGGCACAAAAAAAACAGGGCGACCGAAGCCGCCCCGTTCAACGAAAGGAAATCTGGTACGGCTAGTCGAAACTAGTCCGCATATTTCACTGCACACCCGTAAGGTTTTGTCTGCATTACAGCAGGATTCTTGCCTTCCGACAAAGCGTCCACAGCAGCTGTTATATAGTTGTCGGCTTTCTTAACATCAGCCTGATCAGCGCTTGGGATACTGTCGATAGCACCCATGTAAGCGATTTTGCCATCCTTGTCTATGACAAACATATGCGGCGTGGTTTTAGCACCATAGAGATGGCCGATTTCGCCTGATGGATCAAGAACATAGTGGCTTGGGGACGCTTTCTTTTCTTTAATCAGCGCGTTAGCTTCATCCGCCGTCATCGCACCTTGTTTTCCAAGCGCGCCGGAGTTGATGCTGACCCACACTACATCCTTGCCAGTGATGTCCTTTTGCAGGGCCTGCATATCCCCTTTATCGTAATGTTTCTTAACAAACGGACATTCCGGATTGTTCCATTCAAGGACGACGATCTTACCCTTCAAGGCAGAAAGTTTAACTTCTTTACCATTGGTATCGGTGGCGGTGAAATCCGGAGCCATTTTCCCCGGCTCGACGGAAGAAGCGCTGGACGCCCCGGCGATGACGGTGACTGCCGCGAACATGGCGATGAAATAGGTAACGGGCTGGAATAACGCTTGTAACTTCATGGTAGCTCTCCTATGTGGTGAATGAGTAGACATAGTTTCGGGACGCTCACCTACAAGGTTACGCATGGAAAATATTTTATCGGACGACCCCTCTTCCCTCGCCATCTCACTGCGGGGCCTCAAGAAAACCTATTCCAGCCGCAAGACTAAGGAAATTAAGGAAGCGCTGAAGGGTATCGATCTCGACATCCCCAAGGGCTCCATCTACGGCCTGCTCGGCCCTAACGGCGCCGGCAAATCCACACTCATCAACATTCTCGCCGGGCTCGTCATCAAATCAGGCGGTACGGCGACCGTCCATGGACATGACATCGAGAAGGACATGCGAGCCGCGCGCCTTTCCTTGGGCGTCGTCCCGCAGGAGTTGGTACTCGATACCTTCTTCACCGTGCGCGAAGCGCTGGAGATTCACGCCGGCTATTACGGCGTTCCCAAAGCCCACCGCCGTACAGATGAGATCATCGACGCGCTGGGCCTCAGCGACAAGGCCAACATCCCCGCCCGTAAACTCTCAGGCGGGATGCGCCGCCGCCTCCTCATCGCCAAGGCACTGGTGCATAATCCGAAAGTATTGATCCTCGACGAACCGACCGCAGGCGTGGACGTAGAGCTCCGCACCCAGCTCTGGAACTATGTCCGAAAACTCAATTCCGAAGGCACGACCATCCTGCTGACCACCCATTATCTCGAAGAAGCCGAAGAACTCTGTGAATACATCGCCATCATCAACCACGGCACGCTCGTCGCCTGTGACCGTAAGGATAAATTGATGCAAGGCTTCGATAGCAAGCAGATGATTTTGCGCCTCGTGGACAGCCCCACCACACTCCCCGCCACTCTACAAGCCCAAGGCTGGGAGCTCCGAAAAGACGGCCGCATCGCCCTCCGCTACCAACCCAGCCAAACCAACTTCGAAAAAATCATCGGGCAGGTCAAAGAAGCGGGCTTACATGTCGTAGACATCTCCACCCGCGAGACCGAACTGGAAGAGATTTTCCTCCACCTTACGACGGACGCCCCCGCCGCCGCCTAGCGCTCCATCACCGGCGTTGTGGGACGGTGGATGATAGCGCCTCCCTCTGCAATGTCCGCAAGCCTAAGCACTTCCGGCTGCAACCGCTTCACCGCAGCTTCTAATTCCTTCACCGCCGCATTCGTCCAGCCGAATCCCTGGCAATTCATGGCGTAGCCTTTATCGACGAACTGGCTGGTATCCGCCGTACCCGTCTTCCCTTCGTATTTCTCGCGCATCTCACCGCTAAGGTTGAATTCACGCGTGATGGTATCGAGGAACCCGGTCGCCACCTGCAATGCTTCCTTGTGATAGCCGTATTTTTCCATCGCCTCCACCGCGACAACGACGAGCGGCGGCCACATCATCGGATAATCCCACTGGCAACCCGTTTGGCGGTCACTGGTAAAAAGGCCGTGCATATTCTCATCCACCAATCTCGGGTAGATATGCTGCATGATGGAAGCCGCTTCTTCTTTGGACGCCAAGCCCACCCACATGGGGAAGAATGCGGTGGCGTAATTATAATCACGGTGCTGCGGCATTCCGAACGCTTCGCGCGCCTCGTCCCGCGTGAACGCATCGCGGTATGCCCCGCCTCGCCCCTCATCCCCAGCGTCCCACAGATGGGTATGGATGGCCTGCTTGGTTTCCGCCGCTGCGCCTTTCCAATGCGCCGCCTTCGCTTCAAACTCTGGGGCCTTGAGGTCAGCACCCGCCTCATGCGCATGTTTGGCCAGTTCGTCGAATATCTGCCCCAGCCCCTGCTCATGCTTGAAGCGCAACGAATTGAGGCAGACGGGAAGATAGCTCGCCACATCCGCGTTGAAGAACCCGAATCGCTCGGAGGGGTCAAACCCGCTTTCGCGCATCGCACGGTCGCCTTTGTAATATTCTTCCGTCAGCGGGTCTTGACGCGGGTGCGCCGGGTCATAGGCCAGACTCTCCGGGTCTGCTTTCGCGTCATAGAAGCGTGACAGATAATACCGCGCCTCGCGCTCTTCGGGTGACGCTGTATCCCGCTCAAACGGCTTGTCCGCATATTTCGCATGATACTCGCGCAATGCGCGGAGCGCCGCCGGATAATGATCTTTCTCACATTCATTCACCTCACCGCTCGGCGTTCCCAAGTGCGAATCATACTTGGAAAGGCCGGTGGCTTCATCCTTATGCGGCTCGCTCACCCAGTGGGTATGATACGCCTCCGCCAGCGTCGCCGCCCGTTCCAGCCAGTCATATTTCTCTTCCGGTGGCGGGGGTGATATGCTGTCATAATTGAGAAAGATATTGATGATCTTGCCCGTCAGCAGCGGCGGTTGGGAGCGGGCCTTGTCCGTATCGTAATAATAGGTGCGGTTACCGTTCAGCACCGTTCCGTAATGCTCCACCTCATAGAGCAGCCCATCCACGATATCCTTCGCCAATCCGAATTTGCCCGACTGCAACAGCCCCCGCACCACGAAGGCTGAATCCCAGCCATACATCTCGTTGAACCGTGTTCCGGGAACGATATAGGCGTGTGGCACATAAAGCAGCCCATGCCCCTTGAGTTCCGGGTCGAACGGCTCGCCTCGAGTCGGGATAATTCGCGGGATGATGCGGTTAAAATCCGCATCCGTCATGATGTTACGCTCCAGCATGTTCCATGCGAGCGATTTATCGAGATCGTCGACGAATGTGCCAACGATTGCGTTCTCAAACGCCTTACCATCCAATCCCTCATGTGCGAATTCTTCGCGTTTGAGGTTGACGGTTTCCAGAACCGTATGCACGCGCATCTTGGCACGGATCATGCGGTCGCGGTAATCTTCGTGGTTTTCGCTAGCGGCAATATAGAGATTTTGATCTTTCGGTCCAAGCACCCCATAAGGCGACGTTTCGTCATCCGGTTCTTTCTGCTTCAACGCGATCTTATCATCCTCCGCCCCGCCGAGATACAGATGCTCCGGCGTGCGCAGCAGCTTCCACCACATGGTGTCGATATGCTCATTAACGGGGCCAAGCGCCGCCAGCGTCTGATTCGCTTTCTCAGCGATCTTACGTTCAACACTGATGGGTTTTGGGTTTGTTACAGCATGAGCAATGAAAGTATCCGGCGTACCACTATCGCCAGCCCCTTCATAACCACCGTCACGCAAATCATCGGCCACAGGTGCATCCTGCTTCTATTGTTATCCCGCATTTCTACACAATTTTACTGTATTTAGATAGGGGATGCCCGCTGATTTCATGAAACTGTCACAGATTATCAGGCTTCCTCAAAGTTCGCGGTTGTAGGCGTGCAGCGGGTTCGTTATAAGAAACCATCCCTCGCGGACCCGTAGCTCAGCTGGATAGAGCGTTGCCCTCCGAAGGCAAAGGTCGCACGTTCGAATCGTGTCGGGTCCGCCATATGACATAGGCTCCAAACGGAGCCTATGTCATATGGCGGAATCAACTTCGTAACGAGAACGTGCCCGTTCGACAATTCCGCAGTAGCGGAATTGGACGTGAGCAAAGCGAACGCCCGAAGGGTGAGGGTCAGTAGACCCGAATCAATTGTGTCGGTTTATAACTCATATTGCGCTAGCAACATGCAATCTCATCCCCAGTTCTAACAAAACGAATTCACAAAAAAAAGGAGGCCGAAAGCCTCCCTTTTCCTATTCAAATGCAAGAAAATATTACTTCTTCTTCTCTTTCTTATCCAGCGACTCGCGTGCATCGAGCACTTCGTCGATCAGGCCGAATTTCTTGGCCGTTTCAGGGTCCATGAAGTTATCGCGATCCATCGCTTTTTCGATGATCGGCAATTTCTGGCCGGTGTGCTTGACGTAGATATTATTGAGACGGCGGCGCAGGCTGAGGATTTCCTGAGCATGAATTTCAATATCCGATGCCTGCCCACGGAACCCGCCGGAAGGCTGGTGAATCATGATGCGTGCATTGGTCGTAGCGTAACGCTTACCCGGTTCACCCGCCGCAAGCAGCAGAGAGCCCATGGAGGCGGCTTGGCCGATGCAGAGCGTCGCCACTTTCGGGCGGATATAATTCATGGTGTCATAAATCGAAAGCCCTGCCGTGACGACGCCGCCGGGGGAATTGATATACATGAATATTTCCTTGTCCGGGTTCTCGGATTCGAGGAATAGCAGCTGCGCGACGATCAGGCTCGCCATGTTATCTTCCACCTGTCCGGTGACAAAGATGATACGCTCCTTTAAGAGGCGCGAATAGATATCGTACGCACGTTCACCGCGGCTCGTCTGTTCGACGACCATCGGCACTAGCGCACTGTAGGTTTCCAGCATTTTATCGGGATACATCGTTTAAACTCCTTGAAAGGCGTGATCGTTGCTTACTTGCCTGCCTTGGTTTTTTTTGTAGCGGTTTTCTCTGCAGGAGCCTTCTCTTTGGCGCTTGCTTTCTTTTCCGTCTTTTTGGCTTTTGAGCCACCATGGTCGTGGTCGTGACCGTGGTTGCAATCGGGGCCGTGTACGTGCCCGTCCTCATCATCGTGATGGTGATGATGAATCGCGGCTTGCTCGGCTTCCGATTCTTCCATCAACTCTTTCAGCGTCACCTTCTTATCCTTGGTGGTAACCTGCGTCAGGATGTAATCGACGGCTTTTTCTTCCAGCAACGGCCCGCGCAATTCCTGCACGGCTTGCGGATTGCTCTTGTAATATTCATAGACCTGCTTTTCCTGTCCCGGGAACATACGCGCCTGCTCTTGCACCGCGCGGCCCAGCTCGTCGCCAGTCACCTGAATGCTCTGCTTGCGGGCGATGTCGGAAAGCAGGATACCCAGTTTCACGCGACGTGCCGCAATCTCTTCATATTCCTTTTTCATCTCCGCTTCGGATTTGTCATCTTCCGCTTCGCCACGCGCTTTCGCTTGCTCGAACTGTTTCCAGATGGCATCAAATTCCAGCTTCAACATGCCCGGCGGAACGTCGAACTTGCAAACGGGCTCGAGCTTATCGAACAGTTCTTTTTTCACGTTGTTACGCACCATCCCGGCATATTCCCCGGCGAGTTGCTTCTCAAGAATCTCTTTCAGTTGCGCGAAGCTATCCTGCCCCAGCGTCTTGGCGAACGCGTCATCCGCTTCCGGAAGTTCGACTTCTTTCACCTCATGCACGGTCACTTCGAATTTTGCCGGCGCGCCAGCGAGTTCCACCTTGTGGTATTCTTTCGGGAACGTGACGTTCACGTCGAGGCTGTCACCCGCTTTCTTGCCGATAAGTTGCTCCTCGAACCCGGGGATGAACTGGCCGGAGCCGAGTTCCAGTGAGTAGCCCTTAGCTTCCCCGCCCTCGAACGCGACATCCTTCACGAAGCCCTTGAAGTCGATGATGACGACATCGCCCTTCTCGGCTTTCGCAGCCTTATCCTTGGCTTTCAAGCCACGATAGCGGTTACGCAGCATATCGATGGCGCGGTTCAGTTCTACTTCATCCACCTCCACAACAGGACGCTCGACGGTGATTTTACCGAACGCGATTTCCGGCACTTCGGGCATGATCTCAAATGCGATAGAAAGGGACAGATCGCCGCCTTCCTTGAATTCTTTGATGCTCACTTTCGGCGCCATCGCCGGGCGGAGGTTGTTTTTCTTCACCAATTCTTCGGAAGCTTCGTTGACCAGACGGTCAAGGGTTTCACCCATCACGGACTGGCCATATTTCTGTTTCAGCACGCTGGCCGGAATCTTGCCCGGACGGAAGCCCGGCAGCTTGACATTCTTGCTGACGCGCGCGAGTTCGCGTTCCATTTTCTCTTCCACCGTCTTCGCGCCGATGACCACGTCAAATGCGCGGCTCAGGCCTTTATTTTCGGTTTCGGTGATTTTCATCTGTACGGCCATAGAATTCCTTTAAGAAACTGCGTGTTTTATCGTTCGAAATGTCATGGCACAGCTTCCTGCCCGATGCAACCGCTTTATATCGAAAAACCGCTATTTTTTACTGATGGGCCAAGGGTTGTGGCGGGTTTAGAGCGCAGCTCCCCGCCCCCGCAATCCACGCACCAGCAAACTGGCCATGAAAAACACCCCCGCCGTCGCCGCGATCGCCGGTGAAACGGGCAGGTCA
This sequence comes from Rickettsiales bacterium, assembly GCA_041749475.1. GTDB lineage: Bacteria > Pseudomonadota > Alphaproteobacteria > Rickettsiales > UBA998 > JBGTBD01. The sequence continues at coordinate 32,291 of JBGTBD010000016.1, forward strand.
TACTGGAACGCGGCCTTGATTCCCACTGCCACCGCCATCAGCGAAACAATGGCACTCCCCACCGCCATCCCTACAGGCGAATGACTGAAACTCCGCGCTGAAGCCGCCGGGATGATGAGCAAGGCACTGACCAGCAGCACTCCCATGAAATGCACCCCCGCCGCGACTACGACCGTCATCAACAACATGAAGAACAGCCGCGCCTCGGTCACTTTCACCCCCTCTGCCGCCGCAAGGTCGGGATGCATGGTGACCAGCAGCAGCTTATTCCACTGCCACGCCAAAAGCACAGGTACGACCACAGCCATCCCGCCGAGCAGAAGAAGATCATCCTCCGTAATGGTCAATATATCGCCGAACAGGTAATCATAGATCTGCACCTGCGACACCTGCGCGAGGCTGACCGCGATGACGCCGAGCGCCAGCAACACGTTGGTAAGAATCCCCAGCAATGCATCCTGCGGCAGGAACGCTGTGCGCTCCAGCCACAGCATCAACAGCGCCACCAGCACCGCGACGCCCAGCATCCCCGCCATCATGGGCAGTCCCGCCATCAGGCCGATGGCGATGCCGAGGATGGTACTATGCGCCAGCGCGTCACTGAAGAACGCCATCCGCCGCCACACCACGAAACAGCCCACAGGCGCGGTGAACAGCGCCGTCGCAGCACCGCCGAGTAATGCAAACAGGAGAAAATCATCCATGGTTGCAATGCTCCCCGTGCTGATGGGGTTTCTCTGGGATAGGGTCATGCGTGTGGGTATGGCTGTGATGATAGGTCGCCAGCACATCGGCGATATTCTCACCGAACAACTGCGTGAACGCCTTGTCGCCGACGATGCTTTCCGGCTGCCCCGAACAGCAGATATGATGGAACAGGCAGATGACCTTACTTGACGAACGCATGACGAGATGCAGGTCATGACTGACGAGGATGACCGCACATTGCCGCTCGGCATGGATGGCGTCAATGAGTTTATAAAGCTGAATCTGCCCGGAAAAATCGAGATTCTGCGCCGGTTCGTCCAGCACCAGTACTTCCGGGTTCCTGAGCAGCGCCCGCGCCATCAGCATCCGCTGCATCTCCCCGCCGGAAAGCACATGGATACTCTGGCGGGAAAGATGGGAAATGCCCACCTCCTCCATCACGCGGATGAGAGCATCCGGCGTAGCGCCCGTGCCAAGCTTCAAAAACGCTTCCACCTGCATGGGAATCAGCGGGTTGAGGGGAAGCTTCTGCGGCACATAACCGAAACGCACGGGCCGCGCGAAGGTAATCGTACCGGAATCAGGCTTCCGCAATCCCAGTATCACGCGCAGCAGCGTCGTCTTCCCCGCCCCGTTCGGGCCGATAATGGTGATCTTCTCATGCGCGCCGATGTCAAGATCGAGACCATCCAACACAGCCTTCTCCCGCTCACGGACAACGACATTCTGTAAGGTGATGAGACTCATGCGTTTACGACCTTCTCACTATTCCTGTCATTCCCGCGCAAGCGAGAATCCAGTGCGTGTGGTGACATGGATACCCGGTTTCGCGGGTATGACAAGTAGGAATCTACCGGCTCAGCGGACACCCGCCAATAAAAAAGGGGCGGATCACTGACCCACCCCTTTGCATATCATATCGTCCGGGGACTAGAATGCGAAACGTGCATTCAACTCCACGTTATGCGTTTGGTATTCATATTCCAAGCCACCGAGCGGGCCCTGGATGGAGGGGTCGGACGTACCGAAGTAACGGTAGCCGAGACCGATGGTGGTGTTACGCACGGTTTCCGGTGCGTAGGCCACGCCGACCATACCCTGATAGGCGAAATTGGTGTCTGCATCATCCACGCCGAGCGCAGGTGCATCGAGACGAACGCGGGCAACCCCAACCCCACCGCCGACATACGGGATGAGTTGCGTGCCGGTGTCGAGGTCATAGAAACCGTTGACCATGAACGCGTTGGAGCGCACATCGTCCCCCGTGCTCAGACCACCGATGGTATCGACGTCATTGGTACGGTACGCGTATTCGAGTTCGAAGCGCAGGGCATCGAAGAACGTCCCCGTATTGCCGGGCTTGTAGCCGAGCGACGCACCGCCGCCCCAGCCGGATTCAAAGTTGATATCACCCACGTTCGCGCCATTGATGCTGGCGTCGGACTCGGACGTGAAGGGCACGAAGCCTTGCAGACCGATATACCAATGCGGCCAGCGATTCATCTGGTGCGGGGTTTCAGCGGCCGCGCTGAACGCGAAGGAAGCAACGGAAACCGAAGCGAGAAGAAGCAATTTTTTCAAAGTATCCTCCAATGACGAGTGTTATTTCTCAGGTGAGATGGAGTCGTTTTAGCAAGAAAGTTAACGTTCGACAATCAAAGTTTAGTGGTCAACTTCGGAGAATGTAATTTATCTTGACGTCCCCGCCCCATTTGATGTTTTTAGGTGACAGCCCAAACGACCCGCTGCCCGCGTGGTGAAATGGTAAACACTGCGGACTTAAAATCCGTTGCCTCACGGCTTGTCGGTTCAAGTCCGACCGCGGGTACCAGACTTAGGTTTGAGACTTTTTAGCTCAAACCATATAAGCGCTTTAAATCCCTATATAGGTCAGATTGAACGCTTTCCCCAGATCTGCCGCCATATTTACCACCTTTTTGAAAAAGATCCCGTGCACCCGCATCGCTCAGTTTTGAGAAATACTGAAGTATATTACTCTCAAATCGATCAGGAGTGTCTTTTATCAAAGGATAAATATCTTTAATGAGACGCAGATATGCGCCTATGCCAGTGGTTTTGCATAAAATGTTCTTATAATAATATGAGGAATAAATATATTCATTGTTGCGTTCAATTTTATTAGGCCAGCTGGATGGGTAAGCACGCTTGAGCGCTGAGAAATAATTTCTCATAAATACAGCTATTACTTTAAAGTCGTCACCATTATTAAGGTAATCAATTAGCAAATCATTCCAAATTTTTGATTTAAAAACGTGATCCCTAAGGTGATCAACAAAAAAAGCTTGTGAAAAGAGTCCGTGCCCTTTGCCTAAAAGCTTTATCATCCCTTTAATAGGCGATTGATCATTATTATTTAAATGAACTGCTAGGTCATGCGCCAAACGAATTTCATTTTCATACGATCCATCAGAAGCCGTCTGAGGAGTTGAACCAAAAATATCATAATATAAAGAACGATTTACGGGCTTCTGTGTAAAGTTGACATCAGCAAAAATTTTACTTACTTCATGGATGTCAAAACCATATAAATAAGTTACAATAAACTCAAAATTTCCAACTTTCTCTTTTTTCTCACCGTCAGACACAATTTTATTGAGTTCTTTAATGCCAATAAACCTATGCTGTCCGTCAACAATAAGAGTTATATTGGGGTTTCTGGGAATATAAAGTTTGCATAAGTTGCTGTTGCTACTATCTGGAATAAAGAAACAAGAAGCAAGTTGGCTAGTATAACTGGCTTCAATGATTTCCTCAGTTAATTCATTGGGGGAGACCACTTCACTCAGTGAGTTAATGTCGTCGTCTTCATATGGACGATTATACAAGATAACAGAAGATGGAAATAGAGCCGGCGCTTCTCCCTCCCTATCTAAAGATTCATTTAAGTACCTAACGATAGACTTGATTTTTTGAGGGTTAAGCTGACGTTGAAAAAACTCTTGGTTTGAAGCAGCAATATTTTTACTATCGTCACCGAATACACTATCTGTAGTCTTTTCTTTTCTTTCTGTAAGCTTATAAACTTGATCGAGTTCTTTAAATCTCATTTTTCCAGCAAATACAATTCCATTGTCTAACTGTTTGACTTGAATCATATCGAGAACGATGTACTTATCCATCATACTATTCGAAGACATTTTTCTTCTCTTTTACATTTACATTAAGGCTGGCTTTGTCTCTTAAATAACTTTCACTTAATAAGCTAAGCTCCGTTCTCAATTCTTCAACATCTTTAGCCAAGCTGTCGCGAATTGTTTTTTTAATAAGATCTTGCAAGTTTGACTCAATTCTTCCTTGAATAGAGTCTTCAATTGCATCATGGTTTCTCCACATAACGAACGCACCGTACGCTAAAAATGCTGTAAAAAGAGCTATCAAAAGAGTTGAGACGTATAAGACAGAATCAAATAAACTCTTTTTATCATTAGCCACTGCAATTCTCAGGTCTGCTAATTTAGATTCTAAGGACGCCAAATCAGCAGCTATAGGAGAAAACTTTGAGTCAGCTGATGAAGATGTTGGGCTTATTTTGAGAGTCGTTTTGTCCGCCTTACTTTTATGGCTATCAGCGCATAAAGAAATTTGAGCTGAAAAAACCATAGCCATAAACAAAAAAACGCCAAAAAATTTCAAATTTTTTTTATCGGAGAACATAAAAATCCAAGCATTATTATGCAGGAATATCCTACCATTAGTGGCGTAAGGCAACTTAAAAATTTAAATCACTCCAAATCCATACTACCCTGCAACTCCTTCGTCGAAACCGGCTTCTGCACGATGGCACAGTACCAGCCAAGTCCGTCATACTCCTGATACCCCATCGTCTGTGCGAAGGCAACGACGTTGCCTTTTTCGTCGATGTAATTGCCCTTTTTCTTCCCCTCGCTATGCAGGGCGAACTGGGTGAAGAGGTCGTCACGCGCCGAGGTGGCGATGATGCGCATCTGGTTGTCGAGCAGCATAACGCGCGTACGCGTCCATTCCTCGTCACTCAACGTCGGCTCGTCCTCGACGATGGAGCGGGATTGTTCCGGCCAGTCGAACACGACGCCGAGCACGCCGAGTATCTCTCCGTTGGCCTCCCCCTCGTCCCGTACCGCCGTGGCGTAGATAGCGACGGGAAGATTATTATGCTGTGGGTTATAACTCACATCATCGACCACATACTGATCGCCCGAGCGTGTGAGCAGCGATTCGGTGAACCATTTCTGACGACTGACATCGGAGCCGACGGCATTGGGGAATTTCGACGGTTCGGAAACCGCGATGATGGTCCCCTTCTTATCGACCAGCGCCAGGTTCAGGTAAATCGAATAGAACCGGTTGATGACGCCGAGGCGCTTCTGCGCGTACTGCACATTGGCCGGGCTGGGGTCTTTCAACGCGGTATAGAACGCATTATCCGTCGCCCACCAGCGCACATCCGCCGTCCGCTCGAACAGGTTACGTACGATAAGCTGCACCAGCGTCTGCGACATTTCGGAAAGGCGGTTGCCCTCAAGATCATCCACCAGATTATTGACAATGTTACGCCCTTGCTCAATCTTGCTGAGCACGACCTTACGGAATTCAAGCGAGTTGCCGGAGGCCTGTTTCGCGAGCTCTTTGACTTCTGAGGCGACGACGGTGAAGCCCCTGCCCGCATCCCCCGCCCGCGCCGCTTCGATGGTCGCGTTCAGTGATAGCAAATTGATTTGCCCGGCGATGCGCTCATTCACCATCGCGAATTTCTCCACGTCACCGGCGACGTTGGACATAATTAGCTGCATCCTGCGGGGCATGATTCACTCCTGTGATCTGAAAAGTAATATTCAAGATAATCGAAGACGTTACCATTCCCAATAAAAAAACGCGGCACATGGCATGGGGAAAAGAAAATATATGTAGCCGCAACAAATTGTGGCCAATGCGCCAGTCTAAAACGCTATTGCCCGGCCAGTTTACGCGCCTCGTCCAGCGCACTGCTGCGATCCCGTCCTTTGACAAGCGACACGGCGCGGATCACCCCGCGCGCCACTTCCCACGAAGTGGAACGCTCCAACTCGCCCAGCAGCACATCCAGCCTCAGCAACCGTTGCCGCTGTTCGTCGATGACGGATTCCTGTGCTTCTATTTTGTGATTCAACATCTGCAATTGCGCATCCCGATCAGCGATGACGGCTTGCATATGCCGGGCCTGCAACAGCATGGCATTCAGGCGCTCCAACTCCGGCTGATCCGCCACATGCAACGCTCCGGCCAGAAGCGTCAGTAACTCCCCTTGCGCGGACTGCGCGTCACGCATCACCTCCACCATATCGTAAAGTTCCAGTATCCCTTGCACTTCGTGCGGCAGGGTAATCCGCTCGGTCAATGGCGTCGCGCCGGAGGCAAGATCAAGCAATGACTGCGCCACCGGGTGTGGATTTTCCTCCTTGCGGGAGCGGTGCAGCGCGGGCTCAATGAATGCACGGACATCTGCTTCCGGTGGCAACGTCAAATCATCCATCCCCGCCGCCTGTAACGCGCCGAGCAGCCGCTGCGTCACCGCCCAGGGGTCGTTCACCACATCATGATAGGCCACGAATATGGGTGCGCGTTTGCCCAGCATCGCGTTCAACGCATGGGCTGTGTATGCCTGCCACAGCGCCATCCCCGCCACGAACGGGATGGCGTTTCGCTTCTCCAGCGACACCGCCACCTCTTCCGGCGGACGGTAGACGAAAACACAAACCGCATCCGGCAGTAGCGCAAGCGTTTCCTCCAGCGTCAGACACTGGCGCGGGTCTTTAAGGACGCAGGGCGCATCCGTCGGTAATTTACGCAACACGTCATGTAGCGCGCGGCGGAACACCGCGCGGGCCTCGTCTTCCAGCGTATCGGGATTCCACTCGCTGATGCGGCTCCACGTCGCCCCTTGCGAATCCAGCAAGGTATCGTTGATGGCAATGAGGTCGGCACGCTCCCAGAACCCCTTGGGGTTTTCTTCCGATGCACCGATAAGCTCTTCCGGCTCCCCCACACTCGCGCCCATCAGATTGATGAGCCGCGTCACCGTGGACGTGCCGGAACGGTGCGGACCAATGACGAGGATAGGGCGGCTGGACATCCGTTCAGGTTACAACAATCACCACAGATTGCAATAAACTAGAAGGCATCCTTCATCGCACGGATAGCGGTGAAAGCCGCCAGCTCATCCGCCCCAAATTTCTGGAAGTTCGGTAGATGGCAGCGGAGGAAGGGGTTACACGCCACCTCATCCGCCAATGTCCCCGGCAGACTGGGCATCCCCGCCGCGCGAAGCGCCGCAACCTGCTCCAGCTTGGCGTGCAGCGCCGTATTCTCCGGCTCCACCGTCAGCGCGAAACGTCCATTGGCTTCGGTATATTCATGCCCGCAACAGAAGCGCGTGTCGCCCGGCAACGCTGCGAGCTTCTTCAGGCTGGTAAGCATCTGCTCTGCCGATCCCTCGAACAAACGCCCACAGCCAAGCGAGAACAGCGTATCCCCCGTAAACAGTAATGTGAGCGACGGGATATGATACGCAATGTGTCCGGACGTATGGCCGGGGATGAACATCACCTCCGCATCCACCGACCCGCAATGCACCCTGTCCCCCTCCTGCACCGGAATGGCAACGGAAGGAATCCGCTCGCGATCCCCCATGAACGCGGCCACCAGTGCGCCCGTGCGCTGAACCAGCCGTTTATTCCCGCCGACATGGTCGGCATGGTGATGGGTATTGAGGATGATATCGAGCGTCCAGCCTTTTTGATCAAGTACCGAAAGCACCGGCTCCGCATCTGAAGCGTCGATAACGGTAGTGAACTCCCGCGCCACCTCATGCAGCAGGTAGATATAATTATCCTGCCGCGCGGGAATGGCGACCAGTTGGAATCCTTCGGCAGGAGACAGTAGATCGAAATAGGGTGATTTATCCGACACGTTGCTGCAGTTTTTCAGGACGCGTATAAAGATTCAATTCTTCGAGGATACGGCGGCGGATGGCGACACGGTCTTCCGCCGGGATGTCATAACGCTGCCCCAATTGCAGGTAATCATCATCCGACAGCGGCAGGTGGAATAGCACCTTATCGGACGCACCTTCATCCAGCCCGAGAATATCACGCAGGACCACGCTGATACGCCGGTTCTTGCTCATCGCCTCGGTGATGATGCGCGCCGCCGTCACCATGCTTACCGCCAGCGTCTCCTCCTTCACATCCGCAATCCGTATCGGCGCAACGGTGCGGGAAGCTTGCGGTGCAGGCGCAGTTTCCACGGGCGACACCGTCGGTCCGAATGCTTTACGGATGACAGGCGCAGTAGCGGGTTTTTCCGGCATCGGCTGC
>JBGTBD010000017.1:0-28172 GCA_041749475.1 Rickettsiales bacterium
GCTGCATGCCGGGGTCATCGCTTATGCTGCCATCATGACCGGGGGCGCGAGCTTCGCGCTCGGCTCGGCCCTCTCTGCCGCGGCGCTCGGCGCCGTCAGTTGGGCGGGATACAAATCCGCCCGCAGCGCCGATAGTATGGAAAACGGGTATCTCACTAGTACGGTCACTCCCCTCACCAGTAGTATCGCGCGGTTAGGTGGCGTGATGCTGGCTATGGGCGGTGTCGCAATGGTGGCCGCCGCACTGACCGGCCCTCTTGTCATTCCCGCCCTTGTGGGACAGGGCCTCCTCTTCACCGCCATCGGCTATGGCGTATTCGAGAGCGGTCAGCAGGCCGTCGCCGCCCGCCAATACGCCCTCCAACATACCAAGGAATTTATTGAGCCGAAGAAGGTGATCCACCGCGCACGTGCGGTTGAGCGCGCTCCCGCCGTTACGCATGCCAGATCGCGCACTACCTCTGCCGAACTGTCGGACGAACAGGTGGGAGAGGTCGCAGACCGTGAAAAAACCTCTCGCCCTCACGCGAAACAAGAAAAAATAGTCGTCGGCACGCATACCAAAAAACTCGCTCAGGCAGATGCACGGTCATCTTCCGACCATCACGTTTCCCCCTAGCGGTTCCTACAGCAGAACCACATCAATAATTTATTTTGTATTGCTAAAAAAATCCATTATATTACCCTTACAAGTCAAGGAACTAACCGACGGTCTGAAAGGCCAAAAGAATTGATAAAAAACTTCTTTTCTTTTAACTCTTTTTCCTATAATCAAAGCAACCTTATCACTGGATTGGTAAACCGGTCTGGCGTGGCGCAGCGCGTGGGGCGCAAGGCTACAAGAGCCACAACTCGAACGGAACTTATGCGAAATGAAAAGTTCTTCTCTTGCTGTGCCCGCAGCGCTAAATCAATCGGGCACTAGCTCAGCTCTCCGCTTTACACTCGGGACTGATTATCAAAGTGAGCGTTATGCCAGCGTAGAGTCGCTGATTCAGCAGGTGCGTCCTGTTGAGCCGGTTTACTGCCTGCGTCCGCACGTTATTAGTCATGCCGCACGCTGGTTCGTGGATCATTTCCCCGGCCGCGTGATGTATTCCGTCAAAAGCAACCCGGAAAATTCCGTGCTCAAAACGCTGCACGCCGCAGGGGTGACCACGTTTGACGTGGCTTCCTTGCCCGAAGTGCGCCAGATTGCGGAACTCTTCCCCGATTCCGAGATGTATTTCATGCATCCCGTGAAAAGCCCGGAAGCCATCCGTGAGGCATACTTCCGCTATGGCGTGAAGCACTACTCGTTGGATTCCTTCGCCGAGCTGGAGAAGATCATGTCCGCCACCGACGGCGCGCGTGACCTGAACCTGCATCTGCGCCTCGATGTCAGCGGCAAGAACGCGTACTATAGCTTGAACGGCAAGTTCGGCATCAGCGGCGCGGAAGCTTCCGAACTGCTGAAGGCGATGGACGCCAATGCCATGACGGTCGGCATCTGCTTCCACGTCGGCTCCCAATGCATGAACCCGCATGACTACCATACGGCCCTGCAAATGGCGCTCGACGTTGCGAAAGTGGCGGGCGTCACACTTGCCAGCATGGATATCGGCGGCGGTTTCCCGTCCGTCTATCCCGGTATGCAACCGCCGAAACTCTCGCGCTATATGGACGTCATCCGTGAAGCGCTGGACGAGCTGGGTCTTGAGGAGTGCGAAATCCTCTGCGAACCCGGTCGCGCCCTCGTCGCCGAAAGCGGATCGACCATCGCTCGCGTGGAACTGCGTAAAGGCAATTGTCTTTACCTGAACGAAGGCACGTTCGGTTCCCTGTTCGATGCCGGGACCCCCGGCTGGCTCTTCCCCACCCGCGCTTTCCGTGCCGGTGAGAAGCTGACAGGCGAACAGACCGCCTTCCAGTTCTTCGGCCCGACCTGCGACAGCCTCGACGTGATGAAAGGCCCCTTCCTGCTCCCCGACGACATCGCCGAAGGCGACTGGATCGAGATCGGGCAACTGGGCGCCTACGGCACGACGATGCGTACCCACTTCAACGGCTTCCACTCGGAACGCCTGGTCGAAGTCGAAGACGCGCCGATGCTAACCCTCTTCCAGGACCCCTGACTGACATCCTGCGAAGGGGATAATCTGGCCAAGGCAGCATAAACCATAAACACCTCGTCGTTACCCGAGTTTGTGAAACAAACTATAGGGTAATCCAGCCCTCTGGATCGCCCTAACATCGCTGAAGCGATTCGGGCGATGACGAAATTTGAAATAGAAAAGGAATAAAAGAATGAGCAAGCAAGCAGCAGTAGAGAAAATCGGCGACAACGAACGCGCCGCACTTCTCGCCAACCCGGTTGAGCATATCGACATCACATCCTTCGACGCGCGCCCTATCGTGGAAGCGATGCGCAAGATGTCCTTCACCTCGCGTGACGTAGGCCGCGCCGCCGAGATCTACAACATGATGCTCGAAGACAAGAAATGCACTATTTTTCTTGCCCTCGCAGGCTCCACCTCCGCCGGGGGTTGTATGCAACTTTACGCTGACTTAGTGCGCTTCGGCATGGTCGACGGCATCATCGCCACGGGCGCATCCATCGTCGATATGGATTTCTTCGAAGCCCTCGGTTTCCGTCACTATCAGGCCGATAGCTCCGTCGATGACCGTCACTTGCGCGACCTCTATATCGACCGCATCTACGATACCTATATCGACGAGCAGCAATTGCAGGCGTGTGACCACACCATTGGAGAAATAGCAGACAAGCTGGAGCCAAAAGCCTACTCCTCCCGCGAATTCATCCGCGAGATGGGCCGTTACCTTGCAGAAGGCGGCGCCAAGAAGAAAAACTCGCTGGTGCAATTGGCATACGAGCATAATGTGCCCATCTTCTGCCCGGCCTTCGTCGATTCCTCGGCTGGCTTCGGCTTGGTGAGCCATCAGGTACGCAATCCCGATAAGCACATGGTGCTGGACGCGATCAAAGACTTCCGCGAACTGACCGACATTAAAATTGCTTCCGGTGATTCCGGCCTGCTGATGATTGGCGGCGGCGTGCCGAAGAACTTCGTGCAGGACACGGTCGTCTGCGCCGAAATTTTGGGCAAAGAAGTCGACATGCATAAATACGCGGTGCAGATCACCGTAGCCGACTCCCGTGATGGCGCATGTTCCTCCTCCACGCTGAAAGAAGCCTGCTCCTGGGGCAAGGTCGATGTCGCGTTCGAGCAAATGGTCTTCGCCGAGGCGACCACCGTCCTCCCTCTCATCGCCAGCGACGCCTATCACCGCGGCCACTGGAAATCCCGCCCCAAACGGGAACTGGCGAAATTGTTCGATACGAAATAGAGATGTTTGTCATTGCGAGCGGAGCGAGGCAATCCAAGGTGGATTGCCACGTCGCTCCGCTCCTCGCAATGACGAATTAGTTGGTGTTAGACAAGCGCAGTAGCGCGAGCCAGCCTTGAGCAGGGAGCATCGCGAACAGCCATTGCGCAGGTCAGTAGACCGAGCAGGGCAATCAAAAAACTACTGCGTCACGCAGCTATAGATCGCGACTTTTTCATCTTCAACATCGGCGACATTCTGGAAACGCGCCAGCTTGCCTTTTTTAGCGCAGGCGCTATTGGCCTTGGCCGTCGCTTCGTTGAGGGAATCGAGATCGTCATCCATGCGGATGGTGACGTTATCGGACGTATCGCTGATCACCTTGGTATTCGCACCACAGGCGCTGAGCGCGACCATCAGGGATAAAAGGGCTAGTTGTTTCATAACGGCGCCCACTATTCGATGCAGAGATACTTGGCGGACAGGCCGTCATAGCTATCGTCATCCTCGACGACATGGTCGAACACGGCCGCTTTCGCGTTCATGCCACATTCGCGTTGCGCTTTACGCGTGCCTTCGCCGATGAGTTCCATCTTCTCGTCCACGTGGACGGTGACGCTTTCGGGAACGGGTTTATTATCGTTGTGGCTGCACGCGCCGAGGGCGAGCAGGACGGTGATGAGGGCGATCTTATTCATGGAAGTTCTCCTTGGTAAATTTTTGTGTTGGCATCATGCAACACCTCCCGTCAACCGACCATAATGCACGAAGGCCAGAATAGCAATGGACGATAAATGCACTTGGAATTCAATGGCCCCAAAGCGAGGTGACCGCCAATAATGCACGTCTAATGTGTAGGCCATTGCTCAAAACATTCAAAAGAGTCTGCTTCTTCGGCCGGGATCGCCGTCACTTCTTCCACCTGCGCGGCCAATGGCCCCTTACGACATTCCTGCAATAATGCCTGCACCTGTTCTGCGGTGCCTTGGAACATCGCCTCCACCGTGCCCTCTTCTTTGCGATTACGCACCCAGCCCGTCACCCCATGCGCCTGCGCACGCCCCACTGTCCAAGCGCGATAACCCACACCCTGTACGCGTCCGATGATAGTGACATGCATGGTGATCATTGTTTCTCCGAGTGTTTAAGGGCTAGGGTATAGGTACTAGGGTATAAGGGTATATAAGTACTGCACTTTTTTATACCCTACCCCCTTATACCCTATCCCCTAAATTACTCCAAAGCCGCCAGCTCGATAATAACCTGACCGGGACGCACACTCTCCGGCGCAGTAACGGTGATTTTTTTCACCTTCGCATCCACTTCGGCGCGGAGAATATTCTCCATCTTCATCGCCTCGATGACGCAGAGGTCCTGCCCGATGGTCACCATTTGCCCCTCTTCCACCATGACGCGGCTGACAAGACCGGTGATCGGCGCGGAAATCGCGAAGCGCTTATCCTCCACCTTCTTCTCCGGCATATGCAGCGCCAACTCTGCGACGCGGGGGGTGCGTACACACACCACCGTCTCCGCCTCACCATAGGTCAGGCGATAGCCCTCCATCAGCGTCTTCATCTGCACGCTGACCTGCTTACCATTGACCGTCCCCTGAAACAGCGAGCGCCCCAATTGCCATGACGAGCGCATGACGATCAGCCCATCGTCGAAGGTGATGTCATATCCATACTCTTTCGGCTTAATGATGACGGGGAAGTTCGTCCCATCCACATTCGCCACCCAGCGCGCCGGAATCTGACGGCCACGGCCGGGTAACTGCCCCGTCGTCTGCGCCGCACGTTCCAGCATCCGTAAGTACACATGCACCCCGACGCCGATGAACACCCGCACTGATTCTTCGCTTAAATGCGTCTGGTTGAACCCGGACGGATATTCCTGCGCGATGAAATTGGTCGAAAGGTCACCCGCGACGAACCGCGCATGGGAGAGGATGGAGTGCAGGAAACTGATATTGTGCGTGATACCTTCGATGACATAGGCCGCCAGCGACGATTTCAGCAGCTCCACGGCTTGGTTCCGCGTCGGCGCATAGGAGCAGACCTTGGAGATCATCGGGTCGTAATACATACTGACCTCGCCACCTTCATAGACGCCTGCGTCAATCAAAAGGCTATCCCCGGCGGAAGGTTCTTCATACCGCGTGATACGGCCTACTGACGGTAGGAAGGAACGCTTGGGATCTTCCGCGTATACGCGCGCTTCCATGGCCCAGCCGTTGAATTTTACGTCCTTCTGCTCGAACTCCAGCGGTTCCCCGGCAGCGATACGGATCATCCACTCGACGAGATCAAGCCCCGTCACCAACTCAGTGACCCGATGTTCAACTTGGAGGCGCGTATTCATCTCCAGGAAGAAGAAATTGGCTTTCTCATCGACGATGAACTCAACCGTTCCGGCAGAGAAATATCCCACTTCCTTAGCCAGCGCGATGGCCTGCTTACCCATTTTGGTACGGAGCGCTTCATCGACGAAGGTACTGGGCGCTTCCTCGATGACCTTCTGGTGACGGCGCTGGATGGAGCATTCCCGCTCCCCCAGATGCACGATATTACCGTGCTGGTCACCCAGAATCTGAATCTCGATATGGCGCGGGTTATCGAAGAATTTTTCGATGAACACGCGGGAATCGCCGAAGCTGGAACCCGCTTCGCTGGCCGCCATGGTGATACCTTCGGCCAGTTCCGTCTCGTTCCGCGCGACGCGCATCCCCTTACCGCCGCCGCCAGCAGCGGCTTTGATCATGACCGGGTAGCCGATCTTGGAGATCAGTTTCTTCGCCTCGCGTTCATTGGTAATGGCCTCGATGCCCCCCGGAACGACGTTGACGTTGGCCTCCTTCGCCAGTTTCTTGGATTCGATCTTGTCGCCCATGCGCTTGATGGCATCGACCGGCGGGCCGATCAACACAACCCCGCGCGCTGCCAACTTCTCAGCGAAATGCGCGTTCTCCGAAAGGAATCCGTAGCCGGGATGTACCGCTTCCGCCCCGGTCTGATCGACCGCGCTGAGGATAGCGTCGATATTCAGATAACTTTTAGCCGACGGTGCAGGACCGATATAGACCGCCTCATCCGCCTCGCGCACATGCAGTGCGTTGGTGTCGGATTCGGAGTACACGGCGACCGTCTTGATACCCATCTTGCGACAGGTCTTGATGATACGTACCGCGATCTCGCCACGGTTGGCGATCAGGATTTTCTTGAATGTCCTGCGCTTACGCGGTTTTTTGGGAGCGGGTGTGGAGCTTGTAAGTTTAAGTATCACAGCGGTAAATTATCGTGTTTCTTCCAAGGGGTTTGCACTTCTTTGTTCTTTAGCCAGCCAAGCGCACGGCACAGGCGCCAGCGCGTATTCTGTGGACGGATGACATCATCGACATACCCACGCGCCGCCGCTACGAAGGGCGAGGCGAACTTGTCGCGATATTCATCGACTTTTTTCTTGCGATCTTCCGGGCTTTCGAGCGAGCCGCGGAAAATAATCTCCACTGCTCCGTCCGGCCCCATCACGGCGATCTCCGCCGACGGCCAGGCGTAGTTAATGTCGCCTTGCAGATGTTTCGAGTTCATCACGATATAGGCCCCGCCATAGGCTTTGCGGGTGATGACGGTGATTTTCGGCACGGTCGCTTCCGCGTAGGCGTGAATCAATTTCGCCCCATGCGCGATAATGCCGTTATGCTCTTGCTCCGTCCCCGGAAGGAAGCCCGGCACATCGACGAAGGTGATGATGGGGATATTGAACGCATCGCAGAAACGCACGAACCGTGCCGCCTTCCGCGACGCATTGATGTCGAGACAGCCCGCCAGTTCCATCGGCTGGTTGGCGACGAAGCCAACCGTGGAGCCTTCCATGCGACCGAAGCCGATGATGATGTTTTTGGCATATTCCGGCTGTATCTCGAAAAAATCCCCTTCATCAACGAGGCGGAGCAGCAACTCATGCATGTCATACGCCTTGTTGGCGTTATCGGGGACGAGCGTATTGAGCGATAGTTCCACCCGGTCAGCCGGGTCAGGCGTCGGGCGCGTCGGCGCTTTTTCGCGGTTGGAGAGGGGAAGGAAATTGAACAAACGGCGCGTTTGTAACAATGCCTCGATGTCGTTATCATAGGATACGTCGGCGATACCGGTCTTCTTGGTATGGGTCGACGCCCCGCCCAATTCTTCTTGGCTGACCACTTCATGCGTCACCGTCTTCACGACTTCCGGCCCGGTCACGAACATATAGGACGAGCCGTTGACCATCATCGTGAAATCGGTCAGCGCCGGGGAATAGACTGCACCACCGGCGCATGGGCCCATGATAAGGGAAATCTGTGGGATGACGCCCGATGCGCGGACGTTACGGTTGAAAATCTCGCCGTACCCTGCCAGCGAATCGACACCTTCCTGGATACGCGCCCCGCCGGAATCATTGATGCCGATGACCGGCGCACCGACCTGCATCGCCAGATCCATGATTTTACAAATCTTTTTGGCGTTGGATTCGGAAAGCGACCCACCATGTACGGTGAAATCCTGAGAATACACAAATACGAGGCGACCGTTGATCGTTCCCTGCCCGATGACAACTCCGTCGCCCGGAATCTGGTGCTTCTGCATCCCGAACGAGGTGCAGCGATGTTCGACGAACATATCGAATTCCTCGAATGAATCGGGGTCGAGCAGGACTTCCAGACGCTCGCGCGCGGTCAGCTTGCCGTTGCCGTGCTGGCGCTCGATGCGTTTCGTACCCCCGCCCATACGGGCGAGATCGCGCTTCTGCTCCAGCTCTTTAATCACCGCATTATGTTGCATGGGCCTCCATGAACGGGGTCTGATGCCCCTTCGAATCAAAGCACCCTATTAGCAGAGAATGTCGAAAACCCAAAGGAAATTTGCTAGGGGAAATTACCATATATGGTGGCTACTTAGCAAAACACGACAAGAAATGGGTGGTACTTTGCAGGTCCCGCGCCAATGCCCCTCGCCTGGCCAACACATCCGCATCCTCACCCCAACGCTCCCGCTGGTAATCCTCGTCGAGATAGGCCGCCGCCAGCGCTTGTTCGATATTCGCTTTGCCTGCCGTGACTGCCAGTGCCAGCACCAGCGATCCCAAATCTTCCACCAATTCCTTTAGTGCGATCAATTCATGGTCGGCAAAGCGGCGGATGGCCATATCCAGCCTTTCTGCCAGCGCATCCTCCTGCATCTGCGGCAACACCCCTTCCTGCACTCGGTAGGTGACGCCGTATGCCTCGGTAATCCACGTCAGATACGGATCCCATAATTGCTTCTGAAGCTCTTTCAGTTGAATGTCCTTAGTCTCGCGGTAGCACAGTAAATCCGTATGGAGATAGGACAGCGCATGCTCGCGCAACTCTTTACGCAACGCATCATTAAGCTCCCCCAACCCGAATGCAAGGCGGGTCAGCGGCATGTTGGGCATATCGATCTTATCGCCCTGCCGTTGCCATTCCTCCGCCAATTCTTTCGCAAGCACTTCCGATTTCACCAGCAGCGGCATCCCTGAAGGGCTTTTGACAGGCCTGTCATCCAACAGCAGCGCATATCCACCCGCTACGTTGGTCACTGTCGCCTGTTCGTAAAATCGTTTCATTTTTTTCTCTACCCTTTGTCATCCCAGCGAAAGCGGGGATCCATCTAACAACAAGCGCCAAGCCTCACCATGGATTCTCGTTTGGCAAAAGCCGCCCTTCGGGTCACGGGAATGACAGATGAGACTTACGCGTATTCCCCCGCCTCAAATCCAAAAATCCGGAACGACTCCTGCATATGCTTCGGCAAGGGTGCGGTGACGTCCAGCGTGAATGGCTTTTCCATCTGCAGGCGACGCGCGTGGAGATGTAGCTTACGCGGCAATTCCATACCCTCCATGAAGGCATCCCGCCCACCATATTTCCCATCCGACAGGATGGGATGGCCGATAGCAGCCATATGAACCCGCAATTGATGCGTCCGCCCCGTCACCGGGATGAGTTGCACCAGCGACAATTTATTGCCCACCTTGCCCAGCACCTTATATTCACTGACCGAACGTTTTCCGTCCTTTTCGTCGATGACCATTTTTTCTTCACCGCCGACCCGTATCTTACCGATAGGAAGCTTGATGACTGCCTCCTCCACCTCCGGCACGCCGATGACCAGCGCCCAATAGGTCTTCTGGATAGTCTTGCCGGAAAATGCTTTAGCGAGCGCCGCCGCATCGTTGGTGCTGCGCGCCAGCAGCAGGCAACCGCTAGTATCCCGGTCGAGCCGATGCACCAGCTTGGGTCGTTCCCCGCCGAAGGCGAGCAGGTCAAGCCGATGATCCACCGAGTCTTTCACGCCGGAGCCACCCTGTACGGGCAGGTCAGGAGATTTATTGATGACGAGGCAGTGCTTATTCTTGAACAGGACGCTCTTTTCCATCTCCCGCGCAATCTGCGGCGGGTATTCCTGTTTCTTACGTTCTTTCGGCGCGACGTCCACCGCCTCACTCACCATCTCAGTCGGGAGGGACAACACATGGCCCGCTTCCAGCCGAGCAGAGGTTTCCGCCTTCTTGCCGTTCAGGCGCACCGCGCCTTTGCGCAGGTGCTTCTGCAGCAGCGCATGGGTAATATGCGGGTGATGGCGCTTGAACCAGCGATCGAGCCGGATGCCGTCATCCCCTTCGTCGATGGTGAATTCAACCTGATGTTTCATAGGTATTTCCTGACTGGCGTGTAGTTAAGCGCTCAGCGCCTGAATTGCAAAGCAATTATAAGATGATGCTCATATTAAATCATGCAAAACTGCGCACCAGCATCAGCCCCGCGCCTAAAGCCAGGACCGACCCCACGACAGAGCCCATGATATACCCAAGCGCCGGAATCGTCTCCCCCCGCTGCATCAGGAGCACCACATCGAGCGAAAAGGCCGAGAATGTCGTAAACCCGCCGAGAATACCCGTCGTCAAAAACGCCCGCATTTCCTGCGAGAGTGTGACATGATGGGCCAACAGCCCCGTCAACGCCCCCATCAGGAACCCGCCAAGAATATTAACGGTGAGAATCCCATACGGAAAATGGCCGCTGGTGAACCTGGAAAACAGCTCCATCATCCCGAACCGCGCCATCGCGCCTATCGCTCCGCCTGCCCCTATCGCCAGTAACATCATACTATTGCCACCTTCTTATTGTGTCACCCCGTCGCATGACGGGGTCTGGTCTTCCCGGATGCCGTCATGAAGACGGCATGACAATGATAGAATCACCCATCCACATCTGTCAGTAATTTCTCGCGCAGCTTCTGCCAGTAATCGAGTCGCTTGATGATCTCCCGCTCGAACCCGCGGTCGATGGGGTGATAGAACCGCTCGCGCTCCATATCGTCGGGGAAATAATTCTGCCCGGAGAAACCGTGCTCGGTATTATGGTCGTAGGCGTAATCCTTGCCGTAATCGAGTTCCTTCATCAGCTTGGTCGGTGCGTTGAGGATATGCTTCGGGGGCATAAGCGACCCATGTTCCTTAGCGGCGCGTCGTGCTGCGCCATATGCCTTATAAAGCGCATTCGATTTCGGCGCGGTCGCGAGATAGACCACGACTTGAATCAACCCCAGTTCCCCCCCCGGCGAACCGAGCCGCTCATACATCTCAACACCCGATAACGCCTGCACCAACGCCTCCGGATCGGCGATGCCAATATCCTCCGCCGAGAAACGAATCAGCCGACGACCCAAGTAACGCGGATCCTCTCCGCCTTCCAGCATCCGGCAACACCAATAAAGCGCCGCATCCACATCCGACCCGCGCAAACTTTTATGCAGCGCGCTGATGAGGTTATAATGGCTCTCTTGGGATTTATCATACAGCGCCGCCCGCCGTTGCAGGAAGTGCGACAGCGCTTCGATATCCATCGGCGTCTTGATATTCGCCGCGAAGAGTTCCTCGCAGAGATTAAGAATATAACGCCCATCCCCATCCGCCATCGCGGGCAACGTAGCGCGCGCATCGTCGGTCAGCGGCAAGGCTTGCTGCATGAAGGATTCCGCGCGCTCGACCAGCTTCATCAAATCATCGTCATCCAGCCGCTTCAGCACCACCACCCGGCAGCGCGAGAGCAATGCGCCGTTGAGCTCGAAGGAGGGGTTCTCCGTTGTCGCCCCCACCAGCAGAATCGTCCCGTCCTCCACATGCGGCAGAAACGCATCCTGCTGCGCACGGTTGAAGCGGTGTATCTCATCGACGAACAGCAATGTCTGTTTACCGTCCTTCTTCCGCTGCTTCGCTTGCTCGAAAATCTTCTTTAAATCGGCGACCCCGCTGGTCACCGCCGAAACGGTCGCCATCTCGCACCCGCTCATCTCCGCGAGCAACCTTGCCAGCGTCGTCTTTCCACACCCCGGCGGCCCCCAGAAGATGAGGGAATTAAAATGATGCGACGCGACCATGCGCCCGATAGCGCCCTCCGGCCCGGTTACGTCCTCCTGCCCTACCACATCCTCCAACGTGCGCGGACGCAACCGCTCAGGTAGCGGCGCAGTCGGTTCCAACACATCGAACAGGGAATCCATTATTGCGTTACCCGGAGATTGAGTTGCTGGCCATCCCGCTGGAACATGATGTTCCACCCGTAAAGCCTATCCGCCAGCAGCGTTTTCAATTGCGCGGTGCTGGTGATGTTCATCTTATTGACGGACATAATGATATCGCCTTTCTGGAACCCAAGCCGCGCTGCCGTGCTATTACCCGGAATGGCAACGATGACGCCTTTGAGTTTCGGATTCAGCCCCATATCGATAGCCACGCGCGGAGAAAGATTCATCACCGTCATCCCCCCTAAGGGATGCGCACCTTTCAACAGGGTCATATCCCGTGCCGGGATTTCCGGCGGCAATTCCAGTTTCACGGTGCGCTCAATGGTTTTGCCGTTGCGACGCAACGTCAGGTCCAGATCGTGGTTCAGCGGCGCAGTAGCGACACGGTATTTGAATCCCTGAATATCATCCACGCGCTGGCTGTTTAGCGAGAGAATAACGTCACCCGACTTCAACCCCGCTTCCGCTGCCGGAGTGTCGTCGAATACATCCGTGATCAGCACCCCGGTAGGCGTGTCCATGCCCAACGATTTGGCGATGTCGGGCGTCACTTCCTGATAGCCTGCGCCAATCCACGGCCGCGCGATAGAGCCATCCGGTTGGATATTCTGAATGAGCGACACCACCATGTTAGAAGGAATCGCAAAGCCAATACCGTTCGACCCGCCCGTGCGCGAATAAATCGCCGTGTTGATGCCGATGATGTCACCCTTCATATTCACCAATGCCCCACCCGAATTCCCCGGGTTAATGGCCGCATCAGTCTGTATGAAGAAATTAAAATCAGAAATCCCCCCCGCTGGTCGTGCCAATGCGGAAACGATACCACTGGTCACCGACTGCCCGACGCCAAACGGGTTGCCCACCGCCAGCACCAAATCCCCCACCTGCACGGAATCGGAATTGACGAAATCGAGCGCTGGGAAGTTTGCATTCTTGATGGGGTTGCCCTTCTCATCCAACAACCGCAACAGCGTCAAATCGGAGGACGCATCGGCAATCACCACCTGCGCTTTATATTCCCGCCTATCCGCAAGAACGACGCGGATATCATCAGGGCTGACGATGACGTGGTTATTGGTAACGACGATACCCTGTGGGTCGATGATGACACCCGAGCCTAAAGAGCTGACCACCCGCTCCCGCGGCATCCCACCGAAGCCGCCTTGCCCGCCGAAGAAGTGCTGGAACATGGGGTCGGCCATGAAGGGCGACGGCTGCTGCACGGCGACCTTCTTGCTGGTGTAGATATTGACGACCGCCGGGGTGACGTGCTTGACGATGGGCGCAAAGGAAAGCTGCACTTGGCTTTGCGAGTCCGGCACGTACCGCGCCTCATCTGCCCGCACCGCAGGAGACAGCGAAAGCAGGTAAAACCCGAGCAGGGCAAAAAATGAAAAAATACGCGTATAAAACATAAAAGGCAGCCTTTCGACTGCCTCTATGTAATCCTATTCGAATGAAAAATCTAGGCTGCTACGGTTTCTTCGTCGCCGGTGAATACGGGGCCGGAATCCTGACCCTTGGCATTCACGTCACGATCAACGAATTCGATGATCGCTAGCGGAGCATTATCCCCATAACGGAAACCCGCTTTAAGAACGCGGATGTAACCGCCATCCCGGTTCGCATAACGCGTCGCGATGGTATCGAACAATTTGGTCACCTGATCGCGGTCGCGCATGATGGCGATGGCGCGGCGGCGCGCATGGAGATCGCCACGTTTACCGAGCGTCACCAGCTTTTCGACATACGGGCGCAATTCCTTGGCTTTCGGCAAGGTGGTGGTGATTTGTTCGTGTTTGATCAGCGCTGCTGCCATGTTGGCAAACATCGCAGAACGGTGTTGCGATTTACGGTTCAGTTTCCGTCCACTCATTCCATGCCGCATATGTCTTCTCCTAAAGTTGTTGGTTCTCGTTCACCCTCGCGGGGCTTTACGCCGAACGGTCGGCGGGTACGCCTAAGCGCACCGGGTTACATCACTCTCAGAACGGGTCTTCAAACTTACGTGCCAGGTCTTCGATGTTCTCTGGCGGCCAGTTGGTGACTTCCATGCCGAATTTCAGGCCCATGCTGGTCAGTACTTCTTTGATCTCGTTCAGGGATTTACGACCGAAGTTCGGGGTCTTCAACATTTCGCTCTCGGTTTTCTGCACGAGGTCACCGATATAGACGATGTTATCGTTCTTCAGGCAATTCGCGGAACGCACGGAGAGTTCGAGTTCGTCGACTTTCTTCAGCAAGTACGGGCTGAACGGCAATTCTGCGCGCTCGCCTTTATCTTTCGCTTCCGGCTCATCTTCGAAGTTCACGAAGAGGCGCAGCTGGTCTTGCAGGATACGCGCGGACAAGGCCACGGAATCTTCCGGAGCGATGGACCCATCGGTTTCCACGTCAATGGAAAGCTTATCATAATCGGTACGCTGGCCAACGCGGGCGTTCTCGACTTTGAACGCAACGTTCACCACGGGGGAGAACAGAGCGTCAACCGGGATAACACCAATCGGCTGGTCTTCCTGGCGATTGCGCGACGCAGGCACATAGCCTTTGCCGACTTCAACTACGAATTCCATGTTGATCTTCGCGCCTTTATCCAGCGTGCAGATGACGAGGTCTTTATTGATGACATCGAGATCAGACGGGGTCTGGATCTGGGCAGCGGTGATTTCGCCCGGGCCGGTCGCGATCAGGGTCATGCGTTTTTTCTCTTCGGAATGCGCGCGGAGGCGAAGTTCCTTGATGTTGAGGACGACGTTGGTCACGTCTTCACGCACACCGGGGATGGAAGAGAATTCATGCAGCACACCTTCGATTTTCACGTAGGTGACGGCAGCGCCTTGCAGCGAGGAAAGGAGAATACGGCGCAGTGCCACGCCGAGGGTCATGCCGAGGCCGCGCTCAAGCGGTTCCGCGACGATGGTAGCGCGGTTGCGCTCTTTGCCGGACTGGCTGGTATTGATGCCCAGTTTCTGCGGTTTAATCAGGTCTTGCCAATTTTTATTGAGTAAGCTCATGGTCCTGCCTTATCGGTCTGTTATTGAACGTAGGAAACGAAGTATAAACAATTATACGCGGCGGCGCTTCGGAGGGCGGCAGCCATTATGCGGGATCGGCGTCACGTCCTTGATGGAGGTGATGTTGAACCCGATGGACTGCAGCGCGCGAAGGGCGGACTCACGACCAGCGCCGGGGCCTTTGACTTCGACCTCAACGGTTTTCATGCCGTGTTCCTGTGCTTTGCGGCCAGCGTTCTCAGCGGCGATCTGCGCCGCGTACGGGGTGGATTTACGCGACCCCTTGAAGCCGTGGCAGCCTGCGGACGACCATGCCACCGTGTTACCATTGGTATCGGTGATGGTGATGATCGTATTGTTGAAGGACGCGTTGACGTGGGCCACACCGGCGACCACGATTTTCTTGTCTTTTTTCTTAACTTTAGCTTGCTCGGTTGCCATACATTACCTATTTCGTCGTTTTCTTTTTGCCCGCGATAGCGACCGCTTTCCCTTTACGGGTGCGGGCGTTGCAACGGGTGCGTTGACCACGTACCGGCAGGCGCTTACGGTGACGGAGGCCACGGTAGCAGCCCAAATCCATCAGGCGTTTCACGCTCATGGAAACTTCACGGCGAAGCTCGCCTTCCACGGTATAATCGCGGTCGATAATCTCGCGGAGCTTGATAACTTCGCTTTCGTTCAGCTGGTGAACGCGCGTTTCGCTCGTCAGTCCAGCCTTCTGGACGATATCTTTTGCAGTCGTCCGCCCGATACCATGGATATAGGTCAGCGCAATTTCAAGGCGCTTGGCGGAGGGAATATTTACACCGGCAATACGAGCCACGTTCTACCTCATTCGTTTAAAAAATTCTGTTTCTCAAATTTCCGGGAGCCCGGTCGCAAAAGCCAATGAATCTGCGGCTTTCCACGCAAGAGGGCTGAATCATACGCAGATTTTACTTGAAGTCAATCCTCTATTGTCAAGGAGCAATGCTTTTATTTCACCCCTCACGGCAGCCATATCGGCCATGCCATCCACACTCACCAGAACCCCTTGATTTTCATAATAAGGAAGCAGCGGCGCGGTCATCTGGTGATAGGATTCCAGACGTTTGGCGACGGTTTCGGCCTTATCATCCTCACGGCGCAGGAAATCGGTCCCGGAGCACTTATCGCACACCCCCGCTTTCTGAGGCTGCTTATTGGCGTCATGATAACCTTCCCCGCAGCTTTTGCAGGAATAACGGCCCGAAATGCGCTCGACGAGGATGGCGTCGTTGACTTCCAACTCGATGACGCTATCAATCTTTTTACCTTCTTTTTTCAACATGATGTCCAGCGCCTCGGCCTGAGCGAGCGTGCGCGGGAAGCCATCGAGGATGAACCCTTTGGCGCAATCCGGCTCGGCGATGCGCTCGCGGATAAGATTCACCATAATGTCGTCAGCGACCAATTGGCCGTTCTTCATCACCTCGGCGACGTGTTTACCGATATCCGACCCCGACGCGGCGGCGGCGCGGAGCATGTCCCCGGTCGAGAGTTTAGCCAAGCCGAAATCTTCCTGAAGGTACGAAGCTTGCGTCCCTTTCCCTGCACCGGGAGGGCCAAGAAGGATCAGTTTCATACTCATTTACGGCTCCGTAATTTAGCTTTCTTGATGAGGCCTTCATACTGGTGGGCGAAGAGATGCGACTGCACCTGACCCACGAAATCCATCATCACGTTAACAACAATGAGAAGACTAGTTCCGCCGAGATAGAACGGCACGGAATATTTGGCGATCAATATCTCCGGGATACTGCACACGAAGGCAAGGTAAATAGCACCGGCGACGGTCAGGCGAGTGATCATGTAATCAAGATAATCAGCCGTGTTCTTACCCGGACGGATACCGGCAATGAACCCACCGTTCTTTTTCAGATTCTCCGCCGTCTCCTCCGGGTTGAATACCACGGACGTATAGAAGAAGCAGAAGAAGATGATGATCGCGACATAGAGCGCGATATAAAGCGGTTGCCCGTGGCCAAGATAGGCGCTCACCGTGGCGAGGAACCCGGTCTCCCCACCGGAATTGAACCGCGCCAGCGTCAGCGGGAATAAGAGGAGCGACGAAGCGAAGATCGGCGGGATGACCCCGGCCATGTTCAGTTTCAGCGGCATATGGGTAGTGGCGCCAGAATAGAGTGTATTGCCGACCTGACGTTTCGGCTACTGGATGACGACGCGGCGATGCGCGCGCTCCATGAACACGATGAACGCGACCAGCGCCAGCGCCAGCAGGACGATGAGCAGGATGACGCCCGTGCTGAGCACGCCCGTGCGTCCCATCTCGAACATGCTGGCGAGCGAGGCGGGCAAATGCGCCGTGATCCCTGCGAAGATGATGAGCGACGTGCCGTTCCCGATGCCGCGGGCGGTAATCTGTTCACCCAGCCAGACGAGGAACATCGTCCCCCCGACCAGTGTGACCACGGTGGTGAAACGGAACATGATGCCGGGATCGATGACGGCGGAGCCGCTCGGCCCCGTGGTGCCTTCCAACCCCGTTGCGATGCCGTATGCCTGAATGGCGGCAAGGATGACTGTGCCATAGCGCGTATATTGGTTGATCTTGCGGCGACCCGCTTCGCCTTCTTTCTTCAGCGCCGCCAGTTGCGGCACGGCCACCGTCATCAACTGGATGATGATGGACGCCGAGATATAGGGTAAAATCGCCAGCGCGAAGATGGTCATCCGGCCCAGCGCACCCCCGGAGAACATGTTGAACAGACCAAGGATGTCGCCCCCTTGCGAATGGAATATTTCATCCAACACGTTGGGGTCGATGCCCGGAATCGGAATATACGTCCCGATACGATAGACGATGAGCGCGCCAAGAACGAACAAAAGCCGCGCTTTCAGCTCGGTCGCCCGGGAGAGCACGCCCATATTGAGGTTGGATGCGAGACGTTCAGCGGCGGAGGTCATGTGTGTCAGATTCCTGTGAATAAATGCTAGTGTGTTGGTATGGTATATTTAAGCGATATTGGCAAGTCACGAAAATGTGTCAGTGGGCCATTGTGCAGAAAAAAATAGCCCGGTGAGACATACTCTCCGGGCTATGTTTTTTTGAAACGCGGAGAGAACAGTTATGCCGCTTCCGCAACCTTCACGCTGCCGCCTGCTTTTTCCACCGCCGCTTGCGCGGTTTTGGAGGCTTTATCGACAGTGATGGTGACTTTGCTTTTCAACTCGCCCTTGCTGAGTAATTTCACCGGGTTGGAATTGCTGCGAATGATGCCCGCATTGATGAGCGCTTCCGTATCAATTGCTTTGGACGCATCGAGCGTTTTCGCTTCGATGGCGCGTTGCAAGTCACCAAGATTCACCACGCGGTAATCGACGCGCGAGATGTTCTTGAAGCCCCGCTTCGGCAGACGACGGTGAATAGGAGTTTGCCCCCCTTCGAAACCGTTGATGCTCACACCGGTACGGGATTTTTGACCCTTATACCCACGGCCAGCCGTTTTGCCTTTGCCGGAACCGACACCGCGGCCCACGCGCATCTTGCCTTTACGACTACCGGGATTGTCTGCGATTTGATTGAGTTGCATGATTCTAATCCTTCTATTCTTCGACGATCTGCACCAGATGCTGCACGCTGCGGATCATGCCGCGTACTTCCGGCGTATCGACCAGCGTTTTCTGGCGGTTAATCTTGTTGAGGCCGAGACCGATGAGCGTACCGCGCTGGTCTTGCGTACGACCAATCGGGCTGCCGATCTGTTTCACGGTAACGGTTTTGCCTGTTGCTGCTTTTTGTGCTTTTGCCATGATTCAGCTTCCTTATTCTGCTGCTACTGCTGCGGTTTCAGCTTTTACGCCCGTGGTGCGCGACCCTTCGCGACGGCTGATGATCTCACCGATCTTCAGGTCACGCTTGGCGGCGATATCACGCGGCGCATTCAGGCCTTTCAGGGCGTCGAACGTCGCTTTCACCATGTTATGCGGATTCGCCGAACCCATCGATTTCGCGACGACGTCGTGAATACCGAGCGCTTCGAACACAGCGCGCATCGGACCACCGGCGATGATACCCGTCCCCGCGGGAGCCGAACGCAGCATTACGCGGCCAGCGCCGTAATGCCCGCGCACGTCATGGTGCAGGGTACGCGCTTCGCGAAGCGGAACGCGGATCATGGACTTCTTGGCAGCTTCCGTCGCTTTACGCACGGCTTCCGGAACTTCCTTGGCTTTACCCGTACCATACCCGACGCGGCCTTTGCCATCACCGAGCACGACCAATGCTGCGAAGCCGAAACGACGGCCCCCTTTGACCACTTTCGCGACGCGGTTGATCGACACCAGACGGTCGATGAATTCGCTGCCTTCGCCTTGTTGATGCTGTTGTTGTTCGGCCATGAGTTTCGTCCTTAAAGTATGTAACTATGTTGAATTAGAATGCCAGTCCGCCTTCACGTGCACCTTCAGCGAGGGCACGGACGCGGCCATGATAGAGATACCCGCCGCGATCAAACACGACCTGCTCGACCTTCAGTTCTTTCGCACGTTTCGCGATGAGCTGGCCGACTGCTTTCGCCGCTTCGATAGTGGAGGTCTTCTTCAGCCCCAAATCCTTATCGAGCGACGATGCGGCAACGACGGTGACACCTTTGGTATCGTCAATCACTTGCGCATAGATGTGCTGGCCCGAACGGAATACCGACAGGCGCGGCTTGCCGCCTGCGCGCTTGCGAAGTGCGATGCGGGTACGTTCCCGACGGCGGTCAAAACTGGTGATCTTTTGCATGGTTTTATCTTCCCTTATTTCTTCTTGCCTTCTTTCATGCGAATCGTCTCGTCGGAGTAACGGACGCCCTTGCCTTTATACGGCTCGGGTTTACGCAATGAACGAAGTTGGGCAGCCACTTGGCCGACCTGTTGCTTGTTAGCGCCTTTGATGGTGATCGAGGTTTGCTTATCGACCGAGATCGTGATCCCGGCGGGAATCACGAATTTGATTTCATGGCTGAAGCCGAGCGTCATGGTCAGCATGTTGTTCGCGACCGACGCACGGAAACCGACGCCTTTGATTTCGAGTGTTTTGGAGAAGCCGGTGGTCGCACCTTCGACCAGGCTCTTCACGTTACTGCGCACCGTACCCCACATCGCGCGGGAACGTTTCGAATCGTTGGCTGGCTTCACCCAGATCTTGCCGTCCGTGAACGATACGTCCACATCGCCGGTGATCGGCGTGGTAAGCTCGGCATTGTTGCCTTTCACCACGATTTTATCGGCCTGTACATCCACTTTCACAGAGGATGGAACTTCAACCGGCAATTTTCCCAAACGTGACATTGTCTACTCCTAGAATACGCTGCAAAGCACTTCGCCACCGATATTCTTCTGGCGCGCTTCGTAATCGGACATGATGCCGGATGAAGTGGACAGGATAGAGATACCGAGGCCGTTGTTAATCGGACTCAAATTCTTGATCGCGGCATAGACGCGACGACCGGGGGTGGAGGTACGCTTGATGCGGCGGATGACCGGCGTGCCTTCATAATATTTCAACTGGATCTCGATGTTTTTCTTGTTGTTCGCTTCTTGCACCTCGAAACCCATGATGTAGCCTTCCCGTTGCAGCACTTCGAGCACGCCTACGAGAAGCTTGGAATAATTCGCCATGATATGCGACAGACGGGCGTTCTGGCCGTTCTTGATGCGCGCGATCATGTCAGAGAGTAAATCGTTCATTGCCATAATCTAGTTCCTTACCAGCTGGACTTGATGAGACCCGGGATTTGACCAAAGCCGCCAAGTTCGCGGAGGGCAATACGGGAGAGTTTGAATTTACGGTACACGGCGCGCGGACGACCCGTCAGCTCGCAACGGTTACGGTAGCGGTTCGCTGCGCTGTTGCGCGGCAGTTCCGCCAGCTTGATACTCGCGGCGAAACGCTCCTCGAACGGCAGTTCCTTGTTCATGATGGTCGCCTTCAGCTTAGCGCGCTTCGCACCATACTGCTTCGCCATGCGCTTACGCTTATTGTTTTTCTCGATCGAACTGGTCTTTGCCATGGTACTTACGCTCCTGGTTTACGGAAGGGGAAGTTCAGGCCTTCCAGAAGGGCCTTCGCTTCGTCATTGCTATTGGCGGAGGTCACGACGATGATGTCGAACCCACGGACTTTTTCCACGCGATCGTAATTGATCTCGGGGAAGATGATATGTTCCTTGATGCCCATCGCATAATTGCCGCGGCCATCAAAGCTTTTCGGGGATACCCCGCGGAAGTCGCGGATGCGGGGCATCGCGACGTTGACGAGGCGGTCGAGGAATTCATACATGCGCTTGCCACGGAGCGTCACTTTGCACCCGATAGGCATATTCTCACGCAGCTTGAACGAGGACTCAGATTTCTTCGCCTTAGTCACGATGGCTTTCTGGCCGGCGATAAGCGTGAGCTCGTCGGCGGCTTTCTGCGCGTTCTTGGTGTCAACCACGCAATCGCCCACGCCCATGTTGAGAACGATCTTCTCAAGGCGGGGAATCTGCATGACGTTTTCGTACGCGAACTGCTTTTGCAGCGCATCGCGTACTTTCGAATGATATAATTCCTGCGTGTATGACATGACTTCCTCTTAGTTCAGTACTTCGCCGGAGCCTTTGGCGACACGCGCCTTGGTTCCGTCTTTTAATATTTTGAATCCGACACGCGTAGCCTTGCCGCCTTTAGGGTCGGCGATGGCGACGTTGGAGATATGGATCGGCGCTTCCTTCAGCGTGATGCCGCCAGGGCCTTCACGACCGGCGCGCTCATGCTTCTTCATCATATTAATGCCGGACACAATCAGGCGGGATTCCTTGGGAAATACTTTCACCACGGTCCCTTTTTTGCCCTTGTCCTTGCCGGTGAGCACGACGACTTCATCGTCTTTTTTAATTTTCAATTTCGGTTGCATGACCTTTTATCCTTCACAAATCCTTAGAGTACTTCCGGCGCCAGCGAGACGATCTTCATGAAACGCTTCGCACGCAATTCACGCACGACGGGGCCGAAGATACGAGTGCCGATGGGCTCGTTCTGTTTATTGATGAGCACAGCCGCGTTCTTGTCGAAACGGATCGCGCTGCCATCGTTACGTTTGATGTCTTTCGCGGTACGCACGATCACGGCGCGGTGCACGTCGCCTTTTTTCACTTTACCACGGGGAATCGCGTCTTTGACGGAGACGACGATGATATCGCCGACCGAGGCCGTCTTACGGTGCGATCCGCCGAGAACTTTAATGCACGCGACTTTCCGGGCTCCGGAATTGTCGGCGACTTCGAGGACGGTTTCCATCTGGATCATGGCTTAATTCCCTGCTTCGGAAGCGTTGGATTTTAATTTTTCGAGAACGGCCCAGGTCTTGGTCTTGGAGATGGGGCGCGATTCTACGATGCGCACGACATCACCCGTCTTATACTGGTTGTTCTCATCATGTGCCGCGTATTTCTTGCTGCGGCGAATGAATTTCTTATAGATCGGGTGCATGATGCGGCGCTCGACACGGACGGTCACCGTCTTGTCGGCTTTGTCGCTCACCACTGTCCCTTGTAAAATACGTTTCGGCATGTTTCGGTTCCTTATCCCTTACGCAGCTTTTTTCTGGTCGAGTTTCTTCATGGCCGTCATGGCACACGCGATGTCGCGGCGCACATTACGGATACGCGAGGTATTTTCCAGCTCACCAGCGGCACGCTGGAAACGCAGGTTCAGCTGTTCACGCTTCAGAGAAGCCACGAGGCCTTTCAGTTCTTCAGCGGATTTGCCTTTGAATTCTTCAAACTTGCTCATACTAATTCCCCTCGATCCGGCTAACGAATTTCGTCTTGATCGGCAGCTTGGCGGAGGCGCGTTCAAATGCTTCGCGCGCAACTTGCTCAGGCACACCGTCGATCTCGAACATGATGCGGCCCGGTTTCACGCGGCACGCCCAGAATTCAACAGACCCTTTACCGCTACCCATCCGTACTTCGGCGGGTTTCTTGGTCACGGGCACATCCGGGAATACACGGATCCACAAACGACCGACGCGCTTGACGTGACGAGCGATCGCGCGGCGGGCCGCTTCGATCTGACGGGCGGTCACGCGCTCCGGCTCCAGTGCTTTCAGGCCGTACTGGCCGAAATTCAACTCAAAGCCGCCTTTGGCATTGCCTTTAATACGGCCTTTGTGCTGCTTTCTGTATTTTGTACGCTTCGGACTCAGCATGGTCTTATTCCTTGAGTTAGTTTACAGACTTAGGCAACGGCCTTGAAGTCTTTGTCTTTGTTATCTTTTTCTTGATCGCCAAGGATTTCGCCCTTGAAGATCCACACCTTGATACCGATGATGCCATAGGTCGTAAGGGCGGTTGCTATACCATAGTCAACATCCGCACGCAAGGTATGAAGTGGCACACGGCCTTCACGATACCATTCCATACGCGCGATCTCGGAACCGGCGAGGCGGCCGGAGCAGTTGATCCGGATACCCAGCGCACCGAGGCGCATGGAGGATTGAACGGCACGCTTCATGGCGCGACGGAAGGCCACGCGGCGCTCCAGCTGTTGCGCGATGGCTTCCGCCACCAGCGTGGAATCGATCTCGGGCTTACGTACTTCCACGATATTGATGTGGAGGTCGTCTTTGGTATATTGGCCCAAATCTTTTTTCATCTTATCGATGTCCGCGCCTTTTTTCCCGATCACGATACCCGGACGGGCGGTGTGAATGGAGATGATGGCTTTCTTCGAAGGACGCTCGATGACGATACGGCTGACGCCAGCATCTTTCAGGGTCTTCTTCAGATATTTGCGGATTTTAAGATCCTCGTGCAATTTCGTGGAGAATTCTTCGTCGTTCTTCGCGAACCAACGGGAATCCCAAGTCTTATTGATGCCAAGGCGCAAGCTGATTGGATTGATCTTCTGACCCATTACGCGGCCTCCTTCTCTTCACGAACGATGATGGTGATATTGCTGAATGGCTTCAGGATCTTGCCGACGCGACCGCGCGCACCCGGACGCCAGCGTTTCAGTACCATGGATTTGCTCACCCATGCTTCAGAAACGATAAGGCTGTCAACATCCAGCTGGTGGTTGTTTTCAGCGTTAGCAATAGCCGACTGCAGAGCCTTCTTAACTTGCACCGCGACCCGCTTGTTGGAGAAGGTCAACTGCGTCAGCGCATCGTTGACTTTCTTGCCACGGATCAACTGAGCAACGAGGTTCAGCTTCTGCGCGCTCGTACGGATACGGTTCAGCTCGCATTTGGCTTCGTTCGGCTTCAGTGTGCGTTTGCGTGATTCTTTACCCATGATCTAGCTCCTATTTCTTCCCGCCAGCGGTTTTCTTGTCGGCGGTATGGCCGTTGAAGGTACGGGTCGGTGAGAACTCACCGAATTTGTGACCGACCATCTCTTCCGATACCAGCACGGGGATGAATTTTTTGCCGTTATAGACCGCGAAGGTCAGGCCGATGAATTGCGGCAATATCGTCGAACGGCGCGACCAGGTCTGGATGACTTGGTTACGTGTAGCACCGCGTGCGGCTTCCGCTTTCTTAAGCAGATACCCATCGACGAACGGACCTTTCCAAACTGAACGGGACATAGACTCTCCTACTTCTTCTTCGCCTGATGGCGGCTACGAATGATGAATTTGCCGGATGGCTTTTTGCGCGAACGCGTTTTCTTGCCCTTGGTAGCGATACCCCAAGGCGTCACAGGGTGGCGACCACCGGAGGTACGCCCTTCCCCACCGCCGTGCGGGTGATCGACCGGGTTCATCGCGACCCCACGAACATGCGGACGGCGACCTTTCCAGCGATTGCGACCGGCTTTGCCGATCACTTCGTTCTGGTGATCCGGGTTGGAGACCGCACCGATCGACGCCATGCATTCAGCGAGGATCATGCGCACTTCGCCGGAGCGGAGTTTCACTTGGGCGTATCCGCCGTCTTTACCGACGAGTTGGGCGAACGTGCCCGCCGAACGAACCATCTGGCCGCCTTTACCGGGCTTCATCTCGATATTATGGATGATCGTCCCGATTGGGATGTTCTTCAGCGGCATCGCGTTCCCCGGCTTGATGTCGGTACGCTCTCCCGAGATGACCTGATCACCCACGGAAAGACGCTGCGGCGCAAGGATGTAAGCAAGCTCACCATCCGCGTATTTGATCAGCGCGATGAACGCGGAACGGTTCGGATCATATTCCAGACGCTCGACCGTACCGGCGACTTCGAACTTACGACGCTTGAAATCGATTTTACGGTAACGCTGCTTATGACCACCGCCCATGTTACGGCTGGTGTAGTGACCTTTGTTATCGTGACCGGTGGGGCGTGCGCCACCTTCGGTCAGGAATTTTACAGGCGAGCCTTTCCACAGTTCGGAGCGGTCGATAAGGACCAGCTGACGCTGCGAAGGGGTAACGGGGTTGAATGTCTTCAATGCCATCTTAACGTACTCCTGCTGCAAAATCGATCGTCTGGCCTTGCTTCACCGTGACCATCGCTTTTTTCACATCGGACCGGCGGCCGTTGATGCCGCGGAACTTTTTTTGTTTCCCCTTCAGGGTCAGCGTATTGACGCGGCGGACTTCCACCCCGAAAATCTGCTCGACGGCCAGCTTGATGCGTGGCTTGGTCGCGGTCTTGTTGACCATGAAGAGATAGGTATTGGATTCGAGAGCCATCGTGGATTTCTCCGTGATGATCGGGCGCACGATGACGTCATAAAGCGTGGCATCGGTGACTTGCGAAGCTTTCAGCTTGCCGCCCTTTTCTTTCTTCTCTTTTTTATCCGAGGACTTCGCTTCCTTGGCAGGCTTCTTCGCCGCTTTCGGAGCGTCGTCAGCGGAAGCTGCAGCGGCTTTTTTGCTTTCAGCTTTCACTTCGGACGTTTTAGCAGCTTTTTTCTCCGTGGCTTTCTCGCCTTCGGATTTCTTCGCTACTTTCTTGGTTTCTTTTGCTTTCTCGTTCATGCGAGCCTCGCTTCGAGCGACTCAAGCGCTGCTTTGGTCAGCACCAGTTCACTATGTTTCAGGATATCAATCACGTTGATGCCCATTTGCGGCAATACATCGACATGTTTGATGTTACGCGCGGCCATTGCGAAATTCTGATCGACCGTCGCGTCGATGATCAGCGGCTTCTGCCAGCCGAGCGCTTTGAACTGCGCCACGATCGCTTTGGTTTTCGCGTCCTTGATGGTGGTGTTCTCGATGATGATCAGCTTGCCTTCTGCCTGTTTCGCGGAAAGCGCCGTCTTCAAGGCGAGTTTACGGAATTTCTTGGTGAGGTTCACGGCATGCGAACGCACGACCGGACCGAACGGACGGCCACCGCCTACCCACTGGGCAGAGCGTTTGGAACCGTGACGGGCACGGCCACCACCTTTTTGCTTCCAGGGCTTCGCGGTCGTTCCCGACACTTCGCTGATGGTTTTGGTCTTATGTGTCCCGGCGCGGGCCTTAGCACGCTGCCATTCGACGATACGGTGCAGAATATCTTTGCGGGTTTCGAGACCGAAAATAGCCTCGTTCAGCTCCACGCTGCCCACTTCTTTACCGTCCAATGCGACAATTTTCGCCTTCATCGGGGCTTCCTTTTTGTTCTCGGACGCTCATCCCATTGCGGGGGCATCCATAGGGTTAGTTATTCAAAGCGACGGCCTCATGGCCCGCTTTGTTGAAAAAGCGTCTTTTGCTTGGATTTATCTTGCCGCAAAAGAGTATTTTTTCTTTGTTTTGCCTTGGTTTTTTAAGGAACCGAGGTTGTCCTCCATCACTGGAAGAGGCATGCGTATAGCTGCTTTTAAAACCCTTGGCAACAGCTTTTTTATGTTTTGATGACATAAAAAAGCACATCTCTGACACCCCCATGAAATCCGCGCGGCATTAAGCCCGTCTCGCGCTTGTGAGGCATAAAAAAACCCGGCTGCGAAGAGCCGGGTTTTTTCTATTGCGTAGGAAGGAGGGGCTATGCTTCAGGGGTTGCTTCACCGGATGCTTCGGGAGCTTCCGTCACCGGAGCGGCTTCGGCTTTCTCTTCCTTGGCTTCTTCTTTTTTGGCGGATTTGATACCGGCCGGGAATGGCGCATCGGCAGGACGGGCACGCTTCACCGCATCCTTAACGATCACGATGGAGTTTTCCGCACCCGGAACTGAACCACGGATGAAAATCAGGTTTTCCGTCTCGTCGATAGAGAGGATCTTCAGGTTCTGAACCGTGACGCGCTCATCACCGAGGTGACCAGCCATTTTCTTGTTCTTGAATACTTTACCTGGATCCTGGCGTTGGCCCGTAGACCCGTGCGAACGGTGCGACACGGATACCCCGTGAGAAGCCTCTAACCCTTTGAAGTTCCAGCGTTTCATTGCCCCTGCAAACCCTTTACCCTTGGTCATGCCAGTGATATCGACGAACTGGCCTGCAACAAAGTGGGACGCGGTGATCTCGGAGCCTACATCCACCATCGCGTCATCCTGTACGCGGAATTCCATCAGCTTGCTTTTCGGTGCCACTTTCGCTTTTGCGAACTGGCCGCGAAGCGGCTTGGAAACGTTTTTGGTCTTGCGGGAGCCAAAGCCGATCTGAAGGGCGGTATAACCGTCCTTGTCCTTCGTCTTATGAGCCACGACTTCTACCTTGTCCATGCGCAGGACGGTCACCGGGAAAGATTCCCCGTTCGCATCATAGCGCTGCGTCATGCCAAGTTTTTGAGCGATGATACCGGTACGCATAGTATTTTCTCCTGAATGATTCTGTAATCTTAGTTGTTGCCGAGAACGGTAATCTGTACGTCTACGCCCGAGGAAAGATCGAGTTTACCGAGAGCATCCACCGTCTGCGGGGTCGCTTCCAAAATGTCGATCAGACGCTTATGCGTACGGATCTCGAACTGCTCGCGCGACTTCTTGTCGATGTGCGGCGAACGGTTCACCGTGAAGCGGGCGATGCGGCGCGGCAGCGGCACAGGGCCGAGAACGCGAGCACCGGTACGTTTCGCGGTGTTGACGATTTCCTTGGTGGAGTGGTCGAGCATCTTGTGATCGAAGCCACGGAGGCGAATGCGGATTTTCTGGTTCAACATGATCTCTTTCCTACTCAATAATTTTCGCGACGACGCCAGCGCCGACGGTGCGACCACCTTCGCGGATAGCGAAGCGGAGGCCTTCATCCATGGCGATAGGCGCGATCAGTTTCACGGTCAGGGAGATGTTATCCCCCGGCATGACCATCTC